>JOBE01000063.1 GCA_000717735.1 Streptomyces griseoluteus | reverse complement strand
ACCACCGAAATCTACACCTCTCTATTCGTCGGCAGCGTCAGATGTGTATAAGAGACAGGGCGTGGCGGGCGTGGTCGTCATGCACTCATTCTGGGGGACCTCCGGGTCAGCTGTTCGAATCTCGGTGCTGCTTACACTGAGCCAAGCCTTACCGAACCCCGTACCCCCGACGTACCTCCCGACGCGCCACCCGATGGGTCCTGATGCCAGCCGCTTTCCGTACCAGACGGGTCCTCGCGACCTCGGCGGCTGTCGTCGCCCTGCTCCTCGCCGTCCTCCTCAGCCTCGCCGTCGGCGCCCGCGCCATCGCCCCGTCCACGGTGTTCGACGCCCTGCTGCACGGCGGTACGAGTCCCGACGCCGAGGTCGTACGGCAGCTGCGCGTCCCCCGCACCCTCATCGGGCTGATGGTCGGCGCCGCCCTCGCGCTCGCCGGCACCGCCCTCCAGGGCATCACCCGCAACCCGATCGCCGACCCCGGCATCCTCGGCATCAGCCAGGGCTCCTCCGTCGGCGTCGTCCTCGCCATCGCCTTCTTCGGGGTGCACAGCCTCACCGGATACGTGTGGTTCGCCTTCGCCGGAGCCGCGCTCGCCGCGGTCGCCGTCCACGCCGTCGCCTCCGGCGGACGCGGCGGAGCCACCCCCGTGAAACTGGCGCTCGGCGGCGCCGCGATCAACGCGCTGCTGCTCTCCGTCACCACCGGCATCCTCACCACCAGGGCCTCCGCCCTCGACGAGTTCCGGTTCTGGCAGATCGGCTCGCTCGACGGCCGCGACACCCAGATCGTCGGCCAGATCTGGCCCTTCCTGTTGCTCGGCGCGGTCCTCGTCGTCTCCGTGGCACGCGGGCTCGACGCGCTCGCGCTCGGCGAGGACGTCGCCAAGGGCCTCGGGCAGCGCGTCGCGACCGTACGGATCGTCGGCGGGATCGGCGCGACCGTCCTCACCGGGGCCGCCGTCGCCGCCGCCGGGCCCGTCGCCTTCGTCGGCCTCGCCGTCCCCCACATCGCACGGGCCGTCGTCGGCTCCGACCACCGCTGGGTCCTGCCCATGGCCGCCGTCATCGGCCCGGTGATGCTGCTCGTCGCCGACGTCGCCGGGCGGATCGTGTTCCCGCCGGGCGAGGTCCCGGCCGGAGTGATGACCGCGCTGATCGGCGTCCCGTTCCTGGTCACCCTCGTACGCCGGAAGGCGGTGCCCGCGTGACCACCGTGAACCTGAGGCCCGCCGGGTACGGGACCCTGCGCGCCGGACGCGCCTCCTTCCTGCTCCACCGGCGCTCCGCCCTCGTCGCCGTCGGCCTGCTGCTCCTGCTCGCCGCGGCCTCCGTCGCGTACCTCTGCGTCGGCGAACGGTTCGTCGGCCCCACCGAGGTCGTACGGATCCTGCTCGGGCAGCCTTCGCCCTCCGCGTTCGTCGTCGAGGAGCTGCGCGAGCCCCGGCTCGTCGTCGCCCTCGCCGTCGGCGCCGCCTTCGGGATCGCCGGCGCGCTCATCCAGACCGTCGCCCGCAACCCGCTCGCCAGCCCCGACATCATCGGCATCAGCCAGGGCGCCGGAGCCGTCACCGTCGCCGCGATGACCTTCGGCCTCACCTCGTACGCCGTCCTGCCGTACCTCTCGATCGCCGGCGGTGTCCTCGCCGCCGCTCTCGTGTACGTCTTCGCCTGGCGCGGCGGACTGCACGCCACCCGGTTCGTCCTCATCGGCATCGGCTTCGCCATCGCCCTGCGGTCCCTCACCACCCTCTTCATGACCAAGGGCGACTACCTCGTCGCCCAGCAGGCCCAGATCTGGATGACCGGCTCCCTCAACGGACGCGGCTGGGACGAGTCCGCGCCCATCCGCTGGACGCTGCTCCTCATGCTGCCCGCCGTGCTGTGGGCGGCCCGCGCCCAGCGGACCGTGTCCCTCGACGACGACACGGCGACCGCGCTCGGCGTACGCCTCGGCGGCGTCCGGCTCGGGCTCGTCGCCGTCGGCGTCGTCCTCGCGTCCGTCGCCACCGGCGTCGCGGGCCCCGTCGACTTCGTGGCGCTCCTCGCCCCGCAGATCGCCCGCCGCATGACCAGGACCGCGCAGATCCCGCTGCTCTGCTCCGCGCTGACCGGCGCCGCGGTCGTCGTCCTCGCCGACCTGCTCGGCAGGCGGCTCCTCTCCCCCGTCGAACTGCCGGTGGGAGTCCTCACGGCGGCGGTCGGCGCCCCGTATCTGATCTGGCTCATCGTCCGGAGCCGTACGGAAGGCAAGGTATGACGAGCAGGCTGACCGCGCGCGAGCTGACGCTCGCCTACGAGGACCGCACCGTCGTCCACGAGCTCGACCTCGCGATCCCCGACGGCAAGGTGACCGTGATCGTCGGGCCCAACGCCTGCGGCAAGTCCACCACCCTGCGGGCGCTCGGCCGGCTCCTCAGGCCGGCCGGCGGCGCGGTCCTCCTCGACGGCGAGGAACTCGCGAAGCTCCCCACGAAGCGGATCGCCCGCTCCATCGGACTGCTGCCGCAGACGCCGGTGGCGCCCGAGGCCATCACCGTCGCCGACCTCGTCTCGCGCGGCAGGCAGCCGCACCAGGCCTGGTGGAAGCAGTGGTCGGAGGAGGACGAGCGGGCCGTCTCCGACGCCATGGAACGCACGGACGTCGCCGCGCTCGCCGACCGGTCCGTCGACGCGCTCTCGGGCGGGCAGCGGCAGCGGGTGTGGATCGCGATGGCCCTCGCGCAGGAGACCGACCTGCTGCTCCTCGACGAGCCCACCACCTACCTGGACATCTCCCACCAGGTGGAGGTCCTCGACCTGGTCCGCCGCCTGAACCGGCTGCGCGGCCGCACGGTCGTCCTCGTCCTCCACGACCTGAACCAGGCCGCCCGGTACGCCGACCACCTGGTCGCCATGAAGGCGGGCCGGGTCGTCGCGGAGGGCCCGCCGGGCGAGATCGTGACGGAGGAACTCGTACGGGACGTCTTCGGCCTGACGTCGGTCGTGGTCCCGGACCCGGTGACGGGGTCACCCCTGGTGGTACCGGGGGCGCCGTGGCGGGCGGACGCGAACGGGGAGCGGGACGCGAGCCTGTCGAAGCCGGCGCGGGGCTGATAGGGGGCCCGCTCCCTCACCTCACCCCACCACCGTGTGGGCGGTCCCGGCCCTGGGCGGGGGCGGTGCGCTGCGGCGTGGACGGGCGCCCGCCTGAACGGCGTGGCCACGCCCGCCGCCCACCGCCGTGTGGGCAGTCGTCCCGGACGGGGCGGTGACCGGGCGGGGCCCGCGCCCACCGTCCACCCCACCGCCCGTGTGGGCAGTCGTCCCGCTGGGCGGGACGGGCGGGCACACGGGACGGCGCCCTTGGCGGCGCCTCCGCCCCCGGTCAGGTTCTGCGGGAGCGCCATAGGAGGAACAGGGCCGACGTGATGGCCGCGGCTCGTAGGACCCACGGCCAGGTTTCCGAGACCGCTGCTCCCATCGCCTCGCCGCCCGCCGCCACCTCCGCTCCCCAGCGGCCCTCCACACGGCCCCACAGCCAGACCGCTCCCGATGCGACGGCCGCGCCCGGGATCACCAGGACGGCGGCCTTGACCTCGCCGGGGGTCAGCCGGCGGGAGCCGTACGCGAGGAGCCAGCCCGCGGCCGGGGCGATCAGCGAGCTGAAGGCCGCCCCGCCGAGCAGCAGCAGCGCGGCGAGCAGGACGAAGGGGTTCGCCAGGCGGGGGCGGGGGGCCGGTGCCGTCTCCAGTTCCGGTTCCGCTTCCGCGACCGCCTCCGGGCTTCGCCGGCGGCGGAGGATTCGGGCCAGGCGGCGGCGCTTGCCCGGGGCCGGCTCCGGCTCCTCGTCCTCCTCGGCCTCCTCCGGGGGCGGCGGACTGAACAGGTCCGGGCGTTCCACGCCTCCTACGAAGCCCAGGACGCCGTCGGCGTCGTCGGCACGCCACCAGTCGGTGACCCGGCTGTCGTCGGAGGGGGCCGGGACCGGCTCGTCCTCCTTGCGGGGCTCCGGTACCAGGCCCGACGCGCCCGGGTCCTCCGCCCGTTCCACGACCTCGTCCGGCGTGCCCAGGGCGCCGAGGATGCCGCGTACCGCCGACGGGCTCTCCTCGCCGTGCGTGGCGCGGCGGCGGTCGATCTCGTTCCGGAGTGTCGACACCAGCTTCATCCGGTCGCTCGCCGGCAGTTGCCGCTGCTGTGCCAGATCGCCGACCCGGCTCAGATAGTCGTAGACCAACTGGTCGCTCTCGATGCCCACGGTGCCCCTCCACGGCCGGTTCGCCCGGTACGGCCCGACGTTAGCGCCTGCGCAGCGGCTAACGTGGTGCGGATGGGGATCGGTGAGCTCGACCGGGAGGCGCACGTGCCCGAGGTAACTGGCGCCGCCGCGGCGCCCCGCACACTCGCGGAGGCGCTGCGCGCCCGGGGCGACGAGGGGCTCGCCGCGCTGCTGCGGGCCCGGCCGGACCTGCTGAGTCCCGTACCGAACGACCTGACGCAGCTGGCGACCCGTGCCGGTACGCGGGGTTCGGTGGTGCGGGCCCTCGAGCGGCTCGACCGGTTCGCGCTCCAGACGGCCGAAGCGCTCGCCGTCGCCCCGGACCCGGCCCCGTACCCCGTACTCCTGGCGCTGCTCACCGGCGACGACGGTGATCCGCAGATCGAGGCGGCGCTGCCGGGCGCGTTGGCGCTGCTTCGCGAGCAGGCGCTCGTGTGGGGCGAGGACGAGCGGCTGAAGCTGGTGCGGACGGCCCGGGAGCTGCTTGCGCCTTCGGCGCAGCATCCGTCGCCGACGGGTCTCGGACCGACGGTCGCGGAGGCCACGTCGGGGATGTCGCCGGGCCGGGTGCAGGAGATCATCGCGGCGGCGGGGCTGCCCGCGACGCACGATCCGGTGTCGGCGGTGGCGGCGCTGACGGGGCTGTTCACGGACCGGGACCGCATGGGCGCGCTGCTCGATTCGGCGTCCCCCGAGGCTTTGGGTGTCCTGGACCGGCTGGTGTGGGGTCCGCCGTACGGGGAGGTGTCGGCGAATCCGGCGCCTCCGGTGCGCTGGCTGCGTGACCGGGGTCTGCTGCTTCCGGTGTCGGCGCGGACGATGGTGCTGCCGCGCGAGGTGGCGCTGCATCTGCGGGGCGGGCGGGCGCACCGGGCGCCGGAGCCGCTGCCGCCGGAGCTGGGGGTGCTGCGCGAGTACCGTCCCCAGGTGGTGGACAGTGCGGCGGCCGGGCAGGCGCACGTGACGCTCGCGACGGTCGAGGAGCTGTTGAAGTCCTGGGACCGGGGCGGCCCGCAGGTGCTGCGGGCCGGTGGTCTCGCCGTACGGGATCTCAAGCGGACGGCGGCGGCCCTGGACGTCACGGAGGAGACGGCCGCGTTCTGGCTGGAGCTCTGTTACGGGGCGGGGCTGCTCGCCTCGGACGGCGAGGCGGACGAGCGGTACGCGCCGACGCCCGCCTACGACCACTGGCTGGACCTGCCGCCCGCGGAACGCTGGGCGCTGCTCGTGGCCCCGTGGCTGACGGCGACCCGTACGCCGGGTCTGGTCGGCGGCCAGGACACGAAGGGCCGTACGCTCGCCGCCCTCGGCCCCGACCTGGACCGGGCGCCGGCGCCGGAGGTCCGGCACCGGGTCCTGTCGCTGCTCGCGACGCTGCCGCCGGGGTCGGCCGCCGACCCGGAGACGCTGTTCGCGCGGCTCCGCTGGGAGCGGCCGCTGCGGGGCGCGGCGGCGGCACAGGCCGGTGACGGGAAGCCGGGTGAGGACAAGCCCGGTGACGGGAGACCGGACGGGAGGCCCGTTGTGGCGACCGACCTGCGGTCCCGGCTGGCCCGCTGGACGCTCGCCGAGGCGGAACTCCTCGGGCTCACGGGGCGGGGCGCGCTGTCGGGCCCGGCGCGGGCGCTGCTCAACCTGCCGCTCGCGGAGGCCGCGAGCCCCGCCGACCACGGCGGCGGTGTCGAACCCTCGGTGGCCGCCGGGCGGGCCGCGACCCTGCTCGCGCCGCTGCTTCCCGAGGCCGTGGACCACGTCCTCCTCCAGGCGGACCTGACGGCGGTCGCGCCGGGGCCGCTGCGGCGCCCGCTGGCCGACGCGCTCGCCGTGCTCGCGGACGTGGAATCGAAGGGTGGCGCCACCGTCTACCGGTTCACGCCGGGGTCGGTGCGACGGGCCCTCGACGCCGGGCGAACCGCATCTGACCTGCACGAATTCCTGAAGGCGCACTCCCGTACGCCGGTCCCGCAGCCGCTCGCGTACCTCATCGACGACGTGGCGAGACGCCACGGCCATCTGCGGGTCGGAGCGGCTTCCGCGTACGTGCGCTGCGACGACGACGCCGTCCTCGGCGAGATCCTGGCGGACCGGCGGTCGGCCGCGCTGGGGCTGCGGAGGATCGCGCCGACGGTCCTGGCGGCGCAGACGGACCCGGCGTCGCTGCTCGACGGGCTGCGGTCGATGGGGTACGCGCCGGCCGCCGAGTCGGCGGAGGGCGACGTCCTGATCACCCGCACCGACGCGTACCGCACGCCCGCGCGCACGGCCCCCGTCCCGGTCCCGGACGGGCCGCCCGCGCCCGACACGACGCTGCTCGGCGCGGCGGTACGCGCGATCCGGGCGGGCGACCGGGCGGCGACGGCGGTACGCAAGGAACCGGCGGCCGCCCCCGCGGCGGCGGGCGCGCTCCCGCGTACGTCGGCGGCCGAGACGCTCGCCACCGTCCAGGCGGCGGCGATGACGGGCTCGGCGGTGTGGATCGGCTACGTCAACGCGGAGGGCGCGGCGAGTCAGCGGGTCATCGCCCCGGTCCGCGTGGAGGGCGGCTTCGTGACGGGCTACGACCACACGGCGGACGAGGTCCGCACGTATCCGCTGCACCGCATCACGGGCGTCGCGGAACTGGCGGACGAGCAGGTGTAGCGCCCCCACCGGCAGCGGCCCCCATCAGGCACACTGGAGGATTGGCCGTTACGGGAACGGCACGGTGTCGGAAGGACCTGATCACGTGAGTGGACCGCTCATCGTCCAGAGTGACAAGACCCTGCTCCTGGAGGTCGATCACGAGCTCGCCGATGCCTGCCGGCGGGCCATCGCGCCGTTCGCGGAGCTGGAGCGGGCGCCGGAGCACATCCACACGTACCGGCTGACGCCGCTCGGGCTCTGGAACGCGCGGGCCGCCGGGCACGACGCCGAGCAGGTCGTCGACGCGCTCGTCGAGTACTCGCGCTATCCCGTGCCGCACGCGCTGCTCGTCGACATCGCCGAGACCATGGCCCGGTACGGCCGCCTTACGCTGTCCAAGCACCCCACCCACGGGCTCGTCCTGACCAGCACCGACCGGCCGGTCCTGGAGGAGATCCTGCGGTCGCGGAAGGTGCAGCCGCTGGTCGGGGACCGGATCGACGCCGACACCGTCGCCGTGCACCCCTCCGAGCGCGGGCAGATCAAGCAGACGCTGCTGAAGCTGGGCTGGCCCGCCGAGGACCTCGCCGGGTACGTGGACGGCGAAGCGCACCGGATCGACCTCGCCGAGGACGGCTGGGCCCTGCGCCCGTACCAGAAGCAGGCCGTCGAGGGCTTCTGGCACGGCGGTTCCGGCGTGGTCGTCCTGCCCTGTGGCGCGGGGAAGACGCTGGTCGGGGCGGGGGCCATGGCGCAGGCCAAGGCGACCACCCTGATCCTCGTCACCAACACCGTGTCCGCCCGGCAGTGGAAGAGCGAGCTGGTGAAGCGGACCTCGCTGACCGAGGACGAGATCGGCGAGTACAGCGGGACGAAGAAGGAGATCCGGCCGGTCACCATCGCCACGTACCAGGTGCTGACGACCAAGCGGAAGGGCGTCTACCCGCACCTGGAGCTGTTCGACTCCCGCGACTGGGGCCTCATCGTCTACGACGAGGTGCACCTGCTGCCCGCGCCCGTCTTCAAGTTCACCGCCGATCTGCAGGCCCGGCGGCGGCTCGGCCTCACCGCGACCCTCGTGCGCGAGGACGGCCGCGAGTCGGACGTGTTCTCGCTGATCGGGCCCAAGCGGTTCGACGCGCCGTGGAAGGAGATCGAGGCGCAGGGATACATCGCGCCCGCCGACTGCGTCGAGGTCCGGGTCAACCTCACCGACTCGGAGCGGCTCGCGTACGCGACCGCGGAGGCCGAGGAGAAGTACCGCTTCTGCGCGACGACGGCGACGAAGCGGAAGGTCACCGAGGCGCTGGTGAAGAAGTTCGAGGGGCAGCAGATCCTCGTCATCGGGCAGTACATCGACCAGCTCGACGAGCTCGGCGAGCACCTGGACGCGCCCGTCATCAAGGGCGAGACGTCGAACGCGCAGCGGGAGAAGCTCTTCGACGCGTTCCGCACCGGCGAGATCAGCGTGCTCGTGGTGTCGAAGGTCGCGAACTTCTCCATCGACCTGCCGGAGGCGACCGTCGCGATCCAGGTGTCGGGCACGTTCGGGTCGCGGCAGGAGGAGGCGCAGCGCCTCGGCCGGGTGCTGCGGCCGAAGGCGGACGGGCACCAGGCGCACTTCTACTCGGTGGTCGCCCGGGACACCATCGACCAGGACTTCGCGGCGCACCGGCAGCGGTTCCTGGCCGAGCAGGGGTACGCGTACCGGATCGTGGACGCGGACGAGCTGCTGGCGCCGTGAACCCGGGTGGACGGCTCAGTCCATCAGGGCGAGGAGCGGGCCGGCGGCACCCAGGCAGTACTGGGCGGTGACGAGGGCGCGGCGGGGCACGACGAGGGCCGCCACGCCCGCGACGGCTCCGAGGGCCAGTGACCAGAAGCCGGCGGTGATGAGGAAGCCGCCGGATCCGTCGCCTTCGATGGCGTCGGCGAGGGTGATCGAGGCGGTGGCCACCAGACAGGCGAGGAGGAAGACCAGTCCGCAGGCGGCGGCGAGGCGCAGGCCGAAGGTGTACGGGGCGGACTCGGCCTCGGCGGTCTCGTCCGGAGTGATCGCGGCCTCGGCGGTCTCGTCCGGAGTGATCGCGGCCTCGGCGGTCTCGTCCGGAGTGATCGCGGCCTCGGCGGTCTCGTCCGGGGAAGGCTTCGTCGTCATGTTCCGATCACATCAGGGGCCATGGGGCGCCACCAGCCGCTCCCGTACTCAGTCCGGACCGGGCGCGTACTCACGGCGCGGGTTCCCGATGTGCTCCGGGCGCGGGTTCCTCACCCCCGCCTCCGGTGGGCCGTAGTCGCCGAGGAGGGCGACTCCGGCCGCCGCGCCGCCGAAGGCGCGGATCGCGCGGAACGCCGTGCTCAGCGGGCGGACGCGGGGGCGGGGGATCGTGGTCACGAGGGTGAACGTCGTCGCGGTCATGCCTCCATGATGGAATCCGGACATTCCGAACACATCGGCCTGGGGGTGGACCCCGGGTCCCCCTCACGTCGGACCTTGCCCCCTACGGGTACGAAAGGCCGGAAAGCATTCGCCCCGCGCTCCCCGCCGGAGTTACACTCGCCAGCTTCCCCGCCTCCCTCCGTGGAGAGCCGCCGCCCGGTCGGAAACCGGCGGCCACCTCGACGTGTCCGCGTATCCACCTGCCCGGAGGCTTCCCCGTGTCCGACGTGTCCGACGTGTCCGTGTCCGCTCCCGATCCGCTCGCGCGCGAGCGCGACCATCTGGCCTCGTCCCGCGCAGCCCTGCGCGCGATGCGGGAGGACGTCGAGGCGCTCGACATCACGAACGTCACGGCGAACTGGGTCAACTCCGTCGTCCTCGGGCGCCAGATCGAGGAGCGCATCAGGGCGCTCGCCGACCTCTCCCACACCCCGCTGTTCTTCGGGCGGCTCGACTACCTGCACACCACGCAGGAGGGGCAGCGCTTCTACATCGGCCGGCGGCACGTCCACGACGCCGTCGGCGACCCGATGGTGATCGACTGGCGCGCGCCGGTCTCGCAGCCGTACTACCAGGCGTCGAAGAAGGACCCGCAGGACGTCGGCCTGCGCCGCCGTTTCGGGTACACGGGCGGCGAACTCACCGCGTACGAGGACGAGCACCTGTCCGATCCGGACGAACTTGAGCAGACGAGCCGGCTGCTCCAGGCGGAGATCGAGCGGCCCCGTGTCGGACCGATGCGGGACATCGTCGCCACGATCCAGCCGGAGCAGGACGGGATCGTCCGGTCCGGCCTGTCCGGGACCGTGTGCGTGCAGGGCGGCCCCGGCACCGGGAAGACGGCCGTGGGCCTGCACCGCGTCGCGTACCTGCTGTACGCGCACCGGGAGCGGCTGGCCCGCACCGGGACCCTGGTCGTCGGACCGAACCGTTCCTTCCTCCACTACATCGAGCAGGTGCTTCCCGCCCTGGGCGAGTTGGAGGTGAAGCAGGCGACGGTCGACGACCTCGTCGGGCAGGTCGAGGTGCGGGGGACGGACGAGGCGGCGACGGCGGTCGTCAAGGGCGACGCCCGGATGGCGGAGGTGCTGCGCCGGGCCGTGCGCTCCCACATCGCACTGCCGAAGGAGCCCCTGACGGTGGTGCGCGGCTCGCGCCGCTGGCGGGTTCCCGCGTACGAACTGGAGGAGATCGTACGGGAGTTGATGGATCGCGACATCCGGTACGGCGCGGCCCGCGAGGCGCTCCCGCAGCGCATCGCGCACGCCGTCCTGGTCCGCATGGAACAGGCGGGCGAGGCGCCCGACGACCGGGTGCAGAACACGGTCGCGCGGAACACGGCCGTGAAGGCGGTCGTGAAGGAGTGCTGGCCGCCGGTGGAGCCCGAGAAGCTGGTGCTCCGGCTGCTCGGCGACCCCGAGTTCCTCGCGGAGCACGCCGAGGGGCTGCTCACCGAGGACGAGCAGAAGCTGCTGGTGTGGGCGAAGCCCGCGCGGAGCGTGAAGACGGCGAAGTGGTCGGCGGCGGACGCGGTCCTCATCGACGAGGCCCGGGACCTGGTGGAGCGGACGCACTCGCTCGGGCACGTGGTCCTCGACGAGGCGCAGGACCTGTCCCCGATGCAGTACCGGGCGGTGGGCCGGCGCTGCACGACCGGTTCGGCGACGATCCTCGGCGACCTGGCGCAGGGCACGACCCCGTGGGCGACGGCGAGCTGGGCGGAGGCGCTCGGACACCTGGGGAAGCCGGAGGCCGTGGTGGAGGAGCTGACCGCCGGTTTCCGCGTGCCGCGCGAGGTGATCGCGTACGCCTCCCGGCTGCTTCCGCACATGTCGCCGGGGCTCGCGGCGGTCGAGTCGGTCCGTGAGAACCCGGGCTCCCTCGCCGTACGCCGCACGGAGGCGGACGCGCTCGACGCGGACGTGGTCGCGGCCTGCGTCGAGTCCCTCGCGCACGAGGGCTCGATCGGCCTGATCGCGGCGGACGCGCGGATCGCCCCGCTGGCGGAGGCGCTGACGGCCGCCGGGCTCGCGCACCTCTCCCCCGGCGAGGAGACGACCGCCGAGTCCCGGCTGACGCTGGTGCCGGCGACGCTCGCGAAGGGCCTGGAGTACGACTACGTCGTCCTGGACGAACCGGCGGCGGTCGTCGACGGCGAACCGGACGAGCGCACGGGCCTGCGCCGCCTGTACGTGGCACTGACCCGCGCGGTGTCCGGGCTGACGATCGTTCACGCGGCGCCGCTCCCGCTCCAGTTGGAATCGTGATCGAAGTCGGCGTTGCGGGACCGATGAGTTTCGGCGGGGCGCCCGGTCTTACGCGATAGTTGCCGATGATCACCAGTCATGACCGAAACGGGAGAACCCCATGCGCACCCTGATCAGCTCCGCCTTCGTCTCGCTCGACGGCGTCGTGGAGGCCCCCGGCGGGGAGTCCGACTACCGGAACGCCGGGTGGACCTTCAAGGACATGGAGTTCCTTCCGGAGGCGTACGCCATCAAGGGCCGGGAGCAGGAGGAGGCCGGCGCGATGCTGCTCGGCCGGGTCAGCTACCAGGCGTTCAGCTCCGTCTGGCCGGACATGGAGGACTTCGCCCGGTACAAGGAGATGCCGAAGTACGTGGTGTCCACGACCCTCACCGAGGACGACCTCGTCGACAACTGGGGCGAGACCACGATCCTGCGCTCGCTCGACGAGGTCGCCGCGCTGAAGGAGACCGAGGGCGGCCCGGTCATCATGCACGGCAGCGCGAGCCTCAACGGTGCCCTGTCGGACGCGGGTCTGATCGACCGGTACCACCTGCTCGTCTTCCCGCTGCTGCTCGGCGCGGGCAAGCGACTGTTCAGCACGACGGACAAGGACACGCAGAAGCTGAAGCTCGTCGAGCACGAGACGTACGCCAACGGCATGCAGATGAACGTCTTCGACGTCGTCCGCTAGGGTCTTTCGTTTGGATCGGGCCGGATCGGGCCGGATCAGGGAGCGGGGTCCGGTGCATGGGGTCTCCCCAGGCCCGCAGGGCCTGGGGGACGCATCGCGAAGCGGAGGAGGGCGCCATGGCGGAGCCATGGCAACCGACGACAACGCGGCGAGGTGCGGTGCCAGGGCCCGCGAGCCCGGCCTGATCCAAGAGACAGGCCCTAGCCCTCGCTCGCATACTCCGCGAGGGCCTCGGTGCGGGTGCGGCGGGCCACCGCCGCGAGGACCGGGTTCGTGTCGCGGTAATAGTGCTCGGTCACCAGGCCCCAGGCCAGGGCCCAGCCTCGGCCGCGGGCCCAGGTGGCGTCGTCGACCCGGGCGGCCTCGCGGAACAGCGGACGGGTGTCGGCGGTGAACAGCGTCCAGGCGGGCATCATGTCGCAGGCCGGGTCTCCGGTGCCGAGGCCGCCGAAGTCGATGACGGCGCTGAGCCGGCCGCCACGGCCCAGCAGGTTGCCCGGCAGCAGGTCGCCGTGGATCCAGACCGGCGGGCCGTCCCACTGCGGGAGCCGCAGGACCGCCTCCCAGGAGGCGGTCGCGAGGTCGGCGTCGACCAGGCCTTCGGCGGCGAGGTCGCGGACCGCACCCGGCAGATGGCCGCCCTCCCACTCGGTGACCGGGCCGCCCCGGAACGAGGCGGGCCCTTCGCTCACGTCGACGGTACGCAGGGCGGCGCCGAAGCGGCCCAACTCGACGGCCGCATGGGCGAGATAGGCCAGCGGGACGTTGTACGTGTCGTCCCCGTCGAGCCAGCGATAGACCGACCAGGGCAGCGGGAACTCCTCGCTCGCCCCGGCCCGCCCCACCGGGACCGGGACGTCCAGCGGCAGGTGCGGGGCGAGCAGGGGCAGCCAGCGCTGTTCCTTCTCGACGTGGCGGGCCGCGTACGGGACGCGGGGCAGCCGTACGACGAGGTCGTCGCCGAGGCGGAACATCGCGTTGTCCGTACCGGCCGAGGCCACGGCCCGTACCGGAAGACCGGCCCACTCGGGGAACTGCCCGGCGACGAGCCTCTCGACGAGCGCGGTGTCGATGTCGAGCTCGTCGGGTTGCATCTTGGTGGTGGCTGCCATGGCGGAGAGGCTAGCGAGCATCCCTCGTGCCGGGCCAGGCGTTTTCCCACGCACCCCCGCCGCCCCGCGAGCCCGGCATGATCCAAAAGGCAGGCCCTAGGCGTCCACCGCCTCGCGCCACGTCCGTACCGCCTCGGCCGAGACCGGGGCGGCCCAGCCCTGGGGGCGGGCCGCGCCGCCGATGTGGAAGGCGTCGAGGCCCGCCGCGCGGAGTTCGGGGAGGTGGTCGAGACGGAGGCCGCCGCCGACGAGGATCCGGGCCTCGTAGCCGGGCTCACCCGCGCGGGCGGCCTCGGTCTTGAGGGTGGCGAGGCCGTCGTCGACGCCGGTGGCGGCGCCGGCCGTGAGGTAGGTGTCGAGGCCGGGCAGGTCGGCGAGGCGCTTGCGGAGCCCGTCGCGGTCGGCGGCGCGGTCGATCGCCCGGTGGAAGGTCCAGCGGGCGCCGTCGAGGACGGCGACGAGCCGCTCGACGGCCACGAGGTCGGGTTCGCCGTCGGGGGTGAGGAAGCCGAGGACGAACTCGGTCGCGCCCGCCGCGCGGAGTTCCTCCGCCCGGTAGACCAGGGCGTCCATGTCGCCGGCCGCGAAGCCGTCGGCGAGACGGATCATCACGCGCAGCGGGATGTCGACGGCAGCCCGGATGGCGGCGAACGACGCCGTGGACGGGGTGAGCCCGTCCGCCGCAATGTCGGTGACGAGTTCGAGCCGGTCGGCGCCGCCGGTCTGGGCGGCGACCGCGTCCTCCTCGTCGAGGGCGATCACCTCAAGGACTGCACGGTTGCTCATCGAGGCCCATTTCTCCATAAATGACGGCTACAGGTCTAGTCCAATGACCAGCCTAGCCGTGCTCGTGACCTCCCGCATCGTGCGTCGCCTCACCGGCCGCCGGAGCGGGCGCCTCGGCGAGGGTTCCGGTCGCCCCCGCCACCACCGTGAAGGCCGCCGTGCGCACCTTGCCCTGGTGCTGGAAGTCGAGGAACAGACGGTACGCGCCGGCGCTGGGCGCGGTCGCCGTGAAGGAGACGTCCGGGCCGGGGCCGCCCTCGTTCGGGTGCACGTGGAGGTAGGCGAGGTCGCCGTCGCGGAGGGCGACGAGGTGTCCGTACGCCCCGAGGTAGGGCTCCAGGTCGGTGACGGGCTTCCCGGCCCTGGTGACGGTGAGCCGGAGCTCGCCGGCCTTGCCCGGGTTCAGGGTGCCGCCGAGCCGGACCTGGTAGCCGTCGACGGTCGCGGTCCGGTTCACGGCGGCGAGCGGCTTCGGGGCGTACGCCCCGGGGACCGCGAGGTCGGCGCCGAGCGTGATGCCCTTGGCGCCGGGCGCGGCGGGCTTGAAGTCGGCGAAGGCCTTGTAGCCGCCGGCGGCGGGGAGGTCGACGGGGGTGGTCCAGGTGCCGTCGGCGGCCTTCACGGGGTGCAGGTGCCGGAAGGTGCCGAGGTCGCGCGAGGCGACGATGAAGTGCAGCTCCTTGCCGTGCTCGGTGGTGAAGGCGGTGACCTTCTTGCCCGCCGCGTCCTTGATGGAGAACTTCAGGACGCTCTTGCCGACGGCGGGCTTCGGGGTCTCCATGGCCAGCGTGTAGCCGCCCTGGGAGACCTGGAGGCCGCCGGGGACGTTCGCCGCGGCGGAGGCGTCCGTGGCGGCACCCTCCTCGTGGCCGGCGTGGCCGTCGGCGCTCTTCGAAGGAGCGGCCGCGTGGTCGCCGTGTCCGGCCTTCTTCGGCTCCTCGACCGGGCCGACTCCCTTGCCGACCCCGTACGCGGTCCCGAAGGTCGCGGCGAGCGCGGCGGCAAAGGCAGTGATCTTCACTCCGGTGTTCATGACTGCTCTCCCGTACGTGGGTGGCGTGCGTAACCGTCCGATGCACCTCACCATACCCCTGGGGGGTATCAAGTCAAGTCGGGGATCCACTTGCCACAGATACCACCGGGGGGTATACATGAACCCGAAAGCCGATACCCCCCGAGGGTATCGACGAAGTGGAATCCGACCGAGGAGGAAGCCATGGGCTCCTGCTGCACCCCCGACAACAGCTGCTCGACCACGGAGGCCACCGCCGTCGCGGTCGCCGACAGCACCGCCACGGTCTACGCCGTCTCCGGCATGACCTGCGGCCACTGCAAGACCGCGATCACCAAGTCCGTCAGCGCGCTCGACGGCGTCATCTCCGTCGACGTCGACGTCGCCGGCGGCCTGGTGACCGTGACCACCGGCGGCGAGCCCGACGACGCCGCGATCACCGCGGCCGTCGACGACGCGGGCTACGAGCTGACCGGCCGCGCCTGAGCAGCCGCCCCACCCAGGCCGCCGGGGCCCGCCCGCCACCACGCTCGGGCCCCGGCCCCCGAACGCTTGAAACGAGGAGCAGGAAATGACCACGACCACTCCGGGCACCGCCCAGGTCGAGCTCGCCATCGGCGGCATGACCTGCGCCTCGTGCGCGGCCCGTATCGAGAAGAAGCTCAACCGCATGGACGGGGTCGAGGCCACCGTCAACTACGCCACCGAGAAGGCGAAGGTCACCTTCGACGCCGACATCGACGTCGCCGACCTCATCGCCACCGTCGAGGCCACCGGCTACACCGCCGCCGAGCCCGCGCCCCCGAAGAGCGAGGCCCCCGGCGCCGAGGGCCCCACCGACGAGGAGAAGGCCGACGAGGAGCTGCGGCCCCTCAAGCAGCGGCTGATCACCGCCGTCACGCTCGCCGTACCGGTCATCGCGATGGCGATGGTCCCGGCGCTCCAGATCGAGTACTGGCAGTGGCTGAGCCTCACGCTCGCCGCGCCGGTCGTCGTCTACGCCGCCTGGCCGTTCCACCGGGCCGCCTGGACGAACGCCAAGCACGGCGCGGCGACGATGGACACGCTGATCTCGGTCGGCACGATCGCCGCGTTCCTGTGGTCCCTGTGGGCGCTGTTCTTCGGTACGGCCGGCACGCCCGGGATGACCCACCCCTTCGAGTTCACGATCGCCCGTACCGACGGCGCCGGGAACATCTACCTGGAGGCCGCGGCCGGCGTCACCGCCTTCATCCTGGCCGGCCGCTACTTCGAGGCCCGCTCGAAGCGCAAGGCGGGCGCCGCGCTCAAGGCGCTGATGCAGCTGGGCGCCAAGGAGGTCACCGTCCTGCGGGGCGGCCGTGAGGTCACCGTACCCACCGCCGAACTCCAGGTCGGGATGCGCTTCCTGGTCCGTCCCGGCGAGAAGATCGCCACCGACGGCACCGTCGTCGAGGGCTCCTCCGCCGTCGACGCCTCCATGCTCACCGGCGAGTCCGTCCCCGTCGAGGTCTCCGTCGGCGACTCCGTCACCGGCGCCACCCTGAACGCCGGCGGCCGGCTCGTCGTCGAGGCCACCCGCGTCGGCTCCGACACCCAGCTCGCCCGGATGGCGAAGCTGGTGGAGGACGCCCAGAACGGCAAGGCCGCCGCCCAGCGCCTCGCCGACAAGATCTCGGCCGTCTTCGTGCCGATCGTCATCGCGCTCGCGCTCGGCACCCTCGGCTTCTGGCTCGGCACCGGCCAGGGACTCACCGCCGCGTTCACCGCCGCCGTCGCCGTCCTGATCATCGCCTGCCCCTGCGCCCTCGGCCTCGCCACCCCGACCGCCCTCATGGTCGGCACGGGCCGCGGCGCCCAGCTCGGCATCCTGATCAAGGGACCCGAGGTCCTGGAGACCACCCGCAAGGTCGACACCATCGTCCTCGACAAGACCGGCACCGTCACCACCGGCCGGATGACCCTCATCAAGGTCCACACCGCCGCCGGTACGGACGAGACCGACGTCCTGCGCCTCGCGGGCGCCCTGGAGCACTCCTCCGAGCACCCCATCGCCCAGGCCGTCGCCACCGGCGCCGCCGCCAAGGTCGGGACGCTCCCCACCCCCGAGGACTTCGCCAACATCCCCGGCCTCGGCGTGCAGGGCGTCGTCGAGGGCCACGCGGTCCTCGTCGGCCGCGAGAAGCTGCTCACCGAATGGGCGATGGAGCTGCCGCAGTCGCTGAAGTCCGCGAAGGACGCGGCCGAGAAGGCCGGCAAGACCGCCATCGCGGTGGCCTGGGACGGCGAGGCCCGCGCGGTCCTGGAGGTCGCCGACGCGATCAAGGAGACCAGCCCGGAGGCGATCCGGCGGCTGCGCGCGCTCGGCCTGACGCCGATCCTGCTGACCGGCGACAACAAGGCGGTCGCCGAATCCGTCGCCGCCGAGGTCGGCATCGACGAGGTCATCGCCGAGGTCATGCCGCAGGACAAGGTCGACGTCGTCAAGCGCCTGCAGGCCGAGGGCCGTTCGGTCGCCATGGTCGGCGACGGCGTCAACGACGCCGCCGCGCTCGCCCAGGCCGACCTGGGCCTGGCGATGGGCACCGGGACGGACGCCGCCATCGAGGCCGGCGACCTGACCCTGGTACGCGGGGACCTGCGGGCCGCCGCCGACGCCATCCGGCTCTCCCGCAAGACGCTCGGCACGATCCGCTCGAACCTGTTCTGGGCCTTCGCCTACAACGTGGCGGCCCTGCCGCTCGCCGCGGCCGGACTGCTCAACCCGATGATCGCGGGCGCGGCCATGGCCTTCTCCTCGGTCTTCGTCGTCGGCAACAGCCTCCGCCTGCGGGGCTTCCAGGCCGCCGACCGCTGACGGACCCGCCCTTCCCCGCCAATCTCCGAGGAGCCCGCCGTGGCCGGTTACGGACAGCACAAGGAAGACATCATCAGACGCCTGCGGCGTATCGAAGGCCAGGTCAGGGGGGTGCAGCGGATGGTCGACGAGGACGTCTACTGCATCGACGTCCTCACCCAGGTCTCCGCCATCAACGCGGCCCTCCAGTCCTGCGCGGTGGCCCTGCTCGACGAGCACCTGAGCTGCTGCGTCACGGAGGCCATCGCCCAGGGCGGCGACCAGGCCAAGGAGAAGGTGAACGAAGCCTCGAAGGCCATCGCCCGGCTCATCCGGACGTAGACCCCCGGGCAGGGGGAGATGGACCGAAGGGCCCCGCGCGGGGCCCTTCGTCGGTGTCAACCGCCCTTGCGTGCGGGGCAGTCGGCGGACAGCGTGAGGCTCAGCCGGAGACAGAGGCCGAGCAGCTGCCGGAGGAGCACCAGCTCCACCGATCCGGCGGGACCGGCGTCGCAGACCTTCGCGCAAGGGCGGTTCTTCATGAGGGTCGACATCTTGCCAGCGTACCCCTGGGGGGTATACCTGGGGAGGGGAGGCGGCCCGTACGATGAGCCGCTCGCAGGGGGAGGGGATGCACGTGCGCCGGCTGGGAGAGCTGGAGGCCGAGATCATGGACCGACTGTGGGCCTGGCAGCGGCCCGCCACGGTCCGCGAGATCGTCGACGACATCAATCGGGGACGCCGGGTCGCCTACACGACCGTGATGACCGTGGCGGACATCCTGCACCGCAAGGACTGGCTCCGCCGCGAGAAGGCCGGCCGGGCCTGGCTGTACGAGCCCGTCCGCAGCCGCGAGGAGTACACCGCAGGACTCATGCGGGACGCCCTCGGCGACAGCCAGGACCGGCCCGCCGCGCTCCTGCGGTTCGTCGAGGTCATCTCGGACGAGGACATGGCCGCCCTCGACGCGGCCCTGCGCGCCGCCCGCGGCGACCAGGAACCACCGCAGGACCCGCACCCCGGAGCCACGTACCGGGACCAGAACGCCGGAGCCACGTACCCCGAACCGCACCCCGGAGCCATGCACCGGGACCCGCACCGCCCCCCGCGCCACGACGGCGGGAGCCCCGCATGAACCACCACGCCCTCGTGCCGCTCGGACTCGTCGCGCTCGCCGGCTTCCTCCTGCCCCTCCTCCTCGCACGGGCGCGCTGGGCCCAGCAGGCCCCCCGGCTCGCGCTCGCCGTCTGGGCCGCGTGCGGCGCGGTCTTCGCCACCGCCTCCGCCCTGCTGCCCGCCCAGATGGTCCTCACCAGCGAGAGCAGCCACCGACTGACGGACACGGTGCTCATGCTCCGGCCGCCCACCCCCGCCCAGCTGCTCGCCCTCGACGGGCGGGAGCTGTTCGCCCTCTCGCTCTCCCTCGCCTTCCTCTCGGTGCCCGCCGCCGCGTTCGCACGCCGCCTCGCCAGGGCCCGGCGGGTACGGGTGCGGCACGCGGGGGTGCTGCGGCTCGTCGGACGGTACGACCCGGCGCTCCGGGCCACCGTCCTCGACGACGCCCGCCCCGCCGTGTACTGCCTGCCCGGCCGCTCGCGCCGGGTCGTCGTCTCCTCGGGCGCGCTGCACACCCTGACCCCGGCCCAGCTCGCGGCGGCGCTCGCGCACGAGCGGGCGCACATCGCGGGGCGCCACCATCTCCTCGTGGCGGCGGCGGAGGCCTTCGCGGCCGTCTTCCCGCGCCTCCCGCTCGCACGGCACGGCGGGTCCGCCGTACCGCTGCTCCTCGAAATGGCCGCGGACGACCGGGCGTTGCGGCGATGTACGCGGGACGCCCTGGCGACGGCGCTGTACGCGCTGGCCTCGGGGCAGGCGCCCCGGTCCGCGTTCGCGGCGGGGGGGCCTTCGGCCGCGCTGCGCATGCGGCGCATCCTCGCCCCGCACAGCGCGGGCCACCCGGTCCTGCGCGGGCTGCTGACCGTCACGGCGGCGGCGCTCGCGATGGCGCCCCTGGTCGTCGCCTGCTGTTCGTTCCCCGGGTAATTTACTCGCTTCACCGGCCGCCCCGCCGAACGTCCTTATTTACTAAGCGAATTCGTAGATTTCGCATCGGTCACGGACAACTGAATTCACCGCTATCGTGGGTATCTTGGGGATCGGGCTCGGCACGTCGAAGGGTACAAAACCAATGCAGCTGGCTGGCGTTCGAACGGCCGCGGCCGGCGATGCGACGACGATATCCAGGCTGCTCGCCGACGTCATTCGGAGCAGCTACGCAGGAATCCTGGACGAAATGCCGATCCGGCGCATGGTCTCGGCCCAATGCTCACTCCCTCGCATACGCGCGGAAATTGAAATTCCCGGGGGCGCGCCCGGCTGGCTCGGCTGGCTCGTCGCGACCGACCCCGAGGGCACGCTCGTCGGCGTCGCCGCGGGCGGAGTGCCCGTACCGGGCGAGGGCGAGGTGTACGCGCTCGCCGTCGCCTGCGGATCGCGCCGCCACGGAGTGGGTACGGCCCTGCTCGCGGCGGCCACGGACCGGATGCGGAGCTACGGGGCCCACGACCAGCGGGTCGAACTCCCGGCGGACGACGACCCGGCACTCCCCTTCTTCACGCTCGGTTCGCCTCCGGGGCGCTCAAGCCGGGCTCACAGGGCCGACCGTGCTCGCCTCCCTCGTTCCTCGGGAGGCTCCGCGCGCTCGGCCCTGTTCCCCCGGCCGCGCCCCTTCGGCTCACTCGCCAGGTCCTACCGGTGGGCGCGGCCTGCCCCGGTGCCGCACCGGCGCGCGCAGAGGTGGGCGCACTCCGCGCGGTGAGCGCCCCCGTGGCAGATCCACGCCATCGCGTGTTCACGCAGCCCCATCTTCTGGATCAGGGCTCGTTCCCCAGGTCAGGATGGGTCCAGCGGCGCGGTCCCGGCGGCACGGGTACCTCGTCCGGACGGCATGGACCGAGCGAGCCCCTGGAGGAGCGATGCACACACCGAGCGGCACATCCCTGCCCGTCGTGCCCGCAGCGCTCGCGCCGGTCCTGCCGTCCCGATACGACCGGGAGCGGGAACCCGCCCCGGGAGCCGGCATCCGGATCGAGTCCGACACCCTGCCGGGACTCGAATCGGTGGCCCCCGTCGACGAGGGCTCGGTCTGGCTGCACGACGCCCTGCTCGGCCCGCACAGCGCGGACATCGTCCGGTACCTCAGCCTCGCCCGCTCCACCGGCGGACCCGTCCTCGACCTCGGCTCCGGCGCCGGGCGGCTCGCCGTCCCGTTCGCCCGGCACGGCTTCGCCGTGGAAGCCGTGGACCGGGACGCCTCGGCCCTCGAGCGCCTCGAAGGCTGGGCACGCCGGATCGGCCCCCAGGTCGCCGGGCTCGTCGTCACCCACCGGTCCGAGCTCACCGAGCTGCGGCTCGAAGGGAGTTACCGGCTGGCCCTGCTCGCGGGCGCCATGGTCACGGCCGTACCGCCCGCGCGGCGGCCCGAGCTGCTGCGGGAGGTCGCCGCCCATCTGGAGTCGGGCGGGGCCCTGGCCCTCGACTACACCGCGCACCAGCTGCCCGGACTCATCGCGGAACCGCGCCGCACCTGGGCCTTCCAGGTGCCGCGCTTCGACGGGATCGACGAGTGGGTGGTGGCCAGGCAGGTCTTCGACCTGCCGTCGATGAGCGAGCGGATCACGTACTACGCGGCCAGGACCGGCAAGCTCTCCACGGAGCGGGTGGTGCTGACCACCGACAAGTGGATCGTGGACCCCGAACGGCTCGCGGCGGAGCTCCACTCGGCGGGCCTGCACATCGAGGGCCGGCGGCGCCACCGGATCGACGACAGGACCGAGAGCGTCCTGCTCGTGTGCAGGCCGGACGACTGACGAACGGCCGAAGAGCGCCTGACGAGGTTGACGAGCAACAGGTACGATGCCTACAAAAGTTTGAGCCGACCAGGTGGCAGGCGGAGAAGATGGCAGTCGTGGAAGAGCTGACGGGCCGCGAGGCGGTGATCCAGCGCCTGCGCGACGTCGGGCTGCGGGTCACGGGCCCGCGCCTCGAAGTGCTCACGGTGCTCGCCGCCGGCGGCCATCTCGACGTCGAGGCCATCACCACGACCGCGCGCGAGCGGCTCGGCACGCTGACCAGCCAGGCCGTGTACGAGATGCTGCGGCACTTCCAGGAGACGGGTCTGGTCAGCAAGTTCGACCGGCCCGGCCTGCCCGCCGTGTTCGAGATCTCGGGACCCGTGCACCAGCACGCGCTGTGCGTCGTCTGCGGCCGCGTGGAGAACGTCGACGCGACCGCGCCCAAGCCGCCCCGGGGTGCGTTGCCGGCGTGGCAGGTCGAGGACGCCGAGATCGTGTTCAAGGGCCTGTGCCCCGGCTGCCGGGCCGAAGCCCCCACCGCCTGACCCACCCACCGGGCGGTATGAGCCACGAAGGGCCGTTGTGAGCCGCTCTGAGCTGCGGTGAACTCCGTGCGCGCCGTTCGAATGTATGGCAGGGTCTAGCGGGGCGATTCAACAGGATCCAGCTGGGATCCGAGGGGAGTCTGCTGCGCCGTGTCCAGAAACGCCGCCGTGGCCCGTACGGGCAGCGAACAGGCCCTCGCGGTCTATCAGGCGCTCCGCTCCCGTCCCGGGGCGACCTTCGACCAGGTCGCGGACCGACTCGAGCTGACCGCCGAGGAGCGGGAGCGATGTCGTGACGAACTGGTCTCCTTAGGACTGACCGCCTTCCCCGTCGACACGGCCTCCCTCGACACACCCTCCGCCGACGCCGCTCCCGTCGTCGTCGAGCCCGATGTCGCCCTGCTGCGGCTGCTGCGCCGTGAGCGCGACCGCCTCCAGGAGCGACTCGCCGCCACCAGTCGCGCGCACACCGCCCTTGAGGCCCTTGCCGGACCGTTCCTGCGGGCCGGAGCGACACCGCGCGGGGAGATCGAGGTCGAGATCGTCGACGATCCCCGGCGGATCCGGTGCAGCCTCACGAACCTGACGAACTCCGTACGGACGGCCGTGCACTTCATGCACACCGGCTCCGTCCGGCGCGAGGAACTGCCGGGCGAGCTTGCCCTGGACCGCCAGTGGGCCGACCGCGGGATCCGGATCCGGGCGATGTACAGCCGGCGGGCCGCCTCGGTGCCGGAGATGGCACAGCACCTGGAGGAGCGGGCCGCGCTGGGCGTCGAGATCCGGTTCGCCTCCGTCGTACCGATGAGCATGGTCCTCGCCGACGAGAACTTCGCGCTCCTGCCGACCGATCCGCACGATCCGTCCTCCGCCGCGATCCTCGCGCGCGGCTCGGGGCTCGTCCGCTCCTATCTCGCCCTGTACGAGTACTGCTGGACCGCCGCCGCCCCGTACGGCGAGGAGGAGGCGGCGGAGAAGCGCGGCGACGGCCTCTCCGAACAGCAGCGGGCGGCGCTCCTCATGCTCGCCTCCGGCATCAAGGACGAACAGATCGCCCGCAACCTGGGGGTCTCGCTGCGGACCGTGAGCCGGCTGCTCTCCGAGGTGATGCAGGAGCTGGGGGCGGCGAGCCGGTTCGAGGCGGGCGTGAAGGCCTCCCGGCTCGGCCTGCTGGACGCCGAGGGGGCCGAGCGCGGAATCTGAGGACGGTACACCGGCGGGGAGTTCGGAGTTCGGATGACGCACGATGGATGTCAGATCGGTCAGATCGGCATGACGGACGGCCGCCCAGCCGTGTGACAGGGTGACGGCGGCGCGACTCGAGGGAACAGGGGGTCACTTCGCCTTGATCACCACCGGCGGCGGCATGGGTACGGAGAACGGAGCCGAGTGCTCGGAGGCACCCGATGCCGTGGTGAGGCTCTATCAGGAGCTGCGCAGGCGCGGGGTGTCGAGCGTCGCCGAGGTCGGTTCCCAGCTGCGTCTCTCTCCCGAGGAGTACGAGCGATGTAGGAACGAGCTCGCGGGCCTCGGGCTCATCGTGCCGACCAACCCCGCGCAGCACGGCGCCCGCGCGGAGCTCCGTGCGGGACTCCGCGGGGAGGGCGGCCCGGAGCAGGACGGCGACACGGTCGCGGTGATCGACCCGGAGATAGCGCTGCTCCGGCTGCTGCACCGGGAGCGCGAGCAACTGCGCGAGCACCTCGACGAGGCGGACCGCGCGTACGGCACCCTGGAGACGTTGGCGGGGGCGTTCCTGCGGGCCGGTTCCCTCACGCGCTCGGACGCCGACGTGGAGCTGCTCAGCGACTACCGCCGGATCCAGCAGGTCCTCGAGGACATCACGGACGTCATCCAGCACAGTCTGGCGTCGATGCATCCGACGTCGCTGGTCCGCGAGGTGGCGGAGCGGGTCCTGAACCGGGACCGGCGGCAGATCGAGAACGGGGTGCGGGTCCGCGCCATGTACAGCGAGCGGGTCGTCTCCACGCCGGAGGTGGCGGAGATGCTGCGGCGCCGGGTCGAGGCGGGCGTGGAGGTGCGGATCACCCCGGCCGTGCCCATGACGATGATCATCGCGGACGCGCAGTTCGCGGTGGTGCCGGTCGATCCGGCGGAGCCGATGGCGGGCGCGGTCCTGGCCCGCGGGCCGGCCCTGGTCCGCTCGTACCTGGGCCTGTACGAGCACTGCTGGCACACCGCGTCGCCGTACGGGGACGGCACGACGCCGGAGCAGGGCGGTGACGGGCTCTCGGAGCAGCAGCGGGCGGCGCTGACGATGCTCGCCTCGGGGATGAAGGACGAGAAGATCGCGCGGGGGCTCGGGGTGTCGCTGCGGACGGTGAGCCGCATGCTGTCCGAGCTGATGCAGGAGATGGGCGCGACGAGCCGGTTCGAGGCGGGTGTGCGGGCCCATCGGCTCGGCTGGGTCGACTGAGCGCGGCCGGAACATCACGCTTCGCACATGAGGAAAAGGCTCCCCGGTCCCCCTTTACGGGGTGACCGCGGAGCCTTATCCGCATTCCCGGCGACTCAATTGGCAGCTATCGGCGCCGGGCTGACCTTGTTCCACTCGTTTCCGTTGGACGGGGACGGCGTGGGGGTCGGGGTGGGGTCGGTGGTGGTCCCGTCGGACACACCGTCGGCCACCACGTGCTGGGGGGCCGAGACCGCGCTAGGGGCTGTCACAAGGGCCGCGCCGCCGGCGACGGCGAGACACGCGGCCGCGGCGAGGGCGAACTGACGGAAGGCCTTGCGCATCCCCGTGGCGTGCTCAGCAGACATGATTCCTCCAGGAGTTGGAATGTGAATTCCGTCTTCCGGGGGCCCGTGCCGCCGGGCGTTCCCTGAAGACATCTCCATTCTGTCCCCGGCTCCGAATGAGATCCAGAGATTGTCTCTGCGTGGACCCGCCATGGCGTGGATGCGTCAATAGACGTTCTAGATAACGGAATTGAGTGATCCGGGATGACCCATACCTTTGGTCGAACCAAAAAAGAGGTGCTAGACTTGTACGACGGCCTTCTCGTTCCTCCAGGAGAGAGGGGCCGTCGGGGCAGGGGCGTGCCGCCGCCCCTGCCCCAACCCCCACCGCCCGGCTCCCTGCCTGGCCGCCTCGCCCAGCGCCCCCCGGTACACCTCGACGGTCCGGACGGCCGACGCACGCCAGCTCATCCCCCGCGCATGGCGTGCCGCCGCCTCCCCCATCGTCTCCACCGCCTCCGGGTGCGCCGCGAGCCAGCGCAGCCGGCGCGCGTACTCCACCGGGTCGTGTCCGCGCACCAGGAGCCCCGTCACCCCGTCCCACACCGCCGTCGGCAGCCCGCCGACCGCCGCCGCGAGCACCGGCGTCCCACAGGCCTGCGCCTCCAGGGCCACCAGGCCGAAGGACTCGCTGCGCGAGGGCACCACGAGCACGTCCGCCGCCCGGTACCAGTCCGCGAGGCGTGACTGCGGTACGGGCGGGCAGGACCGCAGCACATCGGTCACCCCGAGCCCCCGGGCGAGCTGCCAGGCCGTCCCCTCGCGCGTCGCGCCCGAATGCCCGCCGATCACCGGCACCAGGAGCCTTCCGCGCAGGTCCGGCGACTCGCGCAGCAGCTCGGCGACCGCCCGTACGAGCACGTCGGGACCCTTCAGCGGTTGTATCCGGCCCGCGTACAGCGGCACGAACGCGTCCGCCGGGAGACCGAGGCGGGCCCGCGCCGCCGCCCTGCCGTCCCCCGGATGGAAGGTGCGCAGGTCGACCCCGGGCCGTACGACCTCCGTGCGGGCCCCCTCCGCCCCGTACAGCGAGCGCAGCGCCTCCGCCTCGTCGGCCGTGTTGGCGATCAGCCGGTCGGCGGCGCCCACCACCTGGTGCTCGCCCCGGACCCGGAGCTCCGGTTCGGGGGTGTCGCCGGCGGCGAGCGAGGCGTTCTTCACCCGGGCCAGGGTGTGGGCGGTGTGCACGAACGGGATGCGCCAGCCCACCGAGGCGATCCGGCCCGCCTGTCCGGAGAGCCAGTAGTGCGAGTGGACCAGGTCGTAGCGCCGCTCCTCCTTGAGCAGGGCGAGCGAGAACGGCACGACGAGGTCGGGCATGGCCTCCTTGGGGAGTGCCTCGCGCGGACCCGCGTGCAGATGACGGACCCGTACGCCGGGGGCGAGTTCGACGAGCGGCGGCACGTCCTCGCCCCGGCAGCGGGTGAACAGGTCGACCTCGGCGCCCTGTTCGGCCAGGGCGCGGGACAGCTCGACCATGTAGACGTTCATCCCGCCGGCGTCCCCCGTCCCGGGCTGGTGGAGCGGGGAGGTGTGGACGCTGAGCATGGCGACGCGCAGGGACACGTGGGGCTCCTGAGGAGTGGGGGGCCACGTGTCCCTGCGCGTCGCTCGCGCGCACGGTCACGCGGCAGGGTGGCGGAGGTGGTGAGTACGGAAGTACTTAGTTGCTTAGTAGTAGCGAAGGTCAGAACCCGAAGACCGGGCCCGACGGGGGTGCCAGCCGGGTCCCGGGGAGCGGAGCCGTCAGGGCGTGCCAGTCGACCGGGCGCCCCGGCGTCACCTGGAGCGCCGCCGCGAGCCGGTCGGCACCCTCCGGCATCACCGGCCGCGACCACGCGGACAGGGCGGACGCGAACGCCAACTGTGCGGCCAGCGCCGGGAGATGACGGCAGGAGGTGCTGGGCCGGCACCGCTCGTGGGCGTTGACGTGACCGAAGTCGGCCGCCGACCTGACCATCTCGTCGAGCACGGCCACCGCCCGGCGCGGGTCGAACGCGTCGGGGCCGTACGCCTCGCGCAGGTCGTCCACGCCCCGGTGCAGCCGCCGCTCCAGGATCTCCCAGCCCGTGCCGCCGGGCAGCGCCTGCGGGGCGAGGCCTGCGCACTCCTCCCGTACGGCGGCGAAGAGCCGGGACAGCCAGCTGTTCCAGTTCTCGTCGAGCTCACGCCGGGCGGCGGCGAGCCGCTCCCGGTGGAAGACGGTGCGGCGGCCGAGCGGGCGGGCCTGGAGGACGTGGCGGCGCAGGGTGTCGGAGCCGTACTCGGTGAGCAGGTCGAGCGCCCAGACGTTGCCCTCCTGGACGCCTTCCTCGATGACGTACGACTCGTTGACGTTGAAGTCCTGCGGCAGCTTGATGTCCTGCGCGAGCAGCAGCACCGGCAGCAGCACGGCGTGGCAGAAGGAGTGCCCGAAGCCGCAGAAGTGGATCGCGCGGCGGGGCAGCGGGCCCTTCACGTCGTAGCCGAAGAGGTGCATGGCGGCGGCCTCGAAGCAGCCGTCGATCCGGTGGTCGGGGAAGCCCTCGACCGGCACCGGCAGACCCCACTCGGCGGGATGGCCGACGGCGATGTCCGGCAGTCCGTCCTCGACGAGCGACTCGCACAGCGCGGCGAGCCGCGGCGGCAGGCCCGCCGTCGCCCAGTACTCGGCGAGCGTCTCCCGGAACGGCTCCAGGGGCACGTAGAGCCTGCGGCAGCGGCGGGCGACCGCCGGGGTGTCGCACAGGGCGCAGCGGGCGGCGATCAGGTCGCCGCCGTCGTTGGGGCGGGCGCACTCGTGGCACATGCCGCCTTCGCTGACCGCGCCGCAGTGCGGGCACGTACCGGTCGCGTGCGCCCCGTGCAGCCAGCGGTCGCAGGGCTCGCAGTACGGCAGGAGCCGGGTGCGGGGGGCGATCACGCCCTGCGCGAAGAGGCGGGCGAAGAGGTCCTGCACCCAGCGTCCGTAGCCCTTGTCGCGGCGCGGGCGCACGATGTGGTCGAACTCGACGCCCGAGCGCAGCCAGTCGGCGGTGATCGCGGCGCGGTAGCCCTCCGCGACCTCCTCGGGCTTGCGGTGGTGGCGCAGCGCACGGACCTCGACGGAGCTGGCGTGGTCGGCGGTGCCGGTGGTGAACCTGACCGCCTCGCCCTCGGCGCGCAGGTAGCGGGTGAGGACGTCGGCGGCGACGTACGGCCCGGCGAGGTGGCCGATGTGGAGTTCGCCGTGGGTGGCGGGAGGAGTCGCGGTGATCCAGACAGGGGTGCTCATGGGACCTCCTTGACGCTGTGGTGCGGTGGGCTCAGCGCGGTTCGAAGTGGAAGGAGCGGATGAAGCAGTCACGCGGCTGCTCGACGGCGTACACGATGCATTCGAAGAGGGCCTGGGTGGTCAGCTTCTCGTCGGGCGCTATTCCGTCCGGATTGGATCCGTCCCATTCCGCGAAGCGCGGATCCGAGGTGGAGAAGTCGGGCGGGAAGAGGGAGAAGACCCGGACGCCGGAGGGCCGCAGCCGGCGCGAGAGGATGTCGGCGAATCCGGCCTGGGCGCTCTTCGCCGCCCAGAAGGCCTCGTGGGCGGCGCCGGCGGTCGCCGCGGAGGCGCCCTCGGCGTCGCGGACGGCCACCATGTTGACGATGTCGGGCCGCAGCGAGCCGCGGAGCAGCGGCAGGAAGTGCTTCACCATGAGGACCGTGCCGCCGGCCGTCGACTCGATCGTCTCCACGATCTCGCGGTCGCTCGCCGCCTCCAGGTCCATGCCGTCGAGCCAGCGGGCGCCGTTGTTGACCAGGAGGTCGACGCGGTCGGTGTGTTCGCCGACGCGGGCCGCGAAATCGCGGATCTCGGCGGGCTTGCTGAGGTCGCAGCCGAAGGCGTGGATACGGTCGCGGGCCGAGCCCATGACTTCGGTGCGGGTGCGTTCGGCCGCCTCGACGGTCCGCGCCGAGACGTAGACCTCGGCGCCGAGATGGGCGAATCCGACGGCGAGCGCGCGCCCGAAATAGCGGGACGCTCCGGTCACGACGACACGCAGATTCTCGAATTTCATGAGTGGCTGCTCTCCCCACGGATACCGATGGCCGGTCCATTTCAGCGTGGCAGAGGAAAGGGAGTCCGGGCCTGGTGAGCGGGGTGCGCGTTCACGCCGTTGCGTGGATACGCCACGGGAGTTCGAGCCTTTCGAGGACCTCGGCGCGCTTGTGGTGGACCAGGACGCGGTCGGGCGCGGTGGAGACGGTCACGGTGCCACCGGGGGTGCGGACGGGGCCGCTCGGGGCGGGGACGACGGTGCCGTCGAGCGCGCCGGCGGCGGCGAGGGCGGCGGCACCGGTGAGGGCGAGCCGGGGGTGCCAGCCGCCGACGGTGAGGGCGCGGACGGAGATGCCTCGGGGGCTGTCGGTGACGGCGGCGATCTTGGGGAGGGCGGAGTGGGGCGGGTACCCGAGGAGGCGGGCGGCGGCGGCGCGGAGCACGAGCATCCGGTCACGGAGGGCCTCTTCGGCGTCGGGGAGGTACCGGGAGTCGACGAAGACGTAGGGGTTGCCGTAACGCACGATCGAGACGGGGACGCCGTGGAGGACGTCGACGGGCCGACCGGTGGGGAGGGTGCCGGGGGCGGTGGGCGCCTTGAGGAAACTGAGCGTGTACGCGTCCCCGCCGGGCTCGGGCTCACACAGCACCGTGTCCCCGGTGGTCACCGCGCGTACGGTGACGGGCCCGGGCGGTCCCTCAGCGACGACACAGGCGAGCAGCGAATGCCCGCAGCCGGCACGGAAGTCGAACCGCCCGCCGGGGAGGACCTGCACGAAGCGGTAGCCGAGGGCGTGACCGGACCGGCCGGCGGGCCCGTAGAGGGCGATCTTGTTGAGCCGGGGGTACGGGGTACGGGCAAGGGCGTCGCGAAGGTGGGCGAGCTCGCCGCCAAGGGCGAGGTCGCCGTAGGGCAGCTGATCGACCCGCAGAACGAGGGTAGGACCGGGGGCATCCTGGGCGCGGACCACAGTGGCAGGGACGCACCCGGCGTTCGTTGTGGGCATTCGTACCGCCGGGGCGATGGGGGTGCACCCTGTTCGAGCGGAGTCGAGAGCTTGGGGGAGGGTGGGCACAACGGACGGCGCCCGTGCTGGCGCCTCCGCTCCCTGCACGCCGCCCCCCGCGCCCGCGCTCCCCGGCGCCGCCTCGCAGGTCGGACCTCCGGGTGCGGGCCCCCCATTCATCGCGGGGACGGGACGCCGAGGTCCCGGGTCATCAGGCCGCACAGCCCACCGGGATCCGCATGCCCTGGACGACCTCCGTCCACAGTTCGTGGACGGCCAGGGCCCAGAGGGTCAGGGCGTCGTGCTGCGAGGGGCGTTCGAGGTGGCGGGCGAGGAGTTTCTGGACCCGGTCCGCGCGGACCTTTCCGCCGAGGACGAGCCGGGCCGGGGAGAGCAGTTCGCGGACGGTCTCCAGGAGCGGGGTGCCGGGGGCGAGCATCGCCGCGAGGGGCAGGGTGAACGGCTGCTTCGGACGCCGCAGGACCGAGGAGGGGAGCAGTTCCGCGCCCGCCTCGTACAGCGCGCGCTTCCCCGTCCGCGCCGCCGTCGGCAACGCGCGCGCGTGCGTCACGACGGACGGCTGGCAGAACGGCATCCGCGCCTCGACGGCCCACGCCATGGACAGGTGGTCGACGCGCCGCAGGTGGTACGCGGGGAGCCGCCAGCGCGTCTCGAACGCGGTCATCGCGGTGAGCCGGTCGGCGCCGACGGCCTCCGCCGAGCGCAGTTCCTGCGCGATGCGGTCGGCGGCCGATCCCTGGTCGGCGATGTGCGCGCGGTAGTTGGCGGTGTAGAGGTGCTCGCGGAGCAGCCGGGGCGCGGCCGACAGGGCGTCCGCGTAGGTGCCGGCCCAGTCGGCTCCGGCGGGCGCGTCGAGGGCGGCGCGCATCCGGTCGTACCCGCCGAAGAGTTCGTCGGCGCCGTCGCCGGTGAGGGCGACGGTGAAGCCGTTCTCGCGGACGGCGCGGAAGAGCGCGTACGTGGAGAGGGTGATGGGGTCGGCGTTGGGCTGGCCGAGGTGGCGGACGGTCCGGGTGAGGAGGGAGACGAGTTCGTCGGGGTCGACGGCGACCTCGTGGTGGACGGTCCGGGTCCGGCGGGCGACGGAGCGGGCGTACGCGGCCTCGGAGTCGGGCCAGCGGCCCCGGTAGGTGAGGTGGAAGCTGTGCAGCGGCGGCGCGTCGGTCTCACGGGCGTGCTCGGCGGCGAGCGCGGTGACGAGCCCGGAGTCGAGGCCGCCGCTGGTGATGGCGCAGACGGGCACGTCGGCCTCGGCGAGCCTGCGCACCTCGTGGCGCAGGACGTCCTGGGTGGCGCCGGCGGGGTCGGCGCGGTGGGGGCCGCGGCGGCGTACGACGGTCGCGGCGCCGGGCCGCACGAAGGCGGTGGCGCCGGGCGGCAGGACGCTGACGCCGTCGAGCGCGGTGTGGGTGGAGAAGGAGGTCCGGGTGGCGAGGACGGTGTCGAGGGACTCCTCGCGCGGGGAGATCCGTACGCCTTCGAAGGCGAGGAGGGCGGGGATCTCGGAGGCGAAGCGGGTGGAGCCGTCGTAGGGGTCGTGGTGCAGGTGGATCGGTTTCATGCCCATGTCGTCGACGGCGAGGACGAGTTGAGTGCTGCCGGGGCGAAGGTCGAGGATCGCGACGGCGAACATGCCGTCGAGGTGCTCGGCGAAGGCGGGGCCGTACTCGGCGTAGAGCGCGGGCAGCAGTGTGCCGTCGCAGCGGTCGGGGAACCGGTGGCCGCGGGCGGCGAGGGCGCGGCGCAGCTCGGCGTGGTTGTAGATCTCGCCGTTGAGCACGGCGAGGATGCCGGGCAGGTGGGGCAGTCGGTAGGGCTGCTGTCCGCCGCAGGGGTCGGTCACGGCGAGCCGGTCGCAGCCGAGGGACCAGCCGGGCCCGCTGAGCACCTGGTGCTCGTCGGGCCCGCCGTGGCGTTGGCGGGCGGACACCGCCGCGAGCTGGGCCGGCTCGGGGCGGTCCGCCCCGGCGGCGAAGGAGCCGAGGATCCTGCACATACCGGTCACCCTCCAAGCACGTCATCACATCACCCGGAACACCCAATGATTTGAATCTACCAACTTTTTGAATGGCGCGTAAGTGCCATGTCCGGTTCACGCCACGGGTTGGCCTTGCGACGCCCCCACCGCCCCAACAGGCTGGACGCATGGAGGACTTCAACCGCGCCGCCCCCGAGTCCCTGCTGGTGGTCGCCGCACACCCGGACGACATCGAGTTCTGCGTCAGCGGCACCGTCATGCAGTGGATCGCGCACGGCACCCGCGTCACGTACTGCATCGTCACGGACGGCGGCGCGGGCGGTTACGACGAACAGCTCCCCCGCCAGGCCATGGCGGACCTGCGCCGCGCCGAACAGGTCCACTCCGCCAAGCTCAGCGGCGTCGCCGACGTCCGCTTCCTCGGCTATCCCGACAGCTTCGTCGAAGCTTCCGTGGAACTCCGCCGCGACCTGTGCCGGGTCATCCGCGAAGTACGCCCCCAACGCGCGATCATCCCCTCCCCCGAGATCAACTGGGCCCGGGTCGCCGACCTCCACCCCGACCACCGCGCGGTCGGCGACGCCTGCCTGCGCGCGGTCTACCCCGAGGCCCGCAACCCCTTCGCCCACGCCTCGCTGCTCAAGGACGAGGGCCTGGAACCCTGGATCGTCCACGAACTGTGGCTGATGACCGGACCCACCCCGAACCAGTACGTCGACGTCACCTCCGTCTTCGACCGCAAGGTCGAGGCCCTGCGCATCCACACCTCCCAGACGGCCCACTTCGACGACCTCGCCGGCCTGCTGCGCACCTGGCTCGGCGAACACGCGACGGCGGGCGGCCTGCCCTCCGGCCGGATGGCGGAGGCCTTCCAGATCGTGCACATCGACTGACACCGACGGACACTTGTGAGCTCCACGGGCCATGAGACCGTGAGCGCCACACGAGGGGGGAGCGATCGGCGGCGCGGGGGCCGGGATGGCGGGAGCGGTCGCCGGGGGCGTGGTGGCGGGAGCGGCGGGCGGTGCGGGAACCGGCCGGGCCGTCGGCGGCGTCCTGCGCGTGGACCACGAGGAGCACGAGCTCGCGGCCCGCAGGGTCGCGGAGGTCGCCGCCGCCGTCCGCGACACGCCCCCCAACTCACCACGGCCACCGCTCAGTGACCGTCAAGGCGAGCGGGTCCTTCGCCGAGGCGCTCGCCCCGGACATCGACCTGATCCTGGACCGGCTGGGCGGCGGCGCGGGGGCCGTCGCCGACCACCTGAGCGGCGCCCTCCCCGACGCGATCCTGCTCGTGTCGAGCAGCCAGCAGTCCACGGACGACGGCAACAGGCGGCGCCTGGCCTGGGCGAGCAGAGAGAACTCCCTGGTGGCCGCTCGGGGCTCCGCACGTCGGCCCGCGGAACTTTTTTCCAAGACGGGGCGGGCCGGGTCCGCCAGGGTGGGGGCATGCACAGCGACGAAGTGGACACCGAGGCCGGAGACGTGGCCGTGGACCATGGTTCCGACGGCGACCGTGCAGCCGACAGCGGGTGGGAAGTAGCGCGGCCCGGCGGCGCGCCTGCCGTTACCGGTGTCCGGATGGCCGGCTTCCGGGATCGCGTCGGCCGGGCACTGGACCTGCAGGTGCTGCCCCAGCCTGCCGTGGTCGTCGTCATCGGTCTGGGGAACGACCCGTTCACGGTCGAAGGCGGCACCGCGCAACGACCCTCGACGAGCCCGAACCCTCATCCGAGCCTGGTCGCGTCGTTGTCGCCCGGTCCCACGCGGATCCGCGGCCGGGACGTCGAGTGCATCGAGATGTGCCTGTCGCCCGGCGCCGCTTACGCGCTGCTGGGTGTGTCGCCGCACGAACTGGAGGGGGAGGTCGTCGGCCTGGAGGACCTGTGGGGGCGGCAGGAACGGCAGCTCCGCGAACGGGTGGCCGCCGCCACCGCCTGGCAGGAACGCTTCACGCTGGTCAGCGAGTTCCTCGCCCGCCGGGCCGCCCGGGGCCCGGCGTTGACACCCGAGGTCGCCGGTGTGTGGGACACGATCGTGGCGCACGGGGGCCGGGTACGGGTCGACGACCTCGCCGCGTCCTGCGGGTGGAGCCGCAAGCGGCTGTGGTCCCGGTTCAAAGCCCAGATCGGCCTCAACCCCAAGCGCGCCGCCATGCTCGTCCGCTTCGACCAGGCCGCCCGGGCCCTGCGCGCGGGTGGCAACCCCGTGGACATCGCCCTGGCGCACGGATACGCCGACCAGTCCCACCTCCACCGCGACGTCCTCGCCTTCGCCGGGTGCACGCCCGCTGCCCTGGTCGGCCTCTGACCCGCACCCCCGAACATCACAGCCACCCATCCCGACGAGGAAGGAAGTCATCCGTGAGCACCATGGACACAGCTGCTACCCAAGAGGCCATGGCCGACCGAGGTCTGATCGTCCAGCTCGCCTTCGGCAGCATGGCCTCGCAGACCTTGCGCGCCGCATTGCGGCTCGGAGTCTTCGACCTGATCGGCGACGGCCGGCGGCCGGCCGGCGAGGTAGCCGCCGACGCGGGAGCCGAACACCAACCCATGACGAGGCTGTTGCGCGCCCTCGCCGGTCTGGGCCTGGTGGAGGAGCACGAACCCGACGCGTTCTCAGTGACTGCCGCCGGCGCCCTTCTCGATTCCGGCCGCCCCGATTCGCTCGTCTCGTTCGTCCGGATGTTCACCGACCCTGCGATCGTGCGGGCCTGGGACGGCCTGGACAGCAGCGTCCGCACCGGCGGCATCGCGTTCGACGCCGTCTTCGGCACCGACTTCTTCAGCTATCTCGGCCGACACCCCGAGCTGTCCGCCGACTTCAACGCGGCGATGAGCCAGGCCTCCGAGGAGACGGCCGCCGTGCTGCCGCACGCCTACGACTTCGGCCGCTTCACTTCGGTCACCGACGTCGGCGGCGGCGACGGAAGCGTCCTGGCCGGCCTACTCGCCGCGCACCCGGCGCTCACCGGCGTCCTCCACGACACCAAGGACGGCCTGGCCCAGGCACCGAAGACGCTTGACCGGCGCGGGGTGACGGACCGCTGCTCCCTGGTCGCAGGCGACTTCTTCCTCTCCGTGCCCGGCGGCTCGGACCTGTACCTGATCAAGAGCGTCCTGCACGACTGGTCGGACGATCAAGCGGTCACGATCCTCGGCCACTGCCGCGAGGTACTGCCGCCCGGTGGCCGCGTCCTGATCGTGGAGCCGGTGCTTCCCGAAGTCGTCGGTACCGGCGCCGCTGCGCACGCCGCAGACGGCGGGATCACTTACCTCAGCGACCTCAACATGCTGGTGAACCTGGGCGGGAGGGAACGTACCCGCAAGGACTTCGAAGAGCTGTGCCACTGCGCGGGACTGTCCGTCGTGTCGGTGACCCCGCTGCTGGAGGCGGCCCCCTTCTACCTGATCGAGACCATGGCCTGCTGACCACGGGCGCGCACCGGGGCCGGGGGTCGACTGACCCGCAGGACACGGCCCGCGGGCGCCCCCGGACCGGCGGCGGTGGCGGTGGCCGTGGCCGTGGCCGTGGCCGTGGCGGCGCAAACGGCCGTGGCCGCCTGCAGGGCGGCGGGCCACCGATCCGGATGCCTGCGGTGGCCCCTTCGCCGGCACTGCGGCACACCGCGGTACGCGACGCGGACGCACGTGCTCCGCTGGGGCCGGTGGCCATGCCGACGGTCGCTCCAGGACGAAAGGGGCCCCGGCCGGTGCGCCGGACGGCCACGCCCTCGACCGGTTCTCGCGGCGGACCGGCCACCAAGATCCACATGGAGCTCAGGCAGCGGCGCGGCCTGGCCACCCGTGACGACAAGACCGCCACCATCTACCTCGCCGGACTCCACCTCGCCGCCATCTGCATCTGGTCGGCAAGGTGATCCGAAGGAAACGGCCTAGGGCTGGAGGGTGTCCTGCTCGGCCAGCCAGGCCACCGCCTTCGCGCGGTCCGCCTCCGTCGGCGCGGGGCTCACCTGGTCCGGGTGGCGGATGAGGTAGTGCTCGCGGGCGACGCTCAGGCCGACGGCACGGGCCTCAGGCGAGAGGCCCGGGTGCTCGGCGACCTCCTGGGCGCGCCGCCACCAGCACACGCTTCTCGGGTCGACGGCGTAGTGCCACAGCGGCTGTTCGGGGTCCGCCACGCCGATCAGCACCCGGCGCAGCACGTACTCGCGGATGTCCGGGTTGCCGATCAGCCGGTCGGCGACCAGCAGCGGGTGCTCCCCGTCGAGGCGGGCCCGGACCAGTACCCAGGTCATCAGCTGGCCCACGTCGTGGGCGGGCGAGGTGACGAAGTCCCACAGTTCGGCGGCCTTGGCCTCGTCGGGTGCGCCGAGGTGGGTGAGGAGCCGCAGTTCGTCCTTCCACAGCGGCCGGGCCGCGTTCCACCAGGAGACCAGTTTCCCCGCAGCCGGGTGGCCCAGGTCGAGGGCGAGGCAGGTCAGGGTGACGAGCGGGTGGCGCCATTCGGTGTACGTGGTCCGGTACTTCTTGGTGAGGGCCTTCAGCCGGCGCGGCAGCAGCGCCTCGACGTCGGACTCCGTGGCAAGGCCGTGGGCGACGAGGAGTTCGAGGCAGAACCCGAGCCCCTGCAGACCGGTCGTCGGGTCGGCCACCCGGTCCCGCAGCCAGCGCACGTCGGCGTCGGTGAGCGTCCGGTACCGGTGCCACGCGTCGGCGAGCCGGGTCTCGGAACCGGTGAGCTCGGGGCCGATGCCGGACAGGAGTCCGTCCCTGGCGGCCTCGTAACGGTCCACGGCGGCCAGTACGTCGGCGGTGCCGACCCCGTCGAGGTCGGTCTGGCCGGGCCGGAGCGCCTCCTCCCGGATGTGCCCAACCTGTTCGCGGGCCGCGTCCGCGGCGAGGACGCGCAGGGCCCGCGGCAGTCTGTCGTCGGTGGCGAAGCGGACCGCCGCGAGCCCGGCGTACGCCCGGCCGGCGTGGTAGCCCGCCCCCGTCTCCCGGCGCCAGTCGGCGGTGACGGCCCCGATCAGCGCGCCGTACAGCCCGTGCAGCGAGGTCTCCGGCACGTCATGCGCGGCCAGTTCCGCCGCGAGGGCCGCCGCGGCCCGTACCGCGTCGGGCTCGCGGAGCGACCGGTGCAGCGCGAGCCAGGCGTGCACCGGGGCACGATGGCCCGCGAGCGCGGCCTCCCGCACGACGGCCAGGCCCCGCTCCGACGGCATGCGGGACACGACGGCGGCCACCCTGGGGTCGCCGACGCCGAGGACGTCGACCGTCCCCCACGCCTCCGCGTGGCCATGGCGCAGCAGCGCGTGGAGCAGCTCCGCCCAAGCGCCCCACGCCGTGAGCCGCCCTTCGTACTCCGCACGCCAGGCGCGCAGCAGCCGCTCCGTCTCGTCGGGCGTGAGCCCGTCCCTGCGCTCCAGCGAGACCGCGAACCGGGTCGCGGCGGCGAGGTCCTGGGCGTCGTCCAGCCGCGCGTGGAGCCAGGCGGCCTCGACCGGGGACAGGGGCCGGTACCGGAGCGGGGACACGCTGCGGTCCACCGGCTCGTCGAGCGCGTCGAGGAACTGCCGTACGCCGTCAGGGTCTGCGGGATCGGGCAGTCCCGCCTCGTCCCGTTCGGTGATCCGGTCCAGCCGGAAGGCGCCCTGAGGACCGCCGTCGACGACCCGGAATCCGGCCGGCCCCTCACCGAGCCCGGCGGCGACGGTGGCGTGGTCGCCGCCCCAGTGCAGCAGCAGTTCGCCCTTCAGCGCGCCGGAACGGCCGAAGGCCCGCCCGTGCGACTGCCAGTGCCAGTACGCGAAGGAGACGGGGCCGGTGAGCCCGCGCTCCGCGTGGACCTCGGCGGCGTCCTCGTGGCCGTCCGACTGCGTGTAGCGGCCCCGGTTCGGCGGCGGGAGCACGAGGAACCCGTCGCCGCCGAGCCCCTGCCACCAGGCCGTGATCAGGGCGAGGTCCGAGGGCCGTCCGCGCGCCGCTCGGCGGCGGGCGGCGGGGGCGGCGGGGGCGCCGGCGGCGTCGTTCACGTGCTGCTCCCTGGGTTCTCCGGGGTCTTCTCCGGGGTCTTCTCCGGGATCCGTCGAGGACGGCTCTCCCGCCCCGGGAACCACCGTGCCACAGGGGTCTGACACCGCCCTCTCCGCCAGGGGGGCAGGGAGCGGTGAGCCGCCCTACGATCGCCGTATGACCCCTCGCCGCGCTTCGTCCGGTTCGTGCCTGTCCCTCTGGTCGCGCGACTCGTTCCTGTCCGTCGGATCGGTCGGGTCGACGCTCTCGGTCGGCTCCGTCGGCTCGTTCCTCTCCGTCGGCTCCGTGGGCTCCGCGCTCTCCGTCGGCTCGGTGGGCTCCTGGGCGAGCGCCGGTTCGCTGCTCTCGGCCCGGTCCTGCTGGTCGGTCCTCTCCTGGCGCTCGCGCCGCGGGGTGCTGGCGGCGGGGGCGGTCCTCGCGGTGGCGGGCTCGGCGGCCCTGGCCGCGGGGGTACGAAACCACCGCTGACCAGCGGCTCGACACGAGCGGCCCCCGCGAACGGCCCTAGGGTCTTTCGTTTGGATCAGGGCAGGACAGGCCCTAGCGGACGTCCTGACCCTCAGGACCCGGCTCGGCGGCATCGTCACCCGAAGCCGCCCGCACCGGCTGGTCATCGGCGGGCGCCGGGGCCTTCGTGTGGAGGATCTCCCGGGCCTGCTCCGCGGCGCGCATGCTGCTCTCGGCGACGAAGTCGAGGAAGCGGGCGACGTTCTCCAGGCGGTTGCCGGCCGGGGTGTCGGCACCGAGGACGCCCACGCCCTGCCGCGCCGTCTGGACGATCTGCGCGATCGAGCGCGCGCTGGCGATCATCGACTGGTACCAGATGTCGTCGTCGACGATGTAGCGCTCGCGGCGGCCTTCGTCGCGCTCTCGGCGCAGAAAGCCCTGGCTCTCCAGGAACGAGACCGCCTTCGAGATGGACGCCGGGCTGACCTGGAGGCGCTGGACGAGTTCGGCCGCGGTGAGGCTGCCGCTGTCGGCGAGGGTGAGGCAGGCCATCACCCGGGACATCATCGCGGGCATGCCCGAGCCCAGGAGCACGGTCATGAACGTCTCCTCGTACGCGCGCACCGCCTCCGCGTCCCGCCCGTGCTCCGGCGGCGCCGCCTCCGCCGGCGCCAAGGGCGCTGCCTGCCTGCGCCGCTGGGTGCGGCGTTCGGTGGCGCGGTGGGCCAGGTCGGCGCGGTAGCCGGTGGGGCCGCCGTTGCGCATCACCTCACGCGTGACCGTCGAGGTCGGACGGTCGAGACGCCGGCCGATCTCCGCGTAGGCGAGGCCGTCGGCCAGCCCGAGGGCGATCTGCTGGCGTTCCTGCTGGGTGAGCCTGCCTCCCGGCATCGCGGTCTCCTTCACGTTCCTCGGTGCGCCTTGACGCCTACGACGGCCAGCTTAGCGTTCACCGTCAGTCCATTGCAACGTATGCACTGACCGGCGTTGCATTACCCCCAGGATCGTTGCAACAACTTTCCACCCCTGACCTGGACTTACGGCACTTCCACGCAACGAGCATGTTGCCAGACCCTCGAACGCAACGTAGCTTTTCACTCATCGGAAACAGCGGGCCAGCAGGGCGCACGCTGACGAGACAGGAGCACACCATGCAGAAGTTCGACACCGCCGCCGCCATCACCGCCGTGCTCGACGTCCCGGCCGGCCGCATCCTCTTCATCGCCGCCGACCGCGCCGACACCACGGTCGAGATCCGCCCCGCGGACGCCTCGAAGCGCCGCGACGTGAAGACCGCCGAGCAGACCACGGTCGAGTACGGCGACGGCGTCCTGCGGATCGAGGCGGCGGCCGGCAAGAACCGCCTCCTCGGACCGACCGGCGCCGTCGAGGTGACCGTCAAGCTGCCCGTCGGCTCCCACGTCGAGGCCAAGGCCTCCGCCACCGAGCTGCGGGGCGTCGGGCGCCTCGGCGACATCGCCTTCGAGGGCGCGTACCGCCACATCAAGATCGACGAGGCCGCGCGTGTCCGCCTCACCGCGGTCGACGGGGACGTCGAGGTCGGCCGCCTCGCCGGCCCCGCCGAGATCAGCACCACGCGGGGCGACATCCGCATCGCCGAAGCCACGACCGGCAAGGTCGTGCTCCGCACCCAGTCGGGCGACATCACGGTCGCGGCCGCCGCCGGCGCCTCGGCCTCGCTGGACGCGGGCACCGGCTTCGGCCGGATCCAGAACTCGCTCAAGAACGCGGACGGCTCCGCCGCCGGCCTGAACATCCAGGCGACCACGGAGTACGGCGACATCGCCGCCCGCAGCCTCTGACCGACGCACGCCACCCAGGCAGAAGACACCAACCCACCCGAAGCATCCGCCCCACGCAGCATCCGACCCGCACAGCTGAGGAGCACACCCATCATGTCCAACCCGGCCATCGCGGCGAACGGGCTGCGCAAGTCCTACGGGGACAAGAAGGTCCTCGACGGCATCGACCTCACCGTCCCCGAGGGAACGATCTTCTCCCTGCTCGGCCCGAACGGGGCCGGCAAGACCACCGTCGTCAAGATCCTCTCCACGCTCATCACCGCCGACGCCGGCGCAGCGCACGTCGGCGGCCACGACCTGGCCGCCGCCCCCCAGGCGGTCCGCACCGCCATCGGCGTCACCGGACAGTTCTCCGCCGTCGACGGCCTGATCACCGGCGAGGAGAACATGCTCCTGATGGCCGACCTGCACCACCTGCCCAAGGCCGAAGGACGCCGGGTCACCGCCGAACTCCTCGCCCGCTTCGGCCTCACCGAAGCCGCCAGGAAGCCCGCCTCCACATACTCCGGCGGCATGAAGCGCCGCCTCGACATCGCCATGACCCTCGTCGGCAACCCCAGGATCATCTTCCTCGACGAACCCACCACCGGCCTCGACCCCCGCTCCCGCCACAACATGTGGCAGATCATCCGCGAACTCGTCACCGGCGGCGTCACCGTCTTCCTCACCACCCAGTACCTGGAGGAGGCCGACCAGCTCGCCGACCGCATCGCCGTCCTCCACGACGGGAAGATCGCCGCCGAAGGCACCGCCGAAGAACTCAAGCGCCTGGTCCCCGGCGGACACGTCCGCCTCCGCTTCACCGACCCCGACACCTACCGCTCCGCCGCCACCGCCCTCACCCACGCCACCCCCGACGACGAGAGCCAGACCCTCCAGATCCCCAGCGACGGCACCCAGCGCGAACTGCGCTCCATCCTGGACCGGCTCGAATCCCTCGGCATCGAAGCCGACGAACTCACCGTCCACACCCCCGACCTCGACGACGTCTTCTTCGCCCTCACGAGCACCGGCAACGCCATCCCCGACCAGACCAAGGAGAACGTCCGATGAGCACCCTCGCCCTCGCCGTCCGCGACACGAACACGATGCTGCGCCGGAACCTCCTGCACGCCCGGCGCTACCCGTCCCTCACCCTGAACCTGCTGCTCACGCCCGTCATGCTGCTCCTGCTCTTCGTCTACATCTTCGGCGACGTGATGAGCGCCGGAATGAGCGGCGGCGGCGCCGACCGCGCCGACTACATCGCGTACCTCGTGCCCGGCCTGCTCCTGATGACCATCGGCTCCACCGTCGTCGGCACCGCGGTCTCCGTCTCCAACGACATGACCGAGGGCATCATCGCCCGCTTCCGCTCCATGGCGATCCACCGCGGCGCCGTGATCACCGGCCACGTCATCAGCAGCGTCCTGCAGTCGATCGTCAGCGTCGTCCTCGTCGGCGCCGTCGGCGCCGCCATCGGCTTCCGGTCCACGGACGCCACGGCCCTGGAGTGGCTGGCGGCGTTCGGACTGCTCACCTTCTTCGCCCTGGCGCTCACCTGGATCGCGGTCGGCATGGGCATGGTCAGCCCGAACGCCGAGGCGGCCAGCAACAACGCCCTGCCGCTGATCTTCCTGCCGCTCATCTCCAGCACCTTCGTCCCGATCGACGCGATGCCGGGCTGGTTCCAGCCGATCGCCGAGTACCAGCCGTTCACGCCGGCCATCGAGACCCTGCGCGGCCTGCTCCTCGGCACCGAGATCGGTCACAACGGCTGGCTCGCGGCCGCCTGGTGCCTGGCGCTCACCGCGCTCGGCTACCGCTGGTCGAAGGCGGTCTACAACCGCGACCCGAAGTAGCCGGAAGCACGAAGCGGCACCCGAGGGCGGCGTACCCGACACCAGGTCGGAGTACGCCGCCCTTCTCGCGTCTCACCCTTCGGCCACGAGCCGCACCGCGAGCACCGCGATCAGCGAGCTCGACACGAGCGCCGTCGTCAGCCTGCCGCGCGCGCCGGCCAGGGTCCGCCCGAGGAGGCTGCCGCCCAGGGCGAGGAGCAACTGCCAGCTGGCGGAGGCGGCGAGGGCCGCGAGGACGAAGGCGGTGCGGTCGAGCGGGGTGGCGGGGGCGGAGGGCCCCGTCGCGAGGACCAGGGCGGCGAAGTAGACCACCGTCATGGGGTTGAGGACGGTGATGCCCAGGAAGGTGAAGTAGGCGCGGCCGGGCGTGAGTTCGCTCCCGTCGTCGCGGGAGGCGAGCCCGCCCGTACGGTACGAGGCGAGGGCCAGGTGGGCGGCCCGCACCGCAAGGCCCACGAGCACCACGGCGGAGGCCCAGCGGAGCGGATCCATCACCGGGGTGAGCAGCGGGACGAGCGCGGAACCGCCGGCGACGGCGAGGAGCGCGTACACCCCGTCGGCCGTGGCGACGCCGAGGGCCGCGCCCGCCCCCGTACGCCAGCCGGTCCGGGCCGTGACGGCCACCAGGTAGGCGCCGACGGCGCCGACCGGGATCGCGATGCCGTAGCCGGCGAGCAGGCCGGCCACCACCGCGGCGGTCACGCGACGGCGGGGATCGCGCCTCCGGGGGAGCCGGGCTGCTGCTGGCGGCGGTAGGTGGAGCCGTCCTTGGTACGCCCGAGGAAGCCGCCGATCACGAGATAGCGGCGGAGGGCGGGGAAGTCCTCGTGCACGGCGAGCAGGGCCTCGTTGACCTCGGGCTCGCGGTAGTCCCGGCCGTCCTCGAACAGGGTCGCGGCGAGGTGCGCGAGCAGCGCCTCACGGCGGGCGGGCTTACGCGGGATCGCCTTGAGGCGCCCGTCGGCGGAGAAGAGGTCCGCGACGGGGCGGGCGGGGCGGGGCGCTGGATGATGACTGGTCATGGCGACGAAGCCTGACGCCGCCGGCCCCCGCCCCGCAAAGGGTTTTCACTTGGGCTCGGGCCGCACCATCACGTTGACCGCCTGCTGGACGGTGGGCAGGATCGTACGGACGCCACCGCGGTCGAAGATGGGCCTGGCCTTCTCCGCGAAGGCGCGGAAGTCGTCCTCGGACTCCCAGAAGTCCACGACCCGCCACCCTCCGCTCCCGTCGGGACCGGCCGCGTGCGCGATGAACCCGGCGGGCGGGAACCACTCGGTGGCCTGGAGCAGCCGGGTGGTCTCCTCGTACTGCTCCTGCGTCCCACCGGGGATCTCGACGGTGATGATGACGGCCATGGCGCTTCTCCTGTACGTGGCGGGGGTACGGCGATCCCGACCAGCACACCAGCGGGTACGGCGCGGCGCACGGCGACGCGGACCGAACGGGCGCGCTGGGCCGAACGGCGTAACGGCCGTTGGGCGGCCCGCACCAAGATCCATACGCTGACGCCCGACGCGTACCCGCGCGTCTTCCGGCGTACGACGAAGGCGAGCAACACCCCGTGGAAATGAAGAAGTTGCGGCGCGTGTCCTGTTTCACCGCGGCGGCGACCGTGCTGACGGGCGTCCTGGGGGCCGCCCCGGTCGGGGCCGCCGACACCTGGCAGAAGGTGGGCGCTGACGCCCGCAGCGGTGTCAGCGGCCTCGCCTTCGCCTCCCGTACGGAGGACGGAACGGGCATCCACGCGCTGGTCGTGCACGACAACAAGCGGACCGGCCAGAAGCGCCTGTCCCGGCTCACGTACACGGAGGGCGCGGAGCCCGTCGTCACCCCGCTGACCTGGGACGGACCGGAACCCGTCGACCTCGAGGCCATCGAGGCCGTCCCCGGGACGCCGGGAGACTACGTGGCGCTCGTCGCCCGCGGCATCGTCTACCGCCTGACCGTCAGCGGCGGCACGGCGACGGTCGTCGACTACGCGCCGCTGCCGGCGATCGGCGAAGGCGACGACTTCGAGAGCTTCGCGCTCGTGGCCTCGCCGAACGGCCGACTGGCGGCGCTGTGGGCGGACCGGGGAGCGGGCGCGGACCGCCCGGCGACCCTGTACGCGGCGCCGCTGACGTTCGCGTCCTGGGGCCAGCCACTGTTCGGCGACGTGACGCGCAGGACGTACCGCGCCCCGCACCCGACCGCTGCCGGGACCCGCCACATCTCGGACATCACTGTGAGCAACGCGGGCCGGATCCTGGTGAGTTCGGCTTCGGACGCGGGCGACGACGGCCCGTTCGACTCGGCGATCACCGACGCGGGCCGGGTGACGGTGACGACGACGGGCCGGCTCCGCCTCACCCTCACCGAAACCCCGAGACTCCTCGGCACGTACCCCGGCTACAAGATCGAGGCACTGGAGTGCGCACCCGACGCCCCCGAGGCCCTCACCGGCACGGACGACGAGAACCGGGGCGGATACGTACGAACGGTGGAGGCCTGCGGGCCCTGAGGGTCACACCGCCTGGGCCCCCGCGAACGCGGTGAACGCGGCCCAGGCGGCGGGGGTGGCGGTCAGCTCGCCCTGGGCGTGGTCCTTGGTGTCGCGGACGCGGATGAGGGAGGGGGCGTTGTCGGCGACCTCGATGCAGGCGTCGTTGTCGTTGCCGCTGTACGTGCTCTTGTGCCAGTTCGGGGCGGTGTCAGTCATCGTGTTCCTTCGCGATAGCACGCATCAGTTCGAGGGACGCCCGGACGCCCGAAGCGCCCTGTTGCAACAGATCATAGACACGCTGAAATCGCATCACTTCTGCTGGCTCCTCGGTGTAGTTGCCCGTGCTGAATCCTTCGGTGTACGCACCTCGCTCCCCCTTGGGAAGGGTGAGGAGAGCGACGGAACCGGCTACGGGCGTCCCTCTCATGGGGAGCACCTGGATGTTCACGTTGGGGCGTTCGCACATGGTGAGCAGATGCTCGATCTGCTCACGCATGACCTGGCTCCCCCCGATATCTCGGCGCAGGCACGCCTCATCGAGCACGATCATCATCCAAGGAGGGTCGGGCTGGTCCAGCACTGCCTGGCGTTCCAGTCGCCTTCGTACGTAGTCACCGATCTGGGCCGAGTCTCCGGCTCGCCCCGCTTCCATGGCCGCGCGGGCGTAGCCGGCCGTCTGGAGCAGGCCCGGCACCACGATGGAGAACTCGTGGATGGCGGTGGCTTCGAGCTGCCGTCGCATGTAGGTCTTCGCGTAGTCGCGGACGTTCTGCTCGGTCAGGATCTTCACGAGGTTCACGAGCGCCCCCGGTGGCAGCCGCAGGACGATCTCCAGCTTCTTCGCCAGCTCCCGGTCCGGAGGGTCCTCCCCCCGCTCGATCTCGGAGATCCGGCTTCCGCTGCTGAAGGCCTTCGCCGCCACGTAGGCCTGCGTCCACTCGCGCCCGAGCGCTGAGCGCGCCTCGCGGACCATGTTTCCGAGGTACTGCTCGATGCTGTCCCCGGGGTCCAGATCCTTCGCTCCTGGCATATGCCACGTTCCTCACCTGTGCCAGAGAACCCAACTCCTGGTGAGAGTAGGGGCGGTCACGTCATCGTGGAGTTGTTCCGGAGGAGATCCATCAGAAAGTGAGCCCTCCATGCGCACCTCTGCCGACTCGCCCCCCATCCGTCCCGTCTCCGAGCCCGAGGCCGCCCGGGTCTTCCGGGAGCTCAAGGCCGCCATGGACACCGCCGGCCTGCCCACGGGCGGTCTCTACCGGGACGTCACCCACGGGCCCGGCGGCGAGGTCCACCGGTACGGCCTCGGGGTCGTCAGCCTGGGCGGGGCCAAGCGCCTCACCGCCCTCCTGAGCGCCACCCGGGCCACCCCGTGAGGTACCGCGTCGGCGACATCGTGACGGACGCACAACGCGCCCTCACCGGCCAGGTCCGGGACGTGCACGGGAACCTGCTGACCCTGGTCCGGCCCAGCGGATACGTGTGGGAAGTGACGGTGGAGCAGTGCTGGACGGCGAGCCCGGAGGAACGCGAGAGCCTGACCCCGCGCGGGGCCGTACGCATCATCAGCACGTCACCGTCGCCGCCCGTACGGCCCTCTTCCTGATCGCGGTGGCCGTGGGCGCACTCTGCGCGGCCCTCTGGCTCCGCACTCCCTGAGCGAGGAGGCGGGCCCGGCGCCTTCTGGGCGGTCGAGCGGTACGCGGATGGTGCGGGCCCGGGAATGACCTGCCGGGCAAGGGAGTTGAGGCCGTCATGACCAAAGGCCCCGCCGCACCCCGTGCCCTGTCCGACGACGCCCTGTCCGAGCTTCTGGGCTCTCAGCAGTTCGGCACCCTCGCCACGAACAAGCGCAGCGGGCATCCCCACCTCACCACCATGCTCTACAGCTGGGACGCCGAGGAGCGCGTCGTGCGGTTCTCCACCACGGCCGACCGCGTCAAGGTCAGGCAACTCCGGCGCGATCCGCGCGCGGCCGTGCACGTCCCGGGCGGGAACGTGTGGTCGTTCGCCGTGGCCGAGGGGGAGGCCGAGGTCTCCGACGTCACGACCACGCCGGGGGACGCGACCGGCCGCGAGCTGCTCGCGATGATCCCCGAGGCCGCCCGCCCGGCGGACGAGACCGCCTTCCTGGAGCAGCTCGTCGCCGAACGCCGCGTGGTCATCCGCCTGAAGGTGTCCCGGCTGTACGGGACGGCCCTCGACATCGACGGCTGAGACGGGTCCGCCGACGGCACAGCCCGCCTGCCGGAGACCCTCAGGCAGTACGCGGAACGACACGGAGTCCACGTACTGCAACGCCGAGCTCAGCTCCGGACGGACCGCGCCCCGTCACGGCAACGAGCGGGTGAGCCAGGCCACTTCCCCGTTCTCCTCCATGGAGACGCGATCCCGCTCGAACCCGAGCTTCTCCAGGACACGGAGCGACGGCGTGTTCCACGTGCCGACGGTCGACCAGAGCCGTTCCCGTCCGGTCGCGGCAGCGGCTTCGAGCACCGCGCGGGCCGCCTCGGTGGCGTAGCCGCGCCCGTGCGCGTGCTGGAACAGCTCGTACGCGATCTCGGGCTCCTCCAGGGTCGAACGGCCGATGATCAGGCCGCAGTAGCCGATGAAGTCGCCCTCGTCACGGCGCTGGATGGGCAGCAGGGCGATCCCCGTGGTCCCCGTCGCGGCGAGAAACTCCGCGATGGACGTGCGGATGCGCTCGACCGGGGGCGTCCCTTTGCCGCGCTCGGAAAGGAGGGCGCAGAACTCGGCGGCGTCCGACTCGGCCCACGGGCGCAGTATCAGCCGCTCGGTCTCAAGGTGGAAGGGCATCGTTTCGTATGCAGACACACTCCTACCCTCCCCCAAGGGGCCATGCCGAACAACAGCCGACCGGCCCCGGCACCCGACCCACAGGCGGCGGGTCACACGGCTACGAGCCGGATCCTGGCGCCGCACAGCTTGGTCATGTCGTCGACGTCCGAGGTCAGCATGACCGTTCCGGCTCGCTTCCTGGGAGATCGGCCCGTTGCGGCGCTCGTAGTCCGCCAGGTACTCGTCGAGCACCTGGCCCCGGAGTTCGCGCTCGACGGCCGCGGCAATGAACGCGGAGAACTCCCGCTTGCCGACCCGGGCACGGATCGCCTCCGCCGTCCCCTCGGGCAACGAGAGGCTGACACGCGTGGCCGGCCCTTCACCGACGTTGTACGCCATCTCGGACATACGCCCAGCGTGTCAAAGAAGTAGGAAAAGGGAATCGGACAGGTCCATGGCGCGGCCGGGCCGCGTCCGGTGGGTGGGCCGCTGCGTCGAGATCCGGCGCCACTGTCGTCTACCTCGACGCGCTCTGACGTCGCCCTCAGCGGAAGTCCGTCGCGTGGTCCACCGCCCACTCCTGGAAGGTTCGGGCCGGAGTGCCCGTGACGCGCTCCACTTCGCCGTTGACCGGCTCCGGGTTGGCGAGCATCTTCGCCTGGACCGGCAGCACGGCTTCCACCAGTTCCGGCGGGTAGCCTGCGGCCCTCATCTGCTCGCCGGCCTCGGCCAGCGTGATCTCCTCGAACCGCACCGGTCGCCCGATCGCTTCGCCGATCAGCGCCACCTGCCGTTCCTGGGTGACCAGTTCGGGGCCCGTGAGCAGGGGGCGGGCGCCGAGCAACGCGTCGGTCGTCAGCGCCTGGACGGCGACCGCCGCGATGTCCGCCTCGTGGATCAGCGGGCGGGCCAGCCCCGCCAGCGGCGCCCGTACCGTACCGGTGGTGCGGATCTTCTCCGCCCAGCCCAACGTGTTGCTCGCGAATCCGGTGGGCCGCAGCGCCGTCCACTCCAGACCCGACGCCTCGACCAGCCGCTCCAGCTCCGAGTGGAACGCGGTGATCGCCTCGCCCGGCTCCTCCTCCACGCTCCCCACCCCGGCGGACGACAGGTACACCACCCGCCGAGCACGCCGCCCGATCGCGTCGATCACGTCCGACGCGCCCTCGGCACTCAGGAACGGCCACACCAGGAAGACCGACTCGACGCCCTCCAGGGCCGCGCCCAGCGACGCCGGGTCACCGAGGTCGCCACGTACCGCCTGCACCCCCTCCGGGAAGCTCGCCTCCCCGCGTACCAGCGCCCGCACGGGCACGCCCGCCGCGTGGAGTTGCGCCACGACCGCGCCGCCGACCTTTCCCGTCGCACCGGCCACCAGGATCCTGGACTGTGTCATCGGAATCTCCTCGTCTCGCCGTTCGATGACACGACTCTCGTACATCAAGCAAGGTTGAGGTCAAGCACTGACGGGTGCGACCGGGCAGCAGACGCGGCCTGGCGCGACGTGTGTGGGACAGGGGCCACTTGGGGTGGGCCGACATCCCTGGTGCGGGTGGGACCGCGCTGCTCCCCCGCACCTGGATCCGTCACAGGCAGCGCCGGCGCGGTCACCGCTCACCTCGCCCGGATCAGGTTGACCCGTCGCGCCGCCATCCCTACCCTGGCCCGCACGTCCGACGACGGGGGCCGGGATGGATCGGGTGCGCGCGACCGGACGGCCGGGCAGGGGCGCGGTGGCGATGAGACTCGGGGCGGGGGCGCTGCTGCTGCTCGTGGGAGGCGGGGTGACCGCTGTCGGGTCCGGGGCGCCGGGCCTGGAGACGCGGACCTTCACCCGGATCTCCTGCCACGAGACGCGTACCGCCAAGGGCGGCAACGTGTGGCACTGCTTCGGCATGACCCCCGCCCAGATCGAAGCAGCCGCGGAGGAGGAGCGCCGGGCCCGGATGGACGCGCTGCGCGCCCACCGTCCGGGCAGCACGCCCCACCGGCCCCGTACGCCCACCCCGCACACCCGGCTCTCGTTCGTCGACCACCACGGTCGGCATGACCCCGCCGAGGTCACCGCGACCCGGGTCGGCTCACGGTGGATCGCCCACGCGCCGAGCGTGGTGGGCACGGGTGGGGCGCTGCTGCTGGCGGGTGCCGGGATGACGGCCGCGGGGGTCGTACGACTGCGGAGCACCCGGAGCGCAACGGGATAGGGCCGCGGTGGTGGAGGCCGCCACACTCGGGAAGAGGGCGGGCGCACCGACGAGGCCGAACGCATGCTGCGGCATACGGTGGCCGCCCGTGAGCGGCTGCTGGGGCCCGAGGACCCCGGCACCCTCGCCGCCCGGGCCGATCTCGCCGCCATGACAAGAAATCGGAAACGGCGGCCAACGGCCTACAACCCCAGCCGATAGCGGATCTTCTTGACCAGTTCCGTCAGGTCCGGCTGTCTCAGCAGGCTGTAGTGGTTCGCGTCCAGTTCCACCACCGTCGGCGGGCGGGTGGACCAGCCGGTCGTCTGTTCCAGGAACGAGTAGTCGTCGCCCTCCGCCTTGAAGATCGTCACCGGGCAGTTCACCTGGCGTTCCGTCAGTTCGCGGAAGGTGTACGTGAACTCGAAGGTCTCCTCCACGATCGCCACGATCCTGACGATCAGGTCCGGGTCCAGGGCCGGGAAACGGGTCGCGACCAGTTTCACGAACTCCTCCCTGTCCTGCGCCCCCACCGTCGTGTCGATCTCTCCCGCGAAGACCGAGTACAGGATCGTCACGAAGTCCGGGTTGTCGTAGCTCGCCCCTCCCGTCTCCGAGGAGCGGACCTTCGGTGAGCCCGGCGCTATCAGGAACAGGTGCTCCACCTGCTCCCCCGCCGCTTCGAGCAGGTGCGCCGACTCGAAGGCGACCCTGGCGCCGAAGGAGTAGCCCCACAGCGTGTACGGGCCGGTCGGCCGGCGGCGGCGGATCGCGGTGACGTCCGCCGCCGCCATCTCGCGGATCGTCCCGTACGGCTCCTCGCCCCGGTTGATGCCGTACGCCTGCACCCCGTAGAACGGACGGTCGATGCCGATCTCCGCCGCCAGGTGGCGCAGGTTCATCGTGTAGCCGCCGAGGCCCGGCCAGCAGAAGACGGGCGGCTGCGCACCCGCCGCGTGGAGCCGTACGAGGCGGGAGGCGGGGGTGGCGGCGGCGCCGTCCAGCCGGTGGGCGAGCTTCTCGATCGTCGGGCGGTCGAAGAGGATCTGGAGGGGGAGCCGGGCGCCGAACTCCCGGTTGATCCTGGTGACCAGGGCGACGGCGATCAGCGAGTTGCCGCCCGACTCGAAGAAGTCGTCCAGGACCGAGACCGACCCCACGTCCTCGTACTTCAGCGCCTTCGCCCAGATCTCCGTCAGCCCGCTCTCCGTGCGCGTACGGGGCAGGACGTGCGGGCGGCCGTGCAGGCCCGCGTTGACCACGGCCAGGTCGGCCAGCGCCTTCGTGTCCACCTTGCCGTTCGCCGAGAGCGGGAGGCGGTCCAGGACCACGACACGGTTCGGGATCATGTAGTCCGGAAGATGGTGGACGAGGTCGTCGCGGATCATCTCCGCCGGGCCCTTCATGTGGACCGTGTCCTCGTACATGCCCTCGCTCAGCCGCTGCTCCTCGCTGACCCGGCCGCCCACGAAGAAGTACGAGGGACCCGTGGTGCGGCCCGCCTCCGTCAGGATCTCGTCCATCCGGCGGGCCGCCGGGAGCGGGTGGCCCGACTTCGAGCTGTAGCCGGAGGACATGAAGCCCAGGCCGTGGTCGCCGTGCTGGAGGCGTTGCAGTGCGCGGCCCAGGTCGACGTACGCACGGTCAGGGTGCGCCGTGCGGCTCACCACCGTGATGCCGATCGAGGCGCGTTCGTACACCGCCTGGTTGATCGCGATCACGTGTCTCTTCTCCACGAGGGAGTTCGAGATCGGCTTCAAGTCGCCGTTTTCGTAGGCATGTTGGGCTTGGTTCAGATCGACTGTCGCGGGGTTGTGCGCCTGGACGTAGACGTCCACCTCCGGGTCCGTGCGTGCCTGCTCGTCGTACGCGACCACCTCGAAGGCCCCGTCGTCACGGGGCCTGATGTCCAGGCCGTACCCCGGCAGGATCTCCTCGAAGAGGCCCACCATGTGGCCCTGCTCGATCTCCAGGACCTCCTGGACGTTCGTCCTGTAGACCGGTTCGATCGCCGGGCGGCGGCCCTGGAAGGAGACATGGAGGAACGGTTCGCCGGGACTTTCGGCGGGGCCGGCCGGGAGCGGCTCCGTCAGGTACAGCTGGTGGCGGACCGGGTGGTAGTAGTACGTGCCCGGGTCCAGGCCCGCGATTCCGCGCAGCCGTACGTACAGCTGCGTGGCGTACAGCGCGCCCGGCGAGGCGTAGCCGTACTTCGGGAGCAGGCGCTCCTCGCTCGTGAACTGGCCGAACCAGCGCAGAATCTCGCCCAGGTCCCCCGCCGTGAGGCTCCCGACCGGGCGGGAGCCGATGCCCACCGGGCGGCGGGACAGGGCCGCCAGGACGTCGGCGCGGGAGACCTCGCCGCCCTCGTAGAAGCGGTACGTCTTGCGGGCGAAGACCGTGCGGCGCATCCGCTCCGTGGGAGTCACCCCCGGCAGCGCGACCACAGGGCGGCCCGCCAGGTCGGCTTCGTCGCGGGCGCCGGCGTTGGAGAGCTGCGCCTTGACCTGGAGCTTCGACTCCTTGGACTGGTGGTGGGCGCCGTGGCTGCCCTGGTCCATCAGGGCCGCCTCCTTCGGCGAGAGTTCGACGCAGGCGACGAGGTTCTGGAAGCCGGTGCGGGGCTCGTCCTTCACGATGACGGCCGCGTTCCGCACCCAGTCGTGGTTCTCGATGGCGAGCGCGATCTCGTCCAGCTCCACGCGGAAGCCGCGCAGCTTGATCTGGTTGTCCGCGCGGCCCGCGAACTGGACCGTGCCGTCGGCGTTCCAGTGGGCCAGGTCGCCGGTGCGGTAGAGGCGTTCGCCGGTGTCCGTGGTGATGAACCTCTCGGCGGTCAGCTCCGGACGGTCCAGGTACCCCCGCGCCACCTGGACCCCGCCTATGCACAGCTCGCCGTCGCGTATGTGGAAGGTCGTGTCGTGGGCCGGTCTGCCGATGGATATCGCGGCCGGCCCGTCGGCGGCGGTGAGCGTGGCGCGGTCCACCGTGTGGGAGGAGGCGTTGATCGTGCACTCGGTGGGGCCGTAGAGGTTGATCAGCTCGGCGGACGGCAGTGCGGAGAGCAGCTGCGCGGCCAGATTGCGGGAGAGGGTCTCGCCGCCCGAGCAGACGCGCCGGAGGGTGGTGCAGGTGCCGAACCGCTCCGTGTCCAGCAGGGCCTGGAGGAGGGTCGGTACGCCCTGGAGCATCGTCGCGCCGTGCGCGCGGACCGTGTCGATCAGGGCTTCCGGGTCGCGGTACACGCCCGGCGGCCCTACGGCCACGCGGGCGCCCACGGCCGGGGCGAGGATCTCCCACTGGGCGGCGTCGAAACTCATGGGGGTCTTCTGGAGGACGGTCGCGGCCTCGTCCAGCCGGTGCTCCGAGGCCATCCAGCGCATCTGGGAGACGATCGAGCGGTGCTCGACCATGACGCCCTTCGGCTTGCCGGTGGAACCGGAGGTGTAGATGACGTAGGCGAGGTCTTGGGGGGTCGGGCCTTCTGGTAGGTCAGCCGGTGCGTGCTTCGGTACGTCCGCCGGTGTGACGATCACCGTGCCCGGTGGGGCCAGAGCGGCGAGGCGGTCCCGTAAGCCCTCCTGGGTCAGGAGGATCCGGGCCCCGCTGTCCTCGATCATGTACCGCAGGCGCTCCTCGGGGTACTCCGGCGAGAGGGGCACGTAGGCGCCGCCGGAGAGGACCACGCCCCAGACGGCGGTCATGAGGTCGAGGGACGGCTCCACGTGGACGCCGACGCGGGCGTCGGGGGTGACGCCGAGCGTACGGAGGTGCGCGGCGAGGGCGGCCGCGTGGGTGTGCAGCTCCCGGAAGGTGAGCCTCTCGTCGCCGAAGACGACGGCGATGTCGTCGGGACGGCGTCCCGCCTGGTCGAACAGGAGCCGGTCGAGGGTGGGCATGGGAGTCCCTTCGATACGGGCGGAGTGGGGAGCGGGGTGGTGAGCCGGCGGCGTGGTCGGGCGACCGCCTGCACGGAGTGGCCGCTCCCTCCCGCCCAACGCCGTGTGGGCAGTCGTCCCGCTGGGCGGGACGGGTGGGCACACGGGACGGCGCCCTTCGCGGCGCCCCCGCCCCCTGTACCGGCCCGCACCACGGGGGCGCCGCCCGGTGGTGCGCAGGCTCATGGCGGGGGCGGGCCCGGCCAGCCCCCCCCTCAGCGGTAGATCAAAAGTTCCTGTTCCGTCGCGCCCTTCAGTTCGTAGCGCGTGCGGACCAGGGGGCGGCCCGCGTAGATGCGGATCAGGGTCGACGCGGGGCCCTTGAAGGTGGCCGGCGGGCGGCCCTCTATCGCGTTGCCCAGGGTCACCGGGGCGGCCTCCTCCAGGACTCCCGTCAGGCGGGGGGTCTCACGGCGGCGGCTCGTCACCGCGAGGAGCGGGAGGGCCAGGTCCAGGCTGGCGCCGCAGTAGGCGTTCGGTTCGCCGAAGGCCTCCCGTACGTCTCCCGCGTGGACCCACTCCCCGAGCGCCACCGCGTCGAGGCGGCCGTCCTCCCGTTCCGCGATGACCGGGCCCGCCTCCGTCAGGCCCCGTTCCAGTTCGTCGAGGATCCGGGCGAGCGGCCAGTCCTCCCGCTCGGCCACGTCACACGCGTTGGCCTCCGGGAGGAACACGCCTTCCTCCAGGCGGCCTTCGACGATGCGGACCAGGGCCGCCCCGCAGTGGGCCAGGACCTGCCTCGCCGTCCAGCCGGGGCACGCGGTGCGGAGTTCGTACGCCTCCTCCGGTGTCCGGCGCAGGAGCGGCATCAGCAGGTCCCGCTCCGTCCGCAGCAGACGGTCCGGGAGCCACGGGTCCCGGACCTCGTCGTCCGTACAGTGCGCGCTCATCAGTAGCGGTAGTGGTCCGGCTTGTACGGGCCCTCCACCGGGACCCCGATGTACGACGCCTGCTCGGGGCGGAGGGTCGTCAGCCTGACGCCGAGGGCGTCGAGGTGGAGCCGCGCGACCTTCTCGTCGAGGTGCTTCGGCAGCGTGTACACGCCCACCGGGTACTCCTGCGGCTTCGTGAACAGCTCGATCTGGGCCAGGGTCTGGTCCGCGAAGGAGTTCGACATCACGAAGGACGGGTGGCCCGTCGCATTGCCGAGGTTCAGCAGACGGCCTTCCGACAGGACGATGACGACCTTGCCGTCCTCGAACGTCCACGTGTGGACCTGCGGCTTGACCTCGTCCTTCACGATCCCGGGGATCGCCGCCAGGCCGGCCATGTCGATCTCGTTGTCGAAGTGGCCGATGTTGCCGACGATCGCCTGGTGCTTCATCCTCGCGATGTCGGACGCCATGATGATGTCCTTGTTGCCGGTGGTGGTGATGAAGATGTCGGCCGTCTCGACGACGTCCTCCAGGGTTGCCACCTGGTAGCCGTCCATCGCCGCCTGCAGCGCGCAGATCGGGTCGATCTCGGTGACGATCACGCGGGCGCCCTGGCCCCGGAGGGATTCCGCCGAACCCTTGCCGACGTCCCCGTACCCGCACACGACGGCCGTCTTGCCGCCGATGAGGACGTCCGTCGCGCGGTTGATGCCGTCGATGAGGGAGTGGCGGCAGCCGTACTTGTTGTCGAACTTCGACTTCGTCACGGCGTCGTTCACGTTGATCGCGGGGAAGAGCAGCGCGCCCTCGCGGTGCATCTCGTACAGGCGGTGGACGCCCGTCGTGGTCTCCTCCGTGACACCACGGATGGCGGCCGCGATCGTGCCCCAGTCCAGGGTGGTGTTCCGCAGGAGCTCCAGGATCACCCGGTGCTCGTCGCTCGAAGCCGTCGACGGGTCCGGGACCTCGCCCGCCTTCTGGTACTCCACACCCTTGTGGACGAGGAGCGTCGCGTCGCCGCCGTCGTCCAGGATCATGTTCGGGCCGCCGGTGGGCGAGTTCGGCCAGGTCAGGGCCTGCTCCGTGCACCACCAGTACTCCTCCAGGGTCTCGCCCTTCCAGGCGAAGACCGGGATGCCGGCGGCGGCGATCGCGGCGGCGGCGTGGTCCTGCGTCGAGTAGATGTTGCAGGACACCCAGCGGACCTCGGCGCCGAGCGCGACGAGGGTCTCGATGAGGACGGCCGTCTGCACGGTCATGTGGAGGGAGCCGGTGATACGGGCCCCGGCGAGCGGCTGGGCCGCCGCGTACTCCTTCCGGATCGACATCAGGCCCGGCATCTCGTGCTCGGCGAGGGTGATCTCCTTGCGGCCGAAGTCCGCGAGACCGATGTCGGCGACCTTGAAGTCATGGAACTCAGACATGGACAACGCTCCTTGCGCTCAGGATGGTTCGGTGGATTTCGAGTGCCGCCGTCGACTTGTTCAGCGTGATGTAGTGCAGGCCCGGCGCGCCCTCGTCGAGCAGCCGCAGGCCCATCCGCGTCGCGTGCTCGACGCCGGTGCGGTACGCCGCCGCCGGGTCGTCCTTCGCCGCCTCCAGGCGGTGCGCCAGGTCCTCGGGGAAGGCGGCGTCGCTCAGCTCGGCGAAGCGGCGGATCTGGCGGACGTCCGTCGCCGGCATGATCTCCGGGATGATCGGGGTGTCGCAGCCGGCGGCGGCGACGCGGTCCCGCAGCCGCAGGTAGTCCTCGGGGTCGAAGAACATCTGCGTGATGGCGTAGTCGGCGCCCGCCCGGCACTTGGCGACGAAGTGCGCCAGGTCGGTCGCCGTGTCGGCCGACCTCGGATGGCCCTCGGGGAAGGCGGCCACGCCGATGCGGAAGTCACCCAGGGAGCGGACCAGTTCGACGAGTTCGTACGCGTACCTGAAGCCGCGCGGGTGCGGGTCCCACGCCCCGCGCGGGTCGCCCGGCGGGTCTCCGCGCAGGACGAGGACGTCCCGGACGCCCGCGTCCGCGTACGCGCCGATGATGGCCCGCAGTTCGGCGACGGAGTGTCCGACCGCCGTGAGGTGGGCGACCGGGCGCAGGGTCGTCTCGGCCGCGATCCGCTTGGTGACGTCGATGGTCCGGTCGCGGGACGAGCCGCCGGCCCCGTACGTCACGGAGACGAAGTCCGGGGACAGTGCCTCGACGCGGCGGATCGCGTCCCACAGGGTCCGTTCGCCCTTGTCCGTCTTCGGGGGGAAGAACTCGAACGAGAAGGTGGGCGGGTCGGGGTTCACAGGCGTCGCCCTCCCGCGTTGAAGTAGCTCGCCTCGGGGTGGTGGACGACGATCGCGTCCGTCGACTGCTCGGGGTGCAGCTGGTACTCCTCCGACAGCTCGACCCCGATCCGCTCCGGGCGCAGGAGGGCGGCGATCTTCGCCCGGTCCTCCAGGTCGGGGCAGGCCGGGTAGCCGAGGGAGTAGCGGCAGCCCTGGTACTCGGTGCGGAGCATGCCGTCCAGGCCGGACGGGTCCGCTTCCCCGATGCCCCAGTCGGCGCGCACCCTGGCGTGCCAGTACTCGGCGAGCGCCTCCGCCAACTGCACGGACAGTCCGTGGAGTTCGAGGTAGTCGCGGTAGGCGTCGGCGGCGAAGAGCCTGGCCGTCTCCTCGCCGATCCGGGAGCCGACGGTGACGACCTGGAGGGCGACGGCGTCGATCTCGCCGGAGTCCTCGGAGCGGTGGAAGTCGGCCAGGCAGAGGCGGCGGCCCCGCTGTTGGCGGGGGAAGGAGAAGCGGGTCCGCTCGCCTCCGTCCTCGTCCAGGACGATCAGGTCGTCGCCCTTGGACACACAGGGGAACCAGCCGTACACGACGGCCGCTTCGACCAGGTTCTCGCGTTCGATCCGGTCGAGCAGGGCGCGCAGGCGCGGCCGGCCCTCCGTCTCGATGGTGTCGGCGTCCTTGAGGCCCCACTGGCCCTTGAAGAGGGCCGTCTCGTCGAGCCAGGGGGCGTATTCGGCGAGTGGGATGCCCTGGACGACCTTGGTCCCGAGGAAGGGGGGCTCGGGTACGGGGTTGTCGGCGGCGACGTCGGAGCGGCCGGCCGGTTCGGGTTCCCGGACCTCCGGAAGGGGTTCGGTGCGTTTGGGTACGCGGCGGGGCTTGAGCGGCGGGAGTACGGCTCCGGGGACGCCTCGTTTGACGCCCATGAGCGCGTCCATGAGGCGCAGGCCCTCGAAGGCGTCGCGGGCGTAGCGCACCTCGCCCTCGTACAGCTCGTGGAGGTCCTGTTCGACGTACGCCCTGGTGAGGGCGGCGCCGCCGAGGATCACGGGGAAGCGGGCGGCGAGGCCGCGGCCGTTCAGCTCCTGGAGGTTCTCCTTCATGATGACCGTGGACTTCACCAACAGGCCCGACATGCCGATGACGTCGGCCCGGTGCTCGTCGGCGGCTTCGAGGATCGCGGAGACCGGCTGCTTGATGCCGATGTTGACGACGTTGTAGCCGTTGTTGGAGAGGATGATGTCGACGAGGTTCTTGCCG
>JOBE01000062.1 GCA_000717735.1 Streptomyces griseoluteus | reverse complement strand
TCCCCCAGTGGCTGCACACCTACAATCACCACCGCGGACACACCGCGCTCGCAGGCAAACCACCCGCCAGCCGCGTCCCCAACCTCACAGGGCAATACAACTAGGGCCGGTTCTACGGCTCCACCAGCGTCACCAGGAAGCCGCGTGCCGGGCCGATGTTGCCGGCCGCGTCGATCGTGCGGTACTCGATCCGGTGCGTGCCGTAGTCGGGGGTCGCGTCGTCCCACGGCACCGCCCGGCTCCGGCCCAGCTTCCCGTAAACGAGGTCGTCGATCACCGTGCCGCCCGGCGAGAAGCGGAACGGCGCGCCCGCGTCCGTCGGCCAGCCGTAGTACGTGTACCAGCCGTCGCCGTCCACCCGGAACTGGGTCACCACCGCGCCCTCCTGGTCGTCCCGGGCGGTCAGCCGCATCGTGAACGGCCCGTCGTAGACGTACTCCACGGGCTGTCCGGGGCGCCGTACCGTGCGCAGCGGCTCCGACAGTTCGTACGCGGCCGTGGCCGGCCGGGCGTCGACCGTCCAGCTCAACTCCTCCGACGTGCCCGCGAGGTGGGCTGTCAGGGTGTGGGTGCCCGGGGCGAGCCGGAGTGAACGGAGGTCCAGATCGCGGTCGTTGGGTCCGGTGCTCACGGGACGGCCGTCGAGGCGCCACCGTACGTCCGGTGTGCGGTCCACCGGATGCGTGGTGTCCGCGTGGACGACGGTCCTGGCGCCGACGGGCGGCCCGAGGGGCGTGTGACCGGTGAAGGCCGCCCGGGTGTCGTCCCGGGCGGTGGTGAGGGAGGGGTCGACCGTCCAGCTCACGGTCCTGGTGAGGGCGGCGGAGGCCCGGACGGCGGGGTCGCGGACGAAGGGCGTCGGGTCGGTGACCGTCGCCGTGAGGCTGTGCGGGCCGGGGGAGAGCCGCAGCCTGCGAAGGTCGACCGTGCGGGCGCCGTCCGTGGGCAGGGTCCGGCCGTCGAGGCGCCAGGTCACGCTGAGCGCACCGCCCACCGGGTGCAGGGTGTCCACCCACACCGTCCGGTCGGCCCCGAGGGGCTCCGTGTTCGGCGTGTGGTCCTGGACGAGGTTCACCTTCGCGGAGATCGCGCGGACCATGACCTCGCGCTCCACCTGGTCGAAGGAGTAGCCGAGGGTCTTCATGAGCGAGTGCCGGCTCGGACGCCAGACACCCGCGGTGCTGTACAGGCCGCCCTCGTGACGGCCTATGACCCCGCCCGACTCGCTCCTCTCGCCCAGCCAGCGCCACCACTTGGCCCGCTGCTCCAGCATCTGGCGCTCGGTGAGGAGGGTGTGGTGCACGGAGGAGGGCTCGGGGCCCGAGTAGGGGCCGCCCGGTACCCCGCGCGCGTAGTAGTCGTACTCGTCCTGGAGACCGCCGAGGGAATGGCCTATCTCGTGCGGGGTGATGAGGGACGAGAGCGCGTTGCCGCCGGAGGCGGTGGCGTAACCGCCGCCCGCGCCGCCGTAGGTGGAGCTGTGCGCGAGGGCGACCACCTGCCGGTTGGCGCGGCTCGTGCCGGGGACGAGGTCGGCGAGCGCGGCGGCCTTGCGGCTGTCGACGGTGAGCAGCCGCTGCACGCTGTCCGGGTTGCAGCCGCCCCAGAAGCCCATGTCGAGCGCGGTGTCGCGGGCGGGGGCGTCCAGACCGGGGTCGCAGTCCACGCCCGACTCGGCCGAAGGCGCCTCGACCGCCCACACGTTGATGTACGAGCGGTACGAGGCGAAGGGCTCGATGCTCCACAGCGTGTTCAGATGCCGTTCGAGGTCCGCGCGGAACGCCGGCATCTCCGCCGCCGTGTAACCGTCGCCCATGAACACCAGGTTGAACCGCCGGTCCGCCGGCCCGGTGGTCTGGACGGGGACGACGACCGGACCGTCACCGGGCGTCGGTGTCTCCGCCGCCGCCGGCGCGGTGCCCACCAGGCCGGCGGCCAGCAGGCAGGCGGTGACGAGGCGGCCCACCTCTCGTCGAACACCCTTGTTCCGTGAGGTCATGGGGCGCGAGCCTAGGCCGCGCCCCCGGTCTCGTAAAGATGTTCGTCAGCCGTACAGGCGGCTGTCGGCTCAGGGCCGCAGGTACGCCAGACCCGGGTGCTCCGCCGTGTAGCCGTCGACGAGCCGGCGGGCCACCGCCACCGAGTCGACCAGCGGATGCAGCGCGAAGGCCTTCACGGCCGTCGCCCGCGAGCCGCTCTCCGCCGCCGCGAGGACCTCCCGTTCCACCGCCTTCACCGCCGTCACCAGGCCGACCGCGTGATACGGCAGCGGGGACACCGACACCGGATGGGCGCCGTTCGCGTCCACGAGGCACGGCACCTCGATCACCGCGTCGGCGTCGAGCGCGGCGAGCGTCGTGCCGTTGCGCACGTTGAGGATGAGCGTCGCCCGTTCGTCCCGCGCGATGGCCCGCATCAGGGCGAGCGCCACCTTCTCGTAGCCGCCCGACTCCAGGTCCTCCTCGTCGCGCTCCCCGATCCCGGCGGCCTCCCGGTTGGCCGCCATGTAGGTGGCCTCCCGGTCGGCGAGCGTACGGTGCCAGGCGTCCAGGGCGGGGGTGTCCGGCTTCCCCATCTCGGCGTAGAAGCCCGCCTGCTGGTCGCGGAGATAGGCGCCGCGGGTCCGCTCCGCGGTCCGGTAGGCGTGCACCGCCTCCCGGTTGAAGTAGTAGTAGTGCAGGTACTCGTTGGGGATCGCGCCGAGGGAGCGCAGCCACTCGGAGCCGAAGAGCCTGCCCTCCTCGAAGGAGCCGAGCGCCTCCTCGTCGGCGAGCAGTCGCGGCAGCTCGTCACGGCCGCCGATCCGCAAACCCCGCAGCCAGCCCAGGTGGTTGAGGCCCACGTAGTCGATCCAGGCCTCGTCCGGGTCGGCGCCCAGGACGCGGGCGACCCGGCGGCCGAGCCCCACGGGGGAGTCGCAGATGCCGACGACCCGGTCGCCGAGGATCCGGGACATCGCCTCCGTGACCAGGCCCGCCGGGTTGGTGAAGTTGATGACCCAGGCGTCCGGGGCGAGTTCGGCGATCCGGCGGGCGATGCGCACCGCGACCGGAACGGTCCGCAGCCCGTACGCGATGCCGCCCGCACCCACCGTCTCCTGGCCGAGCACGCCCTCGGCGAGCGCGATCCGTTCGTCGGCCGCCCTGCCCTCGAGACCGCCGACCCGGATCGCGGAGAACACGAAGTCCGCCCCGCGCAGCGCCTCGTCCAGGTCCGTGGTCGCCGTCACCCCGGGCGCGTCCGGCACACCCTCGCCCTGCTCGGCGAGGACCCTGGCGATGGCCGAGACCCGCCCCTCGTCGAGGTCGTACAGGGTGACGTGGCTGACCCGTCCCTCGGCGTGGTCGCCGAGCAGGGCCCCGTACACCAGCGGCACCCGGAACCCGCCGCCTCCGAGAATCGTCAGTTTCATGCTCGTACGCTACTCGGACGGACCCTCTGAGCAGCGGGATTCCCCAGCGGCGTCCACGAGGGCGTCCACATGCCGGGCGCCGTCGCGCGTTCCCCGTGGGGGACAATGGCGGTATGTCCCGACGCAAGACCCGCCCCCGCACAACCGCCGCCCCGGCCCCGGCCCCGGCCGTGACCGCGACCTCGCCCTGCCTCTGCGGCCTCGACGCCCCGTACGGCGCGTGCTGCGGCCGGTTCCACGCGGGGACGGGCGGTACGGCGCCCACGGCCGAGCTGCTCATGCGCTCCCGCTACAGCGCCTTCGTCGTCCGCGACGAGGCCTACCTGCTGCGCACCTGGGCGCCGGCGACGCGTCCCGACGGGGTCGACTTCGATCCGGGTATCCGCTGGACCGGCCTGGACATCGTGGAGACCACCGAGGGCACCGCCTTCCACCAGCGCGGCACCGTCACCTTCACGGCGCGCTACGTCCACGCCGGCGAGCCCGGCGAGCAGAGCGAGCGGAGCCGCTTCGCCCGGCATGAGGGCGCCTGGGTGTACGTGGACGGGGACGTGGCGCAGTGATGGACCGCTGACAGGGCGCTCAGCGGGCGCTCGGCGCTCGGGGCCCTGACCGGCCGCTCAGCGGGCCCCCGGCCCCCGAGCGGACCCGCCCCGCTCAGCGGACCCCCGCCGAGGCCGTCTGTCGTCCGGCCGGGAAGCCGCCCGCCAGGTCCTCGGCGACGATCTTCTTCGCGATGGCGTCCGTCGCCACCCGCAGTTCGGGTCCGCTGGGCCTGCCGCCTTCCTGTTCGATCCGGTCGGCGAGCCACGCGCCCCACGCGTGCGTGATGAGGTCCGCCTCGCGCTTGCCCGCGGGTGTGTGGGAGAGCAGGTTGCCGTCGCGGGTCAGGAACCCCTCGTCGACCATCCGGTCGAAGGCAGGAAGCAGTACCTCGGGCGGGATGCGCCGGCCCGCCGAGATCAGGCCGAGGCTGGCGTGTCCGACCGCCCGGGTGAAGAGCTCGACCTGCATCACCGCCCAGGCACCGGCGGTGTCGAGCCGGGTGTCGGACGCGGCGATGATCCGCCGGACGGTCTCGAGGTCGGTGCGGTGCAGGATCCGCCCGACGGCCAGTTCGAGGAGCTTCGCCGAGTCGCCCGCGGTGGTGGGGGAGCCGAAGCCCTCGCCCATGTCGGGGGCCGCGGCGCGCGCCGAGTCGCGGAGCTTCACCTGCTTGAGGAAGAGAGCGACGACGAAGCCGATGGCGGCGACCGGCACGGTCCAGAGGAAGACGGTGTGGAGGGTGTCGGCGTAGGCGTTGACGATCGGCTCCGCGACGGCGTCCGGCAGTCCGTGCACTCCGGCGGGGCTCTGCGCGGCCTCCGCGAGTCCGGTCGGGTCCACGCCGACGCTCCCGGCGACGACCGCGGCGTCGCCGACCCCGGCGGTCAGGTTGGGCGTGAGGGAGTTGACGTAGATCGTGCCGAAGACGGCGGTGCCGAAGGAGCTGCCGAGGGTGCGGAAGAAGGTGACGCCGGAGGTGGCGGTGCCGAGGTCGGTGTAGTCGACGGTGTTCTGCACGGCGATGGTGAGGACCTGCATGCACAGCCCGATGCCGATGCCGAGCACGAACATGTAGAGCGACGAGAGCCAGGTGCTGGTCCCAGGACCCATCAGCGACAGCAGATAGAGGCCGAGCCCCATGACCAGGCAGCCGACGATCGGGAAGATCCGGTAGTGGCCCGTCTTGCTGACGACGTTGCCGCTGAAGATCGAGGCGATGAGCAGGCCGACGACCATGGGGAGGGTGCGGATGCCGGAGACGGTGGCCGAGTCCCCGTCCACGTACTGGAGGTAGGTCGGCAGGAACGTCATCGCGCCGAGCATCGCGAAGCCGACGACGAAGCTCAGCACGGAGCAGACGGTGAAGACGGGATTCCCGAACAGCCGCATGGGCAGCATGGGTTCCGGGGCCCGGGTCTCCACCCAGCAGAACAGCGCGAGGGCGAGGAGACCGCCGACGAAGAGGCCGATGATGACCCCGGACGTCCAGGCGTACTCGTTGCCGCCCCAACTCGTGGCCAGGATCAGGGCGCTGGCACCGGCGGCGACGAGCGCGATGCCCGCGTAGTCGATGACGGGCCGGCTCGCCGAGCGTACGGAGGGGATCGTGCGGGCGGCGGCGATGACGACGAGGATCGCGATGGGGACGTTGACGTAGAAGGCCCAGCGCCAGCTGAGATGGTCGGTGAACAGACCGCCGAGGAGCGGGCCGATGACGGTGGAGACGCCGAACACGGCCCCGATCGCGCCCTGGTACTTGCCGCGTTCGCGCAGCGGGATCACGTCGGCGATCAGTGCCATCGAGGTGACCATCAGACCGCCGGCGCCGATGCCCTGGAGGCCGCGCCAGACGATCAGCAGCGTCATGTTCGTGGCGAGTCCGCAGAGGAACGAGCCGGTGATGAAGATGATCGCCGAGATCTGGAAGATGACCTTGCGGCCGAAGAGGTCGCCGAACTTGCCGACGAGGACGGTCGCGACGGTCTCGGCGAGCAGGTAGGCGGTGACCACCCACGACATGTGGGCGGCGCCGCCGAGGTCCGAGACGATCGTGGGCAGTGCGGTGCCGACGATCGTCTGGTCGAGGGCGGCGAGGAGGACGCCCAGCATGATCGTGCCGAAGACGATGTTGCGTCGGCGTCGGTCGAGCACGAGTGGCTGGGTGGCGGCCGGGGGCGCGGGCGCTGCGTCGCTGGTCGTGGTCACTCTCGCAGCGTCACACCGGCCCCGCGCGGCTGCATGCGGGGGACGGCCGAACGGGCGGGCCGGCCTGGGGTGCCGGAGACGGGACGGTCGGGGGCGCCAGGGACGGGCCGGGCGGGGCCGACGGGAAACGGGTCGTCAGGGGGTGACGGGCAGCTTCGGGTGATGCTTGGCGAGGACCTTGTTGGCGCGGGCGAGCGCGGCGAGGGCGTGCTCGCGGTCCGCCCGGTCCTCCGCGCAGAGCGGTCCCCGGAACCGGTAGACCTCGCGCGCCGCGCAGTCCGCGTCGACCTCGGCCTGGAGGACGTGCAGCGGCAGGCAGGAACCGATCAGCGCGGCCACACGGTCGGGAATCGGGACGGGAACGAGGCGCGAAGGTGAGGTGATCACGGTTCAGTCCTAGTGGGTCGGGGAAGGGTACGGAAGGGTCTGCTCTCCATACGTACCGGATCGTCGTACGGGTTCCGGTACGGCGATGTCGCGACGGAGCAACGACGCGGGGGCGCCGCGGTGCGGCGCCCGGGGTACGCGGCGGGGGGAGTGGGTGCGGAGCCCGGGTGGTCGCGGGCGCGTTCTCGCAGGTACGAGGGCGGATGGCCGTGACGGGATTGCGCACCGTCCCTGCGTATCGCTCAGGCGTGCGGTGAACGCATGCTCGATATGGGGCTGTTGGGTGCGCGTCGACCCCTGCGGAATGTGAAGCATCTCACTCGCCGGACCGGGGCCTTCCGGCGTGCCCGTGCCAGGCCGTGTTGAGGTCTAGGGCCTGCCATTTGGATCATGCCGGGCTCGCGGGGCCTGGCACGCGCGCTCGCCGCGTCGTCGTCGGTCCCCAAGGCTCCGCGTTGACTCCCTCCTCCGCCTTGCGATCCACGGCACCAGGCCCCGCTCCCTGATCCCGCCTGATCCACAAGACAGGCACTAGGCCAGGACCTCGGACAGGTCGTAGGAGACGGGCTCGTCCAGCTGTCCGTACCCGCAGGACTCCGGCGTCCGGTCCGGACGCCACCGCTTGAACTGCGCCGTGTGCCGGAAGCGGTCGCCCTCCATGTGGTCGTACCCGACCTCGCAGACCCGCTCGGGCCGCAGCGCCACCCACGACAGGTCCTTCTTCCCCGACCAGCGGCTCGGTGCGCCCGGCAGCCGTGCTCCCTCGTGCGCGGCCTCCTCCGCCCACGCCGCCCAGGGATGCCCGTCGGGCGGATCCATCCGGAGCGGCTCCAGCTCCTCGACCAGCTCGGCGCGGCGCTGGGTGGTGAAGGCGGCGCAGACGCCGATGTGCTGGAGGGCGCCCTTGTCGTCGTGCAGGCCGAGCAGCAGCGAACCGACCACGGGACCGCTCTTGTGGAAGCGGTACCCGGCCACCACCACGTCGGCCGTCCGCTCGTGCTTGATCTTGTACATGAGGCGGGCGTCCGGCCGGTACGGCAGGTCGAGGGGCTTGGCGATCACCCCGTCGAGGCCCGCGCCCTCGTACTGCTCGAACCAGTGGGCGGCCAGCTCGGCGTCCCGGGTCGCGGGTGCCAGATGGAGCGGCGCGTCGACCTCGGCGAGCATCCGCTCCAGCGCCTCCCGGCGTTCGCCGAGGGGAGTGTCGAGCAGCGAGGCGTCGCCGAGGGCGAGCAGGTCGAAGGCGATGAACAGGGCCGGGGTGGTCTCGGCCAGCATGCGGACCCGGGAGTCCGCCGGATGGATCCGCTCGCTGAGCCGGTCGAAGTCGAGCCGCCCGTCGTGCGCGATGACGATCTCCCCGTCGACCACGCACCGATCCGGCAACCGGGCCGCGAGCGCCTCGACCAGTTCGGGGAAGTAGCGGGTGAGGGGCTTGCCGGTCCGGCTGCCGATGACGAGCTCAGGTCCGTCCCGGTGCACGATCGCCCGGAAGCCGTCCCACTTGGCCTCGTACTGCATCCCGGGCGGGATCCGTTTCACGGACTTGGCGAGCATCGGTTTCACGGGCGGCATCACCGGAAGATCCATGAGCTGATTGTCCGGTATGCGGGAGTTGTCGGCGAGCCCTAGGCTGACCGGCATGGCAGGCAAGGCGGCAGCGGTGGAACTGGAAGTCGGCGACCGGACCGTGCGCGTGTCCAATCCGGACAAGGTGTACTTCCCCGAACCGGGCTACACCAAGCTCGACATGGTCAGCTACTACCTCGCCGTCGGCGACGGCATCACCCGCGCCCTGCGTGACCGCCCCACCACCCTGGAGCGCTATCCGGACGGGGTGACCGGCGAGTCCTTCTTCCAGAAGCGCGCCCCCAAATACCTGCCCGACTGGATCCCGACCGCGCACATCACCTTCCCCAGCGGCCGGTCGGCCGACGAGATGTGCCCCACGGAACCGGCGGCCGTGCTCTGGGCGGCCAACCTGGGCGCCGTCACGTTCCACCCGTGGCCGGTACGGCGGGACGACACCGACCACCCCGACGAACTGCGCATCGACCTCGACCCGCAGCCCGGCACGGACTACGCCGACGCCGTCCGCGCCGCGCACGAGCTGCGCTCCGTGCTCGACGAGCACGGACTGCGCGGCTGGCCGAAGACCTCCGGCGGACGCGGGATCCACGTCTTCGTGCCGATCCTTCCCCAGTGGACCTTCACGCAGGTCAGGCGGGCTGCCATCGCCTGCGGCCGGGAACTGGAGCGGCGGATGCCGGAGCGGGTCACCATCAAGTGGTGGAAGGAGGAGCGCGGCGAGCGGATCTTCGTCGACTACAACCAGACCGCCCGGGACCGCACGATCGCCTCCGCCTACTCCGTACGCCCGCGTCCCCATGCCCCCGTCTCCGCGCCCCTGCGGTGGGAGGAGGTCGACGACGCCGTGCCGCAGGACTTCGACATCAAGAAGATGCCGACCAGGTACGCCGAGGTCGGCGACGTCCACGCCGACATGGACGACGAGCGGTTCAGTCTGGAGTCCCTCCTCGAACTGGCCCGGCGGGACGAGGCGGAGCACGGCCTCGGAGACCTGCCCTATCCGCCGGAGTACCCCAAGATGCCGGGCGAGCCGAAGCGTGTCCAGCCGAGCCGGGCGAAGAAGGAGGAGACCGGCTGAACGGCTGCTCCGCAGGACCCGCTCAGTCCTCCACGGGGAACTGGGGGCGGGTCCAGAGGGTGAGGTCGCTGCTGGTCGCGACGGCCAGGGTGAGGCCGGTCGGGGAGAAGCCGGCGGCGCGCAGTTCCGAGTACTCGGAGTGGAAGACGTGCCACCAGGTGCCTCCCGCCGCCCCTCTGTTCGCTCCGCCGTCGGCGGAGAGGATGACGCGGTCGTGGGGCCAGTCCGGGCTGACGACGTCCACCGTCCAGCCGTCCGGTGTGGTGCCGTGCAGGCCGCCGCCGAAGAGGCCGGCGATGCGGATCCCCGTCCCCGCGACGGGACCGAGACCAGGACAGGTGAGGTCCGGGTGTGCGTCGGGGGTGCTGGTGGCGGGGTCGGGATCCCGGTCGCGGGCGATCTTCTCGCCGGTGACCGCGTCGAAGAGTCCGTGTCCGTCGTGGGAGACGGCCATGACGAGGTCGTGGCCGGTGTCCGGATGGACCGCGAAGCCGATGCCGAGCAGGCCGCCGATGGGGGTCCTGGCGTCCAGGACCGGCTGCCAGGGCGCCGGGGCGGCCATGACGGGGGCGCCGAGGTAGCGAGCGCGCAGGCGCTGCTGGTACTCCGTGATCAACCTGCCTCCTCGGTGCGCGACCGGGTCAGCCTATGGGGCGAGGCGGTCTCTCCCTCCTCCTGAAACAACACGAACGATCGTGCTAGCATTTTTCCGACGTCAGGACGACCGAGGAGATCCGGCATGTACCCGATGGCTCCGCTCATCCGCACCGCCCTCAACGCCACCGCCCGCGTCGCCCCCGGACCCGCCGGGCGCTGGGCCTTCCACCTCTTCGTCCGCCCGCTCGGCCGGGCGCGGGTCAGACCCGAGGAGCAGAAGCTCCTCGACGCGGCGCGCACCGGACACCTCCGGATCCGGGGCAAGGACGTCGTCACCTACGCCTGGGGCGACGGCCGCAGGCCCGTACTCCTCGTCCACGGCTGGTCCTCGCGCGCCTCACGTCTCACGGCCTTCGCCGAGGAACTCCTCGCACGCGGCTACAGCCCGGTCGCCTTCGACGCCCCCGGTCACGGCGACTCCTCGGGGAAGGCCGGCAACATCGTCGAATACCGGGAGATCATCCGGGAGTTGCACGCCCGGCACGGTGACTTCGACGCGGTCGTCGCCCACTCCTTCGGCGTCCTCGCCGCCCTCTTCGCCCTCCGGGACGGCGTCCGCACCGCCCACTTCGTCGGCCTCGGCGGAGTCGGCTCCTTCGAGCTGCTGCTCGCGGGCTTCCGGGCGGGTCTCGGTCTCGACGAGCGGGTCGTCCGGTGCATGCGCGACCACGTGGAGCGCCGGATCGCTCCGGACGAACCCGGGATCTGGGACAGCTTCGGTGCCGACCGGGACCCCGGCGAACTCGGCGCGCCCGTCCTGCTGTTCCACGACGAGGGCGACGACATGGTGCCCCCCGCCCAGTCGCGCCTGCTCGCACGGGCCCACGGGGACCGGGCCCGGCTCGTCGTCACCCGGGGGCTCGGCCACCGCCGCATCCTGTCGGATCCGGCGGTCGTGGCCGAGGCGGTGCGGTTCCTGACGGCTCCGGCGGGAAAGCCGGCGGGGGAACGCATGGCGGCCGGCTGAGAACGAAAGGGCGGGCCGACGGGTGCCTAGGAAGCGTCGTCGTCCAGGCCCGCCAGACCCCGGTCCGTGGCCGAGGCGCGCAGGCGGGAGACGACGCCCCGCTCGGCGCGGGCGTACGGCGCGGTGTCGCCGAGCAGGACGGACCGCGCGTTCGCCGCCTCCATCAGCGCGATCACCTCGAACGCCAGCTGCTCCACGTCCAGGTCCTCGACGAAGTCCCCCACCGCCCGGGCCTCCGTCAGGGCCTGTTCCATGTAGGCGGTCCAGTCGAGGCGGGTCCGGGCGACGGCGTCGTGGACCGGGCCCGTACGGGCGTCGAACTCGGCCGAGACCGCGTAGAAGAAGCAGCCGCCCGCGAAGACCCGGTCCGAGGAGTACGTCAGCCAGTTCCCGCACAGGGCGCGCACCCGCCGGGCGCCCGGTGGTACGTCCTTGAGAGGGGCGACGACGCTCTCGGCGAAGACGGCGACGGCGGCCCTGATGGTGGCGAGCTGGAGCTCTTCCTTGGATCCGAAGAGGGCGAAGACGCCGCTCTTGCTCAGCTGCAGCTCGGTCGCGATCCGTCCCAGGGACAGACCTTCGAGCCCCTCGATCGAGGCGATGTCCATGGTCCGGCCGAGCACCAGGCGCCGGGTCTGGTTCCCGCGCTCGACGCGCCCGTCGGTCTTGGTCCCGGTGCCGCTTCCGGTGCTGCCGTTCATGCGCCCATGGTACTGACCGCACGACCGTACGGAAATCTTCGCGGCCGCCCGGCCCCTCTCCCGGCCGTCGGTCCGAGACCGCCGCCCCGACCTGCCTAACCGGCCTGGACCCCGGGCGCGCGCCGTTCCCCCGGGGCGAGCAGCAGCACCTCCAGGGCCCGGGCGCAGGACCGCGCCTGCGCCAGGAACCAGTCGAGCCGCGCGTCGGTGAGGAGCTCCGGGGCCGCGCGGACGGCGAGCGCGAACCGCGTGTGCCCGGCCCGCTCCAGGACCGGCACGGCCACGGTCCGCACCCCGAGGCTCGGCTCTCCTTCGTCGAGCGCGTACCCCGCCCCCCGTACGCGGGCCAGCTCGGCGGCCGGAGCGGAGGGCTCGGCGGCGGTCCGATCGGTGAGCGTGTGCGGCGGCGGCGCGTGCGGGCCGCCGCCGTCTGCCCGGGGCCACGCGAGCAGTACCTTCCCGAGCGCCGTGGAGTGCAGCGGGCGGCGCAGCCCCACCTTCGGCGTCACCGGCCCACCCGCCACGACCACCGCGTGCGGTCCGCTGCGCAGCGCGAGCTCGGCGGTCGCCCCGGTCCGTTCGGCCAGATCGGACAGCTCCGGCGCGGCCAGGTGGAGCCCCCGCTGGTGGTACGAGAGCCGGCCCAGCTCCGTCATCGCCGGACCGAGCCGGTAGCGGGCCGTCCTGGCGTCCTGCTCCAGGAAGCCCGCGCCGAACAGGGTCCGGGCGAGGCGGTGTGCCGTGGAGGTGGAGAGCCCGAGGCGCCGTGCGAGGTCGGAGGCGCTCAGGTCGGGCCCGTTGTCGTGGAAACAGTGCAGTACGTCGAGTGCGCGGCGGACCGCCTGGGCGCCCGCCGGGGGTCGGACGATGCCGGCCTCGGTCGTCATGGGTTCGCTCCCCGTGGGTGATCGGGTTCCCACGTTCCCACGTTCCCACGAGACGGGACTTGGATCAGCGGTCCCGCGAGGTCGGAAACAGTACGTTCACAACCGGTGCCACGGGGTGGGAGGAGAGGCGGGAGGCGAGACCGGCAGCCGCATCGTGCGTCGGGTATCCGCCATTGATCGAACGTTGATGGCGCGTTTACGGCAGTGCGGCAGCGTGTCGGTCATGCAGATGGACATGCGGATGAACATGCGGATGGACACGCGGACGAACCTGCGGACGGATGCCGACGTGCTGACCGCCCCCGGCCTCGCTCCCGACCTCTCCTGGCGCGAGGACGCGCTGTGCGCCCAGGCGGGACCGGAGTTCTTCTTCCCGGCGCCCGGGTCGTCGACGCGCGAGGCGAAGCAGCTCTGCGGGGCGTGCGAGGGCCGCGTGGCGTGCCTGGAGTACGCGCTGCGTCACGACGAGAGGTTCGGGGTGTGGGGCGGCCTCTCCGAGAAGGAGCGTGTGCGGCTCAAGCGGCAGAGCCGCTGAGCCGCCGGGTCCGCCCACCCCGGCCGGGTGGCTCAGCCGGCCGCGCGCGCGGCCATCCGGGCCTTGCGGGCGGCGAGCCTCTCGTCGAACTTGCTCGCCTCGGAGTCCAGGCCGTTCATGTACAGGCCGAGCTCCTCCTGGGCGCGCAGGCCGCCCGGGCCGAGGCCCTCGATCTGGAGGACCTTGAGGAAGCGCAGGACGGGCTGGAGGACGTCGTCGTGATGGATGCGCATGTTGTAGATCTCGCCGATCGCCATCTGCGCCGCCGCCCGCTCGAAGCCGGGCATGCCGTGTCCGGGCATCCGGAAGTTGACCACGACGTCCCGCACGGCCTGCATGGTCAGGTCGGGGGCGAGCTCGAAGGCCGCGCCCAGCAGGTTGCGGTAGAAGACCATGTGCAGGTTCTCGTCGGTGGCGATGCGGGCGAGCATCCGGTCGCAGACCGGGTCGCCGGACTGGTGGCCGGTGTTGCGGTGCGAGATGCGGGTCGCGAGCTCCTGGAAGGCGACGTACGCCACCGAGTGCAGCATCGAGTGCCGGTTGTCGGACTCGAAGCCCTCGCTCATGTGCGACATCCGGAACTGCTCCAGCTTGTCCGGGTCGACGGCGCGGGAGGCGAGCAGGTAGTCGCGCATCACGATGCCGTGGCGGCCCTCCTCGGCGGTCCAGCGGTGCACCCAGGTGCCCCAGGCGCCGTCACGGCCGAAGAGGCTGGCGATCTCGTGGTGGTAGCTCGGCAGGTTGTCCTCGGTGAGCAGGTTGACGACGAGGGCGATCTTGCCGATGTCGGTCACCTTGGACTGGGACGGGTCCCAGGCCTCGCCGTCCTCGAAGAAGCCGGGGAAGTTCCGGCCGTCGGACCACGGCACGTACTCGTGCGGCATCCAGTCCTTGGTGACCTTGAGGTGCCGGTTGAGTTCCTGCTCCACGACCTCTTCGAGCGCGTAGAGCAGGCGCGCGTCGGTCCACTCCGCCGAGCTGCCGAGGTGGGGAGAGGTGAGTGTCACGGGAACTCCTGGGGACGGAGAGAAGAGCATACGGGATTACCTACGGATTCGTAGGTTACGAGACCGTAGGTTAAGGCTCCGTAAGGCGTCGGCCAAGCCCGTCCCGGCGATGTCCGGTTACGTTCCGTTATGTGCGCTGTTCGGGCCGGGGACCGGAGGTGCAGGTCACGTCCCGCCCGCTCGGGCCGGGTCGCCCGGGCGACTACTCAGAGCAGATGGTCGGCTTCGCCGGCCTTCACCGCGGAGATCAGGGCGCGGAGCGCCTCCACCGAGTCGCTGACGTACATCCCGGGGGCGAGCGTCGAACCGATGTAGGCCCGCCCGGCGTCGTCGAGGCCGAACCGGACGCATCCGGCCCACGCCTCACCCGCCGCGGCCGAGGAGTGCCGCGACCGCCGCAGCCGCAGCATGTGGCTGCTGGCCGCGGCGGTCGACGGGCACGGCGGGGACCGGGGACTCGCCCCCGTCCTCACCCCGGGCGGCGGCACGAAATCCTGGGCCTTACTGCACCGCTAGGCGGAGTCCGGGTGGTGTCCGGCGGCGCGCTGGCGCGAGCTCGCCGCCGTCCCGCGTACCTCCTCCGCCGTCGTCGGCCGCAGCTCACCGTCGAGCAGCAGCCAGCGGGTGATCCCCAGCGACTCCAGGAACGTCACGTCGTGGCTCGCCACGATCAGCGCCCCCTCGTACGCGTCGAGGGCCGCCGTCAGCTTCCGTACCGACGCCATGTCCAGGTTGTTCGTCGGCTCGTCCAGCATCAGCAGCTGCGGAGCCGGCTCCGCGAGGAGCAGCGCCGCCAGCGTCGCCCGGAACCGCTCCCCGCCCGACAGGGTGCCCACGGGCTGATCCGCCCGCGCCCCCCGGAACAGGAACCGTGCCAGTCGCGCCCTGATCGCGTTCGCCGTCGCGGTGGGCGCGAACCGGGCGACGTTCGCCACCACGCTCAGCCCGTCGTCGAGGACGTCGAGCCGCTGCGGCAGGAAGCGCAGCGGCACCCGTGCCTCCGCCTCGCCCGACAGCGGCGGCAGCTCCCCGGCGATCGTCCGCAGCAGCGTCGTCTTCCCGGCGCCGTTCCGGCCGACCAGCGCGATCCGCTCCGGGCCGCGCAGCTCGAACTCGCCGGCCACCCGGGCCCCGTACCGCAGCTCCAGCCCCCGCAGGAACAGCACCTCGCGGCCCGGCGGCACCGAGGTGCGCGGCAGTTCGACGCGGATCTCGTCGTCGTCCCGCACCGCCTCCACGGCCGCGTCGAGCCGCTCCCTGGCCTCCGAGAGGCGCTCCGCGTGCAGGGCGCGGTGCTTGCCGGCGGCGACCTGCGCGTTGCTCCTGAGCCCGTTCGCCACGATCTTCGGGACGACCTTGTTCTCGAAGCTCTTCTGCGCGTACCGCTTCCGGCGCGCCAACTTCACCTGCGCGTCGCCGAGTTCCCGCTTCTGTCGCTGGACGTCCGCCTCGGCGACCCGCACCATCCGCTCCGCCGCCTCCTGTTCGGCCGCGAGCGCCTCCTCGTAGTCGGACCAGGCGCCGCCGTACCAGGTGACGGCGCCGTCCCGCAGGTCCGCGATCTGGTCGACGCGTTCCAGGAGTTCACGGTCGTGGCTCACCACGACCAGGACGCCGGACCAGTTCTCCACCGCCTCGTACAGGCGGGCGCGGGCGTGCCGGTCCAGGTTGTTGGTCGGCTCGTCGAGCAGCAGGACGTCGGGCCGGGCGAGCAGCAGCGCGGCGAGCCGCAGCAGCACGGACTCTCCGCCCGAGACCTCGCCGACGGTCCGGTCGAGACCGACGCCGCCGAGCCCGAGCTGGTCGAGGGTGGCGCGGGCCCGCTCCTCCACGTCCCAGTCGTCGGCCAGGGCGGTGAAGTGCTCCTCCGCCGGGTCTCCCGCCTCGATGGCGTGCAGCGCGGCACGCTTCGCGGCGATCCCGAGGATCTCGTCCACCCGCCGTGAGGTGTCCAGGACCAGGTTCTGCGGGAGGTAGCCGAGTTCGCCGGTGACCCGGACGGTGCCGGAGGCGGGGGTGAGCTCGCCCGCGATCAGCTTGAGGAGCGTGGACTTGCCGGAGCCGTTGAGCCCGACGAGGCCGGTGCGGCCGGGGCCGACCGTGAGCCGGAAGTCGTCGAGGACCTCGGTGCCGTCCGGCCACGAGAAGGAAAGGGAAGTGCAGGTGATGAAGGTGGGGTGATGCGCCATAGGGGCCTCCCGGTTGCGCGAACGTGAAATGGAGCAACGCGTGAGACACCGGGGCGCGGGCAGTCGAGAGAACGGCTCGTACGCCGAGGTCGAGAACGGCACACGCGGCTCAGGGCACGCGCGGCTCGGTGTCTCGCAACCTCAGACGAGCAACGTCCTTCTCCGATCAGGTGACGACAAGGTCAGTGACGACGGTACGGCGGGGGCTCGCGGGACGGCAAACGATTTACCGGGCGACCGCCGGGGCGCGGGTCACGGACGGTCGCGCAGCAGCTTCGCCAGGTCCTGGTCCCAGTCCAGGTACTGGTGCTCGCGCCCCTCGGGCACCAGGTGCTGCGAGCGCTCCAGGAAGCGGCGCAGCTCCGAGGTCCGGACGTGGACCATGGCCACCCCCTCCGGGGCGTGGAACTCGACCACCGTGCGGTCGTAGCCGTACGGACGCAGACGGACGTCCCCGACCCCGGCCGGGCGCTCGACGCCCTGGACGAGCAGCTCACGCGCGAACGCCCAGGAGACCTCGACGCCCTCCAGGGTCGCGGGCGGTGGGAAGGCCATGCTCACGGCGTACGGATCCTCGCGGTCGTACCGCAGGGTGGCGGGGACGGTCTCCATCCGAGGAGCGGATGCGACCAGACGGGCCTGGACGGCCTGCTCGATGACGGCGGACAAGACCGGCTCCTCTCGCGCGGGTTTCGGATCCTGTGCGTCTCCCCGACACAGGGCCCCTGACACCTCGCAAGACGAGCAGGACGGCCGGAACGTGCACTCCGGACCCACGTGAGCTACGTCACCCGAACCCGACGGAAGACGTGCTCCGGTGAGGTCCGTGCAGGTCAGCGGTCCGGGGGCGTCGTCGTCGGGCTCGGCGCACGGACCGGAGTGGTCGCGGTACGACCGGTTCCCCGAGGCACCGCAGCCGCAGAGCACCACCCGGGCCTCCGGCCGGTCGCCGTACGCGCCGGTCACGAGCGGGTCCCCGCGCGCCACCAGCTGCCCGGAGGGAGTGCGGCGCACGGTGGTGGGGATGTCCGGGTGTTCCACGGAACCGTCCGCCGGGTGGTACCGGAGCGCCCCGGAGGGGCAGCGGCGGACGACCTCCGCGACCAGCCCCGCTTCGGCGGCGTCGGGCAGGACCCACGGGCGCCGGGACAGGTCGAAGACCTCGGGCAGGCCGTGCACGCACTCGGCCGCGTGCAGACAGCGCCGAGGCTCGAACGTGACGGTGATGCCCTCGCCGTCGTACTCCTTGAGCTTCGGCTTCTCGTCGGGCGCCGACCCGGTCGTACGGTCGGTCATGGCACCCAGCCCAGGAACGCCCCGACGGGGACGCACCCTGGACGCGGAGCGGCCCGGGGGACTAGCTTCCGGCGCCATGACGTCCATGGGGAAGACGAGACGAATGATGTCGGTGGGGCTGGTCGGGGCGGCGTTGGCGCTGACCCTGGCCGTTCCGGCGCGGGCCGGGGAGACCCCCACGGCCACGCCCGACCGGCAGCCGGCACCGACGGATACGGCGGCGACCGTGAGCCGCCACGACGGAGGGACCGACGCCGCGGGGACCATGAACCTTCGCGCGGGAGAAGCCGAAGCCCCCGGAATCGGCTGGCAGTTGACCGCGACCGGCACCGACGCCCGCTTCCGGGGCCTCGCCGCGGTCGACCGCCGCACCGCCTGGGCCGCCGGCTCCAGGGGCACGGTGCTGCGCACCACCGACGGCGGCCGGAGCTGGCGAAACGTCTCGCCGCCCGGCGCGGCCGAGCTGGAGTTCCGTGACGTGGAGGCCTTCGACGCCCGCCGGGCCGTCGTCCTCGCCATCGGGGAGGGCGAGGCCTCCCGCGTGCTGCGCACCGAGGACGGCGGAGCCACCTGGACCGAGTCCTTCCGCAACACCGACCCGCGCGCCTTCTACGACTGCATGACGTTCTTCGACCGCCGGCACGGACTCGCCATGAGCGACCCGGTCGACGGGAAGTACCGCATCGTCTCCACCCGCGACGGCGGCCGTTCCTGGCAGGTGCTGCCGAGCGCCGGAATGCCGGAGGCCCTCCCCGGGGAGGCGGGTTTCGCGGCGAGCGGCCAGTGCCTGGTCTCGGCCGGTCCCCGGGACGTGTGGCTGGCGACGGGCGGCGGGGCCACCGCGCGCGTGCTCCACTCCGGCGACCGCGGGCTGACCTGGACCGCCACCGTCACGCCCGTCCCCGCGGGGGACCCGGCGCGCGGAGTGTTCGGGCTCGCCTTCCGCGACCGGGCGCACGGCCTCGCCGTCGGCGGCGACTACCGCAAGGACCAGCCGTCCCCGCAGGCCGCGGCGGTCACCGGCGACGGCGGTCGCGGCTGGCGCGCCTCGGCCACGCCGCCGCCCGCCTACCGCTCGGGCGTCGCCTGGCTCCCGCACAGCAGGAGCGCGGCACTCGCCGTCGGACCGACCGGCACGGACCTCACCACCGACGGCGGCGGCACCTGGCGCACGGTCGACACCGGCTCGTACGACACGGTGGACTGCACCCCCGACGGCTCCTGCTGGGCCTCGGGGGAGAAGGGCAGGATCGCCGTGGCAACACGCCGGTAGTGCCCGTCCGGGTCACGGACTAGGAGGGCAACTGCTCCCGGTACGGGGCGAGTTCCTCGGCCGTCTTGGTCGCGTAGAACTCCGTGATCCGGTACGCGCACACACCCTCGACGCTGAACGGGTCGGCCGCCGCGATCCTCTCGATCTCCGCGCGGTCGACCCCGGCGGCCAGGATCACCCCGCCGTCGCGCGGGTTCTTCCGCCCCGAGGCGATGAACACACCGGCGGCGTACTGCTCGTCGAGCCACTCGACGTGGGCGCCGAGCAGGGCGTCGGCCCGCTCGACGGGCGCGGTGTAGGTCAATTCCAGTACGAACATGATCGCCAGGCTACCCGGCGCCTCCGCCCCGGGCCGGGGCGTTCCGCCCCCTGGGACCGTGCGCTCCCCGCTCGGCCCCTGATTTCCCCGACGCGGGGCTGGGGGCCCGTCCACGGGCGACCGTAGGGTGGCCCGCATCATGACGATCATCGAGATTCCGGCGGGCTGGCCCGTCGACGAGAGCGCCGCCCGAGCCGTCCAGCAGGAACTGCGCGGGCGCCTCGTACGCGACGAGGAGGGGCCCGAGGCCGGCGAGGGGCACGTCACGGGGCTCGACGTGGCCTACGACGACGAGCGCGACCTCGTCGCGGCCGCGGCCGTCGTCCTCGACGCGCGGACCCTGCGGGTGGTGCAGGAGGCCACGGCGGTCGGCCGGGTCTCCTTCCCGTACGTCCCCGGGCTCCTCGCCTTCCGCGAGATCCCGACGGTCCTCGCCGCGCTCGACCGCCTCACCGTCGATCCCGGCCTCCTCGTCTGCGACGGCTACGGCCTCGCCCACCCCCGCCGCTTCGGGCTCGCCAGCCACCTCGGGGTGCTCACCGGCCGGCCCTCCATCGGCGTCGCGAAGAACCCCTTCACCTTCACGTACGAGCAACCCGGTCCCGCGCGCGGGGACTTCGCCCCGCTCCTGGCCGGCGGCGAGGAGGTCGGGCGGGCACTGCGCACCCGGGCGGGGGTGAAGCCGGTGTTCGTCTCCGTCGGCCACCGGGTCTCCCTCACCAACGCCTGCGCCCACACCCTCCACCTCACCCCGCGCTACCGCCTCCCCGAAACCACCCGCCACGCCGACTCCCTGTGCCGCCGCGCGCTGAACGAGGCGCGCGGGGAGGAATGAGCGTCGCGGGGCGGGCGATGGCGCCACCCGGGCGGCGGGGGCAAGCTGAGTATCTGTACGGATACCGGGCCGTGCTCCCGCTTGGAAAGGTGGGGCTCATGACAACACCCCTCTCCGCTTCGGCGCGTTCCCACGGGCGTGGCCTGAACCTGGTCATCGCCGGGGCCGGGCTGCTCGCCCTGGGCTGGGTCTGCGCCATGTCCTACGTCCTCGTCGTCTGGACCCTGACGTGATCGGGCGGCTGCGGTGCCTCGTCCTCGACTGCCCGGACGCCGAGCGACTCGCCCAGTTCTACCGGCAGTTGATCGGCGGAGAGGTGGAGAGTCCCGATCCCCGGTGGGCCGTCGGCGAGGGCTCCGCCGTGCTGCGCGGGGACGGCGGCCAGGCCCTCGCCTTCCAGGGCGTGGCCGACCACCGTCCGCCCGTCTGGGGCGCGCCCGAGCAGCAGTTCCATCTCGACGTGCGGGTCGACGACCTGGACGTCGCCCACGAGGCGGTCCTGGCGCTCGGAGCCGTACCGCTGGGCAGCGGAGGGGTCGACGACGGGGGAGGCGACCCCGCCTGGCGCGTCTACGCGGACCCGGCCGGGCACCCGTTCCGTCTCGTACGGCCCTGATCCCTCGCGCTGTTCCGTACGTCCCCGATTCCGCACGGACCTGCCTGCCTGGCCGGCCGCGCCCGGCTTGCTCGGCCCGCTCCGGTCAGCTGCGGTGCGCCACCCTGAAGCGGATACCCGCCGCCGTCAGCCGGGTCGTGAGCGCGTCGCCCATCGCCACCGCCGTCGTCACCTGCCCGGCCGTCTTCGGCAGCGGGTCGAACGCGAGACAGAGGGCCGACTCGGCGAGCATCTTGGCCGTCTCGTCGTACCCCGGGTCACCGCCCGAGACCTCGGTGAAGACCCGGCGTCCGCCGCCCTCGCCGACGAAGCGCACCGAGAACCAACTGCGGGCGCGCCGCTCGGCGGACGGTCCCTGGCCTGCCTGGTAACGCTCCATCAGCCACGAGCGCAACGGCGGGAGTTGGGCCGCCGCCATGCTCGCGCCGACGGCCGCCGCGCCCCCGAGCGCCATCGGGAGCGTCTTCACGGAGGCGTAGTGCCGGTAGCGGAAGTCCGGGCCGTACCGTTCGAGGGCCGCGGCCGAGCGCGCCACCACCTGCGGGTCGAGCGTCGGCAGCGGCAGCGCCCAGGTCCCGGTCTCCCGGCTGAACCTCGGCCCGCCCAGCGGTGCGCGGGCGCGCCGTCCCACCAACCGCGGTTCGTGCAGGCGTCGTTCGTGAGCGGCCCGGAGGATCTCCCGGCCCCGGCCGAGCGCGGTCAGCGCGGAGGCGAAGGTGCCGCCGGAGAAGGTCGCACCGGCCCGCACGAAGCCGTCCACCGTGAGCGGTACGCCCTCCGGGAGCTGTCGCACGGTGAAGTACACGCCCAGGTCGTGCGGGACGGAGTCGAAGCCGCAGGCGTGCACGATACGGGCACCGGTCTCCCGGGCGCGGGCGTCGTACCGCACGTACGTCAGATCGACGAACTCGGCCTCACCGGTGAGGTCGACACAGTCCGTGCCGGCCTCGGCGCAGGCGGCGACGAGCCCGTCGCCGTACCAGACGTACGGGCCGACGGTGGTGGCCACCACCCGGGTGGACTCGGCGAGTTCGCGCAGCGAGCCGGGGTCGGCGGCGTCGGCGACGACGAGCGGGAGCGTGGCGCAGTGCGGCCAACGGGCGGCGAGGCGCTCGCGCAGGGCGCCGAGTCCGGCCGCGTTGCGGCCGGCGAGCGCCCAGCGGCACTCGGCGGGGGCGTGCTCGGCCAGGTACGCGGCGGTGAGTTCACCCACGAAGCCGGTCGCCCCGAACAGGACGAGGTCGTACGGCCTGCCGCTCCCGTCACGACCGGCCCCCGCCACGGACCCGGTCTCGGCCCCGGTCTCGCCTCCGGCCCCGGACTCCGGTTCCGTAGCCGCGCCGCTGTCGCCGCCGCGCCCCATGCCCGCCCCTGTGTCCATCCAGCCCCTCGTTTCGGCCGTACCGCGCCGCCGCGCGCGGTTGTCGTCGTCGGCGGAGGATAGCGGGTCCCGGGCCGGCCCCCGTCCTCACCCCGGCCGCCGTAATTTCCAAGCGCTTGCTCGGCCGGGGGGCTTGTGCCGAGTGGAACACGTTCCTAGCATCTCCGGTGTTACATCATTGGTGTCACACATGCCTGGGGGCTCGATGAGCACGACGCACACCGCCGGGAACGGCCCGCTCACCGGGGTACGCGTGGTGGAACTCGCCGGCATCGGCCCCGGTCCGTTCGCCGCGATGCTCCTCGCCGATCTCGGCGCCGACGTCGTTCGCGTCGACCGCCCGGGCGGTCCCGGCCTCGGCATCGACCCGGCCCGCGACCTCACCAACCGCAACAAGCGCTCTGTCCTCGTCGACCTCAAGGCCGACGGCGGCCCGGCCACCGTCCTCGACCTGGTCGAGCGCGCCGACATCCTGATCGAGGGCTACCGGCCCGGCGTCGCCGAGCGCCTCGGTGTCGGCCCCGACGCCTGCCTCGCCCGCAACCCGCGCCTCGTCTACGGACGGATGACCGGCTGGGGCCAGGACGGTCCCCTCGCCGCGACCGCGGGACACGACATCGGCTACATCGCGATCACCGGCGCGCTCGGCATGATCGGACCCGACCCGGACGGCCCGCCCACCGTCCCCGCCAATCTCGTCGGCGACTACGCGGGCGGCTCCCTCTACCTCGTCATCGGGGTCCTCGCCGCCCTCCAGCACGCCCGCGCGCACGGCGGGGGCCAGGTGGTCGACGCCGCGATCGTCGACGGCACCGCGCACCTCACCACCATGATCCACGGCATGCTCGCGGCCGGCGGCTGGCAGGACCGGCGGGGCGTCAACCTCCTCGACGGCGGCTGCCCGTTCTACGGCGTCTACGAGACCTCCGACGGCGGCCACATGGCGGTCGGAGCCCTTGAGGAACAGTTCTACGCGGAGTTCGTCCGCCTCCTCGGTGTCGAGGAGGCCGCCCCCGCCCGCCGTGACCTCGCGCGCTGGCCGGAACTGCGCAAGGCCGTCGCCAACCGCTTCCGGAGCCGTACCCGCGAGGAGTGGACCGCCGTCTTCGACGGCGGCGACGCCTGCGTCGCGCCCGTCCTCTCCCTGCGCGAGGCCCCGTCCCACCCGCACCTCGCCGCCCGCGGCACCTTCACCGAGCGGGACGGGATCGCCCAGCCCGCCCCCGCGCCCCGTTTCTCCGTCACCCCCGGCACCCTGCGGACGGGCCCCGCCCTGCCAGGCGCCGACACCGCCGCCGTCGCCCGCGACTGGGCCGTACCCGCTCTGGAGAGCCGGCAGCAGAAGACCCAGGAGACCGAAGCATGAAGCGTCAGCTCTACACCGCCGACCACGAGGCCTTTCGGTCCACGGTCCGCACCTTCCTGGAGAAGGAGGTGCTGCCCCACTACGAGCAGTGGGAGAAGGACGGCATCGTCTCCCGCGAGGTCTGGCTCGCCGCCGGACGGCAGGGGCTGCTCGGCCTCGCCGTCGACGAGGAGTACGGGGGCGGCGGCAACCCCGACTTCCGTTACAGCGCCGTCCTCGCCGAGGAGTTCACCCGGGCCGGCGCCCCCGGGCTCGCCATCGGCCTGCACAACGACATCATCGGCCCGTACCTCACCTCGCTCGGCACCGAGGAGCAGAAGCGGCGCTGGCTGCCCGGCTTCTGCTCGGGCGAGACCGTCACCGCCATCGCCATGACCGAACCCGGCGCGGGCTCCGACCTCCAGGGCATCCGTACCACCGCCGAGGACCACGGAGACCACTGGATCCTCAACGGCTCCAAGACCTTCATCTCCAACGGCATCCTCGCCGACCTCGTGGTCGTCGTCGCCCGCACCACCCCCGAGGGCGGCGCGCACGGCCTCTCCCTCCTCGTCGTCGAGCGCGGCGCCGAGGGATTCGAGCGCGGCCGGAACCTGGACAAGATCGGCCAGAAGTCCCAGGACACCGCCGAGCTGTTCTTCACGGACGTCCGCGTCCCCAAGGAGAACCTCCTCGGCGAGCTCAACGGCGCCTTCGTCCACCTCATGACCAACCTCGCCCAGGAACGACTCGCCATCGCCGTCGCCGGCATCGCGGGCGCCGAGCACCTCCTGGAGATCACCACCCGGTACGTCAAGGAGCGCGAGGCCTTCGGACGCCCGCTCGCCCGGCTCCAGCACATCCGCTTCGAGATCGCCGAGATGGCCACCGAGTGTGCCGTCACCCGGACCTTCGTCGACCGGTGCGTCACCGAGCACAACGACGGGGGTCTCGACGCCGTCCACGCCTCCATGGCCAAGTGGTGGGCGACCGAACTCCAGAAGCGGGTCGCCGACCGATGCCTGCAACTGCACGGCGGATACGGCTACATGAGCGAATTCCCGGTCGCGCGTGCCTACACCGACGGCCGGATCCAGACCATCTACGGCGGTACCACCGAGATCATGAAGGAGATCATCGGCCGTTCCCTCCTCGGCTGACCTCCCACCGCCCCACGAACACCACCCTCATCGCGAAAGGCTTTCCGTGAGCACCGAAGCGTACGTGTACGACGCGATCCGCACCCCGCGCGGACGCGGCAAGGCCAACGGCTCCCTGCACGGCACCAAGCCGATCGACCTGGTCGTCGGCCTCATCAGGGAGATCCAGACCCGTAACCCCGGCCTCGACCCGGCCGCCATCGACGACATCGTCCTCGGCGTCGTCGGCCCGGTCGGCGACCAGGGCTCCGACATCGCCCGCATCGCGGCCATCGCCGCCGGGCTTCCCGACACCGTCGCGGGCGTCCAGGAGAACCGCTTCTGCGCCTCCGGCCTCGAAGCGGTCAACATGGCCGCGATGAAGGTGCGCTCCGGCTGGGAGGACCTCGTCCTCGCCGGCGGGGTCGAGTCCATGTCCCGCGTGCCGATGGCCTCGGACGGCGGCGCCTGGTTCGCGGACCCGATGACCAACCTGGAGACCAACTTCGTCCCCCAGGGCATCGGCGCCGACCTCATCGCCACCATCGAGGGCTTCAGCCGCCGGGACGTCGACGAGTACGCCGCCCTGTCCCAGGAGCGCGCCGCCGCGGCCTGGAAGGACGGCCGCTTCGCCCGTTCCGTCGTGCCCGTGAAGGACCGCGCCGGGCTCACCGTCCTCGACCACGACGAGTTCCTGCGCCCCGGCACCACCGCCGACTCCCTCGCCCGGCTCAAGCCCTCCTTCGCGGACATCGGCGAACTCGGCGGCTTCGACGCGGTCGCGCTGCAGAAGTACCACTGGGTCGAGGAGATCGACCACGTCCACCACGCGGGCAACTCCTCCGGCATCGTCGACGGCGCCTCGCTCGTCGCCATCGGCTCCAAGGAGATCGGCGAGCGCAACGGACTGACCCCGCGCGCGCGGATCGTGTCGGCCGCCGTCTCCGGCTCCGAGCCGACGATCATGCTCACCGGCCCCGCCCCCGCCGCCCGCAAGGCGCTCGCCAAGGCAGGCCTCACCATCGACGACATCGACCTGATCGAGATCAACGAGGCCTTCGCCGCCGTCGTGCTGCGCTTCGTCAAGGACATGGGGATCACCCTGGACAAGGTCAACGTCAACGGCGGCGCCATCGCGCTCGGCCACCCGCTCGGCGCCACCGGCGCGATGATCCTCGGCACCCTCGTCGACGAGCTGGAGCGGCAGGACAAGCGCTACGGCCTGGCCACCCTCTGCGTGGGCGGCGGCATGGGCATCGCCACCGTCGTCGAGCGCGTCTGACCGTCCCGTCCGCACCCCTCTTACGGAGAAGCAGCAGCCATGAGCGAGAGCACCACCATCCGCTGGGAACAGGACGAGACCGGGATCGTCACCCTCGTCCTCGACGACCCCAACCAGTCCGCCAACACCATGAACCAGGCCTTCCGGGCCTCCATCATCGCCGTCGCCGACCGCGTGGAGGCCGAGAAGGACTCCATCCGCGGCATCATCTACACCTCCGCCAAGAAGACCTTCTTCGCGGGCGGCGACCTCAAGGACATGATCCAGGCGGGCCCCGAGCACGCCCGGGACATCTTCGAGGCCGGCCTGGAGATGAAGAACGCGCTGCGCCGCATCGAGACCCTCGGCAAGCCGGTCGTCGCCGCGATCAACGGCGCCGCGCTCGGCGGCGGCTACGAGATCGCCCTCTCCTCCCACCACCGGGTCGCGCTCGACGCCCCCGGCTCCAAGATCGGCCTGCCCGAGGTCACCCTCGGCCTGCTCCCCGGCGGCGGCGGCATCGCCCGTACCGTACGCCTCATGGGCATCACCGACGCCCTGCTCAAGGTGCTGCTCCAGGGCACCCAGTACGCGCCGAAGCGCGCCCTGGACAGCGGCCTCGTCCACGAGCTGGCCGCCACCCCCGAGGAGATGATGGCCAAGGCCATCGCCTTCATCGACGCGCACCCCGAGTCCCACCAGCCCTGGGACGTCCCCGGGTACAAGATCCCCGGCGGCACGCCGTCGAACCCGAAGTTCGCCGCCAACCTGCCCGCCTTCCCGGCCAACCTGCGCAAGCAGCTGAACGGCGCGCCCTACCCGGCGCCGCGCGCCATCATGGCCGCCGCCGTCGAGGGCTCCCAGGTCGACTTCGCGACCGCCCTGACCATCGAGTCCCGCTACTTCACCGAGCTGGTCATCGGCCAGACGGCGAAGAACATGATCCAGGCGTTCTTCTTCGACCTCCAGGCCGTCAACTCCGGCGCCAGCCGCCCCCAGGGCATCGAGGCACGGCCGGTCCGCAAGGTCGCCGTCCTCGGCGCCGGAATGATGGGCGCCGGCATCGCGTACTCCTGCGCCCGCGCCGGCATCGACGTCGTCCTCAAGGACGTCTCCGCCGAGTCCGCCGCCAAGGGCAAGGCGTACTCCGAGGCGCTCTGCGCCAAGGCCGTCTCCCGCGGCCGCACCACCCAGGCGAAGGCCGACGCGCTCCTCGCCCGGATCACCCCGACCTCCGAGGTGGCGGACCTGGCGGGCTGCGACGCCGTCATCGAGGCGGTCTTCGAGGACACCGCGCTCAAGCACAAGGTGTTCCAGGAGATCCAGGGCGTCGTCGCGCCCGACGCGCTGCTCTGCTCCAACACCTCGACCCTGCCGATCTCCGTCCTCGCCGAGGGAGTGGAGCGCCAGACCGACTTCATCGGCCTGCACTTCTTCTCGCCCGTCGACAAGATGCCCCTCGTCGAGATCATCAAGGGCGAGCGGACCGGCGACGAGGCCCTGGCCCGCGCGTTCGACCTGGTCCGGCAGATCAACAAGACGCCGATCGTCGTCAACGACTCGCGCGGCTTCTTCACCTCCCGGGTGATCGGCCACTTCATCAACGAGGGCGTCGCCATGCTCGGCGAGGGCATCGAGCCCGCCTCGATCGAGCAGGCCGCCGCCCAGGCCGGCTACCCCGCCAAGGTCCTCTCCCTCATGGACGAGCTGACCCTCACCCTGCCCCGCAAGATCCGCAACGAGAGCAAGCGGGCGATCGAGGAGGCCGGCGGGACCTGGACCACGCACCCGGGCGAGGCCGTCATCGACCGCATGGTCGACGAGTTCGGGCGGCCCGGGCGGAGCGGCGGCGCGGGCTTCTACGAGTACGGGGAGGACGGCAGGCGCGGCAAGCTCTGGCCGGGTCTCCGCGAGCACTTCGCCAAGCCCGGGTACGAGATCCCGTTCCGGGACATGCAGGAGCGGATGCTCTTCGCCGAGGCCCTGGACACCGTCCGGCTTCTCGAGGAAGGCGTCCTGACCTCGGTCGCCGACGCCAACATCGGCTCCATCATGGGCATCGGCTTCCCGGCCTGGACGGGCGGCGTGCTGCAGTACATCAACGGCTACGAGGGCGGTGTCGCCGGATTCGCGGCACGCGCGCGTGAGCTGGCGCAGACGTACGGCGAGCGCTTCACCCCGCCGGCCCTCCTGGTGGAGAAGGCGGAGCGGGGCGAGGTCTTCACCGGCTCCTGAACGCCGTCCTCAGCTCCTCGCTCAGCGAGCGCTGGAAGGCCGTGAGGAGGGCCTGGACCACCATCGGCTGCATGTGGGCCGAGAGCGACTTCATCGCGCTCAGGTGGTCCGGGTCCTCCCCGCTCTCCCGGTACGGGCTCCACACCTCGTCCCGGAAGAGCCGGGAGAGCTCCTGGGCGGCAGCGCGCGCGTGCTCCAGGAGAACGGTGCGGGAGGCGAGGATCGTCTCGTGCTCGATGGGCACGTCGAGCAGCTCGACGCCGAGCCGCAGCAGCGCCCCGTCGAGGCGGTACGTGTCCTCGTCGGCGGTCCGGTCGAGCACCCCCATGGCGGCCAGCCGGTCCACGTCCCGCTCCGTCAGCGTCCGCCCGGCCCGCCGCTCCAGCTCCCGCCGGGTGATGGACTCGGCGGACTCGGGCGCCCAGGAGGCCACCAGGGCGCGGTGGACCGCCAGGTCCTGGGCGCTGAGGTCGGCCGGCAGCTGCTCGAAGTACCGCTCGATCGCCGCGAGCGTCATCCCCTGCCGCTGCAGCTCCTCGATCAGCGCGAGCCGCGACAGATGGTCCTGCCCGTAGTGCCCGACCCGCCGCGCGCCGATCACGGGCGGCGGCAGCAGCCCCCGGGTCCCGTAGAACCGCACGGTCCGCACCGTGACCCCGGCCCGCGCGGCCAGCTCGTCGACGGTGAGACTGGTCCCGTCCCCCTCGCCACTCCCGACGTCCATCCGCGGTGCCTCACTTCCCCTGCCACCGACCCGCCGGTCCGGATCGCTTGAACAGTATTGCTGTCTCACCACCTGTGTAAAAGAGTGGCGGTGTTGTCAGTGGCGGCACGTAGCGTGATCGACATGAACGGGATCACCTACGTCCAGGGGGACGCGACCTCGCCGCGCGGCAAGGGCGTCAAGATCATCGCGCATGTCTGCAACGACCTCGGCGGCTGGGGCAAGGGCTTCGTCGTGGCGGTCTCCCGCCGCTGGCCCGAGCCGGAGGCGGCCTACCGCCGCTGGCACCGGGAACGGGCGCGGAACGACTTCGGCCTCGGGGCCGCCCAGCTGGTGCGGGTCGAGCCGTACGTCTGGGTGGCGAACCTGGTGGGGCAGCGGGGGATCCGCACCGGGCGCAGCAGCGGCGTGCCCGTGCGGTACGAGGCGATCGACGCCGCACTCGGGCTGCTCGCCGACAGGGCGACCGAACTGGGGGCCTCCGTGCACATGCCGCGGATCGGCTGCGGGCTCGCCGGAGGGCGCTGGGACCGGGTCGAGCCCCTGGTCGTCGGGCGTCTGGTGGACCGGGGGATACCGGTCACCGTGTACGACTTCGGCGTGTAAGGGGCGCAGGGGTGGGGCGTGGTGGGGGCCGCGGAGGGCGGGAGCTAGAGTCTGCCGCTGTTCGGAGCGGGGCAGGGGAACAGGGGAGTCAGATGTACACGCAACTCAGGGAGACGGCCACCGAATTGGCCCGACTCCTGTGGCGGGAGCACACCGTCTACCGGGAGCGGGGCGGTGGTGTGGTGATCCGCGGCGAGCACGTGGGCCGCTGGATCAGTCTCGGTCCCACCGGGGGCAAGGACCAGGCGCTGCTGCGGGCCGGGCGGCTCCTCGACGGCGGGACCACCGCCCCGGCGAGGACCGAGGTGGTCGTCGACCTGACCGCCGGGACGACCGAGCTGGCGGCGGTCTGCCGCAGTCTCCTCGCCGATGTGGCCGCGGCCGCCGAGCCGGTCCCCGCACCGTCCGGGCGGCGGCAGGGAGCCGGGGGGAAGCAGGAGAAGCCGGACCGGGCGGCGCGCGCCGCCCGACCCGGCCGGCCCCGTAAGGAGCGGCACACGAGCCTGGGCTCGTTCGTCGTGCTGCTCTGTGTCGCCGGGGTGTTCGGCGTCTGGCTCTACAGCCTCTTCGGCGGGCCCGGGTACTGAGCCGCGCCCGCCGCCGGCCGGACAGGACCTAGAAGCCGGTGACGGGGTAGTGGTCGGAGAGGTTGGTGTACGTGTAGCGCGTGCCCCAGCTGGAGACCGACCAGGGAGCGCTCTGCTCCAGGACCACGTGGTTGGTCCAGCCGGCGGGGCGGGCGTTCCCGGCCCGGAAGAGGACGTAGTCGAGGTCCTCGCGCGGGTCGTCCGGGTAGCGCTCGGAGGCGATCGAGTTCAGCTCGGTGTCGAAGGAGTACGGGTGGCCGGTGCGGGCGTCGGCACCGGCCAGGCCCGCGTCGGCGAGCATCGTGGCGTACTCGGCCGTGCGGGAGTCGACGTTCATGTCGCCGGCGACGATCACCTGCTCGTTCGCCGGGATGTTCTTGGCGTCGAGGAAGGCGTCCATCGCCTTGAACTGGCGGCTGCGCATCTGCGCCGCCTCGCCGGCCGAGCAGCCCGGGTCGGTGGACTGGGCGTGGGTGCCGACGACGTGGACCCGGCTGCCGTTCACGTCCAGGACGCTGTAGACGAAGCCCTTGTTCGAGTACCAGTCGGCGCCGCAGGCGTCCTTGTAGACGTACTGCTCCTTGCGGACGATCGGCCACTTGCTGAGGATCGTCACGCCGCCGTCCTCGGGCGTGGTCGCGGAGTAGGCACCGCCGGTGGCGTCCCAGCCGGTCTTGCCGCGGCCCATGACCGGGGTCTGGTGCGGGTACTGCGCGGCGGCGTTCGCCTTGAGCGCCTCGGAGGAGGAGTTGTCGAAGGCCTCCTGGACCACGACCACGTCCTGCCCCTGGAAGAAGGAGGCGGCGGGGATCGCCTGGGCCCGGTGGTCCTGGCCCCAGTTCGGGTAGAGCGTCTTGGAGAACAGGAACGCGTTGTACGAGAGGACCTTCAGCCGCGGGGTCTCGGCGGCCGTGGTGGAGGAGGCGGTCGCGCCCGGCGCGGTCGCGGCCAGGGTGGCGGCGGCGAGCGCGAGCGAAAGGACGGCGCCGGGGGTACGGCGGAGCGCGGCGAACGGCACGTGAACTCCCATGAGGGTGTGGGGGGTTGACCTGGCGCGGCACATACAATCAGCCGTGGTTACCTTCCGGTAGCCTTTGGGTGCCGGGAATCTTGCCGGGCCCGCACAAGCGCGCCAACTCTCTTCCCGTTGTCTGATTTGTCGTGTTTTGATCCAGGTAGAATGCGCGCATGACCCTCGCGAACTCGCAGATCTTCAAGACGGACCTCGGTCCGCTCAACCCCGTCTGGGCCGAGCTCATCCTCGGCCTGGTCGTGTTCGGATTCACCTTCCTCGTCCTGGCGAAGGGCATCCTGCCGAAGATCCGGCGCACCCTCGACGAGCGCGAGGACGCCATCGACGGCGGCACCGAGCGCGCCGACGACCTGCGCTCCGAGGCCACCCAGATCCGTGAGCAGTACGAGGCCGAGCTCGCCGAGGCGCGTCACGAGGCCGCCCGCATCCGCTCCAAGGCCGTCGAGGAGGGCTCGGTCGCCATCGCCGCCGCCCGTGCCGAGGGCAACGCCGAGCGGGAGGCCATCCTCGCCGCCGGTGCCGAGAAGATCGCCGCCGAGCGCGCCGCCGCCGAGCGCGAGCTCACCGCGGACGTCGACGCCTGGGCCCACGCCCTCGCCGCCCGCATCGTCGGCGAGCCGGTCGGCGCCGACCGCGCCTGACCCGTACTCCCCGGAAGGGGCCGTCACCAGGGCCGCAGCGCCCGGGTGACGGCCCCTTCGTCGTGGGTGGCAGCCTTGGAGTGTGAGGAGAGCCCCATGGAACGCGTGAACCCAGCCGGCCCGGTCGACCCCGTCGATCCGGTCCGACCTGCCGATCCCGCCGATCCGGTGCCGCCGCCCGTCGGCGGGGTGCTGTGGACCGTCGCGGGCGACATCCGGGCACTCCTGATGCTGCCCGCCGCCCTCACGATGCAGGTCGCCCATCCCGCGATCGGCGCCGGCGTGGACGCGCACTCCGTCTTCCGGACCGACCCCTGGGGCCGCGGCGAACGCTCCCTGCGCTCGCTCCAGCTGTGGATCTACGGCGGCGAGGAGGCCGCACGCGAAGGACGCCGCCTCCGGGAACTGCACCGCACCATCCAGGGCACCGACGCCCACGGACGCCGCTACCACGCCCTCACCCCCGCCTACTACTCCTGGGTGCACGCGACCGGCTTCCCCGTGTACACCTGGGGCCTGCGCCTCCTCGCCCGCCCGCTCACCGAGGCGCAGGAACGGCAGCTGTACGCCGAGTGGCTCCAGGTCGGACGGATCCTCGGCATCCACGACCGGGACATGCCCCCGACGATCGAGGAGTTCTGGCCGTACTACCGCAAGGTCCTCGCCGAGGAGCTGGAGGCGACCGTCGTCGTCCGGGAGCTGCTCGACCCCGACCAGCCGGTGCCGGCCCCCGACCGAGGCCCGATGCCGCTGCGGCTCGCCCTACGGCTGCTCTGGCCCGTCCTGCGCCGCCCGTTCCTGCGGCTGCGCGCGTTCCTCACCGTGGGCCTGATGCCGCCGGACGCCCGGGAGGCCATCGGACTGGAGTGGACGGAGGCGCAGGAGCGAACGCTGCGCCGGTTCGCCCGGGTGGTCAGGACGGTGGTTCCGGTCCTGCCGGAGCGGCTGCGCTATCTGCCGCTTGCCCGGAGGGCCCGCGAGGCCGCCCGCCGCGCGAAGCGCTGACGCACGGCCCCGGTCACCGGACCGCTCAGTGCGCGTGGCCGTGCTCCCCGGTCTCGTGGATCGTGTTCGTCTCCGCGATCTTCTTCCACGACTTCGGCTGCACCGGCTTCGCCTGCTCGGCCTTCGGCTGCGCGCTCTTCGGCGCCGCCGACCGCGCGGCCGGAGCGGACAGACCGGCCGTCGCCGCCGTCGACGCGGACGGCTTCGACGGCTGGTACAGCCAGGTGTCGAAGAGTCCCGCCAGCGGCTTGCCGGAGACCCGCTCCGCGTACCGGACGAAGTCGGCGACCCGCGCGTTGCCGTAGGCGAACTCCTGCGGCCAGCCCTTCAGGATCGCGAAGAAGTCCTCGTCGCCGATCTCGTTGCGCAGCGCCTGGAGCGCCAGCGCGCCCCGGTCGTAGACGGCGATGTGGAACTGGTTCTCGGCGCCCGGGTCACCCGGCTTCACCGTCCAGAACGGGTCCTCGGCCGTCCGGGTGGCGTACACGTAGTCCGCCAGCTCCTGCGCCGTGCCCTCGCCCTCCTTCTCCGACCAGAGCCACTGGCTGTAGCGGGCGAAGCCCTCGTTGACCCAGATGTCCTTCCAGTCCTGGACGGACACGCTGTCGCCGTACCACTGGTGCGCCAGCTCGTGGACGACCACGGACACGTTCGCGCCGTTGGCGAACTGCCGCGGACTGTAGAACGGTCGGGTCTGCGTCTCCAGGGCGAAACCGCTGGTCACGTTCGGGACGTAGCCGCCGAGGGAGTTGAAGGGGTACGGCCCGAAGACCGACTCCAGCCACTCCGCGACCTCGGTCGTGCGCTCGATCGAGGCGCGCGCGGCGCCCGCGTTGTCTCCGAGGTCCTTGCTGTACGCGTTGAGGACCGGCAGCCCGTTCGCCGTCTTGTCCGTCGTGATGTCGAACCTGCCGACGGCGAGCGTGGCGAGATACGTCGCCTGCGGCTTGTTGGAGCGCCAGTTGAAGCGGGTCCAGCCCAGGCGGGAGGACTGCGACTGCAGCACGCCGTTGCTGATGGCCTGGTGGCCGTCCGGCACCGAGACGGAGACGTCGAAGGTGGCCTTGTCGAGCGGGTGGTCGTTGGACGGGAACCACCAGACGGCCGAATCCGGCTCCTGCGCGGCGACGCCGCCGTCCGGGGTGCGGGCCCAGGCGGTCCAGCCGCCGACCTTCACCTCGGAGGGCTTGCCCGCGTAGCGGACGACGACCGAGATCGCCTTGTTCTTCTCCAGCGGGGTGGCCGGGGTGACCTCCAGCTCGTGGTCGCCCGTGGCCGCGAACTTCGCGAGCCGGCCGTTGACCCGTACCTCACTGACCTTCAGGCCGAGGTCGAGGTTGAACCGGGACAGGTTCTGCTTGGCGGTGGCGACGATCGTCGCCGTGCCCTCCAGGAGGTCCGTGGCGGGCTGGTACTTCAGGCGCAGGTCGTAGTGGGAGACGTCGTAGCCGCCGTTGCCACTGGTGGGGTAGTAGGAGTCGCCGATGCCCGGGGCCCCAGGGGTGAAGTCGGCCGCCGATGCCGGGATCGCCAGCAGCAGGGAGGCCGCGAGGGCGCTCGGAACGATGATTCTGCGGTGCACGGGTACTCCCCAAGTCATAAGACACGTAAGACGCGCGGGTGGTCGTCGGTCCTTAGCTCGGACACTATTCAGTACCCCGACGCACCGTCACGTCCAGAGGACCCCCTGTCACACGATCGCCATTCGGCCGACATGAACCCGTCCGTCCCGGGGATCACCCCGAATCACCCCTGATTCCCTCCGGCGCTCTTTTGCCCGGGAGTTGACCGGGGTACGTTCCCGCCCATGCCGATGCGAACGCGGAGAACCCGCGGAGTGCGACTGCCGTACGGAACCCTCGTGGCCGCGGCCACCGCCGCCCTGCTCGCGACCCTCGTCCCGCCCGCCGTCGGACAGCCGGAACCGTCCGCGCCGTCGCGGACCACCGTGCCCTCCGCCGCCTCCGTGCGGGAGTCCCTGCCCGTCCACTCGTACGCCGACGCCGTCCGCGAGTCCGTCTGGGTCGACACCGGTCTCGACGGTGACGGCGACGGGCGCGCGGACCGGGTCGCCGTCGACATCGTGCGCCCCCGGGAGGCCGCCGCGGCCGGCCGGCGGATCCCGGTCATCATGGACGCCAGCCCGTACTACGCCTGCTGCGGACGCGGCAACGAAGGACAGAAGAAGACCTACGACGCCGACGGGAACCCCGTCCAGTTCCCGCTGTTCTACGACAACTTCTTCGTCCCGCGCGGCTACGCCTTCGTCGCCGTCGACCTCGCCGGCACCAACCGCTCCGACGGCTGCGACGACGTCGGCGGACGCTCCGACGTCCAGTCGGCCAAGGCCGTCGTCGACTGGCTGAACGGCCGCGCCCGGGGCTACACCACCCGTACGGGCAGCGCCCCGTCCCGCGCCACCACCTGGAGCACCGGGAACGTCGGCATGATCGGCAAGAGCTGGGACGGCACCGTCGCCAACGGCGTCGCCGCCACCGGGGTCGAGGGCCTGAAGACGATCGTCCCCATCGGCGCCATCTCCTCCTGGTACGACTACTTCCACTCCCAGGGCGCCCCGCTCTACGACGCCAACCCGAGCTGGCTCTCCGACTACGTCAACAGCCCCGAGGCGCGGGCCCGCTGCGGCGCCGTCCAGGACCGCATCGCCGCCGGCACCCCCTACAGCGGCGACCGGACCGCGGCCTGGACCGAGCGCGACCACGTGAGGGACGCCGGCAAGGTCAAGGCGAGCGTCTTCGTCGTGCACGGACAGCAGGACCTGAACGTGCGCGCCAACCACTTCGGCCAGTGGTGGGACGCGCTCGCCGCCCACGGCGTCGAGCGGAAGATCTGGCTCTCCCAGACCGGCCACGTCGACCCCTTCGACTTCCGGCGCGCCGACTGGGTCCGCACCCTGCACCGCTGGTTCGACCACTACCTCCTCGGATACGACAACGGCATCGACCGCGAGCCGGTCGCCGACATCGAGCGCGCCCCGAACCGCTGGACCACCGACCGGCACTGGCCGCCGGCCACCACCGCGACCGCCACCCTGCGCCCCGCCCCCGGGGTCACGGCGGGCCCCGGCGTCCTCGGCCGCGCCCCCGCCGCGCCCGGCTCCACCGCGACCTTCACCGACGACCCTGGCCTCGGCGAGCTCGACTGGGCGGCCCGGATCGACAGCGCCACCCCGGAGAAGGCCGGGTTCGTCACCCGCCCCCTCTCCCGCGAGCTGCGGATCTCCGGCTCCTCGAAGGTGACCGTGACCGCCACCCCGACGACCGCCACCGCGCATCTCTCCGCCGTCCTCGTCGACCTCGGACCCGACACGATCCGCGACTACGGGGCACCCGGCGAGGGCATCACCACCCTCACCGACCGCAGCTGCTGGGGTGCGAGCACGCCCGGCGACAGCGCCTGCTTCAAGGAGACCGAGGCCCGCACGACGGCCGTCGGACACACGGTCGTCAGCCGGGGCTGGGCCGATCTCGGCACCTGGGCCGACCCGGGCCGGGAGCGCCCGCTGACCCCCGGCAGGGCGTACACGATGACCCTCGACCTCGCGGCCACCGACCACGTCGTCCCCGCCGGGCACCGGCTCGCCCTGATCGTGGGCGGCACGGACAGGGACCTGCTCGACCCTCCGTCGACCACCCCGACCCTGACCCTCGACCTCACCAGGACGTGGGCGCGGGTGCCGCTCGTCGGCGGCGCCGCCGCCTTCGGCAAGGCCACATCGGGCCGCTACCCGGCCCTGCCGCCGACGACCGCCGTGCCGTCCCTGAACGGCGTCGCACCGCCGGCCGGCGTCGCAGGTCCCCGCCTCCCCGGATCAGGAGCCGCCCGATGAGCCGCCCGTCGACTCCCCGTACCGCGCGCCGCGGTTCGCGCCGCGCCCTCGCCCTCGTGGCGGGCGCCGCCGCCCTCGCCCTGCCGCTCGTCACCGTCCCCGCGGGGGCGGCCGGCAGCGCCCCGGTGAAGCCCCTCCCGCGCACCGGATTCGAGGTGAGCGGGGGCGCCCGGTGGACGACCGAGACCGAGGAGCGGGACTTCCTCGCGGCCGTCGACCGGGCGAGCGAGCGGGTGTCGCTGCGGGTCATCGGCACCACCGCGCAAGGCCGTCCGCTCCGGCTCGCCACCCTCGGGACGGGCCGCACCACCGTGCTGCTCGTCTGCAGCCAGCACGGGGACGAGCCCGCGGGCCGTGAGGCCTGTCTGAGCGCGCTGCGGGACCTCGCCCACGCCCAGGACCCGGAGACCCGGCGCTTCCTCGCCCGGACGACCGTGCTCGTCGTTCCCACCGCCAATCCCGACGGCCGGGAGGCCGACACCCGGGGCAACGGCGACGGTGTCGACGTCAACCGCGACCACATCGCCCTGCGGACCGCCGAGGCGCGGGCGGTCGCCGCCGTCATCCGCGACCAGCGGCCCGAACTCGTCTACGACCTGCACGAGTACGGTGCCACCCCCCGCTACTACGACAAGGACCTGCTCGCCCTCTGGCCGCGCACCCTCGACGCCGACCCGCACGTCCACGACGAGTCCCGGACCCTCTCCGAGACCTACGTCCGGCCCGCCGCGGCGCTCGCCGGCTACAGCAGCGGCATCTACGGCATCTGGACCGATCCCCTCACCGGCCGCCCCGTCAAGCAGGTCGCGGGCGACGGCCAGGAACGGATCCTGCGCAACACGGCCGGGATCAAGCACTCCGCCGGCCTGCTCGTCGAGACCCGGGTGGACGCGCTCGACGAGGCCGAGCAGAACGATCCCGCCCGCAACCACCGGCGCCGGGTCGCCACCCAGCGTGCGGCTCTGGAAGGCGCCTTCGCCTACGTCGAGGAGCGCCGCGGCCCTCTCACGGCTGCCACCGCCGCGGCCAGGAGCGCCGGATTCGCCGACCGGGGACCGGTGTTCCTCGGCGGCGCCGACAACGACCCGCCGGAGCCCGGGGAGATCATCGCCGACCCGCCGTGCGGCTACCGACTGGACGCGGCGCAGTACGCCGAGGCGGCGGACGAACTCGCCCTGCACGGCGTCACCGTCCGGCGGGAGGGCGCGGGGGCGTTCGTACCCCTTGGCCAGTCGCGGCGCGCGCTCGTCCCGCTGCTCCTGGACGTGCGCGCCGCCTATCGCCTCGTCAGTGGGAGTCCTGTGAAGGAGTGTTGACGCCTCGGTGCCGCCGGGGCGGCATGGCGATCAGCAGTGGTTTGCCGGTGTAAAGTTACCCACTGGTACTGACCATGCCTCGAACAGGTCCCCACGGCCTGGAAGTTGGAGAACCACCATGCGCCACACGAAGTCCGCACGCCGCGTCCTGCCGGCACTGATCGCCACGACGCTGCTCGCCGGAAGCGTGCTGATCGGCCAGACGGTGACCGCCGAACCGGCGGCCGCCGGCACCATCACCTGCAACATCGACAAGCTCCGGAGCGACGCCCGCAAGGAGCGCGACCGCGCCGCCCAGCTCAAGCGCCTCGGCGCCACGACGGAGGCGCGCAGGGCCCTCGCCCTGTCTCTTATACACATCTGACGCTGCCGACGAATAGAGAGGTGTAGATCTCGGG
>JOBE01000061.1 GCA_000717735.1 Streptomyces griseoluteus | reverse complement strand
CCCCCGCCCCCGCGCAGGCCCCGTCGGCGCCGGTTCCCGCCTTCCCGCAGGCGTCGGCCCCGGCCCCCGCGCCCGCGTACACGCCGCCCGCGCCGCAGCCCGTGGCGCCCGAGGACGACGTACCGGAGGAGGACGATCCGGACCTCGTCGACTCAGCCCTCTCCGGGCACGACCTGATCGTGCGCGAGCTGGGAGCCACCGTTGTGGAGGAATACACGAACGAGTAGGGGCGTCTCGTTCAGTGGCCCGCACAAGGTTCATCCCGGGCGGCGGGCTACCCTGGCTGACGTGAAGGTCCTCGTCATCGGCGGCGGCGCCCGCGAACACGCCCTGTGCCGCTCTCTCTCCCTCGATCCCGACGTCACCGCTCTGCACTGCGCGCCCGGCAACGCCGGAATCGCGGAGGTCGCCGAGCTGCACCCCGTCGACCAGCTGGACGGCGAGGCCGTCGCGCGCCTCGCCACCGAACTCGGTGCCGAGCTCGTCGTCGTCGGCCCGGAGGCCCCGCTCGTCGCCGGCGTCGCCGACGCCGTCCGCGCGGTCGGCATCCCCGTCTTCGGTCCGTCGGGGGAGGCCGCGCAGCTGGAGGGCTCCAAGGCGTTCGCCAAGGACGTCATGGCCGGCGCCGGGGTGCCCACCGCCCGCAGCTACGTCTGCACGACCCCGGAGGAGATCGACGAGGCGCTCGACGCCTTCGGCGCTCCGTACGTGGTCAAGGACGACGGCCTCGCAGCCGGCAAGGGCGTCGTCGTCACCGACGACCTCGCGCAGGCCCGCGTGCACGCCCTCTCCTGCGACCGGGTGGTCATCGAGGAGTACCTCGACGGCCCCGAGGTCTCCCTCTTCGCGATCACCGACGGCACCACCGTCCTTCCGCTCCGGCCCGCGCAGGACTTCAAGCGCGCGCTCGACGGCGACGAGGGCCCGAACACCGGCGGCATGGGTGCCTACTCGCCGCTGCCGTGGGCCGACCCGAAGCTGGTCGACGAGGTCCTCGCGACCGTCCTCCAGCCGACGGTCGACGAGCTGCGCCGCCGTGGCACGCCGTTCTCCGGCCTGCTGTACGCGGGTCTGGCGATCACGAGCCGCGGCGTACGGGTCATCGAGTTCAACGCGCGCTTCGGCGACCCCGAGACCCAGGTGGTCCTGGCCCGGCTGAAGACCCCGCTGGCGGGCGTCCTGCTGAACTCCGCCAACGGCACCCTGGACGACCAGGCCCCGCTGAGCTGGAGCGACGAGGCCGCCGTCACCGTGGTCATCGCCTCGCACAACTACCCGGACACCCCGCGCACGGGCGACCCGATCGAGGGCCTGGACGAGGTCGCGGAGAAGGACGCCCCGCACGCGTACGTGCTCCACGCCGGGACCAGGAGGGACGGCGACGCGATCGTCAGCGCGGGCGGCCGTGTCCTGTCGGTCACCGCGACCGGGACGGACCTGGAGCAGGCCCGCGAGCGCGCGTACGCGGCGGTCGGCCGTATCCGCCTTGACGGCTCCCAGCACCGTACGGACATCGCGCGGAAGGCCGCCGAGGCCTGAACACCGCGCTGATGCGCTGATGTGTCGAGCGGCCGTGCGGTGAACCGTACGGCCGCACGAGCGCCATCACCTTTACCCAAAGCCATTCCATCGAGTGACGGCTCGGCCATCCGGATGACGTCCGCCAAAGCCCCAACTAGGGTGCGGCAGAGGCGTTCCGGCACTTGGCCCACCGGCATTGCGATGTCGGTGGCGGGTGCCACAGTGGGGGAGTGACCAACACCGCCACAGGCAGTCCCGGCATGGACAGGAGGGGGTGATGTACGGCGTGTCCGGTACCGGTTCCGTTGTCGGCGAGGAATGGGGTGCGCGCGCCGCGCGCTCCCGGGCCCTCGGCGTCCTCCGGGTCCGCGGCAGGGCCCTCGGCCTCGCGGTCCTCCCCGCTGCCGTGGCCGTCGTCCTGTACGCGGGCGGCGTCACCGGCCACTTCACCGGCTCCGGCTGGGACGCGGCCCGCTGGGGCGTGACCGTCCTCGCGGTCGTCGTCCTGCTCGCCGCCACGGCCGTCGCCCTCGTCGTCGCCAGGGCCCGCCCGGCCGCGACGCCGACGGTGGAGCTCTCCGAGGCCGCGGCCCCCGATCTGTTCCGGCTCGTCCGGGACCTGGCCGACCGCCTGGAGGTGCCGGCCCCCGCAGGGATAGCCCTGACCCCGGACTGCGACAGCTGGCTGGAGGACCGCACCCACCGCGCCCACGGGGCTCGCCGCGCCCGAGGGGATCACCGCGCACGGCGTACGTGGTCCGGAGACGGCGCCGAAGAGGGCGCTCCCGTCCTCGTCATAGGCTCGCCCTTCCTCTGGTGGATGCGGGTCGGCGAACTGCGCGCCGTCCTCGCCCCCGTCGTGGCCGGCACCGGACCTGCCGCCCACCCCGACATAGCCGCCGCCCGCCGCTTCGTCCGGGGCCTTGACGCCGCCGTCGCCGTGCCCAGGACCCCCGGCCTCGACCCGCTCCGCAGACTCGGCGCGCACGGCGTCGGACAGGTCGCCCGCGTCCTGCTGCGCGCCTGCCGCGGGCACGCCGCCGAGATGGAGCGCGGGGTCGCCGTGGCCGGCTCGGAGCGCGCCCAGGCCGTGGACTACGGCGTACGGATCGTGGCGCAGGAGCAGGTCGGCCTGGCCTACGCGGGCTGGGACCGTCTCCTCACGCGGGTCGCGCTGCCCGCCTGGCGCATGGGCCGCTGGCCCTCCCGGCTCGACGCGGGCGTGGTCTCCGCCCTGACCGAACTCTCGCGCCGGGACCGGCTGGCGGACGGCTTCTCGTCCCGCCTCGGCGAGCGGCCCGCATGTGACCTCCTGGAGGAGCCGGGGGCGGTCGACGAGGCCACCTCGCTGCTCGCCGCCCGCCTTTTCCACGGCGGCCCGGCGGAACCCGGTCCCGACTGGTCGCCGGTGGAGTGGAGCCAGTACCCGGAGGAGGTCGTCGACCGGAAGTGGCGCACCGACGCGGCCCGGCTGCACCAGGTCCTCGACGGCCTCGGCGTGGCCGGCGCCCCCGCCGGCTCCCCGTCGGCAGCCGACGGCCCGACCCTGACCCGGGTGATCGCCCACCTGTCCTCGGAGCCGAGGAAGCCCACGGACACCCAGGACGACCCGCCACTCCCGACCGACGACGACAGCACGACCGACGACAGCACGTCCGAGGCCGGTACGACCCACGGCAACGATCACGTCGCCACGGCCGACGACGACAGCGATCACTCCATCGCGGCCGACGACGACCACGAAGAGCCCGTCAACCCCGCCGCCGAGGCGCTCGCCGGAGCCCTCAGCGCCGTCCTCTCCCGCGAGGAGGCCGCGCGGGAGGCGCGGGTGGCCGCCACCGTCCTGAGCGCGGAGGCGGCGGCCAGGAGCGCGGACAAGGACGACCGGTCGGGCGGCGCGGCCCCCGTGGCCGTCTCCGGTCCCGACGGGCCCTTGCCGCTCTTCCCGCTCCAGCCGCCCCGTTCGGGCCGTGACCTGCTCGCCGACCACGTGACCGCGATGATCTGCTGCGCGGCCGTGGACACCGCAGAGGCCGCCCCCGGCCTCGACTGGCTCGACGGGCCCGCGCTGCTGGTGGGCGGCGAGCGGGCGGTGGACCTCGGCCCCCGTGTTCTCGCCCTGGTCGAGGACGGCGATCCGGAGCCGCTGCGCGTCTGGCTCGCCCGCACGGGAGTGCGCCCGGAGAAGCCCGTACGGCTGATCTGAGGCCCCGCCGAGGGATCCCGGAGGCGCCTGCGCGGGGCGACTTCCCGGAGCCTCGGCTTCCACTCTCGCCAATTCGCGACGAACGGTGACGGAGTGCGTGCGTTATGTGATGTGCTGGAGACCGTCACTGACAGAGACACGGACCAGAGGCACTGACCAGCCGACCCGGGGGAGTCGAGGGAGGGGCGCAGCATGGGGGCGGACCAGATCAGGCGGTGGGAGTCGGGCGCGCTCGCGCACGCCGTCACGGATCCCTTCGGCCAGGGGCCGCTGCCCTGGCTGCGCGGATCCGAGAACTACTTCGACGACACCGGCCAGATGGTCCCCTGGTACGCGGACGAGATCCTGGCCAGGGGCGGCAGCGGAGGCCCGCGCACGGCCGACGACGTCAGGCGCCAGATCAAGGGGTTCGCGTCCGACGGGGCCGTGGCGCCCGGTGAGTCGATCGACTTCCACGTGACGGTGGACCCGCCGCAGCAGTTCTCGGTCGACGTCTACCGGATCGGTCACTACGGCGGTGACGGCGCCGCGAAGATCATCACGAGTCCCCGCCTCTCCGGGATCGTCCAGCCGGCGCCGCTGACCGCCGACCGCACGGTCTCCTGTCACCACTGGTGGCAGTCGTGGCGGCTGCAGGTGCCGACGTACTGGTCGATCGGCGCGTACGTCGCCGTCCTCACCACCGCCGACGGCTACCGCTCGCACATCCCCTTCACGGTCCGCGACAACCACCCGGCGGATCTGCTCCTCGTCCTCCCGGACGTGACCTGGCAGGCGTACAACCTCTACCCGGAGGACGGTCGCACCGGCGCCAGTCTCTACCACGCCTGGGACGAGGACGGCAGGCTGCTCGGCGAGCAGGAGGCGGCCGTCACCGTCTCCTTCGACCGCCCGTACGCGGGCGCGGGCCTGCCCCTGCACGTCGGGCACGCCTACGACTTCATCCGCTGGGCCGAGCGGTACGGCTACGACCTGGCGTACGCCGAGACCCGCGACCTGCACGCCGGCCGGGTCGACCCGAGCCGCTACCGGGGCCTGGTCTTCCCCGGGCACGACGAGTACTGGTCGGCGCCGATGCGCAGGAGCGTCGAACTCGCCCGCGACCAGGGCACCTCGCTGGTCTTCCTCTCCGCCAACACCATGTACTGGCAGGTGGAGCTGGGCCCCTCGCCGTCCGGGGTGCCGGACCGGCTCCTCACTTGCCGCAAGCGGCGCGGCCCCGGCCGTCCGGCCCTGTGGCGCGAGGTGGACAAGCCCGAGCAGCAGCTCCTCGGCATCCAGTACGCGGGCCGGGTGCCCGAACCGCACCCGCTGGTCGTGCGGAACGCCGAGCACTGGCTGTGGGAGGCCACCGGAGCCGGTGACGGCGACGAGATCCCGGGTCTGGTGGCGGGTGAGGCCGACCGCTACTTCCCGCGGACGGCGCTTCCCGAGCACCAGGGCCGCATCCTGCTCGCCCACTCGCCCTACCGGGACGGCGACGGGGCGCTTCGCCACCAGGAGACCTCGCTCTACCGGGCGCCCTCGGGTGCCTGGGTCTTCGCCTCGGGGACCTTCGCCTGGTCGCCTGCGCTGGACCGGCCGGGCCATGTCGACCCCCGGGTCCAGCGCGCCACCGCGAACCTTCTCGACCGGATCTGTAAGAGGGACTGACCGGATCCGTACGCGTATCGACCGAGGCCGACCAGGACGGATCAGGACGGACCGGGCCCGCTCGCCGACGACCCGGTCCGGTGCGAGAGAATCGAACCGCTCCTGGATCAACCTACGCGGAGGAACCGTGTCCGGATTCGTAGAAAAGCCCGAGCCTGTACAGGTCCCGGGCCTCACCCATCTCCACACGGGCAAGGTGCGCGACCTGTACCGGAACGAGGCCGGTGACCTCGTGATGGTGGCGAGCGACCGCATGTCCGCGTACGACTGGGTCCTGCCCACCGAGATCCCCGACAAGGGCCGGGTCCTCACCCAGCTCTCCCTGTGGTGGTTCGACCGGCTCTCCGACCTGGTCCCCCACCACGTGCTCTCGACCGAGCTGCCGGCCGGCGCGCCCGCGGACTGGGCTGGCCGCACGCTGATCTGCAAGTCGCTGGACATGATCCCGGTCGAGTGCGTGGCCCGCGGCTACCTCACCGGCTCCGGTCTCGTCGAGTACGTCGAGTCCCGTACGGTCTGCGGCCTGGCGCTCCCCGAGGGCCTGAGCGACGGCTCCGAGCTGCCCGCCCCGATCTTCACCCCGGCCACCAAGGCCGCGGTCGGCGACCACGACGAGAACGTGTCGTACGAGGAGGTCGCCCGTCAGGTCGGCGCCGAGACGGCCGCGATGCTGCGTCAGACGACCCTGGCCGTGTACAGCAGGGCCCGGGACATCGCCCGCGACCGAGGGATCATCCTCGCCGACACGAAGTTCGAGTTCGGCTTCGACGGGACGTCCCTGGTGCTGGCCGACGAGGTCCTCACCCCGGACTCCTCCCGGTTCTGGCCGGCCGAGCAGTGGGAGCCGGGCCGCGCCCAGCCCTCGTACGACAAGCAGTTCGTCCGGGACTGGCTGACGTCCCCGGCGTCGGGCTGGGACCGCAAGAGCGAGCAGCCGCCGCCGCCCCTCCCGCAGGAGATCGTGGACGCCACGCGCGCGAAGTACCTGGAGGCGTACGAGCTGCTGACCGGCAAGACCTGGTCCGACAGCTTCTAGGCCCTGGCCTTCGGATCAGGCCGGAGGGCCCCAGGGTCCGAAGGCACGAGAAAGCCCCCGGTCGTATCGACCGGGGGCTTCTTCATGGAGCGGACGACGAGATTCGAACTCGCGACCCTCACCTTGGCAAGGTGATGCTCTACCAACTGAGCCACGTCCGCATGCGCCGTAGCGCGGAGCCAACTATACCCAACGTTTCGGGTGCGTGGGGCACACCGCCGTGTGGGCCCCTTCACACTGTCCGGGCAAACGACGAAGGCCCCGGTTCCTGAGAACCGGGGCCTTCGCACTCCTGAGCGGACGACGAGATTCGAACTCGCGACCCTCACCTTGGCAAGGTGATGCTCTACCAACTGAGCCACGTCCGCATTGCTGCCGCTCGCCGGCCTTCTCGAAGAGAGGGGCCATCGGGCGGTGCGAGCACTACTCTACCTGATCCACAACAGTGGTCGGTCGAGCGATGCAGAGCGGGTGACAGGAATTGCACACTGCGCCTTCCCCCTGGAAGGGGGATGTTCTGCTACTGAACTACACCCGCACGCTGCGTGAGGTTCGGCTTTTCGGCCTTGCCCCTCGGCGTGATCCAGACTCTACCGGATCATGGGGGGTGCGATGCAACTCGGCTTCCGGAGTCGCTCCGGCCGACGGTCAGCTCGCGGCGCGGAAGGCCTCGTAGACGCGCTTGGGGATGCGCCCCCTGGCCGGCACCTCCATCTTGTTGGACTGCGCCCAGGCGCGGACCGCCGCCGGATCGGGGGCTAGGGAGGTGTGGGTGTACGACTCCACCGAGAGGCTCCGGCCGGCCGTCGTCCTGCCCGTGAGCTTGCGCCCGGCGGCGAGGTACGGGGCGAGGGCCTTGCGGAGTTTCTTTGCATTGGCAGCATTCAGGTCGATCTCGTACATCTTCCCGTCAAGACCGAACGCGACCGTTTCAGCCGCTTCTCCGCCGTCCATGTCGTCGGAGAGAGTGACCACCACACGCTGAGCCACGGATATCGGTCCTTTCCTGCGGCCGGTGTCGCGGAGAGGACGCTTGTGGCGCCTCTGACGTGCGACGATGTCGACCTTACGGCTGTGCCGGGACAATGCTGCTTTCTTCTGCATTCCTTTGTACAGCGGTAGGCCTCGCATTGTGAAGCCCTGGCAATTGTTTCAGCGTGTCCCGGAGCAATGAGGTCCGCAATATTTCACTCGAATTTTGTGTGCGCGGGCCGGGGTGAGGGAGTGCGTGACGTTCACCGGTCGAGTGGTGTGGCGGCCTGGCTTTTGGAGGATCCTTCAGATCTCTACCCGCGTAGAATTTGGAGGCAGGTACGCTGATGGAACCGCCCACGCAACACACCACCGGGAGTGCCAGTGGCACGCGTCGTAGTCGACGTCATGCTCAAGCCGGAGATCCTCGACCCTCAGGGGCAGGCGGTGCAGCGTGCACTGCCCCGCCTGGGATTCGCCGGAATCGCCGACGTCCGCCAGGGGAAGCGCTTCGAGTTGGAGGTGGAGGGCCCGGTCGACGAGGCCGCCCTCGCCCGCATCCATGAGATGGCCGAAACCTTCCTTGCCAACACCGTGATCGAAGACTTCATCGTGAAGGTGGAATCGTGACCGCACGCATCGGCGTCGTCACCTTCCCCGGCACGCTCGACGACCAGGACGCGCTGCGCGCAGCCCGCCTGGCCGGCGCCGAGCCCGTCTCGCTCTGGCACCGCGACAAGGACCTCAAGCAGGTCGACGCCGTGGTCCTGGCAGGCGGCTTCTCCTACGGGGACTACCTGCGGGCCGGAGCCATCTCCCGCTTCTCGCCGGTGATGGAGACGATCATCGAGCAGGCGAAGGCGGGCATGCCCGTCCTCGGCATCTGCAACGGCTTCCAGATCCTCACCGAGGCGCACCTGCTGCCCGGTGCGATGCTGCGCAACAACCACCTCCACTTCATCTGCCGCGACCAGAAGCTGCGGGTGGAGAACGCGGAGACCGCCTGGACCTCTGACTACGTCAAGGGCCAGGAGATCGAGGTCCCGCTCAAGAACATGGACGGCCGGTACGTCGCGGACGAGCGTGTGCTCGACGAGCTGGAGGCCGAGGGGCGGGTGGCCTTCCGCTACCTGGACACGAACCCCAACGGCTCGCTGCGTGACATCGCGGGCATCACCAACGCCGCGGGCAACGTGGTCGGCCTCATGCCGCACCCCGAGCACGCCGTCGAGCCGCTGATCGGCACCGGCAAGACGGACGGCCTCGGTTTCTTCACCTCGATCCTCAAGAAGCTGGTCAACGCCTGATGAGCCTCGACACCGTCAAGCACGCCACCGGGACCCCCGAGGCCGAGCAGCCCTGGAAGGAGCTCGGCCTCAAGGAGGACGAGTACGCGCGCATCCGCGAGATCCTCGGCCGCCGTCCCACCGGCGCCGAGCTCGCCATGTACTCCGTCATGTGGTCCGAGCACTGCTCCTACAAGAGCAGCAAGGTCCACCTGAAGCAGTTCGGCGAGAAGGTCCCGGAGAACGACGCCATGCTCGTCGGCATCGGCGAGAACGCCGGCGTCGTCGACGTGGGCCAGGGGTACGCGGTCACCTTCAAGGTCGAGTCGCACAACCACCCCTCGTACATCGAGCCCTACCAGGGCGCGGCCACCGGCGTCGGCGGCATCGTCCGCGACATCCTCGCCATGGGCGCCCGCCCGGTCGCGGTCGTCGACCCGCTGCGCTTCGGCGCGGCCGACCACCCCGACACCAAGCGCGTGCTGCCCGGTGTCGTCGCCGGCATCGGCGGCTACGGCAACTGCCTGGGCCTGCCCAACATCGGCGGTGAGGTCGTCTTCGACTCCTGCTACCAGGGCAACCCGCTCGTCAACGCCGGCTGCATCGGCGTGATGAAGCACGAGGACATCCACCTCGCGCAGGCCTCGGGCCCCGGCAACAAGGTGATCCTGTACGGCGCCCGCACGGGTGGCGACGGCATCGGCGGCGTCTCGGTCCTCGCGTCCGAGACCTTCGACGACACGAAGCCGACCAAGCGCCCCGCCGTCCAGGTCGGCGACCCCTTCCAGGAGAAGCTCCTCATCGAGTGCACCCTGGAGATCTTCAAGGAGAAGCTGGTCGCGGGCATCCAGGACCTCGGCGGCGCCGGGCTCTCCTGTGCCACGTCCGAGCTGGCCTCGGCCGGTTCCGGCGGCATGCGCGTCGAGCTCGACCGGGTGCACCTGCGTGACGCGACCCTCTCGCCCGAGGAAATCCTCATGAGCGAGTCGCAGGAGCGCATGTGCGCGATCGTCGAGCCGCAGCACGTCGAGCGCTTCCTGGAGATCTGCGAGAAGTGGGACGTCATCGCCACCGTCATCGGTGAGGTGACCGAGGGCGAGCGCCTGGAGATCTTCTGGCACGGCGAGCAGATCGTCGACGTGCCGCCGCGCTCCGTCGCCCACGAGGGCCCGACCTACCACCGGCCGTTCGCGCGTCCGGCGTGGCAGGACGCGCTCCAGGCCGACGACGCGGGCAAGCTGCCCCGGCCGCAGAACGGCGCCGAGCTGAAGGACCAGGTCCTCAGGCTCGTCTCCTCCCCGAACCAGGCCTCCAAGTCCTGGATCACGGACCAGTACGACCGGTTCGTGCAGGGCAACACGGTCCTGGCGCAGCCCGAGGACGCGGGCATGGTCCGTATCGACGAGGAGACCAACCTCGGCGTGGCCATGGCGACCGACGGCAACGGCCGGTACGCGAAGCTCGACCCGTACACGGGTGCGCAGCTCGCGCTGGCGGAGGCGTACCGCAACGTCGCCGCCTCCGGTGCCAAGCCGCTCGCCATCTCGGACTGCCTGAACTTCGGTTCGCCCGAGGACCCGGACGTGATGTGGCAGTTCGCCGAGGCCACCCGTGGTCTCGCGGACGGCTGCCTCCAGCTGGGTACCCCGGTGACGGGCGGCAACGTCTCCCTCTACAACCAGACGGGCGAGACCGCGATCCACCCGACGCCGGTCGTGGCCGTCCTCGGTGTGATCGACGACGTGAACCGCCGTACGCCGATCGCCTTCGCGGAAGAGGGCCAGCTCCTCTACCTGCTCGGCGACACGCGGGGCGAGTTCGGCGGCTCGGCCTGGTCCGAGGTGATCCACCAGCACCTCGGCGGCATGCCGCCGGCCGTGGACCTCGACCGGGAGAAGCTGCTCGGCGACATCCTGATCTCGGCCTCCCGCGACGGCATGATCGACGCGGCGCACGACCTGTCCGACGGCGGTCTCGTCCAGGCGGTCGTCGAGTCCTGCCTGCGCGGCGGGAACGGCGCGCGCCTGGTCGTCCCCGAGGGCCTGGACGCCTTCACGTTCCTCTTCTCGGAGTCGGCGGGCCGCGCGGTCGTCGCCGTCCCGCGCAGCGAGGAGCTCCGCTTCACCGACATGTGCGGTGCGCGGGGTCTGCCGGCGACCCGGATCGGTGTCGTCGACGGAGACGCGGTCGACGTCCAGGGCGAGTTCGCGCTCTCCCTGACGGAGCTGCGCGAGGTGCACGAGGCGACGATCCCGGCCCTGCTGGCCTGATCCGGCGCGGTACGCGAGACGGCCCCCGGTCCTGGGAAACGGACCGGGGGCCGTCTCGCATCCGTGGCTCGTTCAGTCGGCCGGTCCCCAGAAGGCGTCGGACTCCTCGATGTCCGCGACGCACTCGTCGACGTCGGTCATCTTGCCGCCGACGATGCTGAAGAAGAGCCCGCCTTCCATCTCGATGCCGCGGTCGCCACGGTCGCCGTGCCACTTGTGCACGGCCATGACATGGCCCCGGCCGTCCGGATAGACGCCCTTCAGTTCGACCTCGAACGTGCCGCCGGTGAGCTCCATGAGCTGCCCGAAGTGTTCGAGGATGTTGTCCACGCCCTTGAAGTGGCCGGACATCCGGCTGCTGCCGGGCGAGTGGTGGGTGCAGTCCGCGGTCATCAGCGACCGTATGGTCTCCATGTCTCCCTTGGAGAACGCGGCGTAGCCCTGGCGGACCAGGGCGGCGTCAGGGTGCTCAGCCATGGCTGATCGACCCCTCTCGTGCGCGTAGACGCTGTGCTGGAAGCCCTCCCTCTCCAGTCTCGACCTCTCCAGTCTCCGACTACGCTCGCCCCCATGCCACCGGCCAAGAAGCGCACCCGCAGCTACGACTCCGCCAAGATCCGGTCCGCCGTGCTCGCCCAGTTCGGCCACGTACGGGAGGCGGTCGGGGCGCTCACGCCCGAGCAGCTCGACGGGCCGACCCGCCTGGGGGAGTGGTCGGTACGGGATCTGGCGGCGCATCTGGCGTGGATGGTCGACTCCGTGCCGCAGCTGCTCGCCATGCCGGAGCGGGCGAAGGACCGGCTGGCGCTGCTCGACTGGCCGTTCGTCACGGCCGGCGCGTCCGAGCGGATCGACGCGTACACGCGCGGCCTCGACGCCTCCGACCCGGCCGGGTTGTACGCGCGCGTGGCGGTCGACTACGAGCGGGCGGTGGCGGGCGCCGAGGACGAGCGGCTGCTGCCGGTGAGCTTCGGCGGGATGACGCTCGCCGATTTCCTCGTCACCAGGACCGTCGAACTCGTCGTCCACACCGACGACCTGAACGCGGCGACCGGGGTCGGCATCCCGTACGACCGGCAGGCGCTCGCGGCCTGCACCCGGCTGCTCGCCGACGCGCTGGCGTCGAAGGCCCCGGGCGGGGCGGTCGAGGTGCGGGTGCCGCCGTTCGCGGTGGTGCAGTGCGTGGAGGGCCCCCGGCACACCCGGGGCACCCCGCCCAACGTGGTCGAGACGGACCCGATGACCTGGATCCGGCTCGCGACCGGCCGGGCGGAGTGGGCGACGGAGCTCGACGCGGCCCGGGTCAGCGCGAGCGGCGAGCGCGCGGACCTGGAGCATCTGCTGCCCCTGATGGGCTGAGGGAACCGACTCGTACGCGCGGCCGTCCCATCGCCATGCAGACGCAGACGCCGCGCACCCTCGCAGCCGCCGCCCTGGTCCTCCTCCTCGCCGCCTGCGGTACGGAGGGAGGCTCCGGGTCCGGCGCGGACACCGTCTCCCCCGACCTGCCCGTCGCCGGTACGTACTGGACGATCGGCGCCGTGACGCTCGACGGGCGCAGGTCCACCGCCCCGGACGGCGCGCGCGTCGACTTCGGGGAGAACGGCCGCGCCCGGGGGAACAGCGGCTGCAACGGCTTCGACGCTGCCGTCGCGGTGAACGGGGACACCCTCACCGTCTCCGGGCAGGGGATCACCGAGATCGGCTGCCCCGGCGACCGGCAGCGCTTCGAGACGGAGCTGATGAAGGCCTTCTCCGGCCCGCTGAAGGGAAGGCTGAAGGGTGGGTCCCTCACCCTGACGTCCCCGGACGGCCGGAACGGTCTGGAACTGACCGCCGAGCCGGCCGCCCCGCTGCGCGGCACGACATGGAAGATCGACGGGCTCGTCTCCGGGGACACCGTGGCCTCCCCGCCCGCCGGCAGCGAGGGCAAGGCGCGGCTCGTCCTCGGCAAGGACGGCCGGGTCAGCGGCAACCTGGGCTGCAACAACTTCTCCGCGACCGCCACGGTGGCGGAGAAGACGCTCACGGTCCAGGGCCCGGCCGCGAGCACCCGCATGATGTGCACCAGCTCGCAGATGGAGCTGGAGACGAAGCTTTACGAGCTCCTCGACGGCCCGCTCACGTATCGGCTCGACCACCGGACCCTGACCCTCACCGATGCCTCGGGCGACGGCCTCACCGCGGTCGCGGAGCCGGGTGCCGGTGCTCAGTAGCGCAGGAGTCCCGCGTCGATCCGTTCCCAGGCCGTCCGCAGCGAGGCGGTGAGACCGGGTTCGACGGCCGCCAGGTCCGCCTGCTCGCGGACGCCCCGGCCGAGGTGGAAGAGCTGGTCGCTGCCGGACTTGCCGCGGTAGTACTTCCAGTCGCCCCGCCGCAGGGCCCGCTCGCCGCGCACCCGCCAGAACAGGTCCCGCTCCGGCACCTCGTCGCCGCGCAGCAGGTACCGGGCGAGGCTCGTGCCGTCGAGCGGGTGGGCCGGGTCGGGCCGGGCCCCGGCGAGTTCGAGGAGGGTGGCGGTCCAGTCGGGGCTGAAGAGCGGGACGCGGCTGACCTGGCCGCCGTCGATCCGGGCCGGCCAGCGCAGTACGGAAGGGACGCGGATGCCGCCCTCGGTGCGGCCCGGGTAGCGGCCGGTGTAGAGGCCGAAGCGGGTGGGGGAGCAGGTCGCGGAGCCGGAGTAGGCGTCGGTGAAGCGGACGCCCTGGCGGGCGAGCCGGTCGAGGTGCGGGGTGCGGATGTGGGGTGAGCCGTACGAGGAGAGGTCGGCCCAGCTAGGTCGTCGCCGAGGATGAAGAGGATGTTGGGGCGCCGGGAGTGGCGGCGCGGGCGCGCGGCGCGGAACTCGCGCTCCTCGGGGGCGGCGGCCTGGGCCGGGGCGGCGGTGACGCCGAGGGCGGCAGCGGCGGCTCCGCTCGGCGGTGACGCCGAGGGCACGGCGGAACAGGGATGCGGACACGGGGGTCTCCAGACGGGCGTGCGGGTACGTCTCCGGGCCCGGTGCCGCGGGACGGGGTGGGGGACGGCAGCACGGAGGAGGCGGAGACGAGGAGGGGAGGGGAAGACGGAGGACCGGGAGGCCGGTCAGAGGCAGCGACAGCCGGCGCTGCCGACACGGACGAGGTCCACGTGTCGGCGCTGGACGAGGGTGACCGACCGGTCACGCGAGGGCTGCATGGGGCTGGAGCTTTCTCCAGCGGCCGCGTACCTGTCAACGGCGTCTCGCACCCCGGGACCGGGGTGTGGCGGCGGTGTTGCGGCGGTGTTTCGGGTCCGGGAGCGCCGCCGGATTGCGAACTCCGTCACATCGCGGAGGATTTCCCGGCCTGGTACGAGCGTCCGCTCGCCGGGGTGTCGGGGGCCGGAACCCTTCCCCTGCCTGGTTCGTGGGCCTCTCCAAGCCGAAGATGATCATTTGGTGCGATCGCACGAGCGCCGGGGTGCTGGATTTCGCCAATTCGGACCAGTGGTCGACCGCGTCTACACTCGGAAACGTGCCACGTGGTGACGGTCGACTCAATCACGACCTGCTTCCCGGTGAGAAGGGCCCCCAGGACGCTTGCGGCGTCTTCGGTGTCTGGGCTCCGGGTGAAGAGGTCGCAAAGCTCACGTACTTCGGGCTCTACGCCCTCCAGCATCGGGGCCAGGAATCCGCGGGTATCGCGGTTAGCAACGGCTCCCAGATCCTCGTCTTCAAGGACATGGGGCTCGTTTCCCAGGTCTTCGACGAGACCTCTCTCGGTTCCCTCCAAGGTCATATCGCGGTCGGTCACGCCCGCTACTCGACCACCGGTGCCTCCGTGTGGGAGAACGCGCAGCCGACGTTCCGGGCAACCGCCCACGGCTCGATCGCGCTCGGCCACAACGGCAACCTGGTGAACACGGCGCAGCTCGCCGAGATGGTCGCCGACCTGCCCAAGAAGGAAGGCCGCTCGACCCGGGTGGCCGCCACCAACGACACCGATCTGCTCACCGCGCTGCTCGCGGCCCAGGTCGACGAGGACGGCAAGGCGCTCACCATCGAGCAGGCCGCCGCGAAGGTCCTCCCCGACGTCCGGGGCGCCTTCTCCCTCGTCTTCATGGACGAGCACACGCTCTACGCGGCCCGTGACCCGCAGGGCATCCGCCCGCTGGTCCTCGGCCGTCTGGAGCGCGGCTGGGTGGTCGCGTCGGAGTCCGCCGCCCTCGACATCTGCGGCGCCAGCTACGTCCGCGAGGTCGAGCCGGGCGAGCTGATCGCGATCGACGAGAACGGCATCCGTACCTCGCGATTCGCGGAAGCGAAGCCCAAGGGCTGTGTCTTCGAGTACGTGTACCTGGCTCGCCCGGACACCGACATCGCCGGCCGGAACGTGTACCTCTCCCGCGTGGAGATGGGCCGCCGCCTCGCGAAGGAGGCGCCCGTCGAGGCCGATCTGGTGATAGCGACGCCGGAGTCCGGTACCCCGGCCGCGATCGGCTACGCCGAGGCCTCGGGCATCCCCTTCGGCGCGGGCCTGGTGAAGAACGCCTACGTCGGGCGCACCTTCATCCAGCCGTCCCAGACCATCCGCCAGCTCGGCATCCGGCTGAAGCTGAACCCGCTCAAGGAAGTCATCAAGGGCAAGCGCCTGGTGGTCGTCGACGACTCGATCGTCCGCGGCAACACCCAGCGCGCGCTCGTCCGGATGCTCCGCGAGGCCGGCGCGGCCGAGATCCACATCCGGATCTCCTCGCCGCCGGTGAAGTGGCCCTGCTTCTTCGGCATCGACTTCGCCACCCGCGCGGAGCTGATCGCCAACGGCATGTCGATCGACGAGATCGGCAAGTCGCTGGGCGCGGACTCGCTCTCGTACATCTCGCTCGACGGGATGATCGAGGCGACCACGATCCAGAAGCCGAACCTCTGCCGTGCCTGCTTCGACGGCGAGTACCCGATGGAGCTGCCGGACCCCGAGCTGCTCGGCAAGCAGCTCCTGGAGACCGAGCTGGCCGCAGGCCCGGCGGCCACCGCGGCCTCCGACGCGCTCCGTCGCCCGTAAGAAGCCGCTGCGACCCGCAGTACGGCGTGCAGTACGACGACACGAAAGCTCTGAACCCATGTCTCAGACCACCGGTGCCAGCTACGCGTCCGCGGGCGTCGACATCGAAGCGGGTGACCGCGCCGTCGAGCTCATGAAGGAGTGGGTGAGGAAGACGCAGCGCCCTGAGGTCCTCGGTGGCCTCGGGGGCTTCGCCGGCCTCTTCGACGCCTCCGCCCTCAAGCGCTACGAGCGTCCGCTGCTCGCCTCGGCCACCGACGGCGTCGGTACGAAGGTCGACATCGCCCGCCAGATGGGCGTGTACGACACGATCGGCCACGACCTGGTCGCGATGGTCATGGACGACATCGTCGTCTGCGGCGCCGAGCCGCTCTTCATGACCGACTACATCTGCGTGGGCAAGGTCCACCCGGAGCGGGTCGCCGCCATCGTCAAGGGCATCGCCGAGGGCTGTGTCCTGGCCGGCTGCGCCCTGGTCGGCGGCGAGACGGCGGAGCACCCGGGCCTCCTCGGCCCGGACGACTTCGACGTCGCCGGCGCGGGCACGGGTGTCGTGGAGTACGACCGGCTGCTCGGCGCCGATCGCATCCGTACGGGGGACGCGGTCATCGCCATGGCCTCCTCGGGTCTTCACTCGAACGGGTACTCGCTCGTGCGGCACGTCGTCTTCGACCGTGCCGGCATGACCCTCGACCAGCAGGTCGAGGAGCTCGGCCGGACCCTGGGCGAGGAGCTCCTTGAGCCCACGAAGATCTACTCGCTGGACTGCCTGGCCCTCACCAGGACCACGGACGTCCACGCGTACAGCCACATCACGGGCGGCGGTCTCGCCGCCAACCTGGCCCGGGTGATCCCGGACGGCCTGCACGCCACGGTCGACCGTTCCACCTGGACCCCGGGCGCGATCTTCGACCTGGTCGGCAAGGCCGGTCAGGTGGAGCGTCTGGAGCTGGAGAAGACGCTGAACATGGGCGTCGGCATGATGGCCGTCGTGCCGGCCGATTCGGTGGACGCGGCCCTGACGACGCTGGCGGACCGGGGCGTCGAGTCCTGGGTCGCGGGCGAGATCACCGAGCGCGGCGCACACACCACCGGCGCGGAGCTGGTCGGCGACTACGCCAAGTAGAGCGGGCAGAGCAGTACGCGAACGGGGCGCCCCTCAGGGGCGCCCCGTTCGCGTCCTACGGGACCCGTGCCGCCCCGGGACGCGGACAGCACAGAAACCCGGCCGGGTGACCCCGGACCGGGTTTCTGTGGTGCGATTCAGAAGGTCAAGCGCGACGCGGGGACGACGCGGGACCGGACTCGTCGTCCTCGTCCTCGTCGTCCGTGTTGTAGAGATCCGCGTACTGGGCGTACGGGTCGTCTTCCTCGTCGTCGTCCTCGAACGGCTCGCCATTCGGCGGCTGGCTCGAAGTCGAAGCGCCCAGCTCATTGGCCAGACGCGTCAGGTCCGTCCCGCCGCTGCTGTACTTCAGCTGGCGGGCGACCTTGGTCTGCTTGGCCTTTGCCCGGCCGCGCCCCATGGCTCGACCCCCTCGGTGACGGGGCTCGGTGGCCCCAGAGTCTTGACACGCGTTCATGAGTCGGAACGGACTCTCGACAGAGAGACCGGTCCGTAGAGCTTCAACGGTACCTGTTTCCGCGGGTCTACGGTACGCCGCGCGCATCACATACCCCGGTACAGAACCATCGAGGAGCCCTTTCCTCGCTGGTCAATCGCGATTTTAACCTCTTCTGGAGGGCCGACCCGCCGAAGGGCGTGAGCGAAGTCTCTCCGCGGGCCGCCCGTGGGGCGCCCGCGGGCACCCGTGGGTTGTCCGCAGGCGGCCCTGGTGGCGGGCCGGCCTCCCGTACGGCTCAGCCGCGCCGCGCGTCCGCCATGCGCTGCTCGGCGATCCGGTCGGCCGCCGAGGCAGGCGGAATCCCGTCGGCCTTCGCACGTGCGAAGATTTCGAGGGTGGTGTCGAAGATCTTCGTAGCCTTCGCCTTGCAGCGGTCGAAGTCGAAGCCGTGCAGCTCGTCGGCGACCTGGATCACGCCGCCGGCGTTGACCACGTAGTCGGGCGCGTAGAGGATCCCGCGCCCCACGAGGTCCTTCTCGATGCCGGGGTGGGCCAGCTGGTTGTTGGCCGCGCCGCAGACGATGCTCGCGGTGAGGAACGGCACCGTCTCCTCGTTCAGGGCGCCGCCCAGCGCGCAGGGCGCGTAGATGTCGAGACCCTCGACACGGATCAGCGCGTCGGTGTCGGCGACCACGGTGACCTGCGGGTACTTGTCGGTGATCCGGCGCACCGACTCCTCGCGCACATCGGTGATCACGACCTCGGCGCCGTCCTGCAGGAGGTGCTCGACGAGGTAGTGGCCGACCTTGCCGACGCCCGCGACGCCGACCTTGCGGCCGCGCAGGGTCGGGTCGCCCCACAGCGTCTGCGCGGAGGCGCGCATGCCCTGGAAGACGCCGAAGGCGGTGAGGACGGAGGAGTCGCCGGCGCCGCCGTTCTCGGGGGAGCGGCCGGTGGTCCACCGGTTCTCGCGGGCGACGACGTCCATGTCGGCGACGTAGGTGCCGACGTCGCAGGCCGTGACGTACCGGCCGCCGAGGGAGGCGACGAAGCGCCCGTAGGCGAGGAGCAGCTCCTCGCTCTTGATCTTCTCCGGGTCGCCGATGATGACGGCCTTGCCGCCGCCGTGGTCGAGACCGGCCATGGCGTTCTTGTACGACATGCCGCGCGCCAGGTTGAGCGCGTCGGCGATCGCCTCGGCCTCGGTGGCGTACGGGTAGAAGCGGGTGCCGCCGAGGGCGGGGCCCAGGGCGGTGGAGTGGAGGGCGATGACGGCCTTGAGGCCGGTGGCGCGGTCCTGGCAGAGCACGACTTGCTCGTGGCCACCCTGCTCCGAGTGGAACAGAGTGCGCAGTACGTCAGCAGGAACGCCGGTCACATCGGTCACGGTGGTGACTCCCAAGTACGAAGCGGCGGTTTCGGTCCCCCCTGCGGGTGGGGGAGGACCAGTTCGGCAAGAGGGTAAGTCCTACCTGGGCGTAGATCGGCCGCAGTGCTCAGGATCACCCCCTCCCGGAGTACCTCCGTGGAAGGATTTGCGACATGTCGGTCGCCTCCTCGCTCCTCGTCCCCTACGCGTCCTATCTGCGGGTGTACGAGCCGCTGGCCGCGTTCCCCGAGCCGGAGCGGACCCACTGGGCCAGGTACGCGCGCCGGCCGCGCATCCCGGGGGCGCAGGACGAGCTGCGCCGGTCGCTCGCGGACCTGCTGCCGACGCCGCCGGTCCCGGTCCCCGTCCACGAGAGCGCGGAGGCCTTCGTCGCCCATCTGGACGGGGTGGTGGTGATCTGTCCGTGGCGGACCCGGCTGCGCGGCTGGCTGGCGCTCCAGGAGCTCGACGGCCAGTTCCCCGGGCCGGTGCTCGACGCGATGCTGCCGCCGGTGGTGCGGGTCCAGGTGGCGAGCGACTACGAGCGGTGGCTCGGGCGGAACCCGGACGCGCGGCCGTGGATCCGTACGGCGGTCTGGCACGTGCCGCTGCGCTGGTTCGCGCTCTTCGGGGACGAGGACCGGCAGTACGAGCCGGGGGAGCGCGGGGACGGCGCGGGGGCGGCGGGCCGGGCGCCGGTGCTGCGCTACCGGACGACGATGGCGCAGGCGCGCCGCCGGCTCGCGCGGGCGCTGCGGGCCCTGCGGGAGTCGATCGACGACGGTCCCATGACGGAGGGGCTGATCGAGGTGGGGCGCTGGCTGGAGGAGTTCCATCCGCGGGCGCTGGTGGAGCTGGACTTCGGTGGTCTGGTGCACGCGGTGACGGAGGAGTGGCTGGCCGACGACCGGTCGGCGGCGCAGATGGCGGAGGGGATCGCGGCGCTGCGGGCCGGTGACGGCGAGGGGGCGAGCGAGGCGTACGGGCGGCTCGCGGAGCGCTGGCGGACGGTCCGGGAGCTGCGCTTCGCGAATTGACATCAGTCGGGCATCTTCGTCAGGTCGGTATCGACAAGACATGTCCGGCCGGTGTAAATGATCTTCAGGGATGTCCGGATCCCGCCTGCCGGATTTCGGCGATCGGGGGGGTCCGGACCTGTCGGGGGCCTTTCGGCACTCTCCGGCGGGGACGTTGGTCCCGATCCGGGCCTTTGGCTCAAGCGTGACGGACGGCACTTACCGCACCCTTGCGCCCATCGCCCACCCTCGTGCCAAAATAGGACAAGGAGTCCGGGGAGGGTTCCTTCCGTCCATCTTTGGGCGGAACGCTCGACATTGCACTCTATGGGGGGTCTGAGGACTCCTGATCGCTCTGTGACTGATCGTCACAGCCGCGTGACTGTCCGTTATGGCATGGTCCATCGACTTCCGCCGCTGATGAACACCTGCGAGGGCAATTCCATCGGTTTGGCCGACGTGGCTGGACGGATGGTGTAGTTGTAGTGCCGAGGACAAGCCGTTCGTCCTATAACCGACTCGGCCCGCTTCTGCCATTTCGGGCAAGGCGGGTCAAGGTGCAGAATTTAGAGGAAAGAACCGAGATGGTTCGGTTCTCCCGAGGAGGCCGCTCATGACCGCTCGCACCCCTGATGCCGAGCCGCTGCTGACCCCTGCCGAGGTTGCCACGATGTTCCGTGTGGACCCGAAGACGGTGACCCGTTGGGCGAAGGCCGGGAAGCTCACGTCCATCCGCACCCTGGGTGGACACCGCCGGTACCGCGAGGCTGAGGTCCGCGCACTGCTGGCTGGCATTCCGCAGCAGCGCAGCGAGGCCTGAGGCCGCGCGAACACCCCGTATCACCCCGTAACACCGGGCCTTTCCGGATCCCCCAATCCGGTTGCCCACCCCTAGCTCTGCCGACGGAATCCTGCCCCAACAGGCCTTCGTCAACGATCGCGCTGGACTCCGCCGGGTCTGGCGCGATCTTCTTTTGTGCCCGGCGTCACTCCTCGGCCGGTGGTGCAATTGCACATATTAAATTGGGTCGGTGTAGGGAGGGTGTAAGTGAAGCGGTTTCTGAAACTGTCTCAGTGACTCCCGTCACACTGGCGAAGCCTTGCCAAAGAACAGCCTGCCACTTCGCGGAACGCCCCCAACCCGCCGTTGGTCATGGGTCGGTGGGACTTTCGTCCCCTGCGGCCGAGCCCGCAGCCGGCGGCTGCTCCTCGGGCTCCCCGGCCTCCGCGAGCTCCATGGAGAGCCGCAGGAGGCGATGGCAGACCACGCAGTGACGCGTGAGGTGTCCGTAGCGGGAAGCAGCCGCCAGATGGGCGCGCAGCAGCGCTCGTGTCTCGTGCCGTGCTGCGGACGCCGCGGCCATGCGCGACCACCTCCGGTGTGGGCCACCGATTCCCTGATGTCCGGGGTACCGGCGGGCGCCCGGCCCCGTCAAGACACCGGACCGCAACGAACACCGGACCGCAACGAACACCGGAACACGACGAAAGGCCCGCATCTCGCGATGCGGGCCTTTCGGTGAAGCGAACCTGACGGGACTTGAACCCGCGACCTCCACCTTGACAGGGTGGCGAGCTAACCAACTGCTCCACAGGTCCTTGCTTGCGGCCTCTCGTAAGTGGCTGCGAGAAAGACTGTACAGCAGGTCAGCGGTCTGGTCGAACTCACCGGCGGACGGGGGCGACGAGGACCCCGGTCAGGGGGCCGCCGCGTCGATCGCCTTCACGATCCGCTTGTCCGAGACGGGGTACGCCGTGCCGAGCGCGTGTGCGAAGTAGCTCACCCGCAGCTCCTCGATCATCCAGCGGATGTCGGTGACCTCGGACGGCACCGGCCGGCCCTTCGGGAGCTGTTCCAGCAGCCAGGCGTACTCGTCCTGCATCTCCCGGACCTTCTCCATCCGGGTGGTGTCCCGCTGCACCCCGGCCGGCATCTGCTGGAGCCGCCGGTCCACCGCCACCAGGTAGCGCATCAGGTCGGGCAGCCGCTTCAGCCCCGTACGGGTGACGAAGCCGGCCGGCATCAGCCACGCCAGCTGCGCGCGCACGTCGCTCAGGTTGTCGATCAGTGCCAGGCTGTTCGTCGACTTCAGCCGGCGCTCACAGGCCTGCCAGGCCGCCAGGATCTGCTGGACCTGGCCCACCGTCCGTACGGTCGTGTCGACGAGGTCCGCGCGGACCTTGTCGTACAGCTTCCGGAAGGACTCCTCGTCCCACGCCGGGCCGCCGTGGTCCGCGATCAGCTTGTCGGCGGCCGCGGTCGCGCAGTCGTCGAAGAGGGCCTGGATCGAGCCGTGCGGGTTCGAGGACAGGGCCAGCTTCTGCTGGTTGGTCAGTTTGTCCGAGGCGAACTTCGCCGGGTTCACCGGGATGTTCAGCATGACCAGCTTCCGGGTGCCCCGCCACATCGCCTGCGCCTGCTCGGCCTCCGTGTCGAAGAGGCGTACGGCGACGGTCGCGCCCTCGTCCACGAGCGCCGGGTACGCCTTGACCGGCTGCCCGCCCCGCTTGGTCTCGAAGACCTTCGTGAGCGTCCCGATCGTCCACTCGGTGAGCCCCGTGCGCTCCAGGGAGGGCCCGGAGCCGTCAGGGCCCGCCGTGGCGGCCGCCGCGGCCTGTGAGAGGGCCTTACGGGCCTTGGGGCGCAGCTGGAGCCGCAGCGTCTCCAGGTCCTTGTCCTCGGCGAGCTTGCGGCGCCGCTCGTCGACGATCCGGAACGTCACCTTGAGGTGCTCGGGCACCTTCGCCCAGTCGAAGTCCTCGGCGGTGACCGGGACGCCGACCATCCGCTGCAGCTCGCGGGCGAGCGCGCCGTCCAGCGGTTCCTGCACGGGCACGACGACGTCGAGGAAGCGGCTCGCGAAGTTCGGCGCGGGCACGTAGTGCCGGCGGATCGGCTTCGGCAGGGAGCGGATCAGCTCGGTGACGACCTCAGCCCGCAGACCCGGGATCTGCCACTCGAAGCCCTCGTCCGTGACCTGGTTGAGCACCTGGAGCGGGATGTGGACGGTCACGCCGTCGGCGTCCGCGCCGGGCTCGAACTGGTACGTCACCCGGAACTTCAGCGGACCCTGCCGCCACGAGTCCGGGTAGTCGTCCTTGGTGACCCCGGCGGCCTTCTCGTTGATGAGCATCTCGCGCTCGAAGTCGAGGAACTCCGGCTGCTCGTGGCGCTTGTGCTTCCACCAGGAGTCGAAGTGGGCGCCGGACACCACGTGCTCGGGGACGCGCTTGTCGTAGAAGTCGAACAGCGTCTCGTCGTCGACGAGGATGTCCCGGCGGCGGGCCCGGTGCTCCAGCTCCTCGACCTCGGTGAGGAGCTTGCGGTTGTCCGAGAAGAACTTGTGGTGGGTGCGCCAGTCGCCCTCGACGAGCGCGTTCCTGATGAACAGGTCCCGGGAGACCTCCGGGTCGATCCGGCCGTAGTTCACCTTGCGGTCGGCGATGATCGGCACGCCGTACAGCGTCACCTTCTCGAAGGCCATCACGGCCGCCTGGTCCTTCTCCCAGTGCGGCTCGCTGTACGTCTTCTTCACCAGGTGCTGGGCGAGCGGCTCGATCCACTCGGGCTCCACGCGCGCGTTGACCCGGGCCCACAGGCGCGAGGTCTCCACCAGTTCGGCGGACATGACGAAACGCGGGGGCTTCTTGAAGAGCGCCGAACCGGGGAAGATCGCGAACTTGGCGCTGCGGGCGCCCAGGTAGTCGTTCTTCGCGCCCTCCTTCACGTCCTTCATGCCGATGTGCGAGAGCAGACCGGCGAGGAGCGAGACGTGCACGGACTGCTCCGGCGCGTCCTCCTCGTTGACGTGGATGCCCAGCTGCTTGGCGACCGTCCGCAGCTGCGCGTAGATGTCCTGCCACTCCCGGATGCGCAGGAAGTTCAGGTACTCCTGCTTGCACATCCGGCGGAAGGAGCTGGAACCGCGCTCCTTCTGCTGCTCGCGGACGTACCGCCAGAGGTTCAGATAGGCGAGGAAGTCGCTGGTCTCGTCCTTGAAGCGGGCGTGCTGCTGGTCGGCCTGCGTCTGCTTCTCGGCCGGCCGCTCGCGCGGGTCCTGGATGGACAGCGCCGCCGCGATCACCATGACCTCGCGGACACAGCCGTTCTTGTCGGCCTCCAGGACCATCCGGGCCAGCCGCGGGTCGACGGGCAGCTGGGAGAGCTTCCGGCCCTGCGGGGTGAGCCGCTTCTTGGGATCCTTCTCGGTCGGGTCGATCGCGCCGAGCTCCTGGAGGAGCTGCACGCCGTCCCGGATGTTCCGGTGGTCCGGCGGGTCGATGAAGGGGAACTTCTCGATCTCGCCGAGTCCGGCGGCGGTCATCTGGAGGATGACGGAGGCCAGGTTCGTACGGAGGATCTCCGCGTCCGTGAACTCCGGCCGGGTGAGGAAGTCGTCCTCCGAGTACAGCCGGATGCAGATGCCGTCGGACGTACGGCCGCAACGTCCCTTGCGCTGGTTGGCGCTCGCCTGGCTGACCGGCTCGATCGGCAGCCGCTGCACCTTGGTGCGGTGCGAGTAGCGGGAGATGCGGGCGGTGCCCGGGTCGATCACGTACTTGATGCCGGGGACGGTCAGCGAGGTCTCGGCGACGTTCGTGGCGAGCACGATCCGGCGGCCGGAGTGCGCCTGGAAGACCCGGTGCTGCTCGGCGTGGGACAGGCGCGCGTAGAGGGGGAGGACCTCGGTGTTGCGGAGGTTCCGCTTCAGGAGCGCGTCCGCGGTGTCGCGGATCTCGCGCTCGCCGGAGAGGAAGACCAGGACGTCGCCGGGGCCCTCGGACTGCAGCTCGTCGACGGCCTCGCAGATCGCGGTGATCTGGTCGCGGTCCGACTCCGCCGCGTCCTCGGCGTCTCCCTCGAGTAGAGGGCGATAACGGACCTCGACCGGGTACGTACGCCCGCTGACCTCGACGATCGGGGCGTCGCCGAAGTGGCGGGAGAAACGCTCCGGGTCGATCGTCGCGGAGGTGATCACGACCTTGAGGTCGGGGCGCTTCGGGAGCAGCTGGGCCAGATAGCCGAGCAGGAAGTCGATGTTGAGGGACCGCTCGTGGGCCTCGTCGATGATGATCGTGTCGTAGGCGCGCAGCTCGCGGTCCGTCTGGATCTCGGCGAGCAGGATGCCGTCCGTCATCAGCTTCACGAAGGTCGCCTCGGGGTTCACCTGGTCGGTGAACCGGACCTTCCAGCCGACGGCCTCGCCGAGTGGGGTCCGCAGCTCCTCGGCGACGCGCTCGGCGACCGTGCGGGCGGCGATCCGGCGGGGCTGGGTGTGCCCGATCATGCCCCGGACGCCCCGGCCGAGCTCCAGGCAGATCTTCGGGATCTGGGTGGTCTTTCCGGAACCCGTCTCACCGGCGACGATCACGACCTGGTGGTCGCGTATCGCCTCCAGGATCTCGTCCTTCTTCTGCGAGACGGGCAGCTGCTCGGGATAGGTGACCGCGGGCACGCGGGAGGCGCGCCCGTCGACGCGCTCCTTGGCCTTGGCCGCCTCTGCGGCGATCTCGTCCAGGACGGCCTCGCGGGCCTCGGGCTTGCGGATGCGGCGGGCGCCTTCGAGACGGCGGCCGAGCCGGTGGGAGTCCCGCAGCGAGACCTCGGCCAGGACGGACTGGAGGGCGGCGAAGGAAGTAGACATACGGAATCCAGGATCGCACCTGCGGCCGAGAAGCGGCGAACCGATTTACGACCGGCCTCACCGGGGCCGGTGATCGAGTGCGTACTATTTCGGGCACGCCGCCCGGACGGAGAGGTTTCGCATGTTCCGCACCACCCGCGCGCCGGCGGCGTTCGTCGCGCTGATGGGCCTGGTGCTCGGCCTCCTGGTCTGCGGAGTGACGACGGGTACGCCCCAGGCGGTCGCCCCCGTGGTCGTGGGCGCGGCCGTGCCGGGCTGCGACCCCGGCCACCCCGTGGACGCGGGGGCCACGGGTCCCGTCGTCCCACCGCGTGCGCAGGGGTTCGCCGAGCTGCTGCCGGCCCTCGCCGCGGACCGGGAGCCGTGCGGGGTCCGCGTGCCGGATCCGGGCGGCCGGGGTGTGTCGGCGGGGCGGGAGCCACCCGCGCGCGTACAGCTGTCTCCCGTGGAGCTGTCGGTCCTGAGGGTGTAGACGGACGGCCGTCCTCCCTCGTCCTCCCCTTTTTCTCCTCAGGAGCGCTTCCGCATGTCCAAGTCCAAGCCGATCGCCGTCGTCTCCGGGGTCGCCGTCGCCGCCGTCCTGCTCGGCGTCGTCTCGTACACCGCCACCAAGCCGTCCTCGCCCGGCGCCTCCGGCTCCGTGGCCAGCTCCTCGGCCGTCGCCGAGGTCTCCGCCGACCCCTCCGCCGGCGTCTACGCCGAACTGGAGGCGTACGCCCGCCGCGACGCCTCCGACAAGCTCGCCCTCGGCCGCGCCGACGCGCCCGTCGTGCTCATCGAGTACGCCGACTTCAAGTGCGGCTACTGCGGGAAGTTCGCCCGGGACACCGAGCCGCTCCTCATCGAGAAGTACGTGGAGAACGGCACCCTGCGCATCGAGTGGCGGAACTTCCCGATCTTCGGCGAGGAGTCGGAGGCCGTCGCCCGCGCCTCCTGGGCGGCCGGGCAGCAGGGCCGGTTCTGGGAGTTCCACAAGGCCGCCTACGCCGAGGGCGCCAAGGAGAAGGGCTTCGGCAAGGACCGCCTCGCCGCCCTCGCGAAGGAGGCGGGCGTCCCCGACGCGGCCCGGTTCGCGAAGGACACCGACGGGGCGGCGGCCCGCGCGGCCGTCCGCGCGGACCAGGAGCAGGGGTACGCCCTCGGGGCCACCTCCACCCCGTCCTTCCTGGTCAACGGCCGGCCGATCGCGGGCGCGCAGCCCCTGGAGACCTTCACGGAGGCCATCGAGGCGGCGGCGAAGGCGGCGAAGAGCGCTCCGGCGAAGGCCAGGCCGTGACTTCCGGCATCGGCTACTTCGCCGCGTTCCTCGGCGGGCTGCTCGCCCTCCTCAGCCCGTGCAGCGCCCTGCTCCTGCCCGCCTTCTTCGCGTATTCGATCGACACGCGCGCGAAGCTGGTGGCCAGGACGGGCATCCTCTACGCGGGCCTGGCGACCACCCTCGTGCCGCTCGGCGCGGCCGGTTCCTTCGCGGGCCGCCTCTTCTACGGCCACCGGGACCTGCTCGTCAGCGTCGGCGGCTGGCTGATCGTCGGGCTCGGCGTCCTCCAGATCCTCGGCCTGGGTTTCGCCTCCCGCCGGATCGCCGAGGCGAGCGGCCGGATCCGGCCCACGTCGGCGCTCTCCGTCTACGCCCTCGGCCTGGTCTACGGGCTCGCGGGCTTCTGTGCGGGCCCCATCCTCGGCAGCGTCCTGACGGTGGCCGCGCTGAGCGGCAGCCCGGCGTACGGCGGGCTGCTCCTCGCCGTGTACGCGCTCGGCATGGCGGTCCCGCTGTTCGTCCTGGCACTGCTCTGGGAGCGGTACGACCTGGGCGGGCGGTCCTGGCTGCGCGGCAGGCCGGTCCGGCTCGGCCGCCTGACGCTCCACTCGACCTCGCTGCTCTCGGGCCTGTTCTTCGTCGCCCTCGGCACGCTCTTCCTGGTCTTCGACGGGACGACCGCTCTGCCGGGCCTGCTCTCGGTGGACGACTCGTTCGCGGTGGAGCAGCGGGTCGCCTCGCTGGGCCAGGTGGTCCCGGACTGGGCGCTGCTCGTCGCGGTGGTGGCCGTGGTGGCGCTGGTGCTCGCGGTGCGGGGCAGGCGGGGGAGCCGTACGCGGGAGCGCGAGGAGGTGTGAGCCGTACGGGGGAGGGGCGCGGGCCCCTCCCCCGTACGGTCTCCGGTCTTCCTGGTCCCAGGAGTCCTCCCGGTCCTGGAACACGAAGAAGGCCCCGTTCTTTCGAACGGGGCCTTCTGTTTGTGGCTGGGGCCGGGGTCGAACCGGCGACCTATCGCTTTTCAGGCGATCGCTCGTACCAACTGAGCTACCCAGCCACGAAGCTGTTTCCAGCTTCAGCGACTCTGACGGGACTTGAACCCGCGACCTCCACCTTGACAGGGTGGCGAGCTAACCAACTGCTCCACAGAGCCTTGCTTTGTGCGATCACTAGTCTCGCACAGAGTAATGCGTACCCCCAACGGGATTCGAACCCGTGCTACCGCCTTGAAAGGGCGGCGTCCTGGGCCACTAGACGATGAGGGCTCTAGGCCCACCATCGCGCTTCTCAGCGCGTCGGGGACGTGAGAAGCATATGGGATCCCGGCCGCTATCGCCAAAACGGTTTCCCGGCGGGGGAGAATGGGCGCGTGCTGGAGATGACGCGCGAGGAGTTCGAGGAGCTTGTCGCCGAGGCCTTGGACCGGATCCCGCCGGAACTGACGCGGCTGATGGACAACGTCGCGGTGTTCGTCGAGGACGAGCCGTCCCCGGACGACCCGGAGCTGCTCGGGTTGTACGAGGGGACGCCGCTGACCGAGCGCGGGGAGTGGTACGCGGGCGTGCTGCCGGACCGGATCACGATCTACCGGGGGCCGACGCTGCGGATGTGCGAGTCGAAGGAGGACGTGGTCGCGGAGACCGAGATCACCGTCGTCCACGAGATCGCCCACCACTTCGGCATCGACGACGAGCGGCTGCACGCGCTGGGTTACGGCTGAGCCGAGCGGGCGCGCGGGGGCCGTGTCCCTTGTGGCGCCTGGGGAGTTGGGCAGCGCGACGCGTTCTGTTCCTGCCTGCTGTCCTCTGGAGGTGCCCCCGTGCGCCATTTGCCCACCCCGGTGCGATGGGCCGCCACCGCGCTGGCCGTCGCGGCCTGTGCCGGTCTGAGCGGCTGTATGAGTGTGAGTGACGACGGGGCGAAGCCGGCGCCCGGCGCGTCCGGCGCCAAGCGGGGCGTGGCGACCGGTTCCGAGAGCGGCGGGCCCGGACTCCCGGACGGCGGCGGCGACTCCTCGAACGGGCGGCAGGGCGGCTCGGGCGGACCGGCCGCGGCCGGCGCGGGTACGGAGTCCCCGGTGCCGAGCGGCTCCCCCTCGGGCACGGCGAAGCCTTCCCCCGGCGCGGTGATGCCGGTGGAGGGGCCGGGCGGTCACGGCGGCTCGCCGAAGCCTCAGCCGACGGGCGGGGGTCAGGACGGTCCGTCCGGCGGTGCGGGCGGCTCCGGGGGGAGCGGGAACGGCGGAAACGGCGGGAACGGGGACGGCGGCGGGGGGAACGGCGGCGGGGGCAGCGCCGGAGGCTCCGCGGGTGCGGGAGGCGGCGGATCCACGCCGACGCCCGAGCCGACGGCGCCCACCCCCGAGCCGACCCCGGAGCCGACGGTGCCGACCCCCGAGCCGACGCCGGAGCCGACCTCGAATCCGACCGATCCGCCGTCTCCCGGACCCGACACCCAGATGGGTGGCGTGCGGGCGGCGGACGGGCCGGAGGCGCCCCCCGAGCCGGCGGCGTCTCCGCAGGTCGGACCGGTGTGACGGAGTCCGGTTTGCCATAGGTGGGGGAGGGTGCGTATGGTGGTAGATCGTTTGATCCCATTGCCCGGCGCCGACACAGAAGAGCGCCGTGTGGCGCGTACTCTCCCTAGCCGTGGCTGACCGCATTGAGGCGGTCGATTTGCGAAATCACGGAGTTACGGGCGCGTGCCGAGACTCCGGAAGGTTTCGCATTTCGCATGTCCATTTTCAGTTCTGACCACGCCGTCATGCCCGAGAACGACGAGATCGTCGAGGCCGTCGCGGCCACCGAGATCGTCGACACCGCCGCCGAGACCGACGTGGTCGAGGCCATCGTCGAGGCCATCGACGCCATCGAGATCGACGACGCCGCCGAGGCGATCGACGACGCCGACGACGCCGACGCGGAGCCGTCCGAGCCCACCGTCACCTTCGGCGACCTCGGTCTGCCCGAGGGCGTCGTGCGCAAGCTCGCGCAGAACGGCGTGACCACCCCCTTCCCGATCCAGGCGGCGACCATCCCGGACGCCCTGGCCGGCAAGGACATCCTCGGCCGCGGCCGTACCGGCTCCGGCAAGACCCTCTCCTTCGGTCTCCCGCTGCTCGCCGGTCTGGCCGGCGGTCACACCGACAAGAAGAAGCCCCGCGGCATCATCCTCACGCCGACGCGTGAGCTCGCGATGCAGGTCGCGGACGCCCTCCAGCCGTACGGCGACGTGCTCGGCCTCAAGATGAAGGTCGTCTGCGGCGGTACGTCGATGAGCAACCAGATCTATGCCCTGGAGCGCGGTGTCGACGTCCTCGTCGCCACCCCGGGCCGTCTGCGCGACATCATCAACCGCGGCGCCTGCTCGCTCGAGAACGTCAAGATCGCCGTCCTCGACGAGGCCGACCAGATGGCCGACCTGGGCTTCCTGCCCGAGGTCACCGAGCTGCTCGACCAGATCCCCGGCGGCGGCCAGCGCATGCTCTTCTCCGCCACCATGGAGAACGAGATCGGCACCCTGGTCAAGCGCTACCTGACCGACCCCGTCACGCACGAGGTCGACAGCGCGCAGGGCAACGTCACGACCATGACCCACCACGTCCTCGTCGTGAAGCCGAAGGACAAGGCGCCGGTCACGGCCGCGATCGCCGCCCGCAAGGGCCGCACGATCATCTTCGTCCGCACCCAGCTGGGCGCCGACCGCATCGCCGAGCAGCTGTGCGACTCCGGTGTGAAGGCCGACGCGCTGCACGGCGGCATGACGCAGGGCGCCCGTACCCGCGTCCTGGAGGACTTCAAGAAGGGCTACGTCAACGCGCTCGTCGCGACCGACGTCGCGGCCCGAGGCATCCACGTCGACGGCATCGACCTGGTCCTCAACGTGGACCCGGCCGGCGACCACAAGGACTACCTGCACCGCTCGGGCCGTACCGCCCGTGCCGGCCGCTCCGGTGTCGTGGTCTCCCTGGCCCTGCCGCACCAGCGCCGCCAGATCTTCCGCCTGATGGAGGACGCGGGCGTCGACGCCTCGCGTCACATCGTCGGTGGCGCCGGCGCCTTCGACCCCGAGGTCGCCGAGATCACCGGCGCCCGTTCGCTGACCGAGGTCCAGGCCGACTCGGCGAACAACTCGGCCAAGCAGGCCGAGCGTGAGGTCGTCGACCTGACCAAGCAGCTGGAGCGCCTGCAGCGCCGCGCCGTCGAGCTCCGCGAGGAGGCCGACCGCCTGGTGGCCCGTGCCGCCCGCGAGCGTGGCGAGGACCCCGAGGCCGCCGTGGCCGAGGTGACGGAGGCCGCCGAGGCCGAGATCGCCGCCGCCGCCGTGGAGGCCGAGCGCGCCGCCGCCCGCGTCGAGGAGCAGCGCCGCGAGGAGCGTCCTGCCGCCCGCGACGACCGGGGCAACTACGAGCGCCGCGAGCGCGGTGGCTTCAACCGTGACGACCGCGGTGGCGACCGTGGTGACCGCGGTGGTTTCCGTGGCGGCGACCGCGGTGGTGACCGTGGCGGCTTCCGTCGCGACAACGACCGTCCGTCCGGTGGCTTCCGTCGCGATGACCGTCCGTCCGGTGGCTTCAACCGTGACGACCGTCCCTCCGGTGGTTTCCGTCGGGACAACGACCGTCCGTCCGGTGGCTTCCGCCGTGACGACCGTCCGTCGGGTGGCTTCAACCGTGACGACCGCGGTGGCGACCGTGGCGGCTTCCGCCGTGACGACCGTCCCTCCGGTGGTTTCCGTCGGGACAACGACCGTCCGTCCGGTGGCTTCCGTCGCGACGACCGTCCGTCGGGTGGCTTCAACCGTGACGACCGCGGTGGCGACCGTGGCGGCTTCCGCCGCGACGACCGTCCCTCCGGTGGCTTCAACCGTGACGACCGCGGCGGCCGCTCCTTCGAGCGTCGCGACAACGACCGTCCGGCCGGCGGCCACCGTGGCAGCGACCGTCCGTCCGGTGGCTTCCGCCGTGACGACCGTCCGGCGACCGGCGGCTTCCGCCCGGCCGGCGGCGACCGCCCGTACGGCCGCCGTGACGACCACCGCGGCACCGGCTCGACCGGCTCCGCCGGCGGCGGCTCCTCCTTCGGCCGCCGTGACGACAAGCCGCGCTGGAAGCGCAACGGCTGACCTGCCGTGAGCAGCCGGCAGCCACAGAGCTGACGGCCGGCAGCTGAACGGACCTCAGGGCCCGCCCCGCACTTCGGTGCCGGAGCGGGCCCTGAGTCGTATGCGTACGTGCGACCCCCGAGTCGTACTCGCGTGCGACGGGATACGCTCAGGCCGTTGACGTGTGAGGAGTGCCGGCCAGGGGGCCCGGCGGAGGCTCCTCCCCGTATCCCGCACATCAGGTTGCCCTGGGGAGGGACCTCTTTGTCTCGTTTCGCACGCGTGCGGCGTCCCCGCGCGCGTATCGCCGTCCTCGCCACAGCGCTCGTCGCCACGGCGGTCGGCCTCTCACCCGCCGTCGTCGCCCAGGCCTCGCCGGTCGTCGGCGTCGACCAGCTGGACATCGCGCCCAACTGGCGGGCCCTGCCCCGGCAGCAGACCGTCACCGCCGTCGGCCCCACGGGCTATGTACACGAGACGGAGGACCCCGACCGGCCGTACGGCGGGGAACTGGAGTGGACGGACTTCACCGACCCCGCGAAGAACACCGGCCTGGGGTACGACAAGGGGGCCGTGCCCTTCGCCGAGTCCGGCAACGGCGGACGCCACCTGTACGTCCAGCCGGGCCTCGGCCTCCACGCCGTCCGCGACCTGGAGACCGGCACCGAGCGGCCGTTCGACATCCCCACCGACGCGAGCTACGTGGGCCTGGTCGGCGACGTCCTGCTCTTCCGGCAGGGGGCCTCCGCCGCGACGGGCACGAGCGGCGGCTACTACCTGGTGCGCGCCGACGCTCCGAACGGGACCCGCACGCCCGTCACCGGCTGGCCCGCGGACGCCAACGTGGAACAGGCGCAGCTCGCGGCCGGCGACGGCTCCACGGCCGTCGTCCGCTTCGCCAGGGGCGTCGACCCGTACGCGTACGGCTTCTCCGACCTCGGCCTCGTCGATCCGGCCACCGGACGGATGACCGTGGTCCCCGCGCGCACCGCGACCGGCAACGCGCCCGTGGCCCCGGTGGCGCTGAGCCCCGACCGGATCGCCTGGATCGACGGCAGCCGCACGGTCCACATCCGCGAGCGCGCGGCCCTGACCGGCCCCGAGCGGACCCTCGTCCTCCCCGAAGGACTGAGCACCGCCCGCATCGCCCTGGTCGGCGACTGGGTCCTCGCCCTGGGTGAGGTTCCCGGCATCGGCGCGTCGCTGCGGCGGAAGCTCGTCGCGCTGCACCCCGACAAGCCCGCGCAGACGCTTCTGACGGGTGCCGAGGCGGAGCTCACCCAGATCGCGGGCGGAGGCGTGGCCGTCGTCGGCGGCACCTCCGCCACCGACTGGTCCCTCCTCAGGGCCGCCCCGGCGAAGGACGGCGGCGCCCCGGTCCTGGAGAAGCTGCGCCGTGTGGAGCCGATCCCGGCCGAGGTGGCGTCGCTCGCCCTCGGCTCGGGCCGGCTCTCCACCCTGGAGTGGAGCACCTCGAAGGGCAGCGGCTTCTACGGAAGGACGCTGCCCGTCGGGCCGATGCACACCGGTGATCCGCAGCCGGTGTGGGCGGGGGCCGAGACGAAGCGGCTGAGGAACACCACGCCGCTGTTCGACAGCGGGGACGGCCGTACGGTCTACCTGGCCCACGACGACTTCAAGCCACTGGAGGTCACCGCCCGTACCTCCACCGGTCAGGTGAGCCGGGTGTCCACCGGCGAGACGGACGGCCGGATCGTCGACGCCTTCGGCCCGCGGGCGGTCTTCACGGGACGGGGCAAGACGCTCGTCGTCGACCTCGACGCGCAGACCGTCGTCCGCGAGCAGCCGCAGACGGCGGCGGCCCTCTGGGGCGCCACCCTGTACGCGGGCACGGCCACGGCGGGCGAGGTGGCACGTACGGACCTGGCCACCGGCAAGGACCTCGGCAAGGTCACGACCGGCGCGGCGTGCGTCCCTACGGAGCTTCAGGCGGCCGCCGGGCGCTGGCTGTACTGGGGATGCGGGCCGACCCAGCAGCGGGGCGTGATCGACCTCAGGACGGGCACGAAGGTGCCGTTGGCCCTGGGAACTGCCGACGGGTCCCTGCTCGGCGACGGCTACGTCGTCGACCGGGACTCCGCGTCGTACCTCCGGCTCACCGACCTCACCTCCAAGGACTCTTCCGGCAAGCCCGTGGTGCGCAGGCTCGTCGACTCCGAACCCGTCTCCGGCGCCCGCCGCGAGTCCTGGACCGTCGACCGCTTCGGCGGGGCGGTCGCGTACAAGGACCGCCACCACCTGGTCCATGTCGTGTGGCCCGGCGTTCCCACCTCCGACCTCACCGCCGCCTCGGCGAAGGTGCCGGCCGGCATGCGGCCGCAGGACGGCTGGAAGGCGTCCTGGGCGCTCTCCAAGCCCGCGTCGATCTGGCAGCTGACGCTGCGCGACCGGTTCTCCGGGGCCGTGATCCGCACCCTCGGGGCGTACGAGACCCGGGGCCGCGTCGACGTCTCGTGGGACGGCAGGACGGCGGCGGGGAAGACCGTCGTGAACGGCACGTACACCTGGCACCTGGCGGCCGGCACGGCGGACGGGCAGGGCAGGGACCTCTCCCTGACCGGCACGATCACGGTCACCGGCGGCAAGCCCGCATGGCGGGACATGGCCGGGAACGACACGCAGGGCGATCTCCTGGCGATGGACACGGCGGGTCTGGTGTCCCTGTACAAGGGCAACGGGTTCGGCGGTTTCGCGCCGCGGATCGCGGGCACGGGCACGGCGTTCGCGACCACGTCCGTCCTGGTGCCGTACGGCGACGTCGACGGCGACGGCTGCGCGGACGTCATCGCCCGCGTCGGCGACCAGCTTCGGGCGTACCGGCCGGGCTGCGGGAAGGTGGTCTCGGCCTCCTCGCCGTACACGCTGATCGGTTCGGGCTGGGGACAGTACGACGTCCTGACGTCCCCCGGCGACGCGAACGGCGACGGGTTCACCGACCTGATCGCACGCCAGACGTCGACCGGCGACATGTACTTCTACGCGGGCACGGCCGACCACCGGGTGAAGACCCGGGTGCGGATCGGCACCAACTGGAAGCTGTACAAGAAGATCGTCGGCGCCGGGGACACCAACCGCGACGGGCGCGGCGACCTGCTGGGCGTGGACGCGGACGGCGGGCTGTGGCGGTACTACGGCACGGCGACCGGCGGCGTGACGGCGCGGGTGAAGATCGGCACCGGCTGGGGGATCTACTCGTCCGTGGCGGGCGTCGGCGACATCTCGGGCGACGGTTGCCCGGACCTGGTCGGCCGCGACACCGCGGGCAGGCTGTACAGCTACGACGCCACCTGCGGCGGCGCGTACCGCTCCCGCTTCCTGATCGGCGGCGGCTGGAACACCTTCAAGTCCCTGTTCTGACCGCGAGAACCCTCCCGTCCCACCGCGGGCCCGGCCACGTCGCCCGGGCCCGCGGCCCGGCACCCGGCACGGCACACCGCGAGGCACACCGCGCGGTCCGTGTCGGATACCCGATCGGTTCAGGGAATCTCTCGGGCTATGCTGCACGGGTGTGCTTGTCCACGGGCCGTTAGCTCAATTGGTCAGAGCAGCGGACTTTTAATCCGTTGGTTGTGGGTTCGAGTCCCACACGGCCTACGTGTGGCGGGGGAGGGGAAACCCTCTGACCTGCAGGGGAGCGCCCCGACCGGTTTCGACCGGCCGGGGCGCTCCGTCGTTCCCCGCCGGATGCCCTGGGCCTGTGCCGTCCCCGTGCGCGGCGCCGAACGGGCATCGGCATGGCCTTCCGGATCGGTGAACTCCTGCCGGAGTCGAGCCCGTTGACACGGGAAGGCTGATCCTGATCGCGGCCCGGCCGGGGACTGACCCGCCCGGCGGCCGCTCCGGATCGCGCATCCTCCCGGGCGCGGTTCGCGTCACTCTGGACGAACCTGGAACGTGGCGGCGAGCTCGGAGGTGGGGACGGTGACGGTGATGGGGAGTAGGTCCGGTGATCCGGTGGCGGGGGCCCGGCGGCTGGCCAGGGGGGCGCTCGCCGCGGCGGCCGCCGCCGTGTTGTTCCTGCTGACCGGCCTCGGCAACGGCGGCATGGTGGTCCTGCTGAGCGGGCTCGTGGGGCTGGTCTGTTCGGCCGCGGGGATCTGGTGGTTCCTCGCCCACCGCGGGCCGTTGCGCGTGTTCGGCGGGCTGCTCGCCGTCGGCGCGCCCGTCGCGGTCCTCACCCTGTACGTCGTCGGGGGCCTCTGGCTGACCGCGCTCGTGGCCCTCGGCCTGTGGGGCGTGGCGCTGTTGTGTGCGCGGGCCGCCCTGCGCCGGCCTGTGGGTGAGCGGGAACCGACGCGTACGCGCGGGGAGCGGCGGCCCCGGCCGCGCCGGCCCGTGCTGATCATGAACCCCAAGTCCGGGGGAGGGAAGGTCGCCCGGTTCGGGCTCGTCGAGCGGGCCGAGAAGCTGGGCGCCCGGGTCGTCCTCCTCGACCCGGGCGCCGAGACCGATGTCACCGCGCTCGCCCGGAAGGCGGTGTCCGAGGGCGCCGACCTGCTCGGCGTGGCCGGCGGCGACGGTACGCAGGCGCTCGTCGCCGCCGTGGCCGCCGAGCACGACCTGCCGTTCCTCGTCGTCTCGGCCGGCACCCGTAACCACTTCGCCCTCGATCTGGGCCTCGACCGCACCGACCCGGCCAGCTGTCTGGACGCCCTCGTCGACGGCGAGGAATTCCGGGTCGACCTGGGTTCGGTCTCCGGGCGGCCCTTCGTCAACACGGTCTCCTTCGGCGTGTACGCCGATGTCGTCCAGCACCCGGATTACCGCGACGCGAAGGCGGGCACCGCGCTCGACCTCCTCCCCGATCTGCTCCAGGGCGGTGAGGGCGACCGCCTCGACGCGATCGCCGACGGCCACCGGCTGCCCGCCCAGCAGGCGCTCCTGGTCAGCAACAACCCGTACGCGGCGCCCGATCCGTTCGCTGCCGCCGCCAGGAGACCGCGGCTCGACGGGGGTGAGCTGGGGGTGATCGCCATCCGGGTCGAGGGGGCGGCCCAGGCCGCCGAACTGGCCGTACGGGGCACCCAGGCGGCCGGCCTGAACGTGCTCACGGCCGCCCGGGTCGAGGTGACGGGGAAGGCCGTGAGGGTGGGGGGCGGCGATGCCGGTTCCGGCTCCGATGGGACCAGTGGGAGGAGTGGGGCCCGTGGTCTCATTCCGGTCGCCGTCGACGGCGAGGCGCTGATCCTGCCCACTCCCGTCGTCTGTACCCTCCGCCCCGGCGCTCTGCGGGTCCTCGTGCCCCGTCACCGGCCCGGCGTCATCGAGCCCCAGCCGCCCATGGACTGGCGGCGCATCACCCGACTGGCCTTCCACCATCCCTCCCCGAGGAGCGGCACATGACGGAGACGAGCACCACGAGCACCACGGGCCCCCTGAGGGGCGTCCTCAAGGACCTCCGGGCGATGGACGGGGCCGTGTACGCCGCCGTGGCCGCCACCCCCACACCCACGCTCGACACCGGGCTCCGCAGGCTCTCGCACACGGCCGACCACTCCAAGATCTCGTTCGCCCTGGCGGCGGGGCTCGCCCTCGTCCCCGGCCGGCCGCGCCGGGCGGCCCTCGCCGGGGTCGGGGCCATCGCCGTGGCCTCGGCCGCGGCGAACCTGCTGGGCAAGCGTCTGGTGCGCCGGCAGCGGCCGGACCGGGAGGCGGCCCGGGTGGTGACGGGCCGCCACGTGCCGATGCCCGACTCGGCCTCGTTCCCCTCCGGGCACACCGCGTCGGCGGTCGCCTTCGCCACCGCCGTGGGGGTGGTGCTGCCGCCGGCCGCCGTTCCCCTGCAGGTCCTGGCGATGGCCGTGGGCTACTCCCGCGTCCACACCGGGGTGCACTACCCGGGAGACGTCGCCGCCGGCGCCGTACTCGGCATGGCGAGCGCCGTCGTCTCCCTGGCGGCTGGAGCTTCCTTGGCGGCCGCCAGGGGGACGTCGGTCACCGGGCCGGCTGCCCGCAGGGCGTGAGCGGGCGTCAGTAGGCCGCCCTCGCCAGGTCCTCCTCCGAGAGGTCGAGCGCGGCGAGCCGCTCCGGGTCCGCCAGGATCTCGAGCCCGACGATCCGGTCCCCGGCGATCGTGAACGACATGAGCACGGCCGGACGTCCGTCGACGACCGACAGGTACGCGGGTGCGCCGTTGACCACGACCGGCAGCGCCGCCTGCTTGAACTTCGCGTACATGAGGGCCTGCGCGATGACGGCCTCCGCGCCCCTGACGATCTTCGAGACGGCCGCGAGGGTCCTGCCGCCGTCCGCGCGCAGCACCACGTCCGGGTCGAGGACCGCGAGCAGCCCCTCGAAGTCGCCGCCGCGCGAGGCGGCGAGGAAGGCGTCGGCGATCTCCCGCTGCCTGTGCGCGTCGGGCCCGGCGGCCGGGGTGGCGTCCTGCACCCGGCGGCGGGCGCGGCTGGCGAGCTGGCGGGTGGCCGCCGGGGTGCGGTCCACGATCTGCGCGATCTCGTCGAAGGAGACGGCGAACATGTCGTGCAGGACGAACGCGAGCCGCTCGGCCGGCGACAGGGTCTCCAGGACGACGAGGAGGGCGAGGCCGACGGACTCGGTGAGCTCGGCGGCGTGCTCCGGATCGGTGCCGCCGACGACCCGGACGACCGGGTCGGGGACGTAGTACTCCAGCGGGTCCTCGCGGCGCGAGCCGCGGGAGCGCAGCATGTCGAGGCAGACGCGGCCGACGACCGTGGTCAGCCAGCCGCTGAGGTTCTCCACCGCGCTGACGTCGCTGCGGCTGAGCTTGAACCAGGCCTCCTGGACGGCGTCCTCGGCCTCGCCGAGCGAGCCGAGCATCCGGTAGGCCACCGCCCTGAGGTGGCCCCGGTCGGCCTCGAAGCGCCGGGCGAGGAGTTCCTTGTCGTCGAGGAGCTCCATGCCGAGGAGTTCCCTGTCGTGTCGGTCCATGCGTCGATCTCCCCGTTCGCGTCCCGTCATGCCGTCATGACGGATGAAATCCCGCCCATGTGACACGGTCGTGGCGGTGTTCGGCGGCCCGTTCGGTCCCGAGGTGTGAGATCCACGGCGTCTCGCGGAAGGTGCCGGGGATTCCCCGGCCGATTCCCCCGGCCGCCGGGGATCGGTACTTCAGTGCGGTGATCCCCGTCCGTAGGTTGATCACCATGACGACGACAACGACGCAGGTCAACCCGGTCAACCCCGTACTCCGCACCCCGCCGGCCTCTCCCGCCGCCGCGGCCGCCTTCTTCTCCGCGAGCCTCGCCTTCCACGCCGACGTCTCGGACGTGGCCTCCACGCTCGCCGCCGCCGCGGCCGACGGCACCGACCCCGGCTTCGTGGTGATCGACTCCCGGTCGACCGCGTCCTGGGACCAGGGGCACGTCCCCGGTGCGGTCCACCTGCCGACCGCACTCATCCCCGAGCAGGCGGAGCAGCTGCTCGACCGGTCCGTGCCGGTCGTCACGTACTGCTGGGGCCCCGGCTGCAACGGCGCCACGCGCTCCGCGCTGGCCCTCGCCGAGCTGGGCTTCCAGGTGAAGGAGATGCTCGGCGGCTTCGAGTACTGGGTGCGCGAGGGCTTCGCGTACGAGAGCGGGGTGGAGCAGCTCGGTAGCTCGCTGGGCTCATAACCCAGAGGTCGCAGGTTCAAATCCTGTCCCCGCTACTCAGTAGCAACGAAGGCCCGGATCCAGTCACTGGATCCGGGTCTTCGTCGTATGCCCCCGTGTGGCGGCGCATGGCGCTTGACCTTGACGCCACGTCAAGATTTAGCGTTCTCGGTATGGAGTGGTCGATCCAAGAGATCGCCAAGAAGGCCGGCACCACCAGCCGCACCCTCCGGCACTACGGGGAGCGCGGACTGCTGGAGCCGAGCCGGATCGGCGCGAACGGTTACCGGTACTACGACCAGGCGGCGCTCGTGCGGCTGCAGCGGATCCTGCTGCTGCGCGAGCTGGGGCTCTCACTGCCCGCCATCGCCGAGGTCCTCGCGGGGCAGCGGGACACGACCGCCGCCCTCCGCACCCATCTCGCCCTCCTGGAGCAGGAGCGCGAGCGCATCGGACGCCGGATCGCGTCCGTGCGGACCACTCTCCACAAGACCGAGAACGGAGAAGAACTCATGGCCGACGAAGTGTTCGACGGTTTCGACCACACGGTGTACGAGGAGGAGGTCGCCGAGCGCTGGGGCCGCGACGCGTACGAGAAGGGCGACCGCTGGTGGCGGTCGCTCGACGCCGCCCAGAAGAAGGCGTTCATGGACGAGCAGGCCGGCATCGCCCGCGACTTCGCGCGGGCGCTGAAGGACGGCCTGGCCGCCGGCAGCGTGGAGGTGCAGGCGATCGCGCGGCGTCAGGTCGCCTGGCTGTCGCACACCACGGCCCCGAGCAAGGAGTACGTGATCGGCCTCGGCCGGATGTACGTCGACGACCCGCGCTTCACCGCGAACTACGACAAGCACGGGGAGGGGACCGCGGTCCTCGTCCGGGACGCGATGGAGATCTACGCGGAGCGGAACCTGTAGGCAGCCGCCCCCGGCAACCGCGGTCAGCGCTGCCCGAAGTAGACGGTGGCCGAATCCGTGCCCGCGTCTTTGCGCGGTCTCACTTCCCACCGTAGTCTCACGCGCACCATGAGTGACGAGCGTGTGAGCGATGTGAACCGGCGGGCGCCCGCCGTCCTCGTCCTGCTCGCGCTCCTCGCCCTCCTCGTGAGCGTCTGCCACGGCTCCCACGGGCACGTCCTGCCCGCCGCCTCCGGCACGACCACCGTCTCCGCCCCCGCGCTTCCGCACGGCTGCGAGCGGTCCGGCGAGGCGTGGTCCTTCGACGCGCACCTCCCCGCGCAGACCGCCGCCTCGCAGCTCGGGGTGCCGGACGCCGGCGGAGCCGTGACCCTGCCGTACGCGGCGGACCACCGGACCGACCCCCGCGCGCGCTGCGTCCGGGGCAGGGCGGGACCCGGCCCCGAGCCGGGCCGTCTGCTGATCGCCCTCGGAGTGGACCGGAACTGAACCGGGTCCCGCACTCGCGTGACCAGGTCCCTTTCGCGTACCACCCCAAGGACGTCCCCATGAACAACCTGCTGTCCGGCGGCAAGACGCCCCTCGCCGAGCAGACCGTCGGCAACACCCCCGTCCTGTGGACGGACGACGGCTACTGGGCCAAGCTCGAAGGCTTCAACTTCGGAGGCATCAAGGACCGCGCCGCCCTCTACATGGTCGAGCAGGCCCGCCGCCGCGGTGAACTGCGGCCCGGCGCCCCGATCGTCGAGTCGACCTCCGGGACCCTCGGTCTCGGCCTCGCCCTCGCCGGTGTCCTCCACGGTCATCCGGTGCACGTCGTCACCGACCCCGGTCTCGAACCGATCGTCGAGCGGATGCTCGTCGCCCACGGCGCCCAGGTCCACGTCGTACGCGAGCCGAGCCCGCTCGGCGGCTGGCAGCAGGCCCGGATGGACCGGGTCGCCGAGCTGCTCGCGGGTCTCGACGGGGCCTGGTGGCCCAACCAGTACGGGAACCCCGACAACCCCGACGCGTACGCCGGGCTCGCCGCCGAACTGTCCGGGCAGCTCGACCGGATCGACGTCCTCGTCTGCGCGGTCGGCACCGGGGGTCACTCGGCCGGGATCTCCCGGGCCCTGCGCGCCACCAGCAGCCCCGCCCTCGAACTGGTCGGCGTGGACTCCGTCGGGTCGACCGTCTTCGGCCTGCCCGCGGGGGAGCGGCTGATGCGCGGGCTCGGCTCGTCCATCCACCCGGGCAACGTGGACCACGGGGCCTTCGACGAGGTCCACTGGGTGGGTCCCGCGGAGGCGGTACGGGCGGCCCGGCGGCTGGCCTCGCGCCAGTTCGCGACCGGAGGCTGGAGCGTGGGCGCGGTCGCGCTCGTCGCCGGGTGGCTGGCCCGTACCCGGCCGCGCGGGACCCGGATCGCGGCCGTCTTCCCCGACGGGCCGCAGCGGTACTTCGACACCGTCTTCAACGACGAGTTCTGCGCGGCGCACGGCCTTCTCGACGGGCCCGTACGGGAGGACCCGGCCGGGTACGAGGCGGGTGCGCCCGTCGAGGGCTGGACCCGCAAGGCCATGGACCGGGCGGAGCCGGCCCGTTGAGCACCACGACGACCGCTCCCCGGGGCGGGGTGTGGAAGCAGAGCCGTACCTTCGAACCGGCCGTACGGCTCCTCTTCCTCAACCAGCTCACCATCAACCTCGGCTTCTACATGCTGATGCCGTACCTGGCCGCGCACCTCGCGGACGGGCTCGGCATGGCCGCCTGGGCGGTCGGCCTCGTCCTCGGCGCCCGGAACCTGTCCCAGCAGGGCATGTTCCTCGTCGGCGGGGCGCTCGCCGACCGGCTCGGCTTCAAGCCGCTCATCGTGGCGGGCTGTGCGCTGCGGACGGCCGGTTTCGGAGCCCTCGCGTTCGCCCAGTCGCTGCCGATGCTGATCGCCGCCTCGCTCGCGACCGGTCTCGCGGGGGCGCTGTTCAACCCCGCCGTGCGGGCCTGTCTCGCCGCGGAGGCCGGGGAGGAGCGGAGGGTCGAGGCCTTCGCCCTGTTCAACGTGTACTACCAGGCGGGCATCCTCCTCGGGCCGCTCCTCGGGGTGGCCCTGACAGGGGTGTCGTTCCGGCTGACGTGCCTGGTGGCGGCGGTGCTGTTCGCCGTCCTCACCCTCGTACAGCTCCGGTACATGCCCGTACGGGGAGGGGGGACGGAGCCGGCGGGGAGCGAGCGGGGGCAGTTCCGTACGGTGCTCGCCCACCGCACCTTCTGGCTGTTCTCGCTCGCGATGACCGGCTCGTACGTCCTGTCCTTCCAGGTCTATCTGGCGCTGCCGCTCGCGGCGGGCGGCACGGGGCTCACGACGGCCCTGTTCGTCGTCTCGGCTCTCGTCGCGCTGGTCGGGCAGCTGCGGATCACGGCCTGGTGCCGGCGCCGGCTGAGCCGGGAACGGTGTCTGCTCCTCGGGCTCGGGCTGATGGGCGGGGCCTTCCTGCTCCCGGCGGCCCTGGGCAGGGGCCCGGTGGGGCTGTTGCTGTGCGCGGCGGTCCTGGCCGTCGGGAACGCGGTGCTCTACCCGTACGAGATGGACACCGTCGTCGCCCTGTCCCGGGGGCGCTGGGTGGCCACCCACTACGGGCTCTACAACACGGTGTGCGGGATCGGGATCACCCTCGGGAACCTGGGGACGGGCGCGCTGCTCGACGTGACCGGCTGGTCGGCGGTGCCGTGGCTGGTGCTGTGCGCGGTGGGTCTGGGGTGCGCGGCGGCGATGGCCCTCCTCGCGCGGGGCGGGCGCCTCGCGGAGGGGGCGGTGAAGGGCTGAGCCTTCAGGGGGCCGCCGCCCCGGTCCGTACGCCAGTCGGCCCCGCGGGAGTCGCCGCCCCCCGTGGCGGCGGCCACCCTTGAAGGGCGCGGTGCGGACCGCGGCCGGTACGGACCGGGCAGGAGAGCACAGGTGGGGCACCCCCTAGGAGCGGTCGGCGGTGGGCGGCGGCGGGACGGCGAGGACGGCCGGTCGTACGGGCGCGCCCGGCGGTTCATCCGCGCTCTGCCGCCCCTGGTCATCGTCGGCGGGGTCGTCTTCGACCTGCTGACCCCGCCCGCGTACACCGCGGCGCCGCTCTTCTCCGCGGCCCCGCTGATCGCCGCGCCGTTCTTCTCCACGCTCACGACGCTCCTCACCGGGATCGCCGCCGTCCTCGCCTCCGTCGGGCTGCACCTCTACAACGGCACCGCCGCCGAGATCCCGAGCCTCACCGAGACCCTGACCGTCCTCACCGTCTCCGCGCTCGCCCTTCTCATCAGCAGGGTCGTGCGCCGCAGCGGCGAGCGGCTCGCCTCGGCGCGGGTCATCGCGGAGACCGCGCAGAAGGCCGTGCTGCCGACGCCCGCCGAGCGGATCGGTGGGCTGCAGTGCGCGGCCCGATACGAGGCGGCGCAAGCGGACGCGTTCATCGGCGGCGACCTGTTCGCCGTCCAGGACACCCCCTACGGGGTGCGGCTCGTGGTCGGCGACGTCCGGGGCAAGGGCATGGAGGCGGTCGAGGCCGTCGCCGTCGTCATCGGCGCCTTCCGCGAGGCGGCCGAGCAGGAACGGGCCCTGGAGGGCGTGGCGCAGCGCCTCGAACGGGCCCTTGCCCGCGAGGGCACCCGGCGCGACGGGCTCGACGCCTTCGAGGGGTTCACCACCGCCGTCCTGGCCGAGATCCCGCACGGCGACGGGAGCGGCACCTTCGACGGTTTCGTACGGGTCGTCAACCGCGGGCACCCGCCTCCGCTGTTGCTGTACGCCGACGGGCGCCTGGACACGCTCGAACCGACCGAGCCGGCGCTGCCGCTCGGCATGGGCGATCTGGCGACGTGGCCGGACCGGGCCGAGGGGCGGCCGTACCCGCCTGGCGCGACGCTGCTCTTCTACACCGACGGCCTCTCGGAGGCGCGGAACGCGGCGGGTGTCTTCTACGACCCGGGGGAGCGCCTCGCCGGCCGGATCTTCCCGGGGCCCGAGGAGCTGCTCGACGCGCTCGTGGACGACGTACGGCTGCACACGGGCGGAGGATCCACGGACGACATGGCGCTGCTGGCGCTGAGCCGCCCGGCGGTGGGGCAGCCGGAGCGGCGCCGGACGATGCCGGTGGTGCCCCCGAACGGATCCGGTCACGGGCCGTAGTCGAGAGGTGTCCCTGCGATAACAATTGACATAACGTCAGATCGCGGAGGTTTGCGCGGCCCTTACTGAAGGGGGGTCAACTCGGGCCATTCTCTCTCAATTCAATGAATGATCAAGAGGAGTGGCTTGGAATCGGGACCCCCTGTCTATTAACGTTCGATAACGCAGTGCGGTCGTCCCAGCCGTCGCAAGAGGCGGCACCGTGCGCACGCGCCGAATCCTGAAAAGGAACCGGGGAACCACTACTTGGGGTGAATCAGGCCCTTCGCACCCGTGCGAAGGGCCCGTAGGAGACCTTCCTGCTCCGAACCCGTCAGCTAACCCGGTAGGCGAGAAGGAAGGAAAGGAGCGCGCCCTCGTGGCGTCCAACACTCCCGTACCCGAAGCCCCCTTCGATGCCTTCGGTGGTGGTGCGGGTCCCGCCGCCCCGGACACCGAGTGGAACCCCAGCGAGGAGTCCCTCCGCGCCCAGAGCCGCTCCGGCGGCCGGCACCGGGTCGTCAAGCAGCGCTCCAACTTCGCCCGCTCCTCCACCGTCCTCGGCGTCGGTGTCATCGCGGCCGTCGGCGCGGGCGGCCTCGCCACCGCGCAGGACAAGCCGCCGGTCGCCATATCGCTCCCGGACCTCCCGGACCTCGGTCTGCCGGACGCCCACGACCTCCCCGGCGTCGGCGACCTCCTTCCCGACGCGGACGAGGAACCGGAGACCGCGAGCGCGGCCCGCTCCAACCCGAACCCGCTCACCGCCGCCACGTACACCACGCCCGACACCGAGCAGGGCACCACGGCCGGACAGGCCGAGGCCACCGCCCTCACCACCGGCACCGCCGACGCGGGCGAGGCCCTGCGCGCCCGCATCCTCCAGCAGGCCGAGCAGCAGCAGGCATCCGCCGACGCCGCCGACATGGCCGCTGCGGAGAAGGCGGCCGCAGAGAAGGCCGCAGCGGAGGCCGCGGCCAAGGCCGAAGCCGCGGAGAAGGCGGCCGCGGAGGCAGCGGCGGAGGCCAAGGCCAAGGCCGAAGCGGAGGCCAAGGCGAAGGCGGAGGCGGAAGCCAGGGCGAAGGCCGAGGCCGAGCGCCTCGCCCAGCTCGCCGCGAGCTACTCGATGCCGCTCTCCTCGTACTCCCTCACCGCCACCTACATGCAGTCCGGCTCGATGTGGTCCTCCGGCTACCACACGGGCCTGGACTTCGCCGCGCCCACCGGCACCCCGCTCAAGGCGGTCCACGGCGCCACCGTGAAGTCGGCCGGCTGGTCCGGCTCCTACGGCTACCGGATCGTCCTGGAGCTGGAGGACGGCACCGAGGTCTGGTACTGCCACCTGTCGTCCATGACGGTCGGCGTCGGCCAGACCGTGGGCACCGGCGAGACGATCGGCCGCGTCGGCGCCACCGGCAACGTCTCCGGCGCCCACCTCCACATGGAGGTCATCACGCCCGGCGGCGACGGCATCGACCCGGCGTCCTGGCTCCGCTCCAAGGGCCTCACGGTCTGACCGGTTCCATCGCGGAATAGCTCCGGCGGCGGGGAGGGTTGACCGACTCGTGACCTCTCTCCGCCCGCTGGGCAGCTCCGACCTCCACGTCTTCCCCCTCGCCCTGGGCGGCAACGTCTTCGGCTGGACCGCCGACGAGGCGCAGTCCTTCGCCGTCCTCGACGCCTACGCCGCCGCCGGCGGCAACTTCGTCGACTCGGCCGACGTCTACTCCGCCTGGGCCGAGGGCAACGAGGGCGGCGAGTCCGAGACCGTCATCGGCCGCTGGCTCGCCTCCCGCGGCAACCGCGCCGACATCGTCGTCGCCACCAAGGTCGGCGCCCACCCCCGCTTCAAGGGGCTCTCCGCCACGACCGTCAAAGCCGGCGCGGAGGAGTCGCTGCGCCGCCTCGCCACCGACCACATCGACCTCTACTACACGCACTTCGACGACGAGTCGGTCCCCGTCGAGGAGATCGTCACCGCCCTCGACCAGCTCGTGAAGGACGGCAAGGTGCGGGCCGTCGCCGCCTCCAACATCTCCCCCGAGCGGCTCCGCGCCTCCCTCGACTTCGCCGAGACCGAGGGCCTGGCCCGGTACGTGGTCCTCCAGCCGCACTACAACCTGGTCTCCCGCGAGACCTACGAGGGCCCCCTCCAGGAGACCGTCGAGCAGTCCGGGATCTCCGCCGTCCCGTACTACGGGCTCGCGGCCGGCTTCCTCACCGGGAAGTACCGCCCCGGCTCCGCCGTCGACAGCGCCCGGGCCGCCGGAGCCGGCAAGCACCTGGACAGCGAGCGGGGCCGGGCCGTGCTCTCCGCGCTCGACACGGTCGCCGAGGCGCACGAGGCGGAACCCGCCTCCGTCGCCCTCGCCTGGCTCGCCTCCCGCCCGACCGTCGCCGCGCCGATCGCCTCGGCGCGTACGGTCGAACAGCTCCCCGCCCTGGTCGCGTCCGCCGGCCTCACCCTGACCGAGGCCGAGCTGACGCTCCTGACGGAGGCGTCGAACACGCCCTAACTCCGGTACGGGTTGTAGCCGCCGTAGTCCAGGTACTGCGGCGGCGACCACACCCGGCCCGTCGCCCGGGCCGCGTACGTGAGCGAGGGCGAGGCCACGTCACGGCGCTGCCACAGGTGGTGCAGCAGCTCCTGCTCCCGGGCCGGGAAGTCGGGTCCCGCCGTGCCCCGCCTTGCCCGGTCCCGCAGGAACGCCAGCGTCGTCGCGAAGGACTCGTACTCGCCGACCGCCCGCGCGGCCGTCGGGCCGTACGTCCGGGCGGCGAACGAGCGGGCCATCTCGCGGGCCCGCATCGAGGACAGCGCCAGCGGCTCGGCGGGGGAGAGCCAGCCGGCCTCCGCGTACGCCGGGAGCTCCCCGGATATCGTGCGCAGCTCCCGCTGCCTGCTCCACACCGCGAGCCAGGTCAGCAGGCCGAAGGCCGGGACCATGAGCGCCCCGTACACCGCGTAGAAGGCCCACGGGCCGCCGAAGGTGGCCGAGCCGTTCCACGCGGCGTGCAGGCCCATGGCGAGCAGCAGCCCCGCGAGCGGAAGCAGCACCTGCCGGAGCCGCTTCCCGCGCGGGGCGAGCGCGGCGAGGCCGAAGCCGATGCCGGTGAGCACGGTGAAGAGCGGATGCGCGAACGGCGACATCACGACCCGTACGAAGAAGGTCCCGGCCGTCACCATGCCGATGCCGGAGGAACCGAACTCCTGGTCCTCGCCGAAGGCGTTGCCGAGATAGAGGATGTTCTCGGTGAAGGCGAAGCCGGTCGCCGTGAAGCCGGCGACGACGACCCCGTCGACGAGGCCGCCGAAGTGGCGCCGGCGGAAGAGGAAGAGCAGCAGGATCGCGACGGCCTTCGCGCTCTCCTCCACCACCGGCGCGACGACCGTGGCACCGAGGTTGTCCGCAGAGTGCGGGTCCGCGGTCGCCGTCGCTATCCAGCGGACCGCGAAGGTGTTCGCCAGGATCGCGACGAGCGCGGCGGCGAAGGCGCCCCAGGCGAAGGCGAACAGCAGGTTCTTCCACGGGCCCGGCTCGACCCGGTCGAGCCAGCGGAACGCCGCCATCAGCAGCGGTACGGGGAGCACGGCGAGGCCCAGACCCACCAGGAAGCCCTCGGTGCCGGTCTGCTCGCGGACCAGGCCCAGGATGACGAGGGCGCAGATCGCGAGCACGGTGACGAGGGCGACGGCCCGGACCAGCCGGCTGCGCCAGAAGGCCCGTCGTGGCCGGTAGCGCCACTGGGACCGGTCGGCGGCGGCGGGGAAGGCCGGCTCCTCGGCGTCCCTGAGCGGGACGGGAGCGGCTTCCGGCTGGTCGGCGAGGACGGATTTCGACACGTGAGCGACCCTAACGACCCCCACCGACACCGGGCGACGGAGTTGCCCGGTCTCGGTCACTTCGGCGGGGCCGGTTCAGGCCGGCGGGTCGGAACCGGTGCGCGGATCGCTTCCGGCCGGCAGGTCACTTCCGGCGGAACCGGCAGGTCACTTCCGGCGGAAGAGGAGGTCGTGCACGACGTGGCCCTTGTCCAGGCCCTGGCCCTCGAAGCGCGTGAGGGGCCGGAAGGACGGGCGGGGCGTGTAACCGCCGTCGGCCTGGGTGTTCTCGAAGTCCGGATGGGCGGAGAGCACCTCCAGCATCTGTTCGGCGTACTCCTCCCAGTCCGTGGCGCAGTGCAGCACGGCCCCGGGCTTCATCCGGGTCGCGAGGAGCGTGAGGAACTCGGCCTGGATGAGCCGCCGCTTGTGGTGGCGGGCCTTGGGCCACGGGTCCGGGAAGTAGACCCGGCAGCCGTCGAGGGCGTCGGGGGCGAGCATCTCGCGGAGCAGGATGATCGCGTCGCCGTTGGCGACCCGGACGTTGGTCAGGCCGTTCCGGTCGGCAAGACCGAGCAGATTGCCCTGGCCGGGGGTGTGGACGTCCACGGCGAGGATGCCGGTGCCGGGGTCGGCCGCGGCCATCTGCGCGGTCGCCTCGCCCATGCCGAAGCCGATCTCCAGGACGACCGGGAGACCGTCGAACATCTCGCCGAGGTCGAGGACGCTCTTGCCGTCGATGTCGAGTCCCCAGTCGGGCCACCGCTTCAGCATCGCCTCTGCCTGACCGGTGGTGACGCGGCTGCGGCGCGGCTGGAAGCTGCGGATCCGGCGCTCGTGGTGGGACCCGGCGGGATCGGGCAGGGGCCCCTCGCCGGGGGCGAACCTCCGACTGCCCCGCTGCGCGACGGGCTGGGCGGAGTCGGCGGCGGGGTGCGGGGTGTTCTCAGGCTGCTCAGACACAATGCCCCCGATTCTACGGTGGGCCCGGGTGGGGGCGCGCGGTACGACCGGCGGGGGGACGGGGTCCGACCGGCGAAGGCACGGCGGGGGCATGGGGTACGACCGGCGGGAGCACGTACGTACGACCGGCGGGGGTACGGGTGCGGGCCGGGGCGCGCTACAGCAGGGCCAGGGCCCGCCCCGCCACCTCTCGGCCGATCGGCAGGGACGCCGTCGCCGCGGGCGAGGGCGCGTTCAGTACGTGCACCGTCCGCGCCGCCTCACGGATGAGGAAGTCGTCGACGAGCGTCCCGTCCCGTAGCACCGCCTGGGCTCTGACGCCGGCCGCCGCCGGGCGCAGGTCGGACTCCTCCACCACCGGAAGCAGCCGGCGCACCGCCTCGGTGAAGGCCCGCTTCGACAGCGACCGGTGCAGCTCTCCCGCCCCGTACCGCCAGTGCGTGCGGGCGACGGCCCACGATCCGGGCCAGGCCAGCGTGCCGGCCAGCTCGCGCGGCCGGACGACGGACCAGCCGTATCCCTCGCGGGCGAGCGCCGGGACCGCGTTCGGCCCGATGTGCACTCCGCCGTCGATGCCCCGCGTCAGATGCACCCCGAGGAACGGGAACGCCGGGTCCGGCACCGGATAGACCAGGCCCCGCACGAGCGAGGGGTCCGCCAGCTCGTAGTACTCGCCCCGGAAGGGGACGATCCGCATGCCCGGGTCGTCGCCCGCCAGCCGCGCGATCCGGTCGCAGTGCAGCCCCGCGCAGTTCACCAGGACCCGCGCCCGCACCACCCGGCCGTCCGCCGTCCGCACGGCGACGCCCCACGGCCGCCGGTCGATCACGGTGACCTCCGCGCCGTACAGGATCCGGGCGCCCGAGGCCTCGGCGAGCCGGGCGGAGACCGCCCCGTAGTCGCAGATGCCGGTCGTGCCGACGTGGATCGCCGCCAGGCCACGCACCCGCGGCTCGTACTCGCTGATCTGCGCCGGGCCCAGCTCGCGCACCGGGATGCCGTTCTCCCTGCCGCGCTGCACGAGCGCGTGCAGCCGGGGCAGCTCCTCGCGCGCGGTGGCGACGACCAGCTTGCCCGTCACCTCGTACGGAATGCCCCATTCCGCGCAGAACTTGACCATCTCGGCCGCGCCCTCGACCGCGAAGCGCGCCTTGAGCGACCCCGGCCGGTAGTAGATCCCGCTGTGGATCACGCCGCTGTTGCGCCCCGTCTGGTGGCGCGCGAGGGCGTGCTCCTTCTCCAGGACCGTGACCCGGGTGCCGGGAACGGCGCGCGTCAGCGCGTACGCCGTCGACAGACCGACGATCCCGCCGCCGATCACCAGCACGTCACAGTCAAACACCAGAGCCACCTCCCACCCCCGATAGTGCACTGGCCCACTGACAATCCCGTGAAACCTCGCGCGACATCACGAGACGCAGCTCACGCCCGAGGGGAAGGCCGACGTCACGCCGGGGCGACGAGCAGCGGCCTGGCCCGCTCCCGCAGCTCCATGACGCGCGGCTCGTCCCCGTACGGTTCGAGCCGGTGCAGCAGGTCCCGTACGTACTCCGTCGTCCGCGCCGAGGAGATCCGGCCCGCCACCTCCACCGCGCGCGTACCCGCCGCGCAGGCCGCGTCCAGGTTGCCCGACTCCAGCTCGGCGACGGCGGAGACCACGAGCCGCAGCCCGTGCGAGCGGACGAACTCCTCGGTCGGCCGCAGGAGCGCCTGCTCGGTGAAGCGCCGCACCTCGTGGGGCGCCTTCAGGTCGCGGTAGCACTCCGCGGCGTCGGCGCAGAACCGGTCGTACGAGTAGAAGCCCAGCCAGGTCGGGTCGCCGTCCCCGTCCCGTGAGCGCTCCAGCCAGCCTTCGGCGGACTTGAGCGCGGCCGCGGCGGCGGCCCCGTCACCGGCCTTCGCGTGCGCGCGTGCCTCGACGAGCCGGAAGAAGGACATGGTCCGGGCGGTGGCGAGGCCCCGGTTCCGCTCGAGCGCGGCCTGGGCGAGGTCCACGCCCTCGTCGGCGAAGCCCCGGTAGGTCGCCTGGAGGGACATCGACGCCAGGACGTAGCCGCCGAGGGGCACGTCGGCGGCGGCGCGGGCGAGCCGCAGGGCCTGGATGTAGTAGCGCTGGGCGGCCTCCTGCTGCCCGGTGTCGAAGGCCATCCAGCCGGCGAGCCGGGTGAGCTCGGCCGTCGCGCCGAACAGCGCCCGGCCGACCTCGTCGGAGTACGAGGCGAGGAGGAGCGGCGCGGCGTCCACCCGTAAGCACTCGGGGACCATGGAGGAGCGCCAGTCCCCGCCGCCGTACTTGGAGTCCCAGCGGCGCGCGTCCTCCGCTGCCTCGCGGAGTTTCGCGACGTCGCTGTGGCCCACGCGCGTGTGCTCCGCGGCGGCGGCCGTGATGCCGCCCGCCGGGCGGGGGGCGTCCCGCTCCACCGACGGGTCGGCGGGGGTTATCAGCCAGCGGGACGCGGGCGTCGCGTACGCGCTCACGGCGAAGGACCCGGCGAGGGACTGCCAGATCCCGCCGCCGCCGGCCCGCCGTCCGGCGAGATCCAGCCGGTACAGATCGGTGGCCGAGCGCACCGCCTCGCCCACGTCGCGCGGGAAGGCGAGCCCCACCTCGGGGGCCGGGTCGGCGTCGGCGAGCCCGATCTCGTGCAGCGGCACGGGCCGGCCGAGCTTCTGTCCGATCGCGGCGGCGATCAGGTGCGGGGCGGCGCCCTGGGGCACCATGCCCTTCGACACCCATCGGGCGACGGAGGTCTTGTCGTAACGAAGCGTCAGTCCACGCTGCGTTCCGAGGTCGTTGACGCGCCGGGCGAGCCCGGCGTTGCTGATTCCCGCGAGGGCGAGAACCGTGCCGAGCTTTTCGTTCGGCCCGCGTTGCTCCCTGGACATGACGCCACCCCTCGACAACACAGACGGCCGCCACGACGCCGGGCATAGGCGTGCGGCATTCGTAAACACAGCGTAGTTCGCCGCATCCCTACCGTTAAGGGGCGGTGTTCCGTATGGCGAGATTGTTGTGTGAACGTCGGGCCGGCGGGGCTCCCGGCCGGGTCCATGCTCCCGCCGTGTGGTCGTGCGCCCGGCCGTGCGCTCTCGTCGGGGCCGTCCGGGGAGCGCTTCCATGGATGGCGCGTGGGTCGGCCCGCTCGGCCGGGACAGAGTCCGGACCGGTGGGCTGGGGGACACCGTCGCTCCAATTCCCCGCGGGCGGCGGACGGCTCCGGGAGGCGGGAGCGCCTCCCGGACTGCCGATGTCCGGTGAGGGGCCGTGCGCGTGAGGCCGGCGCCGGACACCTTCGGGCCCTCTCGCGGGGGGCGATATTTGGCCGAATGACGCCGGTGCCCAACTGGCCCATGCCAGGGGCGCATTCGGCTTTCACGCGCGTGCACCCGGACCCCGCCCCGTGCGCCGTTGTCGTGGCAGCATGTCTCCCACCGAAACGGACGTGGAGGCGCCGATGCGATGGCTGGTGGGCTGGAGCAGTGTCGCCGCGAGCTACGCCACGACGTCAGGGGCGCGAGCGGGCTCGGTGAGCGGCTCGTACGACGGCGGGCACAGTGGCGCGTACGGCGGCGGTTACGGCGGCGGGTACGGCGACTCCCCCTCCACCTCCCCCTCCTCGCAGTCCGCGGCGGCCGCCACCGAGGGGCGCACGGTGCAACCGGTGGGCGCACAACTCCTCTGGGGCGACCCCGACCCCCTGTGGGCGGTCGGCGACTGGCGCCCTGACGAGGTCCGCGTGGTGGCCGTCGACGACCACACCCGCCTCGCCGTGCTCGGCTGTTGCGCGGCGACCGACGAGGAGCTGCGGATCGGCCTGCTCACCGCGCGCGGGGGCGCGTTGCGGCATCTCACGGCCTGGCCGGGCAGCTACACGGCGGTCGTCAAGGCCGGCCGTCGCGTCACGGTCACCGGTGATCTGGCCGGCGCCCGGCCGGTGTTCCACACCCCGTGGCAGGGCGGCACCGCCTACGCCACCGCCGCCCTGCCGCTCGCCGACCTCGTCGAGGCCCAGCTCGACATCGGCCACCTCGGGGCGCTGCTCGCCTGCCCCGAGACCCCGGAGGCGCTGCGCGACTCCACCCCTTACGAGGGCGTCCGGCGGGTGCCGCCCGGCCACGCGCTGATCCTGCGGGAGGGCTCGCGCGAGATCGCCGGGTACGAGCAGGTGGCCTCGCTCGCGGTCGCGGCGGCCGAGTCCGACGCCCGGCAGGCCGTCGAAGCGGTCAGGGACGCCCTGATCGGGGCCGTACGCGCCCGGCTCACCGCCCCCCGGCACGCGCCCGAGGCCCCGCTTCCCGACCCGGGCCCCGTCCCCGGCATGGGGCCCGCGGACCGGCGGGCGGCCCGCGGCGCGGGCCCGGCGGCGGGCATCGGCGCCGACCTGTCCGGCGGCAGCGCCTCCGGCACGCTCGCCCTGCTCGCGGCCGGGCTTCCGGGGGTGCCGGGCACGGTCACCGGGCACGGCGCGGGCGCGGGGGAGCGGCTGCTCGCCGTCACCTTCAACGACCTGGCGACGCGGGCCGGTTCGGGCCGCGAGGACGAGCTGAAGCGGGCCGGGGAGATCGCGGCCGACCCGCGCCTGCACCACGTGGTCGTCGCGGCGGGCGAGGAGGCGCTCCCGTACGCCGCCCTGGACGGTCCCCTCACCGACGAGCCGGGTCCAGCGCTCGTCACGGCCGAACGGCACCGGAGGCGGCTCGCGGGCGGCAGCGCCGACCACTTCACCGGCATGGGCGCCAAGCAGGTCCTGGACGCGCACCCGGCGCGCCTCGCGGACCTCCTGATGGACCGCAGGCGCCGTTCCCTGGTGCGTCCCGTGACGGCGCTCGCGAAGGCGGCGGGGCCGTCGGCCGGCTCGTTCCTGGTGCCGCTGACCGTGTACCGGGCGGCGCGGAAGCTGGCGCGCACCCCGTACCGGGCGGGCCTCGAGGCGGCCGCCCAGCGGGTCCTCGAAGCGAACCGCACGGCGCCGGACGGCTTCGGCCCCCTGGAGGCGTCCCTGTCCGCGCTGACCTGGTCGCGGCCGGGTCCCGCGGCGCGCTGGCTGACGGGGGAGGCGCTGGCTGAAGTATCGGTTCGCCTCCACCGGGCGGCGACCCTGCCGGCCTCCGTCCAGCGCCCGGGCGAAGCACGCGCGCGTGCCGCCCTCGCGCGCGCGGCGGCCGACCACCGGGTCCTGGAGCAGGCCGCCGAGATCCGCGGCCAGCGCCTGCACGCCCCCTTCCTCGACAACCAGGTCGTACGGGCCTGCCGCGCCCTCCCCGAATCGCTGCGGGTCCAGCCGGACGCACGCGCGGGCGTACTGCGTACGGTCCTCTCCGGCGCCGGCGTCCACGACCTCCCGTCGGGCTGGGGCGCCCCCCATCCGGCGGTCCCGGCCGCCGCCGCGCGCGCGGGCCTGCGGGCCGCGCTGCCCGGGCTCATCGCCCTCTTCGACGCCCCGCTCCTCGCCGACGCGGGCCTGATCGAGGCGCGGGTGGTCCGCGAGGCGCTCCGCGCGGCGGCCGACGGCCAACCGGTCCCCCTGGACGGCCTCGCCGACCTCGTCTCCACCGAACTCTGGCTCCGCCGCCTCCTGACCCGGCGAGGCTCCTGCTGGACCAACACCACGGAACCCCGCGCCCACCGCGCGGTCCAGGGCCCGTTGATCCCGGCGTCGAGGTCACTGCCTGCGTGAGGCCCTGCCGAGGGTGAAGAATGCCGCCATGACGACGGTGGAGCAGGCCTTCGAGCTGTTCAGCGCCCAGGAGCCCAAGGGGTGGCGGGTGGAGCTGGTCGAGGGCGAGATCTGCGTGACCTCGGTCAACGACGGGCAGCACGCGGAGATCGTGGCGGAGCTACGCGACCAGGCGACCGACCCGGACCGGCGGATCAGCTGTTACACCGGCATCGGGCTGAAGGTTCCGGGCGGGACGGGCGATACAGGTGCGACGGGCGATACAAGCGGGGCGGGCACGTCAGGCGGACCCGACGGGACAGGTGCGCCTGACGGTCCGGCCGAGAGCCGTCTCCTGCCGGACCTCACGATCGCCCGCAAGGGCAGCTTCCGGAACGAACTGGTGTGGCAGGACCCCACCCCCGTCCTCCTCGTCGCCGAGGTGACCGCCGCCTTCACGGCCCACCGTGACCGCGTCCGGAAGAAGCGGGCGTACGCGCGCGCGGGCATCCCTCTCTGACCTGCTGATCGACCGCGAGGCGGGCGAGGCCGTCCTGTGCGCCGAACCCTCGGGCGACGGCTACGGCCACAGGACCGTCCACAAGCTGGGGACAGAGGTCCCGCTCCCGTCCCCCCTCCACCTCACGTTCGACACGTCCCGGTTCTGAGGGTCGTCCCCGGGTAAACCCCGAGGCGCACCCGGAGCCCACCCGCCACAATGAGCCGGTGCGGTATCTCATCCTCGGCACCACCGAGGCCCTCGGCTCCGACGGCACCCCCCTCCCCCTCGGCGGCGCCCGGCTCCGCGCGCTCCTCGCCGCGCTCGCGCTGCGCGGCGGACGGGCGGCCTCCGCCACCGAGCTCGCCGAGGACGTGTACGGGGACGACCCGCCGCAGGACGCGCCCGCCGCCCTCCAGGCCCTCGTCGGCCGCCTCCGCCGGACCCTCGGCAGGGAGACCGTCGTCTCCACCCCCGGTCCCGGCTACCGCCTGGTCGCCACCCCCGACGACATCGACCTGTACGTCTTCGAGCGCCACGTCAGGGACGCCGGCGCCCGCCTCGACGCGGGCGACCCCGAGACCGCGGCCGCCCTCCTCCGGGACGCCCTCGGGCTCTTCAGGGGCCCCGCCCTCGCCGACCTGCCCGATCCGGCGGGTGTCCGGCCGGAGGCCCAGCGGCTCGCGGCCCAGCGGCTTGCGGCCCTGCGGCAGCGCGTCGAGGCCGATCTGCGCCGGGGCGCCACCGACGGACTCGTACCGGAACTGACCGAGCTGACCACCACGTACCCGTACGACGAGGCTTTCCGCGCGCACCTCATCCGCGCCCTGCGGGCCGAGGGCCGCCACGCCGACGCCCTCGCCGCGTACGAGTCGGCTCGCCGCACCCTCGCGGACGCCCTCGGCACCGACCCGGGCCCGGAACTCGTATCCCTGCACCGGGAACTCCTCACGGGCCCACCGCCGCCGAAAGCGGCCTCCGGTCCGATCGGACCCGGACCGACCGCACCGACCGCACCGACCGGTCCGACCGGTGCGACCGGTCCAGCCGGGCCGACCGAACCGATCCGGCCGACCACCACACCACCGCCCGGACCACAGACCCCCAGCCTCACCCCCACCTCCGACCCTGTCTCTTATACACATCTCCGAGCCCACGAGACCGTACTAGATCTCGTATGCCG
>JOBE01000060.1 GCA_000717735.1 Streptomyces griseoluteus | reverse complement strand
CCCGCCTGGAGCCCGTGAGGCCGCCCCCGCCCCGCCCGGCCGTCAGCTGTCGTACGCGGCCCGCAGGGCCTCGCTCATCGCCGCCTCCGCGGCCTCCCGGCTGAGGCCCAGGCGGCGGGCCTCCTCGGCGTACTGGGCGGCGGCGGTGGCGGCCCGGCGGGTGGCGGCGTCGCCCGCCGCGGCGACGAAGGTCCCGTGCCGCCCGCGGGTCTCGATCACCCCGTCCGCCTCCAGCGCCTTGTACGCCTTGGCGACCGTGTTCGCGGCGAGGCCCAGCTGCTCCGCGAGCCCCCGCACCGTCGGCAGCTTGTACCCGACCGGCAGTCCGCCCGACCGGGCCCGCTCCGAGATCTGGGCACGCAGCTGTTCGTAGGGAGCGGTGGTGGATTCATGGTTCACGGCGATGGTGAGTGTCACCCCGCCGATTCTGCCCCCACCCCACCGGAAAATGGGAGGCGGCTGCGCCCCTCCCCCCGTAGCGTGCGGCCCCATGACTGTGATCGTCCGTGACGTGACGTCCGAGGACGCCGGCGGTTTCGCCCGGGTCCGCCGGGCCGCGCTGCCCTTCATGCTCGCGACCGCCGAGCAGCTCACCTTCGACTGGGGGCACGCCCACCCCGAGAGCCACTACCGCCCGCTCGTGGCCGTGACCGAGGACGGCGGGATCATCGGGACCGCCCAGGTGGGTATCGCCCACGACGCCCCGGAGCCCGGCATCGGCTATGTCAACGTGTACGTGGACCCGGCGCACTCGGGCCGCGGGGCGGGGACGCTGCTGCTGCGCGCCGCCGAGGAGCACCTCGCCGAGCGGGGCGCGCGGACGCTGTACAGCTGGGTCCTGGACGCGCCGGAGAACCGTGTCTGGGCCGAGCGCCGTGGCTACGCGCCGAGCCGTTCCGCGCACTTCCTCCGCCTCGACCTGACGACGGCCGAACTGCCGCCGCTCCAGGAGCCGCCCGCCGGGGTGGAACTGCGCACGGCCGAGGACTTCGCGGCCGATCCGCGGCCGCTGTTCGAGCTGGACGCGGTGACGACGGCCGACGAGCCGGGCGATGTGGGCGCGGAGCTCGCCGACTACGCGCACTGGCTGGCGACGACGTGGGAGCATCCGCTGCTCGACCGCGCGCTGACGACGGTCGCGGTGGTGGACGGGGTCCCGGCCGCGTTCAGCGCGGCGCAGACGGACGGTCTCGGCCGGTACGCCACGGGGATGACGGGTACGTCTCCGGCGTTCCGGGGGCGCGGTCTCGCCAAGCTCGCCAAGAACGCGTCGCTGCACCGGGCGCGGGCCGCGGGCTGCACGGAGGCGTTCACGGGGAACGACGCGGGCAACGGGCCGATGCTGGCGATCAACAGGTGGTTCGGTTACGAGATCGGGGCGACGGAGGTGCGGCATGTCCGGACGATCGGTTGAGGTCACCCTGACCAAGGCGGGGCGGACGAAGATCCGGTATCCGGCCGAGGTCCTCGCGGAGGACGGCGCCCGGCTCTCGGTGCGTGCCCCGTGGGCGGCCGAGGGGGTACGGGACTTCGGCTTCGTGCGGTTCGAGCCGGGTGACGTCTTCGTGGAGCACTACTGGCGCGACCGCTGGTTCACGGTCAAGGAGGTGTGGTCCGCCGACGGCGCCCTCAAGGGCTGGTACTGCGACATCACCCGGCCGGCCGTCTTCGACGGCTCCGGGGTGGTGATCGAGGATCTGGACCTGGACCTGTGGGTGTCGGCGGACGGCAGCGAGGTGCTGCGGCTCGACGAGGACGAGTTCGCGGCGAGCGGGCTCACCGCCTCCGATCCGGAGGCGGCGGCGCGTGCCGTGGTGGCCCTCGACGAGCTGGAGGTACTGGGCCGCGAGGGCCTGATCGAGCTGCTTGGCCGGTGAGCTTCCCGGGCCGGCGTCAGCGGAGTTCGACGGTCGACTCCTCGACCGCGAGGAAGTCGGGCGTCGGCAGTCCCGCCTCGCCGGTGGTGAGCTGCATGAGGGTGGCCTGTACCCGGGCCTCGCCCGGCTGGTAGGCGGGGTCCTTCACGACGGAGGTGTTGACCCACTCGTGGAGGTGTCCGTCGCAGACGGCCCGGGTGCCGCCGATGCCGGCCGAGCGGTCGCCCTGGACGAGGGTGGAGCTGACGAAGACGGGGCCCGCGCTGTCGTCGAGGCAGCGGTACGAGCCGGTCAGGGTCACCGTGCTGTCCTCGCCGACCGTCCCGTACCCGTGGACGGAGAGGTCGTCGATCCCTCCCACGTGGGTGGGAGGGACGACGTCCGCGTGGGCGAGAGGGGCGAGGGCGGAGGCGAGCAGGACGCCTGTGGCGATGACGAGTCGGACGCGCATGAGCGGGGTCCCTTCGGAGTGGGGGGGAAGGTACTGCCCGCCAGGGATACCGGATCCGGCCGTCACCTGTCCGAAACTCACCCCTTTGGGGGCGAGTTGGACGGACCGCACATACCGTCGTACGGTCCGCCCGGGTCCCTACCTCGTCCCGCCCCGCCGGATGATCACCTTCCTCAGCAGCGGCCAGGCGAGCAGGATCACGACGACCGCGTACACGGTGACGGAGAACGGGGTGTCGACCAGACCGGTCACCGAGCCGTCGCTGATCTGCAGGGCGCGGCGCAGCTGCTGTTCGGCGGCCGGGCCGAGGATGACGCCGATGACGGCCGGCAGCACCGGCAGGCCGTAGCGGCGCATGCCGAGCCCGATCAGGCCGATGACCAGCAGGATGACCAGGTCGAGCGCCTCCCCGCCGACCGCGTACGCGCCGACGGCGGCGAAGAAGAGGATGCCGGCGTAGAGGTACGGGCGCGGGATGCGCAGCAGCTTGGCCCAGACGGGCGCGAGCGGCAGGTTGAGCGCGAGCAGCAGCACCATGCCGACGAACAGCGAGGCGATCAGGCCCCACACCAGGTCGGGCTCCCGCTCGAAGAGGAGCGGGCCGGGCTGGATGCCGTACTGCTGGAACGCGGCCAGCATCACGGCGGCGACGGCCGTCGTGGGCAGCCCCAGGGTCAGCATGGAGACGAGCGTCCCCGCCGCGGAGGCGGAGGCCGCCGACTCCGGTCCCGCCACCCCCTCGATGGCGCCCTTGCCGAACTGCTCCTTGTGCTTCGAGAGCCGCTTCTCCGTCACGTACGAGAGGAACGTCGGGATCTCCGCGCCGCCGGCCGGGATCGCGCCGAACGGGAATCCGATGACGGGACCGCGCAGCCAGGACTTCCAGGTGCGCTTCACGTCGTCCCTGCCGAGCCAGGGGCGCCCGACCGGGATGGCCTCGCCCGCCGTCCGGCGCAGGTGCGCGGCGACCCACAGGGCCTCGCCGATGGCGAAGAGACCGACCGCGACGATGACGACGTCGACGCCGTCGGCGAGCTGGAGGGAGCCGAAGGTGAGGCGCTGCTGTCCGGTCATCTGGTCGAGGCCGACCAGGCCGATGGTGAGGCCGATGAGCAGGGAGGCGAGGCCCCGGATGCGGGAGGAGCCGAGGACCGAGGTCACCGCGATGAACGCGAGGACCATCAGGGCGAGGTAGTCGGGGGCGCCGATGTCGACGGCGAGCGCGGCGACCGTCGGGGCGAGGACGACGAGCAGGATCGTGCCGATCATGCCGCCGGCGAAGTGGCCGATGGCCGCCGCGGCGAGGGCCTGCGCGCCGCGGCCCGCCTTGGCCATCGGGTTGCCCTCGATGGCGGCGACGACGGCCGCGCTCTCCCCTGGGGTGTTGAGGAGGATCGAGGTGGTCGAGCCTCCGAACATGGCTCCGTAGTAGATGCCGGCGAACATGATGAACGCGCCGGTGGGTTCGAGCCCGTAGGTCACCGGGAGCAGCAGGGCCACGGCCATGGCGGGGCCGATGCCGGGCAGCACGCCGATGGCGGTGCCGAGGAGCACGCCGATCGCGGCCCACAGCAGGTTCATCGGGGTGAGGGCGGTCCCGAAGCCGTCGATGAGGGAGTTCAGGGAATCCATGGGTCAGATCACTCCCATCAGCGGGCCGCCGGGCAGCGGGACGCCGAGCAGCTTGTCGAAGACGACGTAGGTGAGGAGCGAGAGGGTGGCGGCGATCAGCGGGTCGCGGTGGAGGTGACGGCTGCCGAGGGCATAGGCCGAGCCCCAGAAGAGGAGTGCTCCCGCGACGGGGAAACCGACGGGGCCGATGAGGACGGCGAAGGCGAGGAAGACGCCCGCGAGGAGCAGGACCGTACGCCAGTCGGCGGGCTCGCTCAGGTCGACGTCCTCGCCGGCCTCGGCCTCGCCCCGGCCGCCGCGCAGGACGTCGAGGGAGAGGAGCACGGCGACGACGACCAGGCCGCAGCCGACGACGAGGGGGACGGTGGCGGGGCCGACGGGGCCGCGGCCCGTGAGGTCGGCGTCGAGGGTGAGGGCGTCGGTGAGGACGAGGACGCCGAGGAGGAACAGGAGGGCGCCGAAGCCGAGTTCGGAGCGCTCGCGCAGCCAGGTCTTCGGGCTCACAGTCCCAGCTCCTTCAGTACGGAGCCGACGCGCCGGTCCTGCTCCGCGAGGAACGTGCCGAATTCCTCGCCGGGCAGGAAGGCGTCGTTCCAGCCGTGGGTCTTCAGCGACTCGCGCCATTGCGGGGAGTCGTGCAGTTCGGTCACCAGGGTGACGAGCTTCTCGCGCTCGGCGTCGGAGAGGCCCGGCGGGGCGACGATGCCGCGCCAGTTGGTGAACTCGGTGTCGAGGCCGGCCTCGCGGAGCGTGGGGGCGTCGAGCCCGGGGACCCGCTTCGGGCCGGTGACGGCGAGGAGGCGCAGCTGCCCCGCCTTGATCTGGTCGAGGTACTCGCCGACGCCGGAGACGCCGAAGGCGACCTTGTCGCCGAGGATGGAGGCGAGGAGCTCGCCGCCGCCGTCGAAGGGCACGTAGTTGACGTCCTTCGGGGCGATCCCGGCGGCCTGGGCCATCAGCATCGGGGCGAGGTGGTCGGGGCCGCCGGGCGAGGAGCCGCCGCCGACGGGCAGCTTGCCGGGGCTCTTCTTCCAGGCGGTGAGCAGGTCCTGGATGGTCTTGTACTGAGAGTCCTTGCCGACCACGACGATGTCCTGCTCTTCGGTGAGCCGGGCGATCGGGGTGGTGTCGGCGAGGGTCCTGGGGGTCTGGTTGGTGTGGACGGCGCCGACGACCCCGAGGCCCATGGACATGGCGAGACGGCCGTTGCCGCGTTCGCCGACGAGCCGGGTGAGGCCGACGGTGCCGCCCGCGCCGGGCAGGTTGAAGACTTCGACGTCGCCGGTGAGACCGGCCTCCTCGGCGTTCTTGGCCGCGGTTCGGGCGGTGATGTCGTAGCCGCCGCCGGGCGTGTTGGGGACCATGAAGCGCAGGCCGGGTATCCGGGTGCCGCTGTCGCTGTCGCTGCCGGGGCTGAGCAGCGGCGGACCCACAAGGACGAGCAGCGCGGCCCCGAGGAGGGCGAAGGGGGTGCGCAGACGCACGTGTGCCGCCTCTCAGGTAGGAGGGAAGGGGGGATGTGAGGTGGCCCACATGTTGCCCGCGCGTTAAGAAGCTGTCTCCCTTCCGCAACCAACGGACGTTGTGGTCGTTGTGGTCGGGACCTAGCGTGGGTCGTCGTGACGAACGTGCTGGTGGTGGACGACGACTTCATGGTCGCCAAGCTGCACTGCCGCTATGTGTCGGCGGTGGCGGGCTTCTCTGTGTCCGGGGTCGCGCACAGCGGCGCCGAGGCGCTGCGGGCCGCCGAGCGCCTCCGGCCCGACCTGGTGCTGCTCGACGTCTTCCTGCCCGACATGGACGGCATCCAGGTGCTGCGGGAGCTGCGCGCGGCGGGCCTGGGCATGGACGCGCTCTTCATCACGGCGGCGCGGGACGTGGGCACGATCCGGGCGGCGCTGCGGGCGGGGGCGCTGCACTATCTGATCAAGCCGTTCAGCCAGGCGGCGCTGCACGAGCAGCTCCGGCACGTGGCCTCGCTGCGCAGCCGCCTCGACGAACTGGACGAGGCCCGCCAGGAGGACGTCGACCAGATCTTCGGCACCCGCCCGCGCGGCTCCCGCGAACTCCCCAAGGGCCTGGCCGCCCACACGGCCGACCTGGTCGACTCGGTCCTCCGCGCCCACCCGGAGGGCCTCTCGGCCACGGAGTGCGCGGAGGCGGGCTCCCTGTCCCGGGTGAGCGCCCGCCGCTACCTGGAGTACTTCGCGGAGACGGGCCGGGCGGAGATCACCCTGCGGTACGGGGGCACGGGACGCCCGGAGCGGCGCTACCGGCGGCTGGGGTAGGCGGCGGGCGGAGGCCTGTTTCTCAGGCGCTTCTTACCTGTGCCTTAAAGCGGTCCTAAGAATCGGCGTCCCGCCTTCTTCACGGGCTCTTTCGCGGACGGTGGCGGCTAGCTTCCTTGCGACCCCCCGCGTCCCACCCTCGTGAAGGAGCTGTCCCCCCATGACTTCTCACCCGACCTCTCGCCCGGTTTCTCGCCGCACGGCCGTCGCCGTCACCGCGGTTCTGGCGTTCTCCGGGCTCGCTTCGGTTCCCGCGTCCGCGCACGGGTCGATGACGGATCCGGTGAGCCGGGTCTCGGCCTGTTACGCGGAGGGGCCGGAGTCCCCGCGGTCGGCGGCGTGCAAGGCGGCGGTGGCGGCGAGCGGGGCGCAGGCGTTCTACGACTGGAACGCGGTGAACATCGCCAACGCCGCGGGGCAGCACCGGCAGTTGATCCCGGACGGCAAGCTGTGCAGCGCGGGCAACGACAAGTACCGGGGGCTCGACCTGGCGCGGGCCGACTGGCCGGCGAGCGCCATGAAGTCCGGTGCGCACACCTTCCGTTACAAGGGGACGGCGCCGCACCGGGGCACGTTCGCGCTGTACGTGACGAAGGACGGGTACGACCCTTCGCAGCCGCTGAGGTGGTCGGACCTGGAGGAGAAGCCGTTCGCGACGGTGACCGACCCGCGGATGGAGAGCGGTGACTACGTCTTCGAGGGCACGGTGCCGAAGAGGTCCGGGCGGCACCTGATCTACTCGATCTGGCAGCGCTCCGACTCCCCCGAGGCGTTCTACACCTGCTCGGACGTGGTGTTCGGCGAGGACGGCGGCGGTACGGCCCCGGCGCCGAGCGCCTCCGCGCCGAGCGACGAGCAGATCGAGGCGGGCCAGGACGAGTCCTCGGTCGAGCACGGCGGGCACGGGGACGGCGACCCGGCGACGGGCGCCGGGGAGACGGCGGCGGCCCCGGCCCCGGCGGCCACCACGGCCGCTCCGGTCCCGTCGGCGGCGGCCTCCACGGCTCCCGCGCAGGAGGCCGCCCCCAACGCGCCCGCTCCCGCCGCCGGTTCGGGCTCCGGTGTGGAGCTGGCCGAGACCGGGGGCGACACCGTCACCCCGTACCTCGCGGTGAGCGGCGCCGCCCTGCTCGCGCTCGGCGCGGCCGTCCTGTTCGGGGTCGTCCGCCGGGGGCGGACGGCCCGGTAGGTCAAGGCACCTTCAGGTCCTAGCCGATCACGGAGAGGCAGGTGGTCGGGGTCGCGTGGGCCGGGTCGAGGGCGTTGGCCACCTCGTGGAAGGCGACCCGGTCCACCGTGCCGATCGCCACGTGCTCGGACAGGTCGAGCGCGCACTTGTCCTGGATGAGGACGTTGGTGACGTTCGGGCCTGACAGGTACTGGGAGCGGTACGGGGTGACGACCTCGTCGTACCGGGTCGCGATGACGTGGTAGCGGACGCCGGGCACGGTGTCGCCGCCCTCGTTGAGCTTGGTGAGGAAGGCCGAGCCGGCGATCTGGTCGGCGAGGCCCGGGGTGGCGGCGCTGACGAGGTCCTCGGCGCCGGGGAAGTACGGCAGGAGCTTGGTGAGGCCGAGGAGGGTGGTGCCGTGGTTGTCGGGGGCGATCCCGACGAGCGCGTTCACCTTCGCGGCCCCGCCGAGGAACTTGAGGTACCAGCGGGGCATCATGCCGCCCTGCGAGTGTCCGACGAGGTCGGCCTCGGGGGCGCCGGTGGCGGCGAGGACCCGGTCGACGTAGGTGTCGAGCTGTCCCGCGGAGGCGGCGATGGGGCCGAGCCCGTGGAAGAACGGCACGTTCGGCAGCTGGCCGTAGTCGAGGGAGAAGACGCAGTAGCCGCGGTTGACCAGATACGGCGCGAGGCCGAGCCAGTTGTCGACGGAGTTCCCGAAGGTCCCGTGGACGAGGACGACGGGGCGCGGGTGTGCGGCGGAGGGCTTGCAGGAGAAGTCGTTCCAGCCACGGCTGGTGGCGGTGACGGTCTCGACCTGGGCCGAGGCGGCGGTGGTCGGGGCGAGTGTGGCGGCGGCGGCGAGGAGCAGGACGGACAGCGCTCTGACCGCGTGCTTCCAGGGGTTGCGGGGCAGCATCGGGCGATCTCCTTGCGGCTCAAGGGGAAGGTGGGGTGCTGTGCCCTGCGGTCCGGACCACAAGTGGGGGGGCGCGATGGGGATGCGCTTCAGCCAAGCTACGCACGGGTAGCCTCGGCTGGGAAGTTACGCGTCGGTAAAAAGTGCCGTGTCGCCAAGAAGGGGCGACGGCAGGGCCGTTAGGGCATCCAGAGGACACCCCTAGGCCGCCAGCGAGCCCGGAAGGATCGCCCTGGGGCCGAATCTCGCCCGTGCCCGGTCGGCCACCGCCTCGATCCGCCGGGCCTTCTCGTCCGCCGGGTCGAGGGACAGCTGGTGTCCGGCCCCTTCGGCGCCCGTCAGGCCCTCGGCGCGCAGGGCGATGCCCCGGACGCGGGCCCGCTGGAGGCCGAAGGAGTCGTGGACGGCGTACGCGAGGGTGGTGAGCGCCGCCGAGTGGGCGGTGGGTTCGGGCAGGGTGCGGCTCCGGCTGGTCGTGGTCCGGTCGGCGTACCGCACGGTGACGGCGAGCCCGCGGCACACCTGCCCCTCGGTCCGCAGCCGGGCGCCCAGTTCCTCGGCCAGCGAGAGGAGGGCCCTGCGCTGTTCCGTACGGTCGGTCTCGTCGCGCGGGAAGGCGCGCTCGGCGGCCACCGACCGGGAGGCGGCGTGCGGGACGACCGGGGTGCGGTCGATGCCCCGGGCCCGTTCCCACAGGTCACGGCCGGTCTTGGCGCCGACGAGCCGCTGGAGTACGGCGAGCGGCGCGTCCGCGACGCGGCCGGCGGAGTCGAGCCCGTAGCCGCAGAGGGTGCGGGCGGTGGCGCGGCCGACGCCGTCGAGGGCGGCGACCGGCCGGTCGCGCAGGAAGGCCCTGGGGTCCTCGACGACGAGGGTGACGCCGGGCCGGGCCTCGCGGGCGGCCATCCTGGCCAGCATCGGGTTGGGCCCGGCGCCGATGACGCAGTCGACGCCGTACAGGGCGAGCGCCCTGACCCGGATCACCGAGGCGAGTTCGGCCGGGGTCCGGTCGAAGTAGCGCAGCGCGCCCCGGACGTCGGCGAGCGCCTCACCGGACGGGGCGGCCTCGACGATCGGCGTGAACCCACCGAGGAGATCGACCAGTTGGGGAAAGAGGGCTTCCCACATCGGTTCGAGCCGGAACCGTACACAGAGGATCATGTCGCCCTCCTCCGGGGCGCGTCAACCAAGGTTGACGCGAGGGGGGTGTCAACGTAAGTTGACGGCATGACCGATGCGACCGATCTCGCCGCACGGGCGGGCGACCGCGACCCACGGGTCGGACTACGGGCCGTCTCCGCCCTGCGGCGACTACTGGAACAGCTGGAAGCCGTCCAGGTGCGCAGCGCGCGCAACCAGGGGTGGTCGTGGCAGGAGATCGCGGCCGAACTGGGAGTCAGCCGGCAGGCCGTCCACAAGAAGTACGGGAGGCAGTGATGTTCGAACGGTTCACGAAGGCCGCACGCGCCGTGGTGAAGGGCGCGGCGGAGCACGCGGAGCGGGGCGGTGCGACGGCCGTCACCCAGGAGCATCTGCTGCTCGCCCTGCTCGACGGGGAGGGCACCCGGGCGACGGAGGCGCTGCGCGCCCTGTGCCCGCCGGACCGCAGGCCGTCCCTGGTGGCCACCCTGACCGACGCCCGGCGCCGGGCGGGGCTCTCCCGGGCGGACGAGGAGGCCCTGGCGGACCTCGGCATCGACGTCGGCGCGATCGTGGCCCGGGTGGAGGAGACCCATGGCGAGGGCGCGCTGGCCGGTGACCGCAAGGACTCCGGCCGGTGGTCGGGCCGCCGCCCCTTCTCGCGGGAGGCCAAGGGCATCCTGGAGAAGTCCCTCCGGGTGGCACTGGCCCGCAAGGACCGGGAGATCGGCGACGAGCACATCCTCCTGGCGCTCACCACGACCGGCGGGGTCGTCGCGGAGGCCCTGGCCGACCACGGGGTGACGTACGCCTCCGTCGAGGCGGCGGTCGCCGGCGTGCCGGCGCCCTGACCGCGACGGCTGCCTGAGGCGGTCGCCGAAGAGGGGGATCATCCCGCACTCCCCGGACTGCTGTGCCACAACTTCCGTCCGCTCGGGGCCCCTTCGCCCGCCGGTCGGAGGTCGGCCCAGGGGTTCATCTCGTAGCCGGTGGGCATCGTGATGCGACGGCCGGAGTCGCCGCTTCCGGCGGACGGCGGCGTGGGTTCGGCGAGGCGCTCCCCCACCGCGTCGAGGCCGCCGGAGGCCCGCAGTCCGGCCAGTTCGGCGAGGTTCCAGACGGCGGCGCCGACCACGCTGACGCTGCGGGGGCCGCGCCGCTGCACCACGCCCCGGACCAGGAGCAGCCAGGAGTGGAAGACGGTGTGGGCGCAGCGCTCGTGGGCGTCGTCGAAGAAGGCGAGGTCGACCAGGCCTGTGCCGTCGTCGAGGGTGGTGAAGATGACCCGCTTGCCGGAGCGGATCGGCGGGGTCTGGGTGGCGGCCTTGGCGCCCGCGACGAGGACGGTCCTGCCGTGCGGGGTGTCGCGGAGACGCTGCGCGGAGACGACTCCGAGTTCGTCGAGGAAGGCACGGTGGTCGCTCATCAGGTGGCGGGAGGCGTCCATGCCGAGGATGCCGAGCTCGGCGCTGAGGCGTTCCGTCTCGTCCAGGTCGGGCAGGCCGACGGGGGCGGTCTTCCCGCCCTGGGCGAGCGGGAGCTGCCCGCCGTGGGAGGCGGCTCCCCGCCGGATGCGCCGGAGTTCGGTGAGGTGAAGGAGGAGGTCGCGGCGGTTCGCGCCGAAGGCGTCGAGGGCGCCGACCTGGGCGAGCCGTTCGGCGACGGGGGTGCGGGGGCGGGCCCGTTCCCAGAAGTCGAGGAGGGAGGCGTAGGGCTGTCCGGCCTCGATGCGGGCGCCCTCGTTCTCGCTGATGCCGTGGACGTCGGTCAGGCCGAGCCGGAGGCCCCACCTCGCCCCGGAGCCTGAATCAGACACCAGTTCGATACGGTGGGCGACCGCCGACCGGTTCACGTCGAGCGGCAGCACCGGCACCCCGCGCCGCCGCGCGTCCGCGAGCAGCAGCCGCTTGGGGTACATGCCGGGGTCGTGGGTGAGCAGCCCGGCGTAGAAGGCCGCCGGGTGGTGCGCCTTGAGCCAGGCGGACTGGTACGTCGGTACGGCGAAGGCCACCGCGTGGGCCTTGCAGAAGCCGTACGAGCCGAAGGCCTCCACGATCTCCCAGGTCCGGGCGACGACCTCGTCCGCGTATCCGCGCGCCGAGGCCTGGCGGGCGAACCAGAGCTTGATCCGGCCCTGCGACTCGGGATCGGAGAGCCCGCGCCGCACCTGGTCGGCCTCGTCGCGGCGGCAGCCGGTCATGATCCGCACGATCTCGATGATCTGCTCGTGGAAGACGACCACGCCGTACGTCTCCCTCAGCGTCTCCTCCAGGTCGGGGTGCGGGTAGCGGACGGGGGCGCGGCCGTGCCGGGCCTCGATGAAGGGGCGGACCATGTCGGCGGCGACCGGGCCCGGCCGGAAGAGCGAGATGTCGACGACGAGGTCGTGGAAGGTGGCGGGCTGGAGCCGTCCGACCAGGTCGCGCTGGCCCGGCGACTCGATCTGGAAGCAGCCGAGGGTCTCGGTGGAGCGGATGAGCCGGTACGTCTCGGGGTCGCCCTCCGGTACCGCGTCGATGTCCGGGCGGGTCCCGGTGGCCCGCTCGACCTCGGCGACGGCGTGGGCCATCGCTGACTGCATCCGCACCCCGAGGACGTCGAGCTTGAGCAGCCCGAGGTCCTCCACGTCCTCCTTGTCGAACTGGGACATGGGGATGGGGGCACCTCCCATGCCCTTAAGGCTATGGGGGACCTCGCCGCTGGTGGGCACCACGGGGGTACGGCCGAGCAGCGAGGCGTCCGAGAGCAGCACTCCGCAGGGGTGCATGGCGATGCCGCGCGGGAGGGCGTCGAGCGCCTCGACCAGCTCCCAGAGCCTGCCGTACTTCTGCTTCTCCCCCGCGAGCGCGCGCAGCTCGGGCAGTTCGTCGAGGGCGGCGAGCGCGTCCCTGGCCCGGATGTGCGGGAAGGCCTTGGCGATCCGGTCGGTCTCGGCCGGGTCCAGGGAGAGGGCCGCGCCCACGTCCCGTACCGCGTGGCGGACCCGGTAGGTCTCGGGCATGGAGACGGTGGCGACGCGGGCGGTGCCGAAGCGGTCGATGATCGCCCGGTAGACCTCCAGGCGGCGGGCGGACTCCACGTCGATGTCGATGTCGGGCAGGACGGTGCGGCGCTTGGAGAGGAAGCGTTCCATCAGCAGGCCGTGCTCGACCGGGTCGGCGTGGGCGATGCCGAGCAGGTGGTTGACGAGGGAACCGGCGCCCGAGCCGCGGGCGGCGACCCGGATGCCCATGCCCCGTACGTCGTCGACGACCTGGGCGACCGTCAGGAAGTAGGCGGCGAAGCCGTGGTGGGCGATGACGTCCAGCTCGCGGTGCATCCGGTCCCAGTAGCCGCGCCGCTTCTCGTACCCCTTCAGGATCATGCCGGCGGCGGCCCGGGAGGCGAGGACGCGCTGGGCGGTGCGGTGCTCGGCGCCGACGAGGTGCGGTTCGGGGAAGTGGGCGGAGCCGATGCCGAGGTCGTCCTCGGGGTCGACCAGGCAGGCGGCGGCGACCGCCGCGGTCTGTTCGAGGAGCCGGTGGGCGGTATCCCTGCGGAAGCCGGCGGCCTCGACGATCCGCTCGGCGGCGGCCGTCATCCCGTCGGGCCCTTCGGCACCCTTGAGCCAGGCCTGGCCGCTGTCGAGCTCCCTGCGGGGGTCGATGGGGACGAGCCGGCGGGCGGAGTCGAGGACGTCGGCCACCGGGCCCTGGCCGGGGTCGGCGTAGCGGACGGCGTTGCTCAGGACGGGCCGGACGCCCTGTTCGGCGGCGAAGCCGACGGTACGGGCGGCGAGCCGCAGGGAGCCGGGCCCCGTACCGGTGCGGCCGTGGTCGACGGCCGTCAGGCGCAGTGCGTCGCCGTACCGCTCGCGCCAGGGGGCGAGCAGCCGGGCGGCGCGGTCGGGGCGGCCCGCGGCGAGGGCGCGGCCGACGTCGGAGGCGGGGCCGAGCAGGACGAACACGTCGTCGCCCAGGGCGGACCAGGGCAGCAGGGGCCGCTGCCCGCCTCCGGCGTGGGCGGCGGTGATCATGGCGCAGAGGGAGGCCCAGCCGGTACGGGAGCGGGCGAGGAAGAGGGCGCGGGGCGCGGACTCGTCGACGAAGGCCCCGCCGCGGACGGGTACCCGCCGTACGTCCTGCGCGCGCCCCGGACCGCCGGGCCCGGGCGCCGATCCGGGCGTCTGCGCCTCGTACGCCAGGTCCACTCCGAACAGGGGGCGGATGCCCTCCTTCGCGCAGGCCTTGGCGAAGCGGATGGTGCCGGAGAGGGTGTCGCGGTCGGTCAGGGCGAGCGCGTCCATGCCGCGTTCGGCGGCGCGGGCGGCAAGGCGTTCGGGGTGGGAGGCGCCGTAGCGCCGGGAGTAGCCCGACGCGGTGTGCAGGTGCGTGAAACCCGGCATGGCGCACCTCCCGCACTCCCGCATCGATTCGTACGTATGTTCCCACCCCCTGCTCTTCACCTTAACCCATTTCGAACGTCTGTACGATAAGCCGGGCAGGCCTGCCCTCCGTCAGCCATTCGGACCCATCCCACCTGCGGGAACACCCCCCGCCCCGGAGCGTGGGGGCATGAGTCTCGTCGATGAACTGAAAAGCGCCGTCACCCCCCGAGCAGCCCTGCTCGTCGTCGGCGTCTTCGCCCTCCAGCTCCTGTTCATCGCCTCGTACGTCGGGGCCCTGCACCACCCCAAGCCACGGGACGTGCCCTTCGGCGTCGTCGCGCCACCACAGGTCTCGGCCCAGCTCGTCGGGCAGCTGGAGAAGCTCCCCGGCGACCCGCTCGACCCCCGCACGGTCACCGACGAGGCCGCGGCACGGCAGCAGATCCTGAACCGGGACATCGACGGCGCCCTGATCGTCGCCCCGACCGGCCGCACCGACACCCTGCTCGTCGCCTCCGGCGGCGGCACCGTGCTCTCCTCCGCCCTGCAGACGATCTTCACGCAGGTGGAGGAAGCCCAGCAGCGCACCGTGCGGACGGTCGACGTGGCCCCGGCCTCGGCGGAGGACTTCGACGGACTCTCGGCCTTCTACCTGGTCGTCGGCTGGTGCGTCGGCGGCTACATCTGCGCCGCGATCCTGGCGATCAGCGCGGGCTCCCGGCCCGCGAACCGTGAACGCGCGATCATCCGCCTCGGCGCGCTCGCGGTCTACTCGATCCTCGGCGGCCTCGGCGGCGCGATCATCGTCGGCCCGATCCTGGGCGCCCTGCCCGGCAGCGTCGCCGCCCTGTGGGGACTCGGCGCCCTCGTCGTCTTCGCCGTCGGCTGCGCCACCCTCGCCCTGCAGTCGGTCTTCGGGATCGTCGGCATCGGCCTGGCGATCCTGCTGATCGTGATCGCGGGCAACCCCAGCGCGGGCGGCGCCTTCCCGCTGCCGATGCTGCCCCCCTTCTGGAACGCGATCGGCCCGGCCCTCCCGCCGGGCGCGGGCACCTGGGCGGCGCGCTCGATCGCGTACTTCAAGGGCAACGACATGACCGGCTCGATGCTGGTCCTCTCCGCCTGGGCGGTCGTCGGCGCGACGGTCACCCTGGTGATGTCCTCGCTGAAGCGCAAGCCGGAGGCGGAGCCGATCGCCGGGGAGCTGGACGAGGCCCGCGCGTAGGACACACGGAGATGGCCCCCGCCGCGGCGGGGGCCATCGGTCCGGGGGATCAGTAGACGCTGACCCCGTACGCGCTCAGCGCCTCCGTCACAGGCTGGAAGAACGTCGTTCCGCCCGAGGAGCAGTTGCCGCTGCCGCCGGAGGTGAGGCCGATGGCGCGGCTGCCCGAGTAGAGCGGGCCGCCGGAGTCGCCGGGCTCGGCGCACACGTTCGTGCGGATCATGCCGTAGACGATGTCCCCGCCGCCGTAGTTCACGGTGGCGTTGAGACCGGTCACCGAGCCGCTGTGGGTGCCGGTGGTGGAGCCGCGGCGGGTGACCGACATGCCGACCGTGGCGTTGGCGGCGCTGGTGATGTCCACGCTGCCGACGGTGCCGGACTTGGTGACGGTGCTGTTGGTGTAGCGGACGATCCCGTAGTCGTTGACCGGGAAGCTCGATCCTGCCGTGGAGCCGAGGACCGTCGAGCGGGAGGAGTTGGAGTACCAGGTCCCGGCTCCGTCGGTGCAGTGACCGGCGGTGAGGAAGTAGTACGTCCCCGCGCTGTCACGGACGTTGAAGCCGAGCGAGCAGCGCCAGCCGGCGTCGGCGTAGATCGCGTCGCCGCCGGAGATCAGCTTGGTGAACTTCCCGGGGGTCCGTTCGACGCGGATCGCGCCGGCGTTGGCCCCCGCCTGCTGCCTGATCTTCGCGATCTCGGCCGGGGAGACGGTGGAGTCGGCGGTGACGACGACCTTCCCGCCGGCGGTGTCGACGTGCCAGGCGGTGCCCGCCACGTCGGCGGCGAGCACGGCGTCGCTCGCGGCGGAGAGCTGGGAGGCGCCGAAGGTCTGCGTCGTGCCCGCGCTCGCCGTCGGGACGGCCAGGGCCGCTGCGGCGGCGAGCCCGGCGGTGACGGCGAGCGTCCGGATCGTACGGGTGCGGGTGCGGGTGCGGGTGGTGCGCTGGTTCCTCACTTCTCGTTCCTCCTGAGTGGGGGGGGGAAGGTGCGGATCGGTGCGCGGGGATCAGTAGAGGCTGACCCGGTACTTGGCGAGCGCCTCGGGCACCGGCTGGTAGAACGTGGTGCCGCCGGTGGAGCAGTTGCCGCTGCCGCCCGAGGTGAGGCCGAGCGCCTTGGTGCCGTCGTAGAGCGCGCCGCCGGAGTCGCCGGGCTCGGCGCAGACGTTGGTCTGGATCATGCCGCGGACGGTGCCGCCGCCGGAGTAGTGCACGGTGGCGTCCAGGCCGGTGACGGTGCCGCTGCGGGTGCCGGTGGTGGAGCCGGAGCGCTTGACGGGCTCCCCCACGTAGGCGTCGGCGGCGGTGAAGCCGCCGGTGTGGGCGAGCGAGGTGTTGTCGTAGCGGACGAGCGCGTAGTCGTTGCCGGGGAAGCTGGACCCGACGGTGGCGCCGATCAGGGTGGACTGCGCCGAGTTGGCGTACCAGGTCTTCACGACGTCGCCGCAGTGGCCGGCGGTGAGGAAGTAGTACGTGCTGCCGCTGCGCACGTTGAAGCCGAGCGAACAGCGGTAGCCGCTGCCGTAGATGGCGTCGCCCGCGCCGAGCAGGGGCTTGAAGACGCCGGGGGTGCGCTGGACGCGGAGGGCTCCGGCGTCGGCACCGGCCGCCGCGCGGATCTTCGCGATCCCCGCCTCGGTGACGGTGGAGTCGGCGGTGACGACGACCCGGCCGGCCGCTCTGTCCACGTACCAGGCGGTGCCGCCGACCCCTGCGGCGTCGACGGCGGCGTCGGCGCGGGCGAGCTGGGCGGCTCCGGCCGGGCCGGGGGCGGGGGCGGCCTGGGCTCCGGGGAGTCCGATGGCCGTCACGGCCGCGATTCCGGCGACGAGGGCGAGCAGACGGGTGCGGGTGTTCCTCACTGTGCTCCTCACAATTCTCCTTCTGGGAAAAGCGGAGGGGCCCGTGGATGGCGGGCCCGTGAGGCGCTATCAGGTGACGTGTTCCTGACATGCACCGTGAGCGATAGTGGCCCCCTCGGAGCGGACGCACAAGACCGCCGAACGGACGGATGCCCCCGCCGTCCCGGCCGGGGGCACCCGTCGTCCATACCTTGCGGGTAGCCCCGGTCAGGCCGGTTCGGCCGCTACCCCTCCACCAGAACTGCGGTGTCGTGCATGTTCCCAGGCGGCGGGAACGGGCAGTTGACATCCTCCCCTCCGCGAACGGTGAGGACCCCTTCCCTCGCGGGTTGGGCTTTCTGCTTCACAACCGGTTGCCGACCTGGGTTACCAGCAAGGGACGGTGTGCCGCCCATCGGTCTTACATCAGCTCCACAGACCTGACTTCCCGCCAGCCCGGCGGTAGACCCGGCCAGCTTGGTTTTCGCCGACCGGGCAGGATAGACCCTATCGCCGGATCATCCCAACTCCCACCACATCAGGGCCGCCGCCACCGTCGCGGGACTGCCGACGAAGGACTGCCCGGCCGGCGGACTCGATGACCGCCTGCCGGATCGACAGGCCCTTCGCCTCGGAGAGCGCCCGCCACTTCCTGGCCACGGCCACCGGGTCGGAAGTTCTCGCCGGTGAAGGCGTCCGACGAGGTGACGATGTTCCAGGCGGCCCGGCCCGCGCTGAGGTGGTCGAGCGGGGCGAGCCTGCGGGCCAGTTCGTACGGCTCGTCGAAGGTGGCGTTGACCGTGCCGGCCAGGCCGAGCCGGTCGGTGACGGCGGCGAGCGCGTTGAGGACGGTGATCGACTCGGGTCGGCCGACGACGTCGAGGTCGTGGATCCGCCCGTTGTGCTCGCGCAGTCGCAGCCCCTCGGCCAGGAAGAAGGAGTCGAAGAGACCGCGCTCCGCGGTTCTCGCGAGGTGCTCGAAGGAGGAGAAGTCGATCTGCGACCCCGAACGCGGATCGGACCAGACGGTGGTGGAGTTGACGCCGGGGAAGTGGGCGGCGAGATGGAGCGGTGAACGGCCTGAAGGCGGACGGGACGTACGACAGGATCCTGCGGAAGTGGGGGGTGACGGCGTCGGGCATCCCCACGTCGCGGATCTCCCCGCCGGAGCTCCCGGCACCGAAGAAGTGAGGGGGTGCCCGGCCGGGGCGCCGGGCCGACGGGGCGTCAGCAGCCGTCGCAGGGACAGCAGCAGTCGCAGTTCCCGCAGCCGGAGTCGCCGTTGCAGTTGCAGTCGCGGCAGCAGCCCTCGCGCTTCTTGCGGGACCAGGGACCCTCGTACTCCTTGGCGCAGCAGATCCGGCAGGTGCAGAAGAGCCAGGTGAACATGGCGCACCCGGCGAGGAAGCCGCGCGGCTTGGGGGCCTGGGGCGCCCCGCCGCCGAACTGCGGCGGCAGCCCCCCGGGTCCGCCGGGCCCACCGGTGCCACCCGGTCCGCCCGGTCCCATGGGCCCGCCCCCGTAGGGGTTCCCCCCGCCCCCGTACGGGTTGTACGGGCCCGGCGTCCCGCCCGCGTACGGATTGCCCGGGACCGGACCCTGCCCCGGCCCCGGCGCCCCGTGCGCGCAGGTCGTCGTCCCGAAGGCGCGGTTCACCGAGGTGCGCAGCTCGTGCGCGAGCAGGACGTGGACCAGCTTGTCGTCGGTGAACTCGGCGTCCCGCAGGGCGAGCCGGATGCCGTGGAGCGCGTCGTCGGCGAGCCGGCGGGCCTCCTCCCGGGTGGTGCCGGTGGCGGTGAGCGGGTTCCAGGCGCCGGCCTCGGTGTCGGCGGTCTGGTCCTCGACGGCGTCGAGGAGGTGGGCGAGGCGGCCGAAGAGCCGGCCCGCCTCGGCGAGCGGCTCGGCGTTCTCCGGCCGTCCGGCGAGGACGGCGGTGTGCGCGAAGGCGGCCGCGGTCGCCGTCTCGGTCGGTTCGGTGACGGCGAGCAGGGAGGTGCCGGGCCCCGCGAGGGCCTCGATGCCGGTCTGGCGGTCGACGGCGTCGACGAGGACGGCGGTGTCGAAGCCGAGGGAGCGGCCGGTCCTGGCTCCGGCCTTGTCCCAGGAGCGGGCGACGCGGCGGGCCGCGGCGGCGACGGGCCGCCGGGCCAACAGGCCGTCCCGGTCGGCGACGTGGTCGCGCACCTTCGCGGAGGCGAGGACGAGGGAGACGGCGGCGGCGAGCCGGGCGCCGTCGCCCCGGGCCACGGGCGCGGTCCGCATCGCGCGCAGCGGGCAGGGCCCCGCGGTGCGCCGTCCGCTTGCCACCGGGCCGGTCTGAGCCTCCGTCAGGACGGAGACGATGAGCCCGTCGTAGTTGGTGACGACCCGGGCGAACTGCCCGTGGTCGGCGCGAAGCGCCAGGCAGAGGCCGCAGAGGTGGGCCATCCACTCGACCTTCAGGCCGTCCGTGAGGCGGTGGGTGCAGGGCCTGACGATTCCGAACAAAGACTCCCCCGTGGGCTGCGCGCGATGCCGCGGAGCGGCCTCGGCGGCATCGTAGCGAGCGGGCGCGTTCACCCGTACGCGCCCGTCGTCACCCTTCCGGCCCGACTTTCATATTTTCAGCTACATGGCCCTCCCTCAGGCCCCGCATACCGCAAGTTTCCTGACGAATCGCCAGGAAACGGTGCTCACGTTCTGCACCAGTCCCGTCACGAATCCCCTGCGCGCCGTCTATCCACTTGGCGCGCGATCCGCATCATGAAGGACGATAGGGATTGCGGAACCACAAGTGACCGCGCTGAAAGGAGGCGTCCATGGGATCGGTGCGCAAGGCGAGTGCCTGGCTGGGACTCGTCGAGGACAACGACGAGCGTTACTACGACGACGAGTACGCCGACGGTGCCGAGGGCGGCGACGCCTGGGTGACGGACCCCCGGGTCCGGGTCGCCACGGACACCGCCGAGGACCGGGGCCGCCGGATCGCCACCGTCTCCCCCGACGGCTTCCGGGACGCCCGGGGCATCGGAGAGCTCTTCCGGGACGGTGTTCCGGTGATCGTGAACCTGACCGCGATGGAGCCGAACGACGCCAAGCGCGTGGTGGACTTCGCCGCCGGCCTCGCCTTCGGCCTGCGCGGTTCGATCGAGCGCGTGGCGACGCGGGTCTTCCTGCTGACCCCCGCCGACACCCAGATCGTCACCGGCGAGACGGGCCGGCGCCGGCAGGACGGTTTCTTCAACCAGAGCTGAGCGGGTCCGCCGGTCCGGCCGGGCACCCCCCGAAGGATCGGGTCAGTGTGCCGGACGCCCCGAACCGGCGGGCTCGATCGCTTCCCGGGTCGTGGGCACCCGCGGCTCGGACGCCCGGGCGAGCAGGGACGGCTCCGCGGTCGCGACCGCCTCGGGGGACCCCGAGGGCCCCGGGCACTCCGCCCGCTTCGAAAGACCCCTCACCGCGGACTCGGCCGCCACCGGCTCCGCCGAATCCTCCGGGCACTCCATCATCCGGGGCAGCCGCCGGGCCATCACCGCGCCGAGGAGCAGCAGCCCCGCGCTCACGAAGAGCGTGACGTGCAGCCCGTCCACGAAGGAATGCCGGGCGGCCTGGTGCAACGCGCCGCCCGCCGCGCCGCCGAGCTGGTCGGCCACCTGGTAGGCCTCGCCGAGCGAGTTCGCCGCGGCCCTGCTCGCCTCCGCGGGCACCCCGGGAACGGCGGCCAGCCCGGGGGCGTACGCCGCGTTCATCACACTGCCGAGCAGGGCGATGCCCATGCCGGCACCGAGCTGGTACGAGGTCTCGCCGATCGCGGCGGCGCCGCCCGCGCTGCGCTGCGGCGCCTCGCTCAGCATCGACTCGTACGCCGAGAACAGCGTGGTCTGCAGACCGAAGCCGAGCAGCACGAAGCCCACCGTGAGCAGCAGCGGCCGGTCGTGCTGCCCCATGAAGGTGAGCAGCAGCACGGCGGCGGCGGTGAGCACGAAGCCCCAGCCGACCATCCGGCGCGGTCCGATCCTTCGGAGGGTGTAGGAGCCGGTGGCGCCGGCGGCCATGGCGGCGAAGGTGAGCGGAAGCAGCCGGAGCCCGGTCTCCAGGGGGCTGAGCCCGAGGACCAGCTGGAGGTACTGCACGGCGATCAGCTCCAGGCCGACCAGGGCCAGCATGCCGATGACGATGCAGCCGACCGAGGTGGTGAAGGCCGCCCGGGAGAAGAGCCCCATGTCGATCAGCGGGTGCGGGCGCCGCCTCTGCCGCCGTACGAAGAGGACGAGGAGCGCGGCTCCGAGCAGCAGCGGCCCCGCGGTCGGCAGGGCGAGGAGCGGGTCGCCGGCCCCGGCGCGCTTGACGCCGAGGACGCAGCCGAGCACACCGGCGGCGGCCATGAGCGCGCCGAGGACGTCCCAGGGTCCGTCGGCGGCTCCCCGGGACTCGGGGAGGAGGCGGCGGCCGAGCGGCAGGATCAGTGCCATCAGGGGAATGTTGATGAGGAAGACGGAGCCCCACCAGTAGTGCTCGACGAGGAAGCCGCCGAGGACGGGTCCTGCGGCGGCGCCGACCGCGGCGACCGCGGTCCAGACGCCGATGGCGGTGGCGCGCTCCCGCCGGTCGGGGAAGACCGCCCGGAGGATGGAGAGCGTGGCGGGCATGATCATGGCGCCGCCGACGCCGAGCAGCGCGCGGGCCGCGATGAGGACACCGGGTTCGGTGGCGAGCGCGGCGACCGCGGAGGCGATGCCGAAGAGCGCGTATCCGAGGAGGAGGATCCTCCGCCGTCCGACCCGGTCGCCGAGGGTGCCGAAGAGGATGAGGAGCGAGGCGCAGATCAGGGGGTAGGCGTCGACGATCCAGAGCAGCGCGGTGGAGCTGGGACGCAGGTCCTCGGTGAGCGAGGGGACGGCGACGTGGAGGATGGTCGCGTCGAGGGCGACCAGGAGGAGACTCACGCAGAGGACGAGAAGGACAACCCAGCGGTTGACTCCGGCGCCGGTGGCGGCGGGCGTTCGCTCTTGGGCCGTGTTCGTCCGCGACATGTGCGTACCTCCCGGTGAAGCTCTCGCGCTCGGCGGCCCCCGACCAGGGCTTATGCCCCTGGGGCGGCCCGGCATCGACGGGCGAGTGAGCCGTCAGCGTACGCGAGTCCGAGCCCCGAGCGCGTGGTGCAGCTCTCACCCCGGCGGGGCTCCGGGTGTGGCGTACGCCACTCGGGTCGGTCCGCGCGTCGCATGGAATTCCGCACGGACGCGTGTTTGAAGGAATTCCACCGGCTCAAACACTCTTCCGACAATGACCCCTCCGGCAATAGGGCGGAAGGTCATCGGATTTCCCGACGGACGTCTCGAATAGGCCGGTCGCTGAGACCTACTCCACATCACATCAACATCACGAAGGGAGCGGATCGACCGGGTCTGCTTCTCACTCCCTGTAACGTCGATTGGGTGCGTACCGACATCTTTGCCCGGCTGGACCGGGAGCCGGAACCGCCGAAGATAGAGGTCCCGGGGATGACCCGTACGCGTCTCGCCCTCTTCGGCGGGACGTCGGCGTTCTATCTGGCCATCGTCGTGGCCGTGCTGCTGTCGACCTGGCTGGTGACCCTCGACTGGAAGATCATGCTCTTCCGGCCGTACCAGCAGTGGCCCGGGATCCACGGCTTCCTCGACTACTACGTCGTCCTCGGCCAGCGTGGCCCCACGGCCGTCATGGTGGCCGCCTGGCTGGGCTGGCGCTCCTGGCGCCAGCACACGCTGCGGCCCCTGCTCTGCCTCGGCGCCGCCCTCCTGCTGCTCAACGTCACGGTCGGCGCGGTCAAGCTCGGACTCGGCCGCCTCGGACCCCACTACGCGACTCAGGTCGGCTCGGCCGAGCTCTTCGCGGGCGGTGACATATTCCCTTCGGGTCACACCGCCAACGCGGTGGTGACCTGGGGCATCCTCGCCTATCTGGCGACCACCCCGCGGGCCAGGCGCTATCTGTCGGCGCTCTCCGCCGTGGTCGCGCTCGGCGTCGGCCTCACGACCGTCTACCTGGGTACGCACTGGCTGAGCGACGTCCTCCTGGGCTGGGCCGCCGGACTGCTCGTCCTCCTCGCGCTGCCCTGGTGCGAGCCGGTGATCGCCGTGGCGGAGGCGTGGATCCTGACTCTGCGCGACCGGCTGCGCGAGCGGCTGCGGGACCGTCGTCGGCTCGTGCCCTCGCTGCCCGTGGCCTCCGGCGGACCGCGCCCCGGCCTGTTCCCGCCGCGTCCGGCCGGCCCGGAGGAGCCCGCCCGGGAGCCCGCCAGGGAGCCGGTGGGGGTGGCCGGCGGCCGGCGCTCCCCGGTCGCCCGCGGCTGACCGCCCACGACCGTCACGCGTACGCGAAAGGCCCCGGCCGTCATCGGCCGGGGCCTTCGCCGTGCCCGGGACGCGCCCGTCAGCCGATCCAGCAGCGGGTGACCGTGCCGTCCTCGACCTCGAAGTTGATGCGTCCCACCAGGTACTCCATCGTGATGATCGAGCCGGGCGGCAGCGCTCTGACGGTGCTCCAGCCCCGCGTCCTGGCGAGCTGTGCGGCGCCTTCCGCGTCGAGGCCCACATAGGACTCGGGGGCGTCGCGGGGCGGTTCGGGAGTGCGCGATGTGGGTGCCATGACCCTCACGTTAGTCCCTTGGCGGTCACGCTTGTGTCACAAGTTCTCGACATATGTTTGGCATGATCACCTTCGCCCGGGGAGACAGATTCCGGCCGCTTCTCCAGTAATTCCGTAGCACCACCAGCAGTTCACACGAAGGGGCCCGGAAGAGCCGATAACCCGCACGCAATTCCCGCTTCCCCCGCGTCCGCCCCGAATTGGGTCGGCGACGCGCACCCGAGCCGCTCACTGTTCCCTTACACAATGCTTACGCTGTCCGGACGCCCGGCGACGCGGAGCCGGGACGACGGCGAGGCGGAGGAAGCGATGGGCAACGGGACAGCGACCGCGACCGCCGAATCGACCCGGCACCGGCACGGCCGCGTGCTGATCGACTGGCTGACCACGACCGACCACAAGAAGATCGGCCACCTCTACCTGGGGACCTCGTTCGTCTTCTTCCTGGTGGCCGGCCTCATGGCGATGCTGATGCGGGCCGAGCTGGCGCGCCCCGGACTCCAGATCGTCTCGAACCAGGAGTTCAACCAGGCCTTCACCCTGCACGGCACGATCATGCTGCTGCTCTTCGCGACGCCCACCTTCGCCGGCTTCGCCAACGAACTGGTGCCGCTCCAGATCGGCGCGCCCGACGTCGCCTTCCCCCGGCTGAACATGCTCTCGTACTGGCTGTTCCTCTTCGGCGGTCTGATGGTGCTCGCCTCGCTGCTCGTGCCCAGCGGGCCGCCCGCCTTCGGCTGGACCGCGTACGCGCCCCTCAACAGCCTCGAACGCTCCCCCGGCGTCGGCGCCGACCTGTGGATCATGGGTCTCGCGCTGTCCGGCTTCGGCACCATCCTCACGTCGGTGAACTTCCTCGCGACGATCATCGGGATGCGGGCGCCCGGCATGACCATGTTCCGCGTGCCGATCTTCACCTGGAACGTGCTCTTCACCGCGATCCTGGTCCTCATGGCCTTCCCGGTGCTCGCCGCGGCCCTGCTCGTCCTGGAGTCGGACCGGCGCCTCGGCTCCGTGGTCTTCCAGCCCGAGAACGGCGGCGCGCTGCTCTGGCAGCACCTCTTCTGGTTCTTCGGCCATCCCGAGGTCTACATCATCGCGCTGCCGTTCTTCGGGATCGTCAGCGAGATCATCCCGGTCTTCGCCCGCAAGCCGATCTTCGGCTACGCGACGCTGATCGCCGCCACCATGGGCATCACCGGCCTCTCGGTGGTCGTCTGGGCCCACCACATGTTCGTGACGGGGGCGGTGCTGCTGCCGTTCTTCTCGATGCTGTCGTTCCTCATCGCGGTGCCCACCGGCGTGAAGTTCTTCAACTGGACCGGCACGATGCTGCGGGGCTCGCTCTCCTTCGAGACGCCGATGCTGTGGGCCGTCGGCTTCCTGGTGTCCTTCCTCTTCGGCGGCCTCACCGGAGTGATCCTCGCCTCGCCCCCGATGGACTTCCACGTCACCGACTCGTACTTCGTGGTCGCCCACTTCCACTACACGGTGTTCGGCACGGTCGTCTTCGCGACGTTCGCCGGCTTCTACTTCTGGTGGCCGAAGTTCACCGGCCGGATGCTCGACGAGCGGCTCGGCAAGGTCCACTTCTGGACGCTGTTCGCCGGCTTCCACCTGACGTTCCTGGTGCAGCACTGGCTCGGCGCCGAGGGCATGCCCCGGCGGTACGCCGACTACCTGGACGCCGACGGCTTCACCGCCCTCAACACGGTGTCGACGATCGGCGCCTTCCTGCTCGGCGCCTCCACGCTGCCGTTCCTCTACAACGTGTGGCGGACCCACCGGTACGGCGCGAAGGTCGAGGTCGACGACCCGTGGGGCTTCGGTCGCTCGCTCGAGTGGGCGACCTCCTGCCCGCCGCCCCGGCACAACTTCGAGGCGGTGCCCCAGATCCGCTCCGAGGCGCCCGCCTTCGACCTGCACCACCCCGAGTTCGCCGACTACGAGCGGATGCGGCTCACGAGTCCGCCGCCGGAGCGCCGGCCGGCCGGTCGAGAGAACGGGACAACAGGTCCCTGAGCGCCCGTACCCGGTCGACCAGCTCCGGCGGGTCGAGCACCTCGAACTCGAAGCCGATCAGCGACACGTGGATCACCATCAGGTCGAGGCTGTGGGCCCCGGTCCGCAGCAGGCAGGCGTCCTCCCCGTCCGCCGTGAGGATGCCGTCGACGGCGCCGACGGCCGCCGCGGCCTCGGCGAGCGGCACGTGCAGCCGGACCGTCGCCTCGGTGGCGTACGCGGCGGTGGACACGCCCTTCGCCACATAGGCGGCCAGGTCCTCGGCGGGCGGCTCGCGGGGCGTGAAGCGGGGGCCGTGCGGCGGTGTCGGCACGATCCGGTCGGCCCGGAAGGTACGCCAGCCGGCCCGGTCCACGTCCCAGGCGACCAGGTACCAGCGCCGCTCGCTGCACACCAGGCGGTGCGGCTCGACGGTCCTGCGGGTGGGCGCCCCGCCGTGGTCGCGGTACTCGAAGCGCAGCCGCTCCGCGTCCCGGCAGGCGTGGGCGAGTTCGGTGAGCACCGCCGGGTCGATCCGCTCGCGCGGGGTGCGCAGCATCGGCACGGTGAAGGCGTTCAGGGCGCTCACCCGGCGCCGCAGCCGCCCCGGCAGGACCTGTTCCAGCTTGGCAAGGGCCCGTACCGAACTCTCGCCGATGCCCTCGACCCCCTGCCCCGCGGCGGCGCGCAGTCCGACGGCGACCGCCACGGCCTCCTCGTCGTCGAGGAGCAGCGGCGGCAGCTCGGCGCCGGCGCCCAGCTGGTACCCGCCGCCGGTGCCCGGGCTCGCGTGGACGGGGTAGCCGAGCACCCGCAGCCGGTCGACGTCCCGCCGTACGGTCCGGGGCGTGACCCCGAGCCGCTCGGCGAGGTCGGCGCCGGACCACTCCCGGTGGGCCTGGAGCAGCGAGAGCAGACGCAAGAGCCGTGCGGAGGTCTCCAACATGGCGCCGAGTCTGCCAGCCCTCGCGGACGACTTCTGTCCTCGATGAGCGGGATCCGGGGGTTCAGCGGAGGCGGCGGACCAGCCGGCCCACCTTCGCCTTCAGGGTGTAGACCGCGTCGACGGCCCGGCCGGCCCGCCGGTGGAGCGACTCCCGCCCCTGGGGGTGGGTGCGCCGCCCCGCGCCCCGCTCGACGAGTTCCGTCCAGAGCGCCTCGTGCCGGGCGGCGATCCTGGCAGGATCGAAGCGCTCGGCGGCGGCGAGCGCGGCCCGTGCCGTCTTGGCGCGCAGTTCGTCGTCCTCGACGAGCCGGCGCAGTGCTCGCGCGAACGCGGCCACGTCGTCGACCGGCACCAGGAAGCCGTCGACCCCGTCCTCGATGATCTCGCGCGGCCCGTGCGGGCAGTCGGTGGAGACCACCGGGAGTCCGCAGCGCATCGCCTCGACGATGGTCATGCCGAAGGACTCGCGCTGCGAGGTCACGGCCGCGATCGAGCCCTTGGCGAGCTCCGGTTCGAGCGGGGTCACCGAGCCCATGAGGAAGACCTGCTCGCCGAGGCCCCGGTCCTTGATCTGGCGGGTCAGCGGTCCCTTGAGGTCCTGGACGGCGTCGCCGGTGCCGTAGATCCGCAGTTTCCAGTCGGGGTGGTCGGCCGCCACCTCGGCGAAGGCGTCGATCAGCAGGTCGTACCGCTTGACCGCGGTCAGCCGGCCCGCCGAGACGACGGTCTTCGCCGCGTGGTCGGCGGACGGTCCCGGGGGCGCGGGCACGCTGTTGGGCACGGCCTCGATCCGTACGCCGGGCAGCCCCAGCTTCCGGTAGGCGCGGGCGTCCGCGTCGGTGACCGTGGTGACGGCGTCGAGGAGCGTGTACTCGTGGCCGATGTCCCGGCGCAGCCGGTAGCTGTGGCCGTCGAGGATCAAATGTTCCTGGCCGACGAGGACCGGGCCCCGCCGGGCCTGCCGGGCGAGGTGCACGTTGAGCCCGGGGCGGGTGCCGACGAGCACGTCGGCCTCGACCCCGCGCAGGTGCTCCCCGATCCGGGCGTCGGTGAGGGCGCTGTACTGCTTCCAGCGTCCGTCGCCGCGCGGGAAGACCTCGGCGGGGCGGTGGAAGTCGGGGTGGTCGCCGTCGTACCCGGGGCTGTCCTTGCGCAGGTCGACGAGGTGGCGCAGGGTCACCCCCGAGGGCAGGCCGAGGAGCGGGCGGTCCCGGTGGCGGAACACCGAGACGATCTCGACCTCGTGACGTTCCGCCAGTTCCTCGGCGAGGGTGAACGTCGTCCGGATCGTGCCGCCGTAGTGGTAGCCGTTGTGGAGCAGAAAGGAGATACGCATCGCGCTGCCGGTTCCCCCCGGTCAGTTGATCGGTCGCCCGACTGTACTGCCGGTGAAGCCCCGGTGTTCACGGCCGGTAGCCGAGCTGGGGCACGGTCGCGCAGTTCCGCGTCATCTCGCCCTGGCTCACCCAGCCCCGGCCGTCCTGCCAACGGGCCACGGAGAGACAGGTGTTCCGGGTCGCGGGGGGCCGGTCCAGGTGCTCGAAGCGGACGGGCAGCAGCAGTCCCCGTGCGGTGTACGGCTCGGGGCGGTTCATGTACTCCTCGACGCACGCCCGGGTGAGTCCGTCCCCGGCGAGGCAGGAGCGGGCCGCGTCGGTGAACCACATGGCCGCCGCCCAGCCCTCCAGCTGCCACTGGGACAGCGGCCGGTCCCCCATCGCCGCGCGGAACTCGCGGACGGCCGGGTGTCCGGTGTCCTGGTGGTTGCGGCTGGCGCCGGTCACCCAGAGGGCGTCCCGGCAGCCGGGGGCGCGGGCGTAGTCGCGGGCGACGGACGAGGACCAGTTCTGCACGTGGGTGACCTTGGCGTCGACCCGGACCCCGAGGGTCTCCATCGCCTCGCACAGGCGCACGTTGCCGTGGGTGTCCATGGCGTCGAAGAGGACGTCGACGTGCTGGGCCCGCAGGTCGGCCGCCACGGCGCGGAAGTTGGGCAGGGCGAAGTCCACCTGCTCCTCGACGACCCGGTAGCCCTCGGCACGCAGTCCCCGGGTGACGAGCCGGGCGTACGCGGCGGACGCGGCCTGGTTGTAGGAGACGACGGCGGCGGTCCTGGCGCCCCGCTCCTGCGCGAACCACCGGTAGACCTCGGTCCCGCCGTACAGGGTCCCGTCCCAGCCGGGCTTCTCGCCGGTACGCGGGGCGGAGCTGCCGTAGATCCCGTAGAGGTGCGGATGGGTGTCGTACGCGGGGGTGAGGGGCTGGCCGCCGATGTCGGGGACGCCGGCGCGGGCGACGAGCGGCGCGCCCTCGTAGTCGAGGGCGGTGGTGGCGACGAGGGCGAAGACCCGGCGTTCGTCGATCAGCCGGTGCACGCACGTGTTGTTGCCGACGCCGCTGCCCCCGTCGTCGCAGGTCTCCACCTCGATGCGGCGCCCGTCGAGACCGCCGCGGGCGTTGAGCGCGTCGAAGTAGGCGCGGGCTCCGTCGCGCGGCCCGATGAGGGCCTGCCCGCCGACCGGGCCCGTGGCGCTGGTGATGATCCCGACGCGGAGCGGCTCACCGCCGGAGGGGTGGACGGTGGGCCGCGTCTCGAAGGCGCGCTCCGGGAGCCGGCTGCCGCAGGCCGTGAGGAGGAGCAGCGTGAGGGCCAGGAGCAGCCCGGCTGCCGCCTCAGCAGCCCTGGACGGTGACACCGCTCATCTCGACCAGGCCGCACAGGGTCCTCACGGAGACCTTCCAGGTGTCGTCCTGGAGGACCGAGGTGCCCTGCGCGTCGGGCAGGGCCGGGTTTCCGCCGACCAGCAGGTCGTACGTCACGTTCGCCTCGGTGTCGGAGGTGAACTCGGCGCCCGTGACCTTCGCCGAGGTCATGGCCGCGTTCTTGTCACCGGCGAAGGCCCCGAGGACGTCCCGCATCTCCTCCCCGTTCTCCAGGAGCCGCACCTTCTGGTCGACGGGGGTCTTCGGGTCGAAGAACGCCGTCCAGTTCTCGGTGATCTCCGCCTCCGCGGCGGCGGGGTCGTCGGGCTCGTCGGCGTCGGGGGGCAGGGCCGTCATCCCGGGCGGTGCCGATGTCTCCAGGTCCGTGGAGCGCCCTTCTCCGTCGTCGGAGCAGCTCGCCACGGCGGGCGTGAGCACCAGGACGGCGGCGGCCACGAGTGCCGCGAGCCGGGGACGTCGGCCGGGTCGTTCGAAAACCATCTGGCTCACCACCGGGTGTCCCTCAGGGGCCGTACGGCCGGATGCTTCCAGGGTGGGACGGATCAGGGCATAGCGCAATATCCGGGGCATAGTGCAAGGAAGAAGGGAAGAGACGAGGGAGACCCCGTGCCGACATCCCGCATCCTGCTGTGGGCCGGCCTCGCGGCGACCGCCGGAGGCGCGGTGCTGTGCGTGCTCGGCTGGTACGGGATCTCCGGCGAACGGTTCGCGGAGCGGCAGCTGCCCTATCTGGCCTCGTGCACGGTGCCGGGAGCGGCACTGATCGTGGCGGGCGCGGTGCTCGTGGCGACGGCGTACGCGCTTCCCGTACGCCCTCCGGAAGCGGGCCGCCCTGAGCCGATCCGCCCCGAGCCCGGGACTGAGCCGGACCCTGCGGCCCCTTCCCCCGACGGCCCGCTGCTCCGGGTCCCCGGCGGAACCCTGGCGCACCGGCCGGACTGCCCGCTGGTGGCGGGCAAGGCGGACGCGGTGGAGGCGGGCAAGGCGTCCCTGGCCCCCTGCCCGGTGTGCGAACCGTGGCCGTCCTGATGGCCTCCCTGACGTACGAGCTGACGCTCGCCGGTCTCGCGGTCGGCAGCGCGGCCGCGCTCACCGGGATCGGCCTCGTCGTCACCCACCGGGCGACCGGCGTGCTGAACCTGGCGCACGGCGCGGTAGCCATGATCTGCGCGTACGTACTGCGCCAGCTGGTCGTCGTCTGGCACTGGCCGCTGCCCCTGGGCGCCCTCGTCACCCTCCTGCTGGTCGCCCCCGGCGTCGGGCTCGTCCTGGACCGCGCGGTGTTCCGGCCCCTCGCGCGGCGCGGGGCGGACCCGGCGCGGACCCTGGTGGCCTCGATCGGCGTCTTCGTCCTGCTCGTGGGCGCGGCGGTGCTCCTGTGGGGCCCGGGGGCACAGGACGACGCTCCGGTGCTCCTCGGCGACGACCCCTGGGCGCAGCTCGGGGCGGTGGTGGCGCTCGCCTGTCTGGTGGGCGCGGTGACCCGGTGGACGCGGTTCGGCCGGGAGCTGCGCGCCGTGATCGACAACCGTCCGCTCGCGGTGCTGTCCGGGATCGACGCGGACCGGGTCGCGGCGGCCGGCTGGGCGTTCGGCTCGTTCACGGCCGGGCTCACCGGGGTGCTGCTCGCCCCGTACCTGAGGCTCGACCCGTACGGGATGCCGCTGCTCGTCGTCGAGGTGATCGCCGTCGCGGTCATCGCCCGGATGCGGTCGCTGCCGGTCGCGGTGGCCGCCGCGCTCGCGATCGGCGTGGCGCAGGCCCAGCTGACCCGGCTGCACCCGGAGGGCTGGGCGGGAGCGCTGCTCCAGGCCGTCGGGGCGAACCTGTTCGTGGTGGCGCTCCTGGTGGCGGCGCTCGTCCTGCCGGGGATCGGCGGCAAGGGCCGGGACGCGCTGCCGCCGCCGGTGCGCTCCGGCCGGGTGCCGGGGGGCGTGTGGCTCGTCGTGGGCGTGCTGCTGCTCCTCCCGCTCGGGTTCGCCGGCTCGGACCTGCACACGGCGATCCAGGTCCCGGCGCTCGCGGTGATCCTCCTGTCCCTGGTCGTGGTGGCGGGACGGGGAGGCCAGATCGCCCTGGGGCAGGCGGCGTACGCGGGTCTGGGCGCCCTCTTCACGGCCCTCCTGACGACACGTGGGGTGCCGGGCCTCGTGGCGCTCGGGCTCGCGGTGCCACTGGTGGCCGCGGTGGGCCTGCTGACGGGCCGGCCCGCCATCCGAAGGCACGGCCTGGCGCTCGCGCTCGTGACCCTCGCGACGGGGGTGGCGGTGAGCCGCTTCGTCCTCACCCAGCCGTACGCGACGGCCGGCCTGTCCCTCGGCCGCCCGGCGGGCTTCTCCGACGACCGCGCCTTCTACGCCCTCGAACTCCTCGTCCTGGCGGGCTGCCTGGCCCTGGTGGCGGCGCTCCGCCGGGGCCGTACGGGCAGGGCGCTCGCCGCCCTGCGGGACCACGAGCCGGGCGCGGAGGCCTCGGGCGTCCCCGTCCCCCGTCTGAAGCTCCTGGCGTTCGTCCTGGGCGCGGCCCTGGCGGCCCTCGGCGGCGTCCTCCTCGGCATGGGCCTGCGCGCCTACGAGCCGGAGGCGTACGACCCGGTGCGGGGTCTGCTGTGGTTCGCCGCGGTCCTGGTCCTGGGCGCCGACAGCCTGCTGACCCCGCTGGCGGCGGCCACCCTCCTGGTAACCCTGGACGCGGGCCCGCACGCGGGCGCGGCAGCCCTCCTCCTCGGCCTCCTGGCGGCACTGACGGGCCGGATCCCGCCCCTGATGAATCTGCTCCCCCGGAAGGCCCCCTCACGGAAGGCCGCCGACGGCGAGGCACCCCCCACGGGAAGACCCACACCTCTGTCGATAAGCAGCACGGGTGGTGCGCGTGGGAACCCCGGTCCGGCCGAAGGCCGGACGCACCCCCACCGCGCCGCACCGGCCCCCGCACCCGCCCCCGCACCCGCACGGCTCCACGCCCACCACCTCACCGTCACCTACCCCGGAGGGGTCAGCGCCCTGAGCGACGTCACCCTCCGCCTCGCCCCCTCCCGCGTCACCGCCCTCGTCGGCCCCAACGGCGCCGGCAAGTCCACCCTGTTCGACTGTCTCGCCGGAACCCTCCGTCCCCACCACGGCCGGGTCACCCTCGACGGCACCGACATCACCTCCCGCCCCGCCCACACCCGCACAAGACTCGGCATCGCCCGCACGTTCCAGCGCCTCGCCGTCTTCCCCTCGCTCACCGTCGAGGAGAACGTCCGCCTCGGCCAGGAGCAGGGCAGGATCCGTACAGACCCCGCTGCCGTCGAGCGGAGCCTCCGGCTGCTCGGGCTCGCCGGACGGGTACGGCACGAGCCGGCGGCCGACCTGCCCACCGGAGTCCTGCGCCGGGTCGAGCTGGCACGCGCGCTCGCCGGGCAGCCGCACACCCTGCTCCTCGACGAGCCCGCCGCCGGTCTCGACACCGCCGAGACGGCCGCACTCGCCCGGATCCTCGCCGCGCTGGCCGCCGACGGCCTGACGGTCCTGGTCGTCGAGCACGACCTGGACCTGGTCGCCGGGATCGCCCACACGGTGCACACCATGGAAGGCGGCCGGATCGTGTCATGACCCTCGCCATGGCCCTGCGCGGCGCACGGGTCCGCTACGGCCCGCTGGAGGCCCTGCACGGCCTGGACCTGCCCGTGCCGGCCGGTACGGTCACCGTGCTCCTGGGCCGGAACGGCTCGGGGCGTACGACGGCCCTGGGCGCCCTCGCGGGCACGGTGCGCCTCTCCGCGGGCCGGGTCCTGTGGCGCGGCGACGACGTGACCCGGCTGCGGGCCCACGAACGGGCACGCCGCGGACTGTGCTTCGTACCCGACCTGGAGGCGGTGTACGCGGGCCTCACGGTCGCCGAGAACCTCGCGCTCTCCGCGCCCGGGGCAGCTCCCCCGTACCCGGAACTCGTCCCCCTGCTGTCCCGGACCGCCGGAACCCTCTCCGGTGGGGAGCGCCGCATGCTGGCGCTCTCGCGCGCCCTCCTGGCGGCCCACGCGCGCGTGGTGCTCGTCGACGAGCCCTCGCTCGGTCTGGCCCCGCCGGTCGCGGCCCGTACGTACCGGCGCCTCGCGGCGCTCGCCGTGGAGGGCGGGGCCGCGGTGGTGCTCGCCGAGCAGCGCGTACCGGACGGGCTGCCGCCCGGCTCGCTGGTGCACGAGCTGCGGCGCGGCTCCCTCGCGTTCAGCGGGGAACCGGCCGAGCTCACGTGACGGCGGATCAGAGCGGGTCGATCCGCAGCATGGTGCCGACGACGACCCGGTTCGGGTCGGCCCCGATCAGGTCGCGGTTCGCCTTGTACAGGGCCTGCCAGCCGCCCTTGATCCCGAAGCGGCGGGCGACCGAGCTGAGCGTGTCGCCGGGCCGGACGGTGTGGACGCGCCCGCTCAGCCCGTACCGCTTGGAGCAGACGGGCCAGGCCCCCCAGCCCTGGGTGCGGAGCACCTCCTCCGCGACGGTGATCTGCTGCGGCCGGGTCGCCAGGTCGGCGCGCTCGGCGTACGCGAGGCCGCCGTGCTCGACCCAGGTCGGGTGCCAGAACTGGAGGCCCCCGTAGAAGCCGTTGCCGGTGTTGACGTGCCAGCGGCCGCTGCTCTCGCACTCGGCGACGCAGCCCCACGGCCACTGGTCCTTCGCACAGGGGTACGAGGGCACGGCCGCGGCGGCCCGCAGCCCGTCGGACACGTCACGAAGCCCGTGGGAGGCGTCCCGGAGCACGGCGGGTACGTCCCGGAGCACGGTGGAGGTGCTTCCGGGTCCCGTCGGCACGTCCTTGGCCACGGCGGGTGCCGGGGCCAGAGTCAGCAGCGCGGCCGCGGACGCCACCACGAGGGAACCGGTTGTCCAAAATCGGATCTTCGACATCGGGGCAGGCTAGGCAGCCCGCCGGCACCCCCGGCCCGTGCCGCGCGGAACACTGTCAACACCCCACCCGGTCGGAGTCACGGGGGCCGGCGCACGAGCCGGAGGCAAGTTGCCTCGCTTCCGCGCGTGACCCCGGCCGAGCCTGACCCGTTGAACTCGGCATGAGACGACCGGGAACGGCCCGGCGTCCCCCCGTACCGAGTCCAGGGAGCCCCCCGTGCCGCGCATGCTCGACGTCAGCGAGGACGTACGCGCCGAGATCGGCGACGAAGAAGCGGACCGGCTGCTCGCCGGCGACAACGCCCCGGGCAGCTACGACTGCACCTCCTGCCGCACGCCGGGGGACTCCGATCAGGAGCGCACCAGCACGGTGCTGTTCGTCGGCGAGGAGACCGCGGTCCTGGCGTTCGCCCACGCCAGCTGCATTCCGTCGCAGGTCGTCCGGGTCGCCGAGGAGCAGCTCCAGGGAGCCGTCGCCTCGATCACGGCGACGGACACCGCAGCCGCGCTCACCGCCGCCCACCCCGAGCAGGCCGTGCTCGGCGTCACGAGCGGTCTCGTCCTGATCGAGGGCGAGCTGCACCCGGCGCTCGTCGTGGAGCCGACCGCCCCCGTGGCCCGCCCGGGTTCGGACGGCCTCACCGACGAGTTCCTGCCGCTCCTCGCCGACCAGGGCTTCCAGCAGGTCATGGACCTGAACGCGAAGCCGGCGGCGCTGCCGGGCTGGTCGGTCCTGGTCGCCATGGGCCAGCTGCACTCCGTCCTCCAGCCGGGTCCCGGCGGCGCCGGTCAGGCCGCCTGGTGGCAGGCGCACCAGCCGCTCCAGGTGACCGAGGGCTGGCGTGCGGCGGCCAACAAGTCGCACACCGTGCTGGTCTTCGCCGCCCCGGTGGGCTCGATCGGCCAGCAGCTCCCCGGTGTGCCCGTGGGACCGGCCGGTCCCACGGGCACACCGGGGACTCCGACCGTGCCGCGTCCCCGGCGGGCACCCCATTCGGAGAGCCGCCCGCATCCGACGGGCGGCGGGGTCGTTGGCACCTACGTGCACGCATACGACCCCTTCCCCCAGCCGTATCCGAGTCAGATCCCTTCGATGCGCCCCGCGCAGGACGTCACGGCGGGCCCTTCGGCCACGCCGATCTACGACGCCCTGTTCTCGGAGTACCGCAGGTCGTTCCGCACGCTGCCGGGTGACCGCAGCGGCGAGGAGGGGTTGAGCTTCCGGGCCTTCGGTACGGCGCTGAGCACGGGCGTACACGGACACGCGCAGCGGTACGCCGCGGCGTATCCCCCGGCGTGGACGGCGCAGCAACCCCAACCGCAGGCGCAGGCGGCGCTGCCACCAGGACCTCGCAGGGGCCACTAGGCACCACCACCGGGGGACACGGCTGAGGGCCGGGGCGATCAGCGCCCCGGCCCTCAGCCGTGTCCCGCCTCAGCAGGCGGTGTTACTTCTTGCGGCCGCGCTTCTCGCGGACCCGGACCGAGATGTGGATCGGGGTGCCCTCGAAGCCGAACTCCTCACGGAGACGGCGCTCGATGAAGCGGCGGTAGCCGGCCTCCAGGAAGCCGGAGGCGAAGAGCACGAAGCGGGGTGGCTTGGTGCCCGCCTGCGTACCGAAGAGGATGCGGGGCTGCTTGCCGCCGCGGATCGGGTGCGGGTGGGCCGCGACGATCTCGCCGAGGAAGGCGTTGAGCCGGCCGGTGGGGACCCGGGTCTCCCAGCCGGCGAGGGCGGTCTCGATGGCCGGGACCAGCTTCTCCATGTGGCGGCCGGTCTTCGCGGAGACGTTGACCCGGGGCGCCCAGGCGACCTGCTGCATCTCGGTCTCGATCTCGCGCTCGAGGTAGTAGCGGCGCTCCTCGTCGAGCTCGTCCCACTTGTTGTAGGCGATGACGATGGCGCGGCCCGACTCGACCGCCATCGTGATGATGCGCTGGTCCTGGACCGAGATGTTGTCGGTGGTGTCGATGAGGATGACGGCCACCTCGGCCTTCTCGACGGCGGCGGCCGTCCGCAGGGAGGCGTAGTAGTCCGCGCCCTCCTGGAGGTGGACCTTCTTGCGGATGCCGGCGGTGTCGACGAACTTCCACGTCACGCCGCCGAGCTCGATCAGCTCGTCGACCGGGTCACGGGTGGTGCCCGCGAGCTCGTTGACGACGACGCGGTCCTCGTTCGCCACCTTGTTGAGGAGCGAGGACTTGCCGACGTTCGGGCGGCCGATGAGGGCGATGCGGCGCGGGCCGCCGACGGCGTTGCCGAAGCGCTGCTCGGGAGCCTCGGGCAGCTTCCTCAGGACCTCGTCGAGGAGGTCGCCGGTGCCGCGGCCGTGCAGCGAGGAGACGGGGAAGGGCTCCCCGAGTCCAAGGGACCAGAGCGTGGCCGCGTCGGCCTCGCCGGACTGGCCGTCGACCTTGTTCGCGGCGAGGACGACCGGCTTCCCCGCGCGGCGGAGCAGCTTGACGACGGCCTCGTCGGTGTCGGTGGCGCCGACGGTGGCGTCCACGACGAAGAGGCAGGCGTCGGCCGCCTCGATGGCGTACTCGGCCTGGGCGGCGACGGAGGCGTCGATGCCGAGGACGTCCTGCTCCCAGCCGCCGGTGTCGACGACCTTGAAGCGGCGCCCGGCCCATTCGGCCTCGTAGGTGACGCGGTCGCGGGTGACGCCCGGCTTGTCCTCGACGACGGCCTCGCGGCGGCCGATGATGCGGTTCACCAGGGTCGACTTGCCGACGTTCGGGCGGCCGACGACGGCGAGGACGGGGAGGGGGCCGTGGCCGGCCTCCTCGATCGCGCCCTCGACCTCCTCGACGTCGAAGCCCTCTTCCGAAGCGAGCTCCATGAACTCCGCGTACTCGGCGTCGCCAAGTGCTCCGTGGTCGTGCTGGTCGTTCATGAAGTCCGTTCCTTGATCATTCGTGGTCGGTGGGTCCCCGGGCCGCGGGGCCCACTACTCAAAGTCTCGCTCAGCGCCCGGTGAGGCGCCTGGCGTTTTCCAGGTGGTCGGTGAGCTTCCCCTGGATTCGTACGGTGGCCTCGTCGAGGGCCTTGCGGGTGCGGCGGCCCGATCCGTCCCCGGCCTCGAAGGCGTCACCGAAGACGACGTCGACGCGGCCCCTCAACGGAGGCGCCGCCTTGACCAACCGTCCCCGGCGCTCGGTGCTTCCCAGGACGGCCACCGGGACGATCGGGGCACCGCTGCGGACGGCGAAGTAGGCGAGGCCGACGCGCAGCGAGGCGAAGTCGCCCTCGCCCCGGGTGCCCTCGGGGAAGATCCCGAGGACGCCGCCCTGCTGCAGGACGCCCAGGGCGTTGCCTATCGCGTTCCGGTCGGTGCTCTCGCGGTCCACCTTGACCTGCCCGATGCCCTCCAGGAAGGGCCCGAGGGGCCCGACGAAGGCTTCCTTCTTGACGAGGAAGTGCACGGGCCGCGGTGCGGTGCCCATGACCATGGGGCCGTCGATGTTGTGCGCGTGGTTGACGGCGAGGATGACGGGGCCGGCGGCCGGGACCCGCCAGGCACCGAGGACGCGCGGCTTCCAGAAGCCGTACATCAGCCCGATGCCGATGCGTCGGCCGACAGCGGCGCCCTTCGCGGAGGGCACGGTCACTAGACGGCCGCCCTCTTCTCGTCGACGAGGGTGACGACGCACTCGATGACCTGGTCCAGGGTGAGGTCGGTGGTGTCGACCTCCACGGCGTCGTCGGCCTTCGCGAGCGGGGAGGTCTTGCGGCTGGAGTCGGCCGCGTCCCGCTTGATCAGGGCTTCCTTCGTCGCGTGCACGTCGGCGCCCTTGACCTCGCCGGAGCGGCGGGCGGCACGGGCCTCGGGCGAGGCGGTGAGGAAGATCTTCAGGTCGGCGTCGGGCAGGACGGTGGTGCCGATGTCCCGGCCCTCGACGACGATGCCCTGCTCGGCGCGCTTGGCGATGCTCCGCTGGAGCTCGGTGATGAGCGCCCGCACCTCGGGGACGGCGCTGACGGCGCTGACCTTGGAGGTGACCTCTTCGGTGCGGATGGGGCCCGCGGCGTCGGCGCCGTCGACGGTGATGGTCGGCCGGGCCGGGTCCGTACCGGAGACGATCACCGGCTTGGCGGCGGCGTTCGCCACGGCTTCGGCGTCACTGACGTCGACGCCGTTGCTGATCATCCACCAGGTGATCGCCCGGTACTGGGCGCCGGTGTCGAGGTAGCTCAGCCCCAGCTTGGCGGCGACCGCCTTGGAGGTGCTGGACTTGCCCGTGCCGGAGGGCCCGTCGATGGCGACGATCACGGATTCCACGGTGGGAACACCTTCCTGGGTGAGTGGCGGGACCCGGCGGAGATGCAAGGGACCTCCACAAGGTTACCGAGTCCACGCACCCGTTCGGCCCAGCCGGTCCCCGACGCCGTCGGACCGGGCCCGCAGGCACGCCCCCACCCCGCCGGCCGGGCCCGCGGCCGCGGGCCCGCACCGACCGTTCCCGTCAGCCGGTACGCAGCGCCCAGCCCCGCTCCTGCAGGGCCTTGCCGAGGACCGGGGCCGCCGAGGGCTCCACCATCAGCTGGACCAGACCCGCCTGCTGGCCGGTCGCGTGCTCGATGCGGACGTCCTCGATGTTGACGCCCGCGCGCCCCGCGTCGGCGAAGATCCGGGCCAGCTCGCCCGGCCGGTCGCTGATGAGGACGGCGACGGTCTCGTAGACCGTGGGGGCGGCGCCGTGCTTGCCGGGGACGCGGGCGCGGCCTGCGTTGCCGCGGCGCAGGACGTCCTCGACGCCCGAGGCGCCGTCCCTGCGCTTGTCCTCGTCGGCGGACTGCAGCGAGCGCAGGGCGCGGACGGTCTCGTCGAGGTCGGCGGCGACGCCGGAGAGGACGTCGGCGACGGGGCCGGGGTTGGCGGAGAGGATCTCGATCCACATGCGCGGGTCGGAGGCCGCGATCCGGGTGACGTCGCGGATGCCCTGCCCGCAGAGGCGTACGGCGGACTCGTCGGCCTCCTCGAGACGCGCGGCGACCATCGACGACACGAGCTGCGGGGTGTGGGAGACGAGGGCGACGGCCCGGTCGTGGGCGTCGGCGTCCATGACGACGGGGACGGCCCGGCAGAGGGCGACGAGCTCCAGGGCGAGGTTGAGGACCTCGGTGTCGGTGTCGCGGGCGGGCGTGAGGACCCAGGGCCGGCCCTCGAAGAGGTCGGCGGTCGCCGCGAGCGGGCCGGAGCGCTCCTTGCCGGACATCGGGTGCGTACCGATGTACGAGGTGAGGTCGAGGCCGAGGGCCTCCAGCTCCCGCTTGGGGCCGCCCTTGACGCTTGCGACGTCCAGGTAGCCGCGGGCGAGCCCGGCGGTCATGGCCTCGGCGAGGGTGGCGGCCACGTGCGCCGGCGGCACGGCGACGATCGCGAGGTCGACGGGCCCTTCGGGCGCCTCGTCGGTGCCTCCGCCGAGGGCGGCGGCCGTGCGGGCCCGCGCCGGGTCGTGGTCGCGCAGGTGCACGGTGACGCCCCGGCCGGCGAGGGCGATCGCGGCGGAGGTGCCGATCAGTCCGGTTCCGATGACGAGCGCTGTTCTCACTGGGCGATGTCCTTGCGCAGGGCGGCCGCGGCGCCGAGGTAGACGTGCGCGATCCGCGACTTGGGCAGTTCGGTCTCGACGTGGGCGAGGAGCCGGACGACCCTCGGCATCGCGCCTTCGATGTCGAGCTCCTGTGCGCAGATCAGCGGTACGTCGACGATGCCGATGCCCCGGGCCGCGGCGGCGGGGAAGTCGCTGTGCAGGTCGGGCGTGGCCGTGAACCAGATGCTGATGAGGTCCTCGGTGGTGAGGTCGTTGCGCGTGAGGACGGCGGTGAGCAGTTCCTCGACCTGTTCGCGCATGTGTCCGGCCTCGTCCCGCTCCAGCTGGACGGCTCCTCGGACCGCTCGTACCGCCACGTCGTGCTCCTTACCTGCGTCAGTGCTCCGTTCAGCCTAGTCAGCGGCGGGGGCGGCGCGCCCCGGCGCCCGCCCTCCGAGACGGAGGGCGGGCGCCGAAGACGGTCAGAGCTGCTGCTGTCGGATGATGTCCTCGAGGGAGCCCTGGGGCACCGAGCCGTTCGGGGTGAGCTTGTCGACGGCCTGCGGCAGGGACCGCGCGATCTGGTCGGCCGCCTCCTGCGGGCTGACGCCCGCGTCCGCCGCGACCTTCTGGAGGGCGTCGTCGGGGAGGGCCTGGGCGATCTGGGGACCGCTGACCGGCTGGTTCCGGCCGGTGCCGACCCAGGACTGCGCCTGGTCGGCGAGACCCGACTGCGTGAGCATGTCGAGGAGTCCGCCGAGCGGGTTCGAGCCGTTTGCGCCGCCACCCGCGCCGCCGCTCCCTCCACCGGCGAGGGCGCCGATCAGGGAGCCGAGGATGCCGCCGGCGCCGCCGCTGCCGCTCTGTCCGCCGGAGCCTCCGAGGAGGCCCCCGAGGAGACTGCCGAGGTCGTTACCCGCCATGGTCCTGCCTTTCGTCCGGTTCGGAACAGGCCCAATGTCACCCGAACCGGGGTGCTCCGCCACTCGGCGTACACACCCGCCGGGACCGCCGTGCGGGGGAGCCGGGCGGCGGGTCCAGGCGTGTTGCGGGCCCCCGGCGTGTCGCGCGGCCAAGCTGGCGGCATGACTTCACGGGCCACCCCTCGCCGTACCGTCCTGTTCGCCGCAGCAGCCCTGACGACGGGCTGCGGCTCGGACGACGGGGGTGACGGCGGTACGAGCACCAGCGCGCCGGCCACGCCGAGCGCCCCGGCCGCCACCCCTTCCGCGGACGCCACTCCTTCGGCGGGCGCCGCCCCGCTGGCCACGACCGCCGAGATCCCGGTCGGCGGGGGCACGGTCTTCGCGAAGGAGAAGGTGGTCGTCACCCAGCCCACGGCCGGGGAGTTCAAGGCGTTCTCGGCGATCTGCACCCATCAGGGCTGCACGGTGAACAAGGTCGCGGACGGCACCATCAACTGCCCCTGCCACGGCTCGAAGTTCCGCGTCGCCGACGGCTCGGTGGCGGCGGGACCCGCTTCCCGGCCGCTCCCGGCCGAGCGGATTATCGTCTCGGAGGACACGATCACCCTCGCGTAACCTGCCGGGCATGACTCCGGACGAGCTGGTGCGCGAGCACACGATCTACTCCTGCGTGATGGGCTCGCGCGCCTTCGGTCTGGCGACCGAGGGCAGCGACACGGACGTCCGGGGCGTCTACCTCGCCCCGACGCCGCTGTTCTGGCACTTCGACAAGCCCCCCGCGCATGTGGAGGGGCCCTCGGAGGAGCAGTTCAGCTGGGAGCTGGAACGCTTCTGCGAGCTGGCCCTGCGCAACAACCCCAACGTCCTGGAGTGCCTTCACTCCCCCGTCGTCGAGCACGTCGACGACATCGGCCGCGAACTCCTCTCGCTGCGCGGCGCCTTCCTCTCCCGGCGGGCCCACCAGACCTTCGTCCGCTACGCGGGCGGCCAGCGCCGCAAGCTGGACGCCGACGTCCGCCAGTACGGCCACCCGCGCTGGAAGCACGCCATGCACCTGCTGCGGCTCCTGACCAGCTGCCGCGACCTGCTGCGCTCCGGCGAGCTGCGCATCGACGTCGGCGAGGAACGCGACCGTCTCCTGGCGGTCAAGCGCGGCGAGGTCTCCTGGCCGGAGGTCGAGTCCTGGATGAACCGCCTCCAGGAAGAGGCCGACCACGCCCACGGCTCGACCCCCCTCCCGGCCGCCCCCGACCACGCGCGCGTCCAGGACTTCCTGATCCGCGCCCGCCGGTCCTCAGCCCTGCACGGGCTCTAGACCGACCCCAGCCGGGCCCGCACGACGACGTCGTGCAGCACGTCGTGCGCACACACCGACTCCGGAAGCCCGGATCAGGCGTCCCAGAGCGCGCCGAAGGTCAGCAGGTCGCTCCGGTACTCGATGTGCTCCTCCCACTCCTTCGGCCAGGCGTCGGCGCCGAGGTGCGCGCCGGCGAAGGCGCCCGCGAGGGCCGCGATCGAGTCGGAGTCGCCGCGGGTGCAGGCGGCGCGGCGCAGCACGGTGAGGGGCTCGCCGGGGAAGAGGAGGAAGCAGAGCAGTCCGGTCGCGAGCGCCTCCTCGGCGATCCAGCCGTCGCCGGTGTACGTGCAGGGGTCGAGCTCCGGGTCGGCGGTGCGCTGGACGGCGTCGAGGCGTTCCAGGATCGCCAGGCACTCGTCCCAGCCGCGCCGGATGAAGGAGAGGGCTGAGGGGTCCTGGGAGCGGGTCCAGAGGTCGCCGAGCCAGTGCTCGTGGTAGCGGGAGCGGTTCTCGTACGCGTACGAGCGCAGCTGTCCGACCAGGCCTGCCGGGTCGACGCCCTGGGCGAGCAGGTACACGGCGCGGGCGGTCAGGTCGGAGGCGGCGAGCGCGGTCGGGTGACCGTGGGTCAGGGCCGCCTGGAGCTGCGCGGCACCGGCCCGCTGCTCCTCGCTGAGGCCGGGGACGAGCCCGATGGGGGTGACCCGCATGTTGGCGCCGCAGCCCTTGGAGCCGATCTGGCTGGCGTCCTGCCAGGGGGTGTCGAGCGTCAGGAGCTGGCAGGCGACCATGCAGGTCCGCCCGGGAGCCCGGTTGTTCTCGGGCGACCGGTACCAGTCGACGAACTCGTCGCGGACCGGCCTGACAAGCCGCAGCGGGGCGAGCACGCCCCGGTCCATCGCCGTGCGGATCCCCCGGGCGAAGGCGAGCGCCATCTGGGTGTCGTCGGTGACGCGGGCCGGGTCGGGAAGCTTCATGTCCCGCCACGGGCCGTACCAGCTGATGGCTCGCGGTACGTCGATGAACTCCGTGGGGCGTCCCAGCGCGTCGCCGAGCGCCAGCCCGATCAGGGAGCCGGTCGCGGCCTGCTTGGTCGCGGTGCGTGTGAGGTTCATGCGGGGCGTCCTTCCGGTCGCAGCAGGGGCGGGTGGAGGGTGGTGGCCCCGCCCGCCCGGTAGAGAGCGGCCGGTTTCCCCCGTCCGCCGGTGAGGCGCGGAGGTCCTTCCACGGCCTGGACGAAGCCGGGCGTGGTGAGGACCTTGCGCCGGAAGTTGGGGCGGTCGAGTTCGACGCCCCAGACCGTCTCGTAGACGTGCCGCAGCTCGCCGAGGGTGAACTCGGGCGGGCAGAAGGCGGTCGCGAGGCAGCTGTACTCCAGCTTGGCGCCGACCCGTTCGTGGGCGTCGGCGAGGATCCGGTCGTGGTCGAAGGCGAGGCCCCGGACGGTGTCGTACGGCATCCACCGCGCCTGGACCGCGTCGCCGCCGCCACGTGGCTCGGGAGGGTCGGGTACGAGCGCGGTGAAGGCGACGGAGACGACCCGCATCCTCGGGTCGCGGTCCGGTTCGCTGTAGGTGCGGAGCTGTTCGAGGTGGAGTCCTGCGACGGTGGCCTCGGAGAGTCCGGTCTCCTCCGCGAGTTCACGGCGGGCGGCCTGCTCGGCGGACTCGCGGGGCAGCACGAATCCGCCGGGGAGCGCCCAGGACCCGGCGTACGGTTCCTGGCCGCGCTCGACGAGCAGCACGTGGAGGCGCTCCTCGCGGACGGTGAGGACGGCGAGGTCGGCGGTGACGGCGAACGGCTCGAAGGCGTACGGGTCGTAGCCCCCGGGCACCCGGTGGCCGCTCATCGGCGCGCCGGAAGGCGGTCGGCGAGGTGGAGGTCCTCGGCGAGCAGGGCGTCCACGGCGGCGACGGCCGCGGCGAGCCGCTCCTCGTGGGGGCCGCTGAGGACGGCCGTACGGCGGCCGGAGTGGGCGAGCTGGGTGAGGAAGCGGGCGGTCATCCAGGGCCGCAGCTGCTCTCCGTCGCCCACCCTGTCCTCGAACGCGACGCCCCGGTGGTCGGTGAGCAGCCAGAGGTGGTGCCGGCCGCGGGCGGCGATCTCGCCGGTGGCGGGGCTGGTGGTGCCCATGTACCGCTCGTGCCAGATGGTGGCGGCGAAGGCGTCGGTGTCGCAGAAGAGCACGGGCGAGCCGGCGCGGGCCGCCTCCTCCTCCAGTTCGGCCTGGCGCTGGGCGATGACGGGGAAGTCGGAGGAGTGGAAGGTGACGTCGGCCGAGGTGGCTCCGGGGCGGTCGGCGCGCAGCTCGGCGAGCTTGAGCTCCCTGTACGCGCGGGCGTACTCCGGTACGTACCGGGTGCGGGCCCAGACCCCGCCGCGCCGCCGGTAGTGGTCGGCGAGGGCGCGGGCCATGGTGGTGGCGCCGGTGGACTCGGCGCCGAGGACGACGACCCGCCGGGTGAGCGCGGCCCGTACCGGCGGCTCCAGGTGGTCCCAGCAGCCGGCCGGGTCCGCGCGGACGGCGGCGCCGCAGACCGGGAAGCGGGTGTGCCCGGGGTCGACGGAGACGGTCTCGGCGCCGAGGCGGCGGGCGAGCTCCTCGCCGTACGGCTCCGAGGTGCCGTACGGCTCCGAGGTGAAGACGGCGTCGACGGGTTCGGGCACGGCGGCCCGGAGGACGGCCACGCGCGCGTCCCACCCGTCGGCGGGGATGTCGTCGACGGCGCCGACGACGAGGGCGTCGGGGTGGATCTCGCGCATCCAGGCGACCCGGTCCTCCAGCGGGAGGCTCTCCACGGAGGTGGCGCGGACGAGCACGGTGAGGCGCTCGCAGCGGGCGGCGGCGGTGCGGACGAGGTGGTGGTGGCCGGCGTGCGGCGGGCAGAACCTGCCGGGGACGAGGCCGTGGCCGTATCGCTTCACGCCGTCACCTCCGCCCGCCCTGTACGGGACCCGCCGCCCCGGCCGTGACCGACCGCGTCCCCTCGGTGCGCGTGGTGCGGCGCACCGGGAGGACGCCGGAGCCTGGTCCACCCCCGTGGGTCCAGGTCCACCGGCCGTACACGATGGGGACTCAGATCCACCCTTTAAGAGTCACCTTGACTATAAAGGAGGACGGGCTTCGGCCACAAGGCCGGAAGGGACGGGGCACTGCCCGAGCGCGGCACGACCGGAACGCGGAGAAGCCGGAACACGGAGAAAGCCCGCGACCGCCGGGCGGTCACGGGCTTCTCCGACTACGGGCAGGGCCCGGAGGGCCTTACATGTTGACTTCCTTCATCAGCATGCCGACCTCGGTGTTGGTGAGACGGCGCAGCCAGCCCGACTTCTGGTCGCCCAGGGCGATCGGGCCGAAGGCCGTCCTGACCAGCTTCTCGACCGGGAAGCCCGCCTCGGCCAGCATGCGGCGCACGATGTGCTTGCGGCCCTCGTGCAGCGTGACCTCGACGAGGTAGTTCTTGCCGGTCTGCTCGACCACGCGGAAGTGGTCGGCCTTGGCGTAGCCGTCCTCCAGCTGGATGCCGTCCTTCAGCCGCTTGCCGACCTCGCGGGGCAGCGGTCCGGTGATGGCGGCCAGGTAGGTCTTCTTCACGCCGTACTTCGGGTGCGTGAGGCGGTGGGCCAGCTCACCGTGGTTGGTGAGGAGGATGATGCCCTCGGTCTCCGTGTCGAGCCGGCCGACGTGGAAGAGCCGCGTCTCACGGTTGTTGACGTAGTCGCCCAGGCACTGGCGGCCGTCCGGGTCCTCCATGGTGGAGACGACGCCGGCCGGCTTGTTCAGCGCGAAGAACAGGTGCGACTGGGTGGCGACGGTGAGGCCGTCCACCTTGATCTCGTCCTTCTCCGGGTCGACGCGCTTGCCCTGCTCCAGGACGATCTCGCCGTTGACCTCGACGCGCGCCTGCTCGATGAGCTCCTCGCAGGCACGCCGCGAGCCCATGCCGGCACGGGCGAGGACCTTCTGCAGCCGCTCGCCCTCCTGCTCGGCGCCGGGGAAGGTCTTCGGGGTCTTGATCTCGGGCCGGCCCTCGTACCGCTCCCGGTTGCGCTGCTCGATCTTGGCCTCGAGCTCGCGCGAACGGGCCGGCGCCTGCCGCTGGCCGTGCGGGCCGCGACGAGGGGGCATGCCCTGGGGGGCCTTGGGGCCGCCCTTGGCGCCGCCGCGCGCCGAGGCGCCTCGACCCTTCTTGGGGGCCTCGGAGGGGCCGCCTACGTCGTAGGAGCGCTCCTCGGGGCGAGGCCGGCGCGGGTTGCCCGGGCGCTGGTCGTCACGGCCGCCGCCACCGGCGCCGCGGTAACCGCCACCGCCACCGGAGCCACCGGAGCCGCTGCCACCGCGGTAGCCACCGCCACCGGAGCCACCGCTGCCACCGGAGCCGCTGCCGCCCCGGTAGCCACCGCCACCGGAGCCACTGCCGCCGCCGCTGCCGGAGCCCCTGTAGCCGCCACTGCCACCGGAGCCGCTGCCGCCACCGGAGCCGCGGTAGCCACCGCCGCCGCCGGAGCCGCTGCCACCACGGCCGCCACCGCTGCTGCCGCCGCGGCCGCCGCTGTTGCCACCACGGCTCCCGCCGTTGTTTCCGCTGCTGTTCCTGCCGCTGCTGCTTCGCATCAAACTTCCGTCTTGTCGTCGTCCTCACGACCCGGTGCATCCGGATCGAACGAGGGAACCCCTTCCAGCGAGTCCGGCTCGACCGCCTCCGCCTCGGGGAGGAAGGGCGCCAGCTCGGGGAGCTCGTCCAGGCCACGCAGGCCCATCCGCTCCAGGAAGTAGTTCGTCGTCCTGTACAGGATCGCACCTGTTTCGGGTTCCGCGCCCGCCTCCTCCACCAGACCCCGCTGCAGGAGGGTCCGCATCACCCCGTCGCAGTTGACCCCGCGGACCGCCGAGACCCGCGAACGGCTGACCGGCTGGCGGTACGCGACGACCGCCAGGGTCTCCAGGGCCGCCTGGGTGAGCCGGGCCTGCTGCCCCTCCAGGACGAACGCCTCGACGGCCTCGGCGTGCTCGGGGCGGGTGTAGTAGCGCCATCCGCCGGCGACCAGCCGCAGCTCGAAGCCGCGGCCCTGGGCGGTGTACTCGTCGGCCAGTTCGCGCAGGGCGCCGGCCACCTCGCGGGGGGCGCGGTCCAGGACCTTGGCGAGGTGCGCCTCGGTGGCGGGCTCGTCGACGACCATGAGGACGGCTTCGAGGGCGGGCTTGAGGTCGCTCACGCGGGGTCCTCCTGGTCGAATTCGTCTGTCACGGCCCCGGCCGGGTCCGTCTCCCCGCCGGTCCAGGAGACCGTGAGGTCCCCCAGGGCGGTCTCCTGGTCGAGGGCGACGGCCTTCTCCCGGTAGAGCTCCAGAAGGGCGAGGAAGCGGGCGACGACGGTGAGGGTGTCGTCGCCGACGTCCTCGATCAGCTCCCGGAAGAGCGCCGCGCCGCGCTCCCGCAGCAGCGCGACGACCACGGCGGCCTGCTCGCGGACGCTGACGAGCGGGGCGTGGATGTGGTCGACGTACACCTGCGGCTCGGCCTTCGGCTGCATGGCCTTGGCGGCCAGCCTGGCGAATCCCTCGGCGCCGATGGAGATGACGACCTCGGGGAGCAGCTCGGCGTGGTGCGGTTCGAGTCCGACGGTACGGGGGTGACGGCGGCCCTCGGCCTCCCAGCGCTCCTCGAAGATCGCCGCGACGCGTTTGTACGCCCGGTACTGGAGGAGCCGGGCGAAGAGCAGGTCGCGCGCCTCCAGGAGCGCGAGGTCGGCCTCGTCCTCCACCTCGGCGGCGGGCAGCAGCCGGGCGGTCTTGAGGTCGAGCAGGGTGGCGGCGACGACGAGGAACTCGGTGGTCTGGTCGAGGTCGCCGTCGGGGCCCAGGGCGCGCAGATGCGCCATGAACTCGTCGGTGACCCGGGAGAGGGCGACCTCGGTGACGTCGAGCTTGTGCTTGGTGATCAGCTGGAGGAGCAGGTCGAAGGGCCCCTCGAAGTTCGAGAGCCGCACGGTGAACCGCCCGTCGCCGCCCTCGGGGGCCTCACGGGCCCCGCCCCCGGCCACCACCGGCCCGGCGGCCGGCAGGGGCTCCACGGCCTGCGGGGGCTCTTCCACGCCCCGTACAGGCTCTTCCACGCCCCCTGCGGGCCCCGGCTCCCCCCGTATGGGCTCCCCCTCCCCCCGGCCGCGGCCCAGGAGGCGGCGGCGCGGCGGGCGGGACGTTTCGTCGGAGGCGTGGTGCATGGAGGTCCAGGGGGAACGGAGAGCGCGGGCAGCCCGCAGGCTACCTTCAGCGGCCGCGCAGACGGCGGACGAGGATGCTCGCGTCGCCGCGGGACTCCAGGTCCGCCAGGACGACCGCGACGGCCTCCCGGACGATCCGGCCCCGGTCGACGGCGAGGCCGTGCTCGCCCCGCAGCACGAGCCGGGCGTGCTCCAGGTCCATCAGCTCCTCGGCGGAGACGTAGACCGTGATCTTCTCGTCGTGGCGCTCACGGCCGCTGGGCCGCCGGTTCGGGGCACGGCCGCCGCGCCGCCGCGCCGCCGGGGCGGGCACCGGTGCGGAGGGCGCGGACTTGGCGGCGGCGCCTTCGGGTTCCGCCGTCCGGGCCCGCGGTTCGGCCGCGTCCGAGTCCGCCGTCGTGTGCTCCGCGGAGCCCTCGGCCCCCGGCGGGGCGCTCTCGCCCGCCGGTGCCGGGACGGCCCGGCGGGGTGCCGACGCCTGGAGCGCCATCCCCCCGGTCGTACGGAAGAGTTCGTCGGCGCCGGGCAGACTCACTCGGCGTGACACCGGGCGAGCACCTCCCTGGCGAGCTGGCGGTAGGCGGCGGCGCCCACGGAGTTGGAGGCGTACGTGGTGATGGGCTCGCCGGCGACCGTGGTCTCCGGGAAGCGCACCGTCCGCCCGATGACCGTGTGGTACACGTGGTCGTCGAAGGCCTCGACGACGCGCGCGAGGACCTCACGGCTGTGCACGGTGCGCGAGTCGTACATCGTGGCGAGGATGCCGTCGAGCTCCAGGTCGGGGTTGAGCCGCTCCTGGACCTTCTCGATGGTCTCGGTCAGCAGGGCCACTCCGCGCAGCGCGAAGAACTCGCATTCCAGCGGCACGATGACCTTGTGAGCCGCCGTCAGGGCGTTCACGGTCAGCAGGCCGAGCGAGGGCTGACAGTCGATCACGATGTAGTCGTAGTCGTTCATCAGCGGCTTCAGGGCGCGCTGGAGCGTCGACTCGCGCGCGACCTCGCTGACGAGCTGGACTTCGGCGGCCGAGAGGTCGATGTTGCTCGGCAGCAGGTCCATGTTGGGTACGGCGGTCTTGAGGAGGACCTCGTCGGCCGACATGCCCCGCTCCATGAGCAGGTTGTAGACGGTGAGGTCGAGCTCCATCGGGTTCACGCCGAGGCCGACCGACAGGGCTCCCTGCGGGTCGAAGTCGACGAGCAGCACCCGTCGTCCGTACTCGGCGAGCGCGGCACCCAGGTTGATGGTCGACGTGGTCTTGCCGACGCCGCCCTTCTGGTTGCACATCGCGATGATCTTCGCGGGTCCGTGGTCGGTCAGCGGACCGGGGATCGGGAAGTACGGCAGGGGCCGTCCGGTGGGGCCGATCCGCTCGCGGCGCTGGCGGGCAGCGTCGGGTGCGAGGGTGGCCGCGTACTCCGGGTCGGGCTCGTACTCGGCGTCGGGGTCGTAGAAGTGCCCCTCGGGCACCTCGTCAAAGGCGGCGAAGTGGGTGGACTCTCGGCCCATCTCGTTGCCGGCCGTGGCGTTCACGTGTAGGCCGTCCATCGTCTTCATCGTGTGGGCTGTCGTCATGGGCTGGTGCGTCGCGAAGGTCCGCACCGCGACGGAGCCGATCGGAGCACCTGGCGCACCGCTCCCGGGAGTAATTGTCGACTCATTCACAAGTCGTCTTACCTCCTTGGATGTCACCAGGAACATTTATCGATAGGTCAGCGTGGCACCATGCCGACGGTTGGCGACTCTATGGCGTGTCACCGCTCCGCAGCAACACAATCCGCCGGACCCGGCCGGATGTGTCGGCAACCGAACACGTCTCTGTCAAGGGTGCGCAGGCATGCATCCACACGTTTCAGGGGTGTGCGAAACGGTTAAAGGGTTACGTTCGAGGCGAGTTGGCCGAACGTTCCTCCGGGTCCGGACACGCATCCGGCCGGACCTTGTCGAACAAGGTCCGGCCGGGCGTGTGGCATTGACGGCACGCGTTGACGGCGTGGCCGCGGGGATCAGCCCAGGAGGCTGCTCAGCTCGAGGTGCTCGAGGCCGTGCGCCTCGGCGACCTCCTTGTAAACCACCTTGCCGTCATGGGTGTTGAGGCCCAGGGCGAGCGCGGAGTCGCGGCGCAGCGCCTCGACCCAGCCGTTGTTCGCCAGCGACACGATGTAGGGAAGCGTGGCGTTGGTGAGGGCGTAGGTGGAGGTGTTCGGGACCGCGCCGGGCATGTTGGCGACGCAGTAGAAGACCGAGTTGTGGACCTGGAAGGTCGGCTCGGCGTGGGTGGTCGGGTGCGAGTCCTCGAAGCAGCCGCCCTGGTCGATCGCAATGTCGACAAGGACACTTCCGGGCTTCATCTTGGCGACGAGCTCGTTGGTGACCAGCTTCGGGGCCTTGGCGCCCGGGATGAGGACGGCGCCGATGACGAGGTCGGCCTCGACGACGGCCTTCTCCAGCTCGAAGGCGTTGGAGACGATCGTCTTCACCTTGGTGCCGAAGATCTTGTCGGCCTCGCGGAGCTTGTTGATGTCGCGGTCCAGCAGGGTCACGTGGAAGCCCATGCCGACGGCGATCTGCGTGGCGTTCCAGCCGGAGACGCCGCCGCCGATGACGACGCACTCGCCGGCGTGGGTGCCGGGGACGCCGCCGGGAAGGACGCCACGGCCGCCGACCGAGCGCATCAGGTGGTAGGCGCCGACCTGCGGGGCCAGCCGGCCCGCGACCTCGGACATCGGGGCGAGCAGCGGCAGGGCGCGGTTCGCGGTCTCGACGGTCTCGTACGCGATCGCGGTGGTGCCGGACGCGAGGAGCGCGTCCGTGCACTCGCGGGAGGCGGCGAGGTGCAGGTAGGTGAAGAGGGTCTGGTCCTTGCGGAGGCGGTGGTACTCCTCCGCGATGGGCTCCTTGACCTTGAGCAGCAGGTCGGCGGTGGCCCAGACCTCGTCGGCGGTGGCGAGGATCTCGGCGCCGGCGGCGACGTACTCCTCGTCCGTGATCGAGGAGCCGACACCGGCGTTCTGCTCGACGAAGACCTGGTGGCCGTGGCGGACGAGCTCGTGGACACCCGCAGGGGTGATGGCCACGCGGAACTCGTTGTTCTTGACCTCGCGGGGGATGCCGACCTTCATCGTCGATCACGGTCCTTGAATCAGGGAGGGATATCTGGGGCACTGCGATACATACCCGGATGCACTGCGGCACACCGGGGCAGACCACGTTCGAACGCGGCGCACCCAGTCTAATGAAGGAGTTCCCGGTGTCTAGCCTTTCAAAGTACTAATCTTCGACGAAGCCACTGCGGATTTCGTAGGCGGATCATTCCGTTTCCAGCAGTCTCTCGGCTGCGGACCGGTGCAGCCGGGCAGCAGCCGGGTCGCCGAGCCGGTCGAGGGTGTCGGCGAGGCGCAGCCGGAGCGCGGCCTGCAGCCGGGTGTCCTGGGCGCGCCGTGCCCACTCCACCGCCTCCTCGCAGGTCCGCAGCGATTCCTCGGGCCGTCCGGCGTACTCCTGGACCCGGCCGGCTTCGCTCAACGCCCGTGCGTAGCCCGGGAGATCGTCGAGCCTCCGGTGGCCGGCCGCGGCGGCACGCCAGTTCCGCAGGGCCTCGCCGTACCGGCCCGCGTAGGTCTGTACGGCGCCGAGGCGGGCGTACAGCCGGGCCTGGTCGGCCTGCTCGTCCCGGGCGAGACGCTGGGCGAGCGCCCGTCCGTACCAGTCGCCCGCCCGCGACCAGTCGCCCAGCTCCTGATACGCCCCACCTACGGATTCCATCGCGCGGCCGGTCGCGTACGGGTCATTTGCTGCGCGTCCGGCATCCAAAGCCAACCGATATCGCAGCAGAGCCTCCTTGGTGCGCCCGGTGCGGGCGTCGAGGTCCGCCAGGTTGAGCAGGGCGGCTGCCCGCTCCCGGTGCAGTCCGCGCCGCTCGGCCACGTCCAGGACCAGCTGGTGGAGCCCGTACAGCTCGGGCGCGGCGGCCTCGGCCCCCCGGTGGGCGGCGAGCGCCCTCACCAGGGAGGCCACCAGGCGCCGCGCGAGGGTGTCGAGCTCCCCGTCGGCGACCGCGAGCCGGGCGGAGGCGAGCAGGAAGGGCTGCCGGGAACGCAGCCACACGGCTGCTGCGGCGGCGTTCGGGAAGCGCAGGGCGCGCGGCAGACCCGCCAGCTTCCGGCGGGCTGCCGAGCCCTCGGGTTCGGTGACCGCACGGCAGGACTGGAGGAGCCGTACGGTCCGCTCCAGCATCCGGGCCCGGGCGAGCTGCACCTCGGCGGGCCGGTCGCGCTCCTCCAGCTGGGCGCGAAGGAGGGGGACGAGGTGGCCGGGCACCTCGTACTGCCCGTCCTCGCCGCCGGAGACGAGCCCGAGGGCGGCGAAGTCGGCGAGGGTGGTCGTGGCGGCCGAGACGGAGCAGCCGGCCAGGGCGGAGGCGATGTGGGCGTCGGCCCGGCCGAGCGGGGCCAGGGAGAGGTAGCGCAGTATCCGGGCGGCGGTGGCGGGCAGCGCCTCGTGGGCGAGCAGGAAGGTCCGGGTGAGCGGGTCGCCGCTGAGTCCGCGCAGCCGCTTGGCGAGGTCGGCGACGGAGAACGTCGGCTGGGTGGAGAGCCAGCCGCCGGCGAGGACGACCGCGGCGGGCAGCCCGCCGCACTCCTCGACGAGGGTCTCGGCGGCCTGCGGGTCGACGGTGATGCGTACGGAGCCGGTGAAGGCGGTGAGCAGCTCGATGGCCGACTTGGGGTCGAGCCCGCCGAGCGTGCACGGCCGTACGTCGGGGATGCCGGTGAGCGGTCCGCGGGCGACGCCCACCACCAGGACGTCGGGGTCGTCGGGGATCAGCGGGTCGGCCTGCGCGGCGTCCACGGCGTCGTCGAGGACGAGGACGGCCCGGCGTCCTGCGAGGGCGTCGCGGACCAGTTCGGTCAGCTCGTCCTCGCCGGCGCCCGGGGGTTCGGCGACCCCGAGCGCGGCGAGGAGTTCCCGGGCGACCTGGGCGGTGGGGACGGGGTCGCCGCCTGGCTCGGTGAGCCGGGCCCGGAAGATCCCGTCGGGGTAGCGGTCGGCGACTCCGGCGGCCAGTTCCTCGGCGAGCGCCGTGCGTCCGGAGCCGGGCTTGCCCGCGATGAGCAGGACCCGGGCGCGGGGGGCCTTGCGGCCGGTGAGGGTGTCGAGGCCGGTGCGCTCGATGTCGGCGCGCAGGGCCTTCAACTCCCGCTGCCGGCCGAAGAAATGCCGGCTGCCGGCCGCCGCCACCGCCTGATCCGTCACGGGCCACGCTCCCGTCCACCTGCGCACACGCCGATCCCGCGGGGGTCTCCGCACGGGCGATTCCGAGCGTAGTTCAGGGCACGGTACGGACCCGGCGGAGCGCGGCGGACACGTCCCCCGATCGGATCAGCGGATGGTCACACCGGCTCCCGTACGAACGGGCCCCGACACCCGTACGAACGGACCCCCGGGGCCCGTCCCGGCCCCGGGGGCGCCGCGCCTACGACGCGAACGGCCGGGCCGGCCACGGCGCCTCGGCCGGGCGCAGCGCGTCGAGCCCCTCCCCCGCCCGCGCGGCGGCCAGCGACAGGACGCCCACGACCAGGCAGTTGTTGTGCAGCTCGCCCGCGAGCACCTTCCGTACGAGGTCCGCGAGCGGCACGCGCGCCAGCTCCATGTCGGCCTCCTCCTCGGCGACCTCGAAGCGCTCGCCCTCCGCCTCCGCGAGGTCCCGGGCGAGGAAGATCCGTACCGCCTCGTCGCAGCCGCCCGGCGTCGTGTAGACGTCGGCGAGGACCCGCCAGTCCTCGGCCTTGACGTGCGCCTCCTCGTACAGCTCGCGCTGCGCGGCGTGCAGCGGGTTCTCACCGGGCACGTCGAGCAGCCCGGCCGGGATCTCCCACAGCTTCTGCCGCACGGGGTGCCGGTACTGCCGGAGGACGACCACACGGTCCTGTTCGTCCAGGGCGAGCACGGCGACCGAGCCGGGGTGGACCTGGTAGTCACGGCGGACGACCGAGCCGTCCGGCATGACCACGTCGTCCGTGCGGACACTCGTCTTGTTGCCCGTGAAGGGGGTCGTGGTCGCGACGACCCGCCACTCCTCCGGGGTGTCCTGCACCTGCTGCATGAGCTGTCCTCCCACATACGAAAACCGGGGTACGCGTCCCGGAAGGGACCCGTACCCCGGCAACGTTAACGCGCCGTACTACTTCGCCGTCTTGCGCTCCACGGCCGCCTTGACCAGGCCCGCGAAGAGCGGGTGCGGGCGGGTCGGGCGGGACTTCAGCTCCGGGTGCGCCTGGGTGGCGACCAGGTAGGGGTGGACCTCGCGCGGGTACTCGACGAACTCGACGAGCTTGTTGTCCGGGGAGGTGCCGGAGAAGACGAGACCGGCCTTCTTCTCCAGCTCCGCGCGGTAGGCGTTGTTCACCTCGTAGCGGTGACGGTGGCGCTCCTCCACGTACGGCTCGTCGCCGTAGGCCTCGCGGACGACGGAACCCTCGGCGAGCTTCGCCGGGTAGAGACCCAGGCGCATCGTTCCGCCAAGGTCGCCGGCGCCCTCGACGTACGCGAGCTGCTCCTCCATCGTCGAGACGACGGGGTGCGCGGTGGCCGGGTCGAACTCGGTGGAGTTGGCCTCGGGGATGTCGGCCAGGTTCCGGGCCGCCTCGATGACGATGCACTGCAGGCCGAGGCAGATGCCGAGCAGCGGCACCTTCTTCTCGCGGGCGAACTGGATGGCGCCGACCTTGCCGCTCACACCGCGGTCGCCGAAGCCGCCGGGGATGAGGATCGCGTCGACGTCGCCGAGCTGCTTCTCGGCGCCGGCCGGGGTCTTGCAGTCGTCGGAGGTGACCCACTTGACCTTGACCCGCGCCTTGTTGGCGAAGCCGCCGGCCCGCATGGCCTCGGTGACCGAGAGGTAGGCGTCGGGCAGGTCGATGTACTTGCCGACGAGCGCGACCGTGACCTCGTGCTCGGGGTTGTGGACGCGGTCCAGGAGGTCCTCCCAGACGGTCCAGTCCACGTCGCGGAACGGCAGGTCGAGCTTGCGGACGACGTAGGCGTCCAGGCCCTCGGTGTGCAGGACCTTCGGAATGTCGTAGATCGACTTGGCGTCGATGGCGGCGACGACCGCGGCCTCGTCGACATCGCACATCAGCGAGATCTTGCGCTTGATGGCGGTCGGGACCTCACGGTCGGCGCGCAGCACGATCGCGTCCGGCTGGATGCCGATGTTGCGCAGCGCGGCGACGGAGTGCTGGGTCGGCTTGGTCTTCAGCTCGCCGGAGGGGCCGATGTAGGGCAGCAGCGAGATGTGCACGACGAAGACGTTGTCGCGGCCGACCTCGTGGCGGACCTGGCGGACGGTCTCCAGGAACGGCAGGGACTCGATGTCGCCGACCGTGCCGCCGACCTCGGTGATGACGACGTCCACGTCGTCGGTCGCCATGCGGCGGATCCGGGACTTGATCTCGTTGGTGATGTGCGGGATGACCTGCACGGTGTCACCGAGGTACTCGCCGCGCCGCTCCTTGGCGATGACCTGCGAGTAGACCTGGCCGGTGGTGACGTTGGCCGAGCCGTCGAGGTCGACGTCGAGGAAGCGCTCGTAGTGGCCGATGTCCAGGTCGGTCTCGGCGCCGTCGTTGGTGACGAACACCTCGCCGTGCTGGAAGGGGTTCATCGTGCCCGGGTCGACGTTGAGGTACGGGTCGAGCTTCTGCATCGTGACCCGCAGGCCCCGGGCCTTGAGGAGCGCACCCAGGCTGGAGGCGGTCAGGCCCTTGCCGAGGGAGGAGGCGACACCCCCGGTGACGAAGATGTGCTTGGTCGTCGTGGATTTGGGCGGCATCGCCAAGAGGGGGCTCCCGTGGTCGCGTTCTGGAGGTGCGTACCGGCGTCCCCTCCGGAAGAATCGGGGGGTGCCGTCGCTGCGGTTTCGGGGTTCTCGGCTGTCGCCGTTTCCCACCGGTCCACGGGGTACCAGGGTATCAGCGACATGGAGAGACCGCTTCCGGCCACACGCGGCAGTCGGGTGTACACGGAGGGCGACACGAGGCGACAGGGAGGGCGGTGAACGGCGGGGAACGGGGAGGAAGATCCGTTCACCTGATCGGAGCAACGCCGTTACCGGCGTGATCAGCGCGTCAGCAGCGTGCGACGTATCCTGCTCGGACATTGCCCGCCGACCCGGCCGAGACCAGCCGGAGCATCTGGAGCAAGCGCCCCGCGGGGCGGACATGGCCGTTCGACTGGAGTGAAGCACGTGGCCGGGCGCATCGAGGATTACGCACTCATCGGAGACATGCAGACAGCAGCCCTGGTCTGCCGGGACGGCAGCGTGGACTGGCTGTGTCTCCCCCGCTTCGACTCGCAGGCGGTCTTCGCCGGACTGCTCGGCACCGAGGAACACGGCTTCTGGCGGGTGGCGCCCGCCGGGCCCGCCGACGCCGAGCCGCTCCCGGCCGACCGGCGGCGCTACGTCGGCGACTCGCTGATCCTGGAGTCCGAGTGGGACACCCCGCGCGGCACGGTCCGGGTGACCGACTTCATGCCCCCGCGCGAGGGCGCCCCGCAGCTCATCCGGATCGTGGAGGGCGTCTCCGGCCGGGTCCGGATGCGTTCCTCGCTGCGGATGCGCTTCAGCTACGGCCGGATCGTGCCGTGGGTCCACAAGGTGGGCGAGCGCACGGTCGCCGTCGCGGGGCCCGACTCGGTCTGGCTGGACACCGAGGTCGAAACCCACGGCAAGGACCTGACGACGTACTCCGAGTTCACGGTGAATCCCGGTGACCGGATCACGTTCACGATCTCCTGGCAGCCCTCGCACCGGGAGCCGCCCGCCCTGCCGGACCCCGAGGGCGCCCTGGAGGCGACCGCCGACTTCTGGCGCGAGTGGGTCGAGCACTGCACGTACCACGGGCCCTACCGGGAGGCCGTGGTCCGCTCCCTGATCACCCTGAAGGCCCTGACGTACGCGCCGACCGGCGGGATCGTGGCCGCGCCGACCACCTCGCTGCCCGAGGAGATCGGCGGCGTCCGCAACTGGGACTACCGCTACACCTGGCTGCGGGACGCGGCGATCACCCTCTCCTCGATGCTCCGCACCGGCTACCGCGAGGAGGCCCGCGCCTGGCGGGACTGGCTGCTCCGCGCGGTCGCGGGCGACCCGGAGAACCTCCAGATCATGTACGGCATCGCGGGCGAGCGGGAGCTCGGCGAGGCGGAGCTCGACTGGCTCCCCGGGTACGAGAACTCGGGCCCGGTCCGGGTCGGCAACGGCGCCGCCAACCAGCTCCAGCTGGACGTCTACGGCGAGGTCACCGAGGCCCTCCACCTCGCGCACATGACGGGCCTCTCCCGCAACGACTACGCCTCGCTCCTCCAGATCAAGCTGATCAACTACCTGGAGAAGCACTGGGACCAGCCCGACGAGGGCATCTGGGAGGTACGCGGCCCCCGCCGCCACTTCGTCCACTCCAAGGTGATGGCCTGGGTGGCCGTCGACCGCACCATCAAGCTCATCGAGTCCGGGGACGCCGACGGCCCGCTGGAGCGCTGGCAGGAGCTGCGCGACGAGATCCACCGGGACGTCTGCGAGAAGGGCTACGACCAGGAGCGGAACACCTTCACCCAGTCGTACGGCTCCAAGGAGCTGGACGCCTCGCTGCTGCTGATCCCGCAGATGGGCTTCCTGCCGCCGGACGACAAGCGGGTCATCGGCACCATCGAGGCGATCCAGCGGGAGCTCTCCACCGAGGACGGCTTCGTACTGCGCTACCCGACGTCCGGCGAGGAGGCCGGCGTCGACGGCCTGGAGGGCGACGAGGGCGCGTTCCTGGCGTGCTCCTTCTGGCTGGCGGACGACCTGGCGATGATCGGCCGGGTGGACGAGGCCCGCACGCTCTTCGAGAAGCTCCTCGCGCTCCGCAACGACCTGGGGCTGCTCGCCGAGGAGTGGGACCCGAGGCTCCAGCGGCAGGTGGGGAACTTCCCGCAGGCCTTCAGCCACGTCCCGCTGATCGACACGGCACTGCGGCTGACGGCCAGCGGGGCGTACGGGGGCTGACCGCGAGCCGGGGGGCGTACGGCGGCTGAGGCGACGGGAGCCGTCCGCGGGAATACGCTGGGAGGGTCCTGTCCCCCCCTCGGAAAGGGGGGCCTCCTGATGGCTCCCCAGATCAGCGTCCCGAAGACAGCTCTCGCCGGACTTCGCGAGGATCTGGCCGGTGAGGTGTTCGTACCCGGTGATCCGGGCTACGACGAGGCCAGGGTGGTCCACAACGCCATGATCGACCGGCGTCCGGCCGTCATCGCACAGTGCGCGACCCAGGAGGACGTCTCCAACGCGATCCTGTTCGGCCGCGAGACGGAGCTGCCCGTCGCGGTGCGCGGCGGCGGGCACAGCGTCGCCGGCACGTCCGTCGTGGCCGACGGCCTCGTCGTGGACCTGCGCCGGATGCACGCGGTCGTCGCGGACCCCGAGCACATGACGGTACGGGTCGAGGGCGGCGCGACCATGAGCCGGCTCGATCACGCCACTCAGCCCTTCCGGCTGGCCACCACCGGTGGGCGGGCGTCCACGACCGGCGTCGGCGGGTTCACCCTGGGCGGCGGATCGGGCTGGCTGGAGCGGAAGTTCGGCCTCGCGAGCGACAACCTCCTGGCGGCGGAGCTGATCACCGCCGAGGGCAAGCACGTGCACACCGACGCGGAGGAGAACCCGGAGCTGTTCTGGGCCCTGCACGGCGGCGGCGGCAACTTCGGGGTGGCCACCTCGCTCACCCTGCGCCTGCACGACCTGCCGGAGCTGAGCATCGCGATGCTGTTCTTCATGCCGGAGAAGGCTCCCGAGGTGGTGCGCGCCTTCCGCGACCTCGTCGGGTCCGCCCCCGACGACGTGGGCGGCGGGGTCATCTACTTCCCCGCGCCGCCCGCGCCGTTCGTCCCCGAGCACCTCGTCGGCGAGCTGCTCTGCGGCACGCTCCTCACGTACACCGGCCCCGTGGCCGGGGTCCGGGAGCTCTCGGCGCCGCTGCTCGCCCTCGGCCCCGTGGTCGAGGTGGTCATGGACATCGCCTACACCGACCTCCAGTGCATGCTCGACGACCCGCCCGGCCTGCGGAACTACTGGTCGGCGGAGTACCTGAGCGAACTGCCCGACGCGGCGGTGGACGTCTACTGCGAGCGGGCGCTGAAGATCCCGCCGCCCACCGCCTGCCAGCACGTGCTGTTCCCGCTGGGCGGCGCGGTGGCGGCCGGCCGGCCCGACGACCCGATCCCGTGGCGTACCGCGCCCTGGGCCGTCCATCCCTTCGCGACCTGGACGGACCCGGCCGACGACGATCGGGCGATCCGGTGGGTGCGGGACGTGCGGGCCGACGCGAGGCCGTGGTCGACCGGGGCCGTGTACCTGAACTTCATCGGCTCCGAGGGCGAGAAGCGGGTCGTCGAGGGCTTCGGCGCCGACAACTACCGGCGCCTCGCCCGGGTCAAGGCCGCCTACGACCCCGACAACGTCTTCCACTTCAACCACAACATCGCGCCGGCCGCCTGAGGGCCACCGGGTCCGAAGGCCACCGGCCCGAGGGTCACCTCAAGGCTTCGATCACCTCCCTGGCGGCCCGCTCGCCCTCCGTGGCCCCGCCTTCCATGAAGCCCTGGAAGTCGTACGAACAGTGCTCGCCGCCGATGTGGACGTTGCCCTGGGCGGTGCCCTCGTACCCCGCGTACCGGTGGAGGTAGCCCACGGGCCAGCAGGAGTACGCGCCGAGGGAGTACGGGTTCTTGTGCCAGGCGGAGAGCTGGGCGCGGCCCGTGTACGCCCTGGACGTGCCGGGGAAGAAGGCGTCGATGCCCGCGAGGTAGCGGGTGACGAGGCCGCGCACGTACGGGTCGGACTCGGTGGAGAACGGCCCGGCCGGGTTCAGGGCCTTGGCCAGGGTGCCGCCGCCGTACTGGATGAGGATGCCGCCGGTGCCGCCCTGGATCTTGGTGGTGTCCCAGGTCTGCTGCACCTCGCTGTCGGTGAAGCAGTCGCCGGCGGAGACGCCCGGCCAGGCTCCGGTCCCCCGCCAGGGGCGGGTGCCGAACTGCATGTTGAGCTTGGTGCAGTAGCCCATCCGCGCGTCGCGCAGCAGGTTCGTCATGAGCGGGTCGAACCCGGCCCGGGAGAAGTCGAGCTGCTTGAGGATCGGCAGGGGCAGGCACAGGACCGTGTGGTCGGCGGTGACCGTCCGGGTGGCGCCGGCCTCGGTGAAGGTCAGCGTCTGTGTGCCGTCCGCGTTGGCCCGTACGGCGGTCAGGGACCAGCCCTGGCGCAGGGTGCCGGGGGTGAGTGCCCCGGCGATGGCGTTCGGGAGCCGGTCGTTGCCGCCGACCACGTGGTAGCGCTCGTTGGAGAGCCCCCAGATGTTGAAGTTGCCGGGATTGGTCTGGTAGCCCATCAGCAGGACGAGGGCGAGCGAGGACTGTTCGGTGGTGTCGGCGCCGTACTCGACGTTGTAGGCGACGTCGATGAACTTGCCGAGCGGGGAGGTGTGTCCCCCGGGGACCCGGGTCTCGATCCACTCGTATATCGACATGTTGTCGAGTGCGGTGCCGGTGGGGGTGGTCTGGTTCCAGAAGACCTCGCCCGCCTCCGAGAGGTCGCGGCGCAGCGACTGGTAGACCGCCTTGAAGTCCTCGTCGGCCTGGTGGCGCGGGTAGTAGGCGCCGCCGAACCAGAGGACCTCCTCGGCGCCGTTGGGGCCGCCGCCGAGGAAGTCCTCGACGTCGAGGCGGAAGCGGCGGCAGAGCTCCAGGATCTTCTTGTGGCTGGTGTCGATCAGCTCGCCGCCGATCTCGGAGGTCTGCCCGTACGCCCAGTGGCCGCGCTGCGTCCACATGCGGCCGCCGACCCTGGACGGGTTGGCCTCGTAGAGGACGGGCTTGAGCCCGGCGTCCTGGAGGGTGAGGGCGGCGGTGAGGCCGGAGATCCCGGCCCCGACGACGGCGACCCGGGCGGTGGCGCCGTCGAGGGGACGGTCCGGGGTGCCGGCGCGGGCGGGGACGGCACCGCCCAGGCCGACGGCCCCGCCGGCACCGACGGCGACACCGGCCGCGGCGGCGTACTTGAGGAGGGACCGGCGCCCGGCGGCGTCGGCCCGCATGCCGCGGAGCTCGTCGACGGGCAGCTTCAGCCGTCGGGCGTCGGCGTGCTCGGCGGCGAGGCGCTTCAGGAGGTGCATCGGGTTGGTGCGTGCCATGGGGCGCTCCTGGAGAAGAGGGGGATTCCGCTCTGAAGGGGTCAGATCTGTGACACGGGGGCGGGCTGCGCGGTGGGGGTGTCCTCGTCGCGCTCGGCGGCGTCCTCCAGGACGATCCGGCCGATGATCTCGTACCGCTCGGGCCGCTTGGCCTTGAGGTAGAAGCCGAGGCCGAGGCCGCCGAAGAAGACCAGGCCGACGATCCAGGGGATCGCCTTGAAGAAGAGGGAGTCGGCGGCCAGTCCGGCCGCGGTCTCCATGTTCATGATCAGCAGGACCACGACGGCGATCATGCCGACACCGCCGAGGAGCGGGGCGGTGAGCGTCTTGAACCAGTGCCGGTCCTCGGGGTGGTTCTTGCGGAAGTAGCCGATGACGGCGAAGGAGCAGAGGGTCTGGACGATGAGGATCGCCATCGTGCCGAGGATCGCGAGCAGCGTGTAGAGGTGGATGTACGGGTCCTGGCCGGTGAGCCAGAAGGCGGCGACGAGGCCGACGGCGATGGCGCTCTGCACGTAGGAGGCGATGTACGGCGAGCCGTGCCTGGCGTGCGTCCGGCCGAGCGCCGGGTGGAGGAAGCCCTCGCGGCCGATGGCGTACAGGTAGCGCGAGGCGCACTGGTGGAAGGCCATGCCGCAGGCGAAGGAGCCGGTGAGCAGCAGCCACTGGAAGGCGTCGACGGCCCAGGCTCCGATGAAGCTCTGGGTGGGCGCGAAGAACAGGTCGAGGGGGGAGGCGGAGGCGGACAGCTTCACCGATCCGGCCAGGCCGTTGCCGGCGATCGTCATCCACGAGACGTAGATGTAGAAGATGCCGACGCCGATGACGGAGACGAGGGTGGCGCGGGGGATGACCTTCTTGGGGTTGCGCGACTCCTCGCCGTACATGGCGGTCGACTCGAAGCCGACCCAGGACCAGAAGGCGAAGAAGAGACCGAGGCCGGCGGAGGAGCCGGTGAAGGCGTTCACGGGGTTGATCGGCTCGACGGGTATGCCCTCGGGGCCGCCGCCCGCGATGAGTACGGCGGTGGCGACGGCGAAGAGGACCGCGATCTCGGCCACCAGCATCACGCCGAGCGCCTTGGCGGTCAGGTTGATGTCGAAGTACGACAGGACGGCCGTCACGGCCAGCATGACCGCCGCGTACAGGATCCACGGCACGTCCACGCCGAACTGGTCCGCGACCGTCGTCTTGGCGAAGTACGCGAAGACGCCGACGATGGAGGCCTCGAAGACGATGTAGGCGAGGACCGCGAGCATGCCCGAGGCCATGCCGGCGATCCGGCCGAGACCGTGCGAGATGTAGCCGTAGAACGCGCCGGCGGCCGTGATCCGCTTGGCCATCGCCACGTATCCGACCGAGAAGACGGTCAGGACGAGCGTCGCGAAGAGGTACCCGGCGGGTGCGCCGGTGCCGTTGCCGAAGCCGACGGCGATGGGGAGGTTGCCGGTCATCGCGGTGATCGGGGCCGCGGTGGCCACGGCCATGAAGACGACGCCGACGAGACCGACCGAGTTCGCCTTCAGCCGGTGGACCTCTGGGGTGGAGTTCTTTGCCATGGCGCGAGAGCATCCTCGCGAGTGACGCAGGCCACAATCGACATGCGGTCGCACAATTCGCGCCAGGGGGCGACGAGTTGTCGCCCCCGCGTACGAAGTGTCCGGCCTCGTAACCGTAGGGTGATGTCGCCGGAACACGGACGCGGGTAGCGTCCCGCCCCATGGACAATCAGGGCGGGATCACCGTGCAGCGGGCGCTCGAACTCCCGGGGCTGCGCGGCGGGCTCCCGGAGGTCGTCGCCGGCGCCGAGCGGCTGCACCGCACGGTGCGCTGGGTGCACGCGGGCGAGGTGCCGAACATCGCGTCGCTGCTCAAGGGCGGCGAGCTGCTGCTCACGACGGGCCTCGGTCTGGGCACCCGTCCGGCCGAGCAGCGGGCCTTCGTCCGCCGGCTCGCGGACCGGGGCATCGCGGCCCTCGTCGTCGAACTGGGCCCGCGCTTCGCCCGGCTCCCGGCGACGATAGTGGAGACGGCTCGGGCGGCGGGCCTGCCGCTGGTGCAGCTGCACCGCGAAGTCCCCTTCGTCGCCGTCACGGAGGAGATCCACACCGAGATCGTCAACGGCCACTACGCGCTCCTGCGCCAGGCCGAGGAGGTCCACCGGCAGTGCACCGAGGCGCTGCTCGGCGGTGGCGGCATCCCGCAGGTCCTGCGGATCCTCTCCGACTTCGCCGCCAACCCGGTCTTCCTGGAGACCGCCGACGGACAGCTGCTCTACGCGGCGGGCACCGAGTCGGCACCCGCCGACCCGCTCCAGGTGTGGGACGGACTGCGCGGCCAGCGGGCGGCCCGTGAATCGGGCCCGCCCACCGGCACGGTCCTGGTCGACGTGCCCGGCGGCGGCCCCGGCACCGCGTCCGTACGGGCCCGCCTCGTCCTCCTCTCGGTCTCCGGCGCCCTCTCCCCCGTCCACCGGATGGCGGCCGAACGGGCGGCCGGCCTCCTCGCGGTCGTCCTCATGCAGGCGCGCCAGGAGGAGGAACTGGCCGCGCGCGGCCGGGGCGACTTCCTGACCGACCTGGCCGAGGGCCGGATCGCGGCCGAGGACGCCCCGGCGCAGGCCCGGGTCCTCGGCTTCAAGCCGGGCGACGGCCCGCTGCTTCCGGTGGTGATGCGCCTGGCATCGGAACTCTCGCCCTCGGGCAACTGGGCGCTCCTGGCCCGCGCGGTCCTGGAGGAACTGGCCTCCGTAGGTGTCCCGGTCCTCCTGGGCGTCCGCCCGGTGGAGGGCCGGGTACCGCTGCTCCTCGGTCTGCGCTCGGAGTCGGAGCGCACGGCGGTCGCGGACCGCGTCGCGGCGGCGCTGCGCGCGGGCGTGGAGCGGGCGGGCCTGGAACGCTCGGGGGTGCATCCGCCGGTGGTCGTGGTCGGCGTCGCGGGCAGCTGGGCGGCGGCCTCCGCGGGCCTGCGGCACGCGGCGGAGACGGCGACGGCGGCGCAGGGCCTGTCGGAGCTGCCCTGGTACGACGCCAGGCGCCTGGACATCGACCTTCTCCTGTGGCGCCTGCACTTCCATGGGGACACGGTCCTCGCGGCGTTCGTGGACCGGGCGATCGGCCCCCTGCGGGACCACGACCGCACGTCCCGCCCGCCGCTCCTGCCGACCCTGGAGACGTACCTGGCGCACGCGGGCCGCAAGGCGGAGACGGCCCGGGAACTCCACCTCAACCGCCAGACCCTCTACAACCGCCTGGCCCGCATCTCGGAACTCCTGGGCACGGACCTGGACGACCCCCAGACGGTCCTGGCCCTCTCCCTGGCCCTGAGGGCCCGCCGCCACACTTCGTAGAACACCCGGGTCAGCCGGCCCCGCTCCCGGCAGGGTTTCGGGAAGGGGCGGGGTGGGGGGACCGTCACCGCCCCACCAACTCGTCGTACACGCTCAGCACATGCGCCACCGTCTCGTCCTCGGTCGGCCAGCACCCCGCCTGCACCCGCCCCGCCGCCGCCAGGTCCATCCGCCGCTCCACGTCGTCGAGCAGCCCCCGCACCGCCCCCGCGAGCGCCGCCGCGTCCCCGTACGGCACCAGCTCCGCCGCGTCCCCGACGAGTTCGGGCACGCCTCCCACCGCCGTGGCGACGAGGGGCACGCCGAGCCGGAGCGCTTCCTGCGCGAGCAGCGACCGCGCCTCCCACCGGGACGGAAGCACGGCCACGTCCGCCGCGGCGAGCAGCTCCGCCACGTCCTCGCGGCGCCCGATCAGCCGTACGGGCAGCTCTTCCGCGACGATCCGCCGCTGGAGGGCAGCCCGTTCCCGCCCCTCCCCCGCGATGACGAGCAGCGGCTGCGGATCGAGCTCCCGCCATTCCCGCGCGGCGTCGAGCAGTGTCCGGTACCCCCGCCCCCGTTCGAGGGCTCCCACCGCCATCAGCAACGGCCGGTCGACGGCGCCGAGTTCGGCGCGCGCCTTGCCGTCGTGGAGGCATACGGGCCCGCGCGCGGCCGGCACGGTGACGGGCGCGAGCCGGGCGTCCCTGGCTCCCCGCCGCCGGGCCCTGTCGACCAGCTCGGAGGAGGTGGCGAGGACGACGGTCGCGGCCCGTACGGTCTTGCGCTCCAGGAGCCGCAGCACTCCGCCGCGCGCCCCGTGCACGTGGTGCCGGCTGTCCCAGGTGGTCACGAGCGGCGTCCGCCCGCCACTACCGGTGCCGGACAGCGCCAGCGCGGCCCGTACGGAGGCGTGCAGGCCGTGGGCGTGGACGACGTCCGCGCCGATGCAGGCGTTGCGGAGCGCGGTGACCGTGGCGGGGTCACCGAGGCGCGGCAGGGGCACGAAGTGCGCGCCGGCACCCAGGTAGTCGTAGACGTGGTCGAGTTCGGGAGGGGCGCACACGGTCACCCGCACGCCCCTCGCCACGAGCCCCGAGGCAAGTGATCGGACGTGCGCGCTGCTGCCCGCGCTGCCGCCGCCCAGCACTTGGACCGTACGGAGCTGTGTCACGCGCCCAAGGATGCCAGTCCCCACCCTGGACCGTACGCACGTTCCGGCACCGAAGTGGCGTCGTTCCCCTGTACGGAAGGCGTACGGCTCAGTGACTCAGCGGACGGGTTCACTCACTCGGGTGAGCGCGCGAGGATGCCTCGCGCTCCCCCCAGGCCGCGGCTGCGATCAGGCCCACCGCATGGGCGGCGAGACCGAGCCGCCCGTTCCCGGCGGCGACGGCGCTGCCGACGGCGGCGCCGAGCGCGTGCGCGCCCATGTCGCCCAGCATGGTGCGCTCGCCGAGGTCGTCCCCGAGGACCGCCGCGGCGGCCCCCATCGGGGCGGCGGCGAGCGGGCCGCGTACGAGCCCGGGGGCGCTGAGCGCGAGCACGGTCAGACCCGCGCGCCCCGGCCGTACGTCCACGAGGTTGACGAGATGGGCCGTACCGGCGATGACGACACCGGCCAGGACCTTGTCCACGGCCCGTTCCTTGAGCAGCGCCCCGGCCACGAGCGACGCGGCGCCGATGCCGAGGAGCTTGACGGCCCCGCTGGTCACCTCGCCGTCCCTCAGCGCCGCGAGATGCGCGCGGAAGCCCCGCCGGTGGTCCCCGTTCACGTCGTCGTACGCCCCGCACGCCCCGGCGGCGAGCACGGCGAACGCGGCGGGCCCGCTCCCCGCCCCGACCGCCGCACCGAGCGCGACGGCGGGCCCGGCGTACAGATCGACACTCCGCCCCGCGTGGTTGGTCCGCGTCCACCGCGCACCGCCCGGCCTGCGCCGCAGCCCTTGGTACACGGCCCGGCTCACCCCGGCGGCGACGACGAAGGAGGCGGCCCTGAGCGGTGTCCTGATCATGTCCCCAGCCTAGGACCGGTCGTGCGGATCAGACGGGCTGCTCCCCACATCCCCGGCCTCAGCCGTCCGCCCGAGCCGTGGCGAGCAGCTCCTCCGCGTGGGCCCTGGCCGTCTCCGAGTCCTCCTGGCCCGCGAGCATCCGGGACAGCTCCCGTACCCGCTCCTCGCCCTCCAGGGCGGTGACGCCCGACCGGGTCACGGAGCCGTCGTTGGTCTTCTCGACGAGCAGCTGCCGGTCGGCGAAGGCCGCGACCTGCGGGAGGTGGGTGACGACCACGACCTGCGCGGTCCTGGCGAGCTTGGCGAGCCGGCGGCCGATCTCGACCGCGGCCTTGCCGCCGACACCCGCATCGACCTCGTCGAAGAGGTACGTCGGCACCGGGTCGACCCCGGCGAAGACGACCTCCACGGCGAGCATCACCCGGGACAGCTCACCGCCGGACGCGCCCTTGGCGATGGGCCGCGGCGGGGCGCCCGGGTGCGGGGCGAGCAGCAGCTCGACCTCGTCGGCCCCCGACGGGCCGTACGCGACCCGGCGGCCGCCGACCTCGACGCCTTCGGGGTCCTCGGTCTGCCTGATGTCGAAGGACACGCGCGCGTGGGGCATGGCCAGCGAGGCGAGCTCGGCGGTGACCGCGTCGGCGAACCGGTCGGCGGCCTCGGTGCGGGCGTCGGTGAGCCGCTGCGCGAGCACCGAGAGGTCGTCGCGCAGCCGGTCCCGTTCGGCGGTGAGCTCCTCGACGCGGTCGTCGTCGCCGTCCAGCTCGCCGAGCCGGCCCGCGCTCTCCTCCGCCCACGCCAGGACCGTCGCGATGTCCTCGCCGTACTTGCGGGTGAGCTGGGTGAGCGCCGCGCGCCGCTCCTCGACCGCGGCGAGCCGCAGCGGGTCGGCGTCCAGGTCGTCGGCGTACCCGGCCAGCTCGGTGGCCACGTCGCCGAGCAGGATGGAGATCTCCCCCATCCGGTCGGCCAGCGCGGCGAGCGCCGCGTCGTGTGCCCGTACGCCCTCCAGGGCCCGGACCGCGCCCGCGACCAGGGTCGTGGCGTCGACGGACTCGGGGTCCTCGGGAACACCCGCGAGCGCGGCGTGCGCGAGCGCGGCGGCGGAGGCGAGGGCCTCGGCGTGCCCGAGCCGCTCCGCCTCGGCGGCGAGTTCGGTGTCCTCCCCCGCGCGCGGGGCGACGGCCTCGATCTCGCCGAGCCCGAAGCGCAGCAGATCGGCCTCCTGGGCCCGCTCCCGGGCCCGGGTGGTGATCTCGTCCAGCTCTCCCGTGACGGCGCGCAGCCGCCGGTACGCCTCCGCGTAGGCGGCGAGCGGTACGGAGACGGCCTCGCCCGCGTACCGGTCGAGCGCACCCCGCTGCCGGGCCGGCTTGAGCAGGCCCTGCTGGTCGGTCTGACCGTGGACGGCGACGAGTTCGTCGGCGAGTTCGGCGAGCAGCCCGACGGGCACGGAACGCCCGCCGAGGTGGGCCCGTGAGCGTCCCTCGGCCGAGACGGTACGGCTGACGAGCAGCACCCCGTCGTCCAGCTCGGCCCCGGCCTCCTCGGCGCGTACGGCGGCGGACCCGCCCTCGGGCACCCTGATCCGCCCCTCGACGACGGCCGAGGCCGCGCCGATCCGCACCAGGGCCGGGTCGGCCCGGCCACCGAGCAGCAGCCCGAGGCTGGTCACCACCATGGTCTTGCCCGCACCGGTCTCACCGGTCACCGCGGTGAAGCCGGGCGACAGCTCGACCACCGCGTCGTCGATGACCCCGAGCGACCGTATCCGCATCTCCTCCAGCACGCCCCAGACCATACGAGGTTTCCGTGCCGCGACGCGACATCACCCCCGGGCGTAACCCTCCGGCGCGCCGATCGTTCCGGACCGGGGAGCGGGAGAGGACGTCAGCGCGGCGCGCCCCGCCACCCCGACACCGGGAGGGCGAACTTGGCGACGAGCCGGTCGGTGAAGGAGGCGTGGTGGAGCCGGGCGAGCCGGACCGGCACGGCGCCCCGCCGCACCTCGACCCGTGCCCCCGCCGGGAGTTCCACGGTCCGCCGCCCGTCGCACCACAGCACCCCGTGCGGGGTGTGCGGCTCGACCTCGACGGCGAGCACCGACTCGGGGGTGGTGATCAGCGGCTTGGCGAAGAGGGCGTGGGCCCCGATCGGGACCATGAGCAGGGCCTCGACCTCCGGCCAGACGACCGGGCCGCCCGCCGAGAAGGCGTACGCGGTGGATCCCGTCGGTGTCGCGCAGATCACCCCGTCGCAGCCGAAGCCGGTCACCGGGCGTCCGTCGATCGCGAGGACGACCTCCAGCATCCGCTCCGGGGACACCTTCTGCACGGCCGCCTCGTTGAGCGCCCAGTCGCGGTGCAGGACGTCGCCGTTCTCGTACACGACGACGTCGAGGGTCATCCGCTCCTCGACCTCGTACGCCTTCGTCACGACCCGGTCGACGACCTTGTCGAGATCATCCCGCTCGGCCTCCGCGAGGAAGCCGACCCGGCCGAGGTTGACGCCGAGCATGGGGACGCCGGACGCGCGGGAGAACTCGGCGCCGCGCAGCAGGGTGCCGTCGCCGCCGAGGACGACGAGGAGTTCACAGCCGTCGAGCGCGTCGGAGCAGGCCTCGGGGACCTTCTCGACGGACGGCGGCAGCGGCAGGTCGGCTGCTTCCGCCTCCAGCACACGGACGCCGATGCCGCAGCGCAGCAGCCCGAGGACGACCAGTTCGGCGCTGCGCACGGCGGCCGGCCTGCCGGTGTGCGCGAGCAGGAAGACAGTACGTGGTGCGGTCTCTGATGCTGCTGCCGTTGAGCTCAACGAGGTCCTTCCGCCACGGCGCGGTCGACATCCGCCGGATCCAGCGCGGGCGCGCCTGCCCGCAGCCACAGAAAGTACTCGACGTTGCCCGAGGGTCCGGGCAGCGGGCTGGCGGTGACGCCCAGGACACCGAGCCCGAGCTCGGCGGCGCGCCGGGCCACGTTCTTCACGGCGTCCGCGCGGAGTTCGGTGGAACGCACGACTCCGCCCGTGCCGAGCCGCTCCTTCCCCACTTCGAACTGGGGTTTGACCATGAGGACGAGGTCGGCGTCGGGCGCGGTGCACGCCACGAGAGCGGGCAGCACGAGGCCGAGCGGGATGAAGGAGAGGTCGCCGACGACGAGGTCGACCGGGGCGCCGTCGATCGCGTCGAGTGTCAACTCGCGTACGTTCGTGCGGTCCTTCACGGTGACGCGCTCGTCGCTCTGCAGCGACCAGGCGAGCTGGCCGTAGCCGACGTCGACGGCGACGACGTGGGCGGCGCCCGTACGCAGCAGCACGTCGGTGAAGCCGCCGGTGGAGGCCCCGGCGTCCAGGGCGCGCCGGCCCTCTACCTTCAGCCCCAGGGGGACGAAGGCGGCGAAGGCCCCGGCGAGCTTGTGGCCGCCGCGCGAGACGTAGTCGGGGTCGGAGTCGTCCTGGGCCACGACGATGGCCGCGGCGGTCTCGACCTGGGTGGCGGGCTTGGTGGCGACGGTCTTGCCGACGGTCACCCGGCCCGCGGCGATCAACTGGCTGGCGTGCTCGCGCGAGCGCGCGAGCTTGCGCCGGACCAGCTCGGCGTCGAGACGGCGGCGTGCCACTCCTGCCACGTTCGGTTCAGCTCCTGTTTTCGTTCGGACGAGGGGCGGGATGCGCGTCGAGCGAGGTCAGCTCCGCGCGCAGTCCACGGTGTACATCCTCGTACACCTCCAGGTGTCCGTCCGCCGGGAGGTCGTCCACCTCGGCGAGACGCGCCAGGTGGCCGTCGACGCCGGGGTGCCCGGTGAGCTCCCGCGCGACCCCCAGCGGCGCGGGCGCGGAGGGCTCGTGGGCGTCCTGGGGGGCGACCGCGCCCGCGGGCACCGGTTCGGGCATCGCGTCGTTCATGCTCCCGACGCTACCCCGTGCGCCTGGGGTACGGTCGACGGCGATGGCGACGATCACGGAGTGCCGCGGCGCACTGGACAGACTCTCGGACAGCCTCGCGCGGGCCGACGGCGACGTGCGCGGCGCCGCCGCGCTGGACCGCACCCTGAGCTGCCACATCACGGACCTGGACACCACGTTCACGGGCCGCCTCACGGACGGCCGGATCCGGGTCGACTCCACGGTGGCGGGCCCGCCGCCGGCCAAGGCGCAGATCCGGCTCGCGATGACCGGCGACGACCTGGTGGCGATGGTGGGCGGCGACCTGAGCTTCGCGAAGGCCTGGGCCTCGGGCCGGGTCAGGCTGGAGGCCGGCTTCCGCGACCTGCTGCGGCTGCGCTCACTTCTGTAGCGCGGGCTCCTGGGAGACGGGCGCCGCGGGCTTCGGTACGCGGGCCTTGCGCCCGGCGGGCACGACCAGCGGCGTCCCCGTCTCCGGGTCGTCGATGACCTGGCAGCGCAGCCCGAAGACCCGCTCGACGAGCTCGGCGGTCACGACCTCGGACGGCGGTCCCTCGGCGACCACGGCGCCGTCCCTGACGGCGATGAGGTGGGTCGCGTACCGGGCCGCGTGGTTGAGGTCGTGCAGCACGGCGACGAGTGTCCGGCCCTGGGTCTCGTGCAGCTCGGCGCAGAGGTCGAGGACGTCGATCTGGTGCTGGATGTCGAGGTACGTCGTCGGCTCGTCGAGCAGGAGCAGCGGCGTCTGCTGGGCGAGCGCCATGGCGATCCAGACGCGCTGGCGCTGACCGCCGGAGAGCTCGTCCACGTACCGCTCGGCCAGTTCGGCGACGCCGGTCGCCTCCATGGACTCCCGCGTGACCCGCTCGTCCTCGGGCGACCACTGGCGCAGCAGCCCCTGGTGCGGGTAGCGGCCGCGGGCGACGAGGTCGGCGACGGTGATGCCGTCGGGCGCCACGGAGGTCTGGGGCAGCAGTCCGAGGGTCTTCGCGACCTTCTTGGCGGGCATGCCGTGAATGGACTGCCCGTCGAGCAGGACGCGTCCCTCGCTGGGCTTCAGCATCCGGGAGAGGGCACGGAGCAGCGTGGACTTGCCGCAGGCGTTCGGCCCGACGATGACGGTGAAGGAGTTGTCGGGGATCTCGACGGACAGCTCGCGGGCGATGACCCGCTGCTCGTACGCCAGGGTCACCGATTCCGCGCTCAGCCGCTGCTGTCGACCGTCCATGTCCGTGCTCCCGTGCCCTCAACCCAAATAAAGTTAGGTTAGCCTACCCAATTTCACATCCCGAGCCGTGCGAGGGCCTTCTCCGCCTCCGGTACGCCCGCTCCGGCGTCGGCCGCCGACCAGGCCGCCCCGCACAACGCCCGCACCCCGTCCATCACGTCGACCGCACCGGCCGCAGGAGCCGCAGGAGCCGTGAGACCCTCCGGCCCTTCGAGCACCAGCGCGCCGGCGCTCACCGACGCCCGCCAGTCCCCGCACACGAACCCGCCGTCCTCCGCCGCGACGACCTCGGGCTGCCCCGTGAGCAGCCCCCGCAGATCGGCCGCCACATACGTCGGCCGGTGCTCCGGCACCGCCGCGAGCAGCTGCGCCACGTCCGTCACCCCGGTCAGGACGAGCAGCGAGTCCACCCCGCCGTTGAACGCCCCCTCGATGTCGGTGTCCAGCCGGTCCCCGACCACCAGCGGCCGCCGCGCGCCCGTCCGCAGCACCGTCTCCCGGTGCATCGGCGGCAGCGGCTTCCCCGCGACCTTGGGCTCCGCCCGACCGCTCGTGGCGATCCGTACGACCTCCACCGCCGCCCCGTTCCCCGGCCCGATCCCCCGCGCGCCGGGGATCGTCAGGTCGGTGTTCGAGGCGTACCACGGCACCCCGCGCCCTACCGCGTACGCCGCCTCCGCGAACCGCCCCCACGGCATGTCCGGCCCGCCGTACCCCTGCACGACGGCCACCGGCCCGTCCTCCGCCGACTCCACCGGCACCAGGCCCCGCTCGCGCAGCGCCACCCGCAGCCCCTCACCGCCGATGACGAGCACCGGGGACCCGGGCGGCACGTCCTCGGCGATCAGCCGGGCCACCGCCTGCGCCGAGGTGACCACGTCCCCGGCCTCCGCGGGCACCCCGAGCTCGGTGAGGTGCGCCGCGACCTCCTCCGGCGTCCGCAGCGCGTTGTTGGTGACGTACGCCAGGTGCATCCCCCCGGCCCGTGCCACCCCGAGCGCGTCGACGGCGTACGGAACCGCCTCCCCGCCCGCGTACACGACACCGTCCAGATCCAGGAGCGCCGTGTCGTACGCCTCGCTCAGCGGCACCGTGCTGCCACCCGGCCGACTCCCGCCCGCATCCTGCCGTCCCTGGCCGTTCCGCACCGTCACCGCACACTCCTCGCCTCATGAGATCCCCGCTCCCCCGATCATCGCGCATCCCCGCCGCCCACATACGATGACGAGATGAACACATCAGGTCACGCGGCCGCCGACGTCCGCGACGACGCTGCAGGCCTGCGCCTGACCCCGTTCCGCGGACTCCGGTACGTCCCCGAGCGGGTCGGCAGCCTCGCCGCCGTGACGTCTCCCCCCTATGACGTCGTCGTACGACCTGACGGACTGCTCCATCTGGAATCGGCCGACCCGCACAACATCGTCCGGCTGATCCTCCCGCAGGCGATCACCGCCGGCACCCGCCACCGCAAGGCCGCCGTCACCCTCGACCGCTGGCTCGCGGACGGTGTCCTGGCGCCGGACCCGGAGCCCGCGCTCTACGTGTACGAGCAGCACGGCGACGGCATCCTCCAGCGCGGCCTCATCGGCGCCCTGCAGCTCTCGGCCCCTGCGGAGGGAGTCGTCCTGCCCCACGAGGACGTCATGCCGCACGTGGTCGAGGACCGCGCTGCCCTGATGCGCACCACCGCCGCCAACCTGGAGCCCCTGCTCCTCACCTACGTGGGCGCGGACGAGGACGGCGCGAACACGGTCATCGAGCACACCGTCCGGCGCGAGCCGCTGCTCTCCACCACCACGGAGGACGGCTTCCACCACCGCCTCTGGTCGGTCACGGACCCCGCGGAACTCGCCACGGTCGCCGCCGCGCTCTCCCACCACCAGGCCCTCATCGCCGACGGCCACCACCGTTGGGCGACCTACCTCCGCCTCCGCGAGGAGCACCCCTCGCCCGGCCCGTGGAACTACGGCCTGGTCCTGCTCATCGACACCGCCCGCTACCCCCTCCGGGTCCGCGCCATCCACCGCCTCCTCAACCGCCTGCCCGTGTCCGAGGCCATCGCGGCCCTCGACGGATCCTTCCGGGTACGCCGCATCGACGGCCCCCTGCCGACGGCCCTGGAGGCCCTCATGGCCGCCACGACGGACGGCAACGCCTTCCTCCTGGCCGGCGACGGCCACTTCCACCTCGTCGACCGGCCGGACCCGGCCCTCCTCGACCGGACGATCCGCACGGACCGCCCCGAGGCCTGGCGCACCCTGGACGCGACGGTCCTGCACTCCACGCTCCTGGAGCACGTCTGGCACATCCCGGACGCCCCCGAGGACATCAGCTACATCCACGACACGGCGGCCGCGGTCGCCCAGGCGGAACGCCACGGCGGTACGGCCGTCCTCATGCACCCGGTACGCGAGGAGGTCGTACGGGACCTCGCCCGCCAGGGCGTCACGATGCCCCGCAAGTCGACCTCCTTCGGCCCGAAGCCGGCGACGGGCCTGGTCCTGAGAAGCCTCGCGCTGGACTGAGGACCGCGGAGAACGCAGAAGGGCGGCACCCCGGAGGGTGCCGCCCTTCTCACATGTCAACCGTGTCAGCTCTTGTCGCCGACGCTGTCGTCACTGTCGTCCTCGTCGAGGTCATCGTCCTCGTCGTCGTCCTCGTCCACCTCGACGACGTCGTCCGAGACGTCGCTCGAAAGGTCGTCCGAGACGTCGTCCGACTCCTCCTCCGAGTCGTCGAACGCGTCGACGAACTCGACACCGTCCATCTCGGCAAGCCGGTCCGAGGCGTCCGTGGCCCCGTCCTTGTCGGCTTCGAGAGCCTTGGCGAACCAGTCGCGCGCCTCGCTCTCGCGGTCGGCGGCGAGCAGCGCGTCGGCGTACGCGTACCGCAGACGTGCGGTCCACGGGTGCACGGCGCTGGAGGCGAGTTCGGGGCTCTGCAGCGTCACGATGGCAGCGTCGAGCTGCCCCATGTCCCGGCGGGCGCCGGCGGCCACGAGCCGCATCTCGACCTGACCGGCCTTGTCCAGCTTCTGCACCTCGGGCTCACCGGCCATCGCGAGGGCACGCTCGGGCCGGCCGAGCCCGCGCTCGCAGTCGGCCATGACGGGCCACAGCTCGACGCCACCGCTCATCCGGCGGGCAGCACGGAACTCGGCCAGCGCCTCGGAGTACTTCTGCGTGGCGTACGCGGCGAAGCCGGCGGCCTCACGCACGGCGGCGACACGGGACGCGAGCCGCAGGGCGACCCTGGAGTACCCGTAGGCCTGCTCCGGGTCCTCGTCGATCAGCTGGGCGACCATGACGAGGTTGCGGGCGACGTCCTCGGCCAGCCCCTTGGGCAGGCTCATGAGCTCCTGGCGGACGTCCGGGTCGATCTCCTCACCGGTGACCTCCGCCGGGATCGGCAGCCTCTTGATGGGCGCGCGGTCACCACGGTCGCGGTCGTCGCGGCGGCCGAAACCACCCCGGTCGTCCCGGCCACGGTAGCCACCGCGGTCGCCGCCACGGTCGTCACGGTTGAAACCACCGCCACGGCTGTCGCCGCCACGGTCGTCCCGACGGAACCCGCCGCCACCGCGGTTGTCGTCCCGCCTGAAGGACGAGGGCCGCTCGTCCCGCCGGTCGTCACGACGGAACCCGCCGCGGTTGTCCCCGCCACGGTCGTCACGGGGGAAGGAGGGCCGCTCGTCACGACGGAAGGACGAAGGACGCTCGTCCCGCCGGTCGTCACGCCGGAAGCCGGCGCGATCATCACGCGGGAACGAAGGCCGCTCGTCCCGACGGAAACCACCACCGGAACCACGGTTGTCGCCACCACGGTCATCACGGCGGAAGCCACCACCGCTGCCACCACGGCTGTCGCCACCACGGTCATCGCGACGGAAGCCACCGCCACCGCCACGGTTGTCGCCACCACGGTCGTCAGGTCATCCCGACGGAAGCCACCACCGGCACCGCGGTTGTCACCACCGCGATCATCACGACGGAAACCACCACCGGAACCACGGTTGTCACCACCACGGTCATCGCGACGGAAACCACCACCGCTACCACCACGGTTGTCGCCACCGCGATCGTCACGACGGAAGCCACCACCGGCACCGCGGCTGTCGCCACCACGGTCGTCACGACGGAAACCACCACCGCTACCCCCACGGCTGTCACCGGGTCATCCCGACGGAAGCCACCACCGGCACCGCGGTTGTCACCACCGCGATCATCACGACGGAAACCACCACCGGAACCACGGTTGTCACCACCACGGTTGTCGCCACCACGGTCATCGCGACGGAAACCACCACCGCTACCACCACGGTTGTCGCCGCCACGGTTGTCGTCACGACGGAAGCCGCCACCGCCACCGCCGCGGTTGTCACCACCGCGATCATCGCGGCGGAAGCCACCGCCGGCACCGCGGTTGTCACCGCCACGGTCATCGCGACGGAAACCGCCACCGCTACCGCCACGGTTATCGCCACCGCGGTTGTCACCGCCACGATCGTCACGGCGGAAACCGCCGCCACCGCTGCGGTTGTCGTCACGGCGGGGGCCACGGAAGCCGCCCCGGTCGCCACCGGCACCGTCCCTGCGACGCGGTTCGCGCTCCGGACGGTCGTCGGGAGAGTTGGTGGACATCGACGTGACTCCTGTCTTCGGGTACTGCAGTCATTCTCGCGCAGCCGGCACTCTGCCGCGCATCGGAAAAGGTCCCCACAGGGTCCCCCCTGCAGTACCATCGGCGCTGAAAGGCTTAGCTTCCGGGTTCGGAATGTAACCGGGCGTTTCCCTAACGCTATGACCACCGAAACCCTATCGGTTTCGAGCGAACAAGCACACTCTGTAGTTATGTTCTAGCTCTAGAAACCAGCAACCGTTCGTTGCTTCAGAACTAACACAGTGGACGCGAGCAACTGAGGACAAGCCCTCGGCCTATTAGTACCGGTCAGCTCCACCCATTACTGGGCTTCCACATCCGGCCT
>JOBE01000059.1 GCA_000717735.1 Streptomyces griseoluteus | reverse complement strand
GCGACCACCGAGATCTACACCTCTCTATTCGTCGGCAGCGTCAGATGTGTATAAGAGACAGCCCCTAGGACCCGGTCATGAGCGCAGCGTCCAGTTCCCCCACCCCCACCCCGACGTCGTACGCGAACACGCCGACCCGTTCCGTGTCCGTGCGCGGTGTTGACTTCGTCTACCGGGAGCTCGGCCCGGACGACGGCGTGCCGCTGATCCTCCTCAACCACCTGTCCGCTGTCCTGGACGACTGGGACCCCCGCGTAGTCGACGGACTCGCCGCCCACCGCCGGGTGATCACCTACGACAACCGCGGCGTCGGCGCGTCCGGCGGCTCCACGCCCGACACCATCGAGGCGATGGCCCGCGACACCGTGCTGTTCGTCCGGGCCCTCGGGTACGAGCAGGTCGACCTGCTCGGCCTGTCGATGGGCGGCTTCAGCTTGCCGGGGATCTTGATCCACAGGCTCGGGGTGAGGAAGTCGTAGCCGGAGAACTCTGAAACTCCTCGTCGTCGTTCAGGGGGTGTAGACGGTCGGGCGCGGCGGGGTGGGCATGCCCGCGCCGATGAAGAAGCTCGGGTGCGGGGGCTGGTTGTAGGCGGTGTTCTGCCAGGCGAGGGCCGTGCGGTACTGGGTGTCGTGGAGCAGGGTGGTGATCCTGGTGCCGGTCTGGTGGGGCGTCGAGTAGATACGCAGGGCTCGGTTGTCGCCGGTCCGCCAGACGACCTCCTCGCGCCAGTCGCCGAGGATGTCGCCGGACAGGGCGGGGGTGGACTTGGTGGTGTTGTTGGAGGAGACGCCGGAGCCGGTCAGCAGGCGGGTGTCGCCCGAGGTGCCGTACTTGTCGATGCGGGTGCCGTCGAGGAGTTCGCGGACGGTGTCGCCGTCCCACCAGGACAGGAAGTTGATGCTGGACGGTTCCCGGCCGAGGGAGGCTCCGGTCGCCGAGCGCAGGGTGGTGTCGGAGGCGGACCACGCCTCGGCGCCGGGGCTGCCCGCGTAGACGTCGGCGGCGACGCCCCGGCCGTTGTCGGCGCCCGAGGCGGTCTGCCACAGGACCTGTCCGGTGCGCGCGTCGGCCAGCCAGGAGCCGGGCTTGCTCCTGTCCTCGGAGACCTTGAAGTACTCCAGGCCCGCCCGCGACGGGTCGAGGTCGCCGACGTGGCCCGCGTCGCCGTGGCCGAGCCGGTTCGTCCAGAGGCCGGCGCCGTTGTCGTCGACGGTCATCGCGCCGTAGACGATCTCGTCCCTGCCGTCGGCGTCGACGTCCGCGATCGACAGACTGTGGTTGCCCTGGCCGTCGTAGCCCTTGCCCGTGTTGGTGGAGGAGTTGGTGTCGAAGGTCCAGCGGCGGGTGAACTGGCCGTTCCGCCAGTCCCAGGCGGCGATGACGGTACGGGTGTAGTAGCCGCGGGCCATGATCAGGGAGGGGCGGGCGCCGTCGAGATAGGCGGTGCCGGCGAGGAAGCGGTCGACGCGGTTGCCGTAGGAGTCGCCCCAGGAGGAGACGGTGCCGCGGGCGGGGACGTAGTCGACGGTGCCCATGGCCTTGCCGGTCTGGCCGTTGAACATCGTCAGGTATTCGGGGCCGGCCAGGACGTATCCGCTGGAGTTGCGATGGTCGGCCGAGGAGCTGCCGATGACCGCGCCCGTACCGTCCCGGGTTCCGTCGGCGGTCTTCATGGCGACCTCGGCCCGGCCGTCGCCGTCGTAGTCGTACACCTGGAACTGCGTGTAGTGCGCGCCGGAGCGGATGTTGCGGCCGAGGTCGACGCGCCACAGCCGGGTGCCGTCGAGTCGTATGCCGTCGACGATCGTGTTGCCGGTGTGGCCGGACTGCGAGTTGTCCTTGGCGTTGGTCGGCTGCCACTTGAGGACCAGGTCGAGCCTGCCGTCGCCGTCGAGGTCGCCCGCGGAGGCGTCGTTGGCCTCGTAGGTGTACGCCACGCCGTCCGGGGTCGTCCCGCCGGCGGGCGGCGAGATCGGCACGTCGAGGTACCCGGGGCGGAACTGGAGGGCGTGCTCGGAGGCCGGCTGCTCCGTGCCGTTGACCACCGCCCGGACCGTGTAGTCGGCCGAGTCGGGGGCTCCGGCGTCGAAGTAGTTCGTGGAGGCCGTGACGGGTGTGGAGGTGAGCCTGGTGGTGCCGCGGTAGACGTGGAACGCCACGTCGTTCGGATCGGTGGCGAGCCAGCGCCACGACACCAGGTTCCCGGTGCTGGTGTGGGTGCTGGTGAGGCCCCGGTCGAGTCGCTCCACCTGCCGTGCGGTGGCCGCGTGCGCGGTCTGCGGCAGTCCGGCGAGCGCGGAGAAGGCGAGCGCGGCGGCGGTCACGCCGCGCATCAGCCTGCTCCTCGACCGGCTCCCCGCCCTGGGAGTGGGCCGCGGAGCCGAATCGTGGCTCCGGTGTGCGTCGGTCATGATGACCTCCGTGGCATGGGGGTGCCCCGACGCGGCTTCTCGCAGCGCCTGGGTGCTCAAGGGGTGTGGGAACGCTCCCACACGCTGCGAGCGTAGGAACCCGCTGACGTCAGGTCAAGAAGCGTGCTGCGCTTCTCTGTTCACCCTTGTTTGAATTCGTGACTGAATCCGTGACTTCTTCTTGGGATCCGCGTCGAGCGGCCCTGCCGCGTCGACCCCCGCGGGCTCTAAAGGGGCTGGTGGGGCCAGTCCAGGAGGCGGGCGCCGATGACGGCCGTCTGAAGGGTGTAGCGCTGGACCGGGTCGGCGGGGTCCGCGCCGGTCAGGCGGTGGATGCGGTCGAGGCGGTACGTCATGGCCCGCACGCTGAGGCTGAGTCTGCGGGCCGCCTGGGCGGTGACGCAGCCCGTGTCGAAGTACGCGGTGAGGGTGTCCAGAAGCGGTCGCGCGCCGCCGCGGGCCTCCTGGAGCGGACCGAGGACCGTCCGGACGAGTTCGGCCATGGCCTGCCGGTCGCGGGTGAGCACGGGATAGACGAGGAGGTCTGCGGCGTACAGGACCGGCTCGTCCAGGCCCATGCGGTCGGCCAGGTCGAGGGCGTTGAGGGCCTCCTCGTAGGAGTGGACGACGCCGCCCGCGCCCGGGTGGGGCCGGCCGACGGCGACCCGGCCGCCACCGGTCGCGGCGTACGCCTGCTTGGCGAAGTGGGCGAGCACGTCGGGCTCGTCCGCGGGCGCGACGCAGATCAGCCGGCCGTCCTTGGTGGTGAGCAGGATGCGGCGGTTGCCGAAGCGGGCGGTGAGCGAGGACTCGACGGTACGGGTGACCTCGTAGCCGTCGCTGTACGGCTCCGGGCCCTGGGCGACGGCGACGGCGTGCGCGTGGGACAGCAGCAGCCCGAAGCGTTCGGCGCGCTCCGCGAGGCGCCCGAGGTCGCTCCGCCCGTACAGCAGGTCGTCGATGAACTCCCGTCGTGCCGCCTCCTCCTGACGTACCGCCAGGAGCTGTGCCCGTTCATGGCCCTCGGCGAACGCGTCGACGGCCTGCTCGACGGCGCTCAGGAGATGCTCGGCGGCGGCCGGCGGCAGGCCGGTGCGCACCCGCTGGGCCGCGGCGAGGTGGGCCCGCACGAGGGACCGCAGCCCGACACCGGTCTCGGCGGCCCGCTCCCCGCACGAGCGCAGGGTCTCGCGTTCCTCACGGGTCAGCCTGCGCCGGGTCGCGCACACGCTCTCCAGGATCTCGGCGTACCCGTCCAGATACTCCTCGCCCGACTCCCTGTCCGTCACGGCCCCTCCCCTGTTCCTGACGCGTCGATCACGACTTCTTGACGCGCGGGGACCAAGACTGGCACGCCCTTCGCCGGTGTCGGCATCCGGCATCGGGCAGACGTCGAAAGACAGCCCGGGCACGGCAGCGCCGGCGGAAGGACCCCGCTCCAGGACGGGCCGGAGAACGGGGACCGGGGTCTCGCGTCACCCGGGCGGCTCCGCCGGGAAGCCTGTCGGGAATACCCTTCGTAGGGTGACGGTCATGCAGCCAGCCGCCGGCCTCGTGAAGGGCCGTCTCACCCTGCGGGTACGCCGGCTCCGGGCTACCCTCGTCCGTGACGTGTGGGCCTGGGCCGAGCGGACCGGGCGGATCACCTCCGAGGATCCGGGAGGCCGCCCCTTCCGGCGCTTGGGGAGCGGTGTGTCCATCGGCTTCCCGGTGGCTTCCCTCTACGGGGAGCCGTGGATGGAGATCGGTGACGACACCCTGGTCGGAAGCCATGTCAGCCTCAGCGCCGGCCTGCTGCCCGGCCTGGACCTGGGGCCCGAACCCGTGCTCCGGATCGGCGCGCGATGTCTGATCGGAAGGGGCAGTCACGTCGTCGCCCACGAGTCCGTCACGATCGGCGACGACGTCTTCATCGCCCCGTACGCGTACATCACCGACCAGAACCACGGCTACACCGACCCCGACCTGCCCATCGGCGTCCAGCCGCCCCTGAACCGCCCGGTGGTGATCGGTGACGGCTGCTGGATCGGCGCCGGCACCGTCGTGCTTCCCGGGACCCGCCTCGGGCGGAACGTCGCGGTGGCCGCGGGCTCGATCGTACGGGGCGAGTTCCCCGGCCCCTGCCTCATCGGCGGCGCGCCCGCTCGCGTCCTGCGGAGGTACGGCGCGACAGGAGGCTGGTCCCGGGTGACCCCGCAGGTGACGACAAGGGAGAACAGCATGTCCCTCGCAGACCCCGCCCGCACCCCCGACATGATCAACATCATGATCGTCGGCGACTCGATCAGCCAGGGCAGCAGCGGTGACTGGACGTGGCGCTACCGCTTCTGGAAGCACCTGCGCGAACACGAGGTGAGCCTCGACCTCGTCGGTCCGAAGAACACGCTCGACAACATCCGCGCCACCGGGGCCGGCGACGATCTCACGTACGCCGACCCGGAGTTCGATCCCGACCACGACGCCCAGTGGGGTCGTCCCTATCTCTCCGAGAAGGACGAGATCGAGGCCAAGGTGCGGGAGCACCGGCCCGACTACCTGCTGGTCCTCCTCGGCATCAACGACCTGTTCTGGTACGGCGTCGAGCCACCCGTGTTCGAGGAGAACCTCCGCGAGTTCATCGCCAACTCCCGACGGGCCCGCCCGGACCTGCGGTTCGTGCTCGGCACCCTCCTGCAGTGCCGGAAGGCCGTCGACGAGGCGGACTTCGGCGCCAGGGTCGCGGCCACCAACGACCGGATCCGGGCCGTCGCCAAGGACCTCGACAGTCCCTCCTCCCCCGTCGTGGTGGCCGAGACGGCGGCGGAGTTCCTCGCCGCCGAGCACACCTGGGACGGCACCCATCCCAACGCCCACGGTGAGCTGCGCATCGCCGCGGCCTTCGCCGACGCCCTCTCCTCCCGCTTCGGCGTCGGCGCCCCCTACCCGCGGCCGTACCCGGACGTCCAGCCGGTCGCACCCGAGGCCAAGGCGAGCATCGACTGACACCCGGCGGGCGGGCCGGGCCGGCGACCCTCTCAGGCTCCGGTGGCCGCCCCCGCCCGCGGCCTGATCACGACGGGAAGCGCGCGGATGCCGTTGAGGGCGAGCGGCGCGGGGAGCCCGCGCGGCGAGGTCCCTGGGACGAGGATGCGGCGGTCCGGTCGGGAGGTGTGGTCATCCCAGCGGGGGCCAGGTGAGGACGGCTTCGTTCTGGCTGGTGAACTTGGACAGGGGCGCGAACCGGAAGTAGAGGTCGCGCATCGTGGCGGGGACCAGGCCCTCCAGCTGCTCCGTCTCGCTGAGCGCGCGGGCCGCGGCGACCAAGGCCTCGGTCCTCGGCCGTCGCTCGTCCTCGTAGCCGCGCAGGGCCGAGGCCGGGTCCTTCGCCTGCTCGATGTGCGCGGCGAGGACGACGGCGTCCTCGATGGCGAGCGCCGCGCCCTGGCCGAGGCTCACGAGCATCGGGTGCGCCGCGTCCCCGAGGAGGGTCATGCGTCCGGTGCCCCAGCGCTGGAGGAAGGGGCGGTCCTGGGCGGTGATGCGGACGATCGTCTCCTCGGGGGTGGCCCGGATCACCTCCTGGATCTCGTCGGCCCAGCCGGCGAAATGGCGGACGATCTCCGCCTTGCCTGAACGCCCGCCGCCGGAAGCGCCGGACGCGCCGGAAGCCCCCGATGACCCGGACGCCCCCGACGCCCCGGCGGGGACGTTCTTCGTGCCCCACCAGTACGCGCGGCCGTGGCCGATGTCGGCGAGGCCGAAGCGCTGGCCCCGCCCCCAGTAGTGCGCGGCGTAGCCCTTGGTCAGCCGTGGATGGCTGAAGGGCACGGTCGCCAGCCAGCACTCGTAGTTGCCGGGCCGCGGCTCGTCGGCGCCCGCCACCTGCCTGCGTATCGCCGAGTTGAAGCCGTCCGCGCCGATCAGGACGTCGCCCGAGGCCTTCCGCCCGTCCTCGAAAGTCACCTCGACGCCGTCGTCGCCGCTGACGAACCCCGTGGCCGCCGCGCCCAGTTCGATGGTCAGGTCGTCTCCGAGCGCGTCGAGCAGCGCCTGCTGGAGATCGGCCCGGTGGACGGCGTAGTTGGACGCGCCGAGCCGGTCCGCGAGTTCACGGAACGGGAGCGCCCTGATCAGCCCGCCGCGCCGGGTGAGGAACTTCAGCTCGTCGAAGATCTCTGCGCGCTTGTCGAGACTCGGGGCGATGTCGATGCCCCGCGTGCGCAGCGCCAGGATCGCGTTGGACATCAGGGAGACCGCCGTCGTCCCGGGACGCAGCTCGGGAGCCCGCTCGAAGATCTGGACCTCGACGCCGGCCCGGCGCAGCGTGGCCGCGGCCGCGAGCCCGCCGATCCCCGCCCCGACGACGAGAGCCTTGCGTGTGGAGTGCTGCGTCATTTCCCGCTCCTATCGGCCGGCCGCCGGTCGAGGCGGCCGGCCAGCGCTTCTGCGACTCTCTGGGCGACGACGTGCCGTGCGGGGGCGTGCGGGCCGAGTCAGCCGGCCTTCGGCTTGCGGGCGCGGAGGATGACGTCGAACCGTCCGGGGTACTGGCGGTCCAGCGGTTCAAAACCCGCCTCGGTGTACCACTGCTCGAATTCCCGCGGCGTGTAGACGCGGCCCTCGGGCGACGCGACCGTGTGGACGTACGCCGACATGAAGGCGGCGTGGGCGGGACCGGTCTCGTCGTCGTCCTGGGCACAGGCGACGATCACCAGGTGACCGCCCGGCTCCAGCGCGCGATAGGTCTTCTCGAAGAGGCTGCGGACCTGTTCGGGGGACCAGATCTCGAGGAAACGGGAATACACGACGCAGTCGTGGGACGAGGTGGGGAACTCGTCCTGCATGATGTCGGTTCCGATCGCGCGGACCCGCTCGGAAAGGCCGGCCTCGGCGATCCGGTCGTTCGCCATCTTCGCCACGTTCGGCAGTTCCAGGATGGTCGCCTGGAGGTCCGGCCATCGCTGGGCGAAACTGATGGCGTTGGTCCCGGTACCACCGCCGACGTCCAGTACGCGACGGTAGGACGAGAAGTCGACGGCGTTGACGAAGTCCTCGACCACCGAACGGCTCTGGTGCTCCATCATGGCGGTGAATACCTTTTCGAGGTTCTCGTCCTCGGCGAGGAGTTCGTACAGCGTGGTCGCCGAAGATCCGGCGAGCAGCTCGCGATGCAGCCCCAGGTTCTCGTTGTTCACCAGCGATTCGTAGAGCCAGCCCATCGGCCGGTACAACATCTCGTGGGTGTAGCGAATGATGACGGGCATGAACGCGCCCGGATCGCCCGCCAGCAGATCGGTCGCGGGGGTGTTGTGATATCCCTCGCCGTCCTTGCGTACGAGCTCGAACGCGGTGCAGCCGAGGAGCAGTACGTGTCCCGCGCGCTTTTCCAGTCCTAACGCGCCGGATATCTCGTCGATGGTGATGCCCGGCCGCTCCTTGAGCAGGGTGAACAATTCCAGGCGTTGCGCGGCGTGCAGGAACGGGAACCGGAAGCTGGTGTACACCAGCTTCCACAGTTCGTCCGTGGCGGCCGCCGAAGGTTCGGTCATGGTGATCCCTTCACGATACGGAAGATCGTCGTACGGAAGATCGCCGGCATCTTCCCTTGCGGACACATGTCGCCCGCCTGACGAACCTGAGCGGGTGTCGATGCACCAGAGGCAACAACACACCCCCGTGATCACACAAGGGCCCGCGGGCGGTGACCTCCCGCGCCGGTGGCGTGAATCGTGCGGTGTTCGCCTCCGTATCGCCTCGATGGGGCCGCCGTAGCGCCGAAGAGGAACCGGACCCGTTCGGCTACAAGACCGAAAACCATTCATCGGCAAACCTGTTCAGCCGAGTACTGCGACTACCAGGATCCCCGCGTTCAGGATGCGTTCCGCACGCCCGGGCAGTATCGGGCGCGGATCAGCAGACTGGTGCGAGGGGACCAAGCTTGTGAATGCCATTGCGCGTACTCCGCTGACGGCCTATCAGCGTGACGTCTGGGCGGCCAACTCGAACTTTCCGGAAAACCCTCAGTTCAACTGCCAGATCTACGACAGCTTCCGCGGCCCCGTCGACCTCGGCGTCCTGGCGGAATGCCTGCACCGGGCGGCCGTGGCCGCCGACGCGTTCCGGCTCCGTTTCGGCGAGGTGGAGGGCACGCCCCACCAGTGGCTCGCCGACGTGCCGGAGGTCCGCACCGTCGACCTCGGCTCCGAAGCCGATCCGGCGGCCGCCTGCCGCCGCTGGATACGCGAGTCCTTCGACCGGCCCTTCGACCTGCGCGGCGGCCGGACGTCCGAGCTGACCCTCCTCGTGGAGTCCGGTTCGGTCGTCCACGCCCACGTCAAGGCCCACCACATCGTCGCCGACGCCTGGGGCCTCAACCTGTTCATGACACGGGTCCGCGCCGACTACGCGCACGTCCTGCGCACCGGTGTTCCGCTCACCGCCGAAGCCCCGCAGTACGTCGACTTCGTGCGCGCCGAGGAGGACTACCGGGTCTCGCGGGAGCACCGGGCGGACCGGGACTTCTTCCGGGGGGCCATGGCGGACGTCGTCCCCGAGTTCTTCCCCCGGAAGGAGGCCAGCGGCGCGCGGCGCAGCGCCCGCCACAGCTTCGTCATCGAGCGGGCCCTGGTGAACCGCGTCCGCGAGCGAGGCGACTCGGTCTTCGCCTTCGTCTCCGCCGCCTTCTCCGTCTACCTCTCCCGCGTGCTGCGCACCGAGGAGGTCGTGCTCGGCGTGCCGCTGCTCAACCGGCCCACCGACGAACAGCGCCGGACGGTCGGCCACTTCGCCAACACCCTTCCTCTGGTGGCCCGCCCGTCGGGCGGCAGGACCATGGGCGAACTCGTGGCGGAGATCCGCAGCGCCACCCGCGCCCTCAAGCCGCACGAGCGACTCGCCCTGGGCGACGTGCTGCGGGACCTCCCCCTGCACAGCAGCGACGGGCCGCGCCGCCTGTTCGACGTGACCATCGCGCATCTGCGCTGGCCGCGGCAGCAGGAGATCCCCGGCCTCTCCTACGGGACCGTGGTGCAGGCACGCGCCCACGACACGGACGCGCTGGCGGTCGTCGTCAACGAACTCGACGACGTCGGCGACCTCCTCGTCGACGTGGACTACGGCTGCGACGTCTTCGACGAGGACTTCCCCGTCGAGGCGGTGGGCCGTCATCTGAAGGCCGTCATCGAACGCACCCTGGACGCCCCGGACCGGCCGCTCGCCGAGATCTCCATGCTGGACGCCGACGAGCGGGCCGCGCTCGTGGCCGGCTGCAACGACACGGCCGTGGACTACGCGGCGGACCGGACGCTCCACGGGCTGTTCGAGGAGCAGGCCGCCCGTACGCCGGACCGCACCGCCGTCATCGACGACGCCACCGGGCGGTCGCTCACCTTCGCCGGGCTCGACGAGCGGGCCGGCCACGTCGCGCGAGTGCTGCGGGACGGGGGCGTGGGGCCCGGTGACCGGGTGGCGGTGCTGATGGAGCGCTGCCTGTCCCTGCCGGCCGCCATTCTCGGCGTACTGAAGGCGGGGGCCGCCTACACGCCGGTGGCGCCCGATCATCCGGCGGAGCGGATCCGCCTCCTCATCGAGGACTCGGGCGCCAAGGCGGTCCTGGTGGCGCGCGGCGGTGGGGCGGCCGGGCTCGGTGGCACGGTGCTCGGCGGCGAGGTGCCCGTCCTCGACGTCGACGACCTCCCGCGGGCCTCCGACGCGCCCCTGGAGCCGGCCGCCGGGCCGCGCGACCCGGCCTACGTCATCTACACCTCGGGCTCCACGGGCAAACCCAAGGGCGTGGTCGTCGAGCATCGCTCGGTCGTCAACCGGCTGGCCTGGATGCAGCGCCGCTACCCCGTCGGCGAGGGCGACGTCCTGCTGCAGAAGACGCCGGTCTCCTTCGACGTCTCGGTGTGGGAGCTGTTCTGGTGGGCCGTCGAGGGCGCCTCCCTCGCCCTGCTGCCGCCGGGCGGCGAGAAGGACCCGCGGGAGATCCTGCGCACGATCGCCCGCCGCCGGGTCGGCGTCGTCCACTTCGTCCCCTCGATGTTCGCCACCTTCCTCGACCTCCTGGAGGACTCCCCCGGGCTGCTCGACGACACCAGGTCGCTGCACCACGTCTTCTGCAGCGGAGAGGCGCTGCCGCCCGCCCTGGTGGACCGCTTCAACCGGCTCTTCGCCGGGGCGGCGGCGCCCCGGCTCGTCAACCTGTACGGGCCGACCGAGGCGACCGTCGACGTCTCGTACTTCGACTGCCCCGCCGACCCCGCACGACCGGTGGGCCGTGTGCCGATCGGCCGGCCCATCGACAACACCCGCCTGTACGTGCTCGATCAGGACGGCGGCCCGCAGCCGGTCGGCGCGCCCGGCGAGCTGTGCATCGCGGGCGTCGGCGTGGCCCGCGGCTACCTGGACCGGCCGGATCTGACCCGGGAGAGGTTCGCCGACGATCCGTTCGTGCCCGGCGGCCGCATGTACCGCTCGGGCGACCTCGTACGCCGCCTGGCGAGCGGGGACATCGAGTACCTGGGCCGGATCGACGGACAGGTCAAGATCCGCGGCAACCGCGTCGAACCCGGCGAGGTGCAGGACCGCCTGGCGACCTGCCCCGGCGTCCGGGCGGCGGCCGTCACCGGCCACCGGTCGGCCGACCGCGGCACGTACCTCGTCGGCTACTACACGGCCGACGAGGACCTGGACGCGGCCGTGCTGCGCGGCCACCTGGCCGCCGCCCTGCCCGGGTACATGGTCCCCGCCCACTTCACGCGGCTCGACGCGATCCCGCTCACCCCGAACGGCAAGACCGACCGCCGCCGGCTCCCGGCGCCCACGCTGTCCGCGGCCGATGACGAGGCGCCGCGCGACGAGGTCGAGGCCGTGCTCGCCGCCGTCTGGTCCGAGGTCCTTGCCGTGGAGCGGGTGGGGGTGCACCAGAACTACTACGCCCTCGGCGGCGACTCCATCCTCATGCTGCGGATCCGCGCCCTGGCGGAGCGGCGGGGCGTCCACTTCACCCTGGCCGACCTGGTGCTCAACCCCACGGTGGCCGGGCTCGCCGGACGCGTGCGCACCTCGGCGGCCCCCGGGAGCGCGGCGCTTCTCGAGCCCTTCGCCCTGGTGCCGGCCGTGGACCGGGCCCGTGTGGCGGGCCTGGCCGACGCCTATCCCGCCACCCGTCTCCAGCTCGGCCTGCTCTACCACAGCCGCGAGCACGAGAACTCGGCCGTCTACCACGACGTCTTCCGCTACTCGCTGCGTCTCCCGTGGGACGAGGAGGCGCTGCGCACGGCGTTCGGCAGGCTCGTCGCCCGCCACCCGGTGCTGCGCTCCGGCTTCTCCCTCGCCGGCTTCACCGAACCCCTGCAGACCGTCCACCCCCGGGTCGACGGCGGCTTCGAGGCGGTCGATCTGCGCGAGGCAGGCGCCGAGGAGGCCGAGGCCGCCGTCCGCGCGCACATCGAGGAACGCCGGCACCACGCCTACGACTTCGACCGCCCGCCGCTCTACCACTTCCGGGCCCACGCCCTGCGGGACTCGGTGGAGCTCGTCCTCAGCTTCCACCACGCCATCCTCGACGGCTGGAGCGTGGCGACCCTGGTCCGCGAGCTGCTCCAGGACTATCTGCACGAGGCCGGGCAGGACGTGGAGCCGGTCGCGGACGGCCCGCTGCCGTCCGCCGCGCACTACGTGCTCGACGAGCGGCGCGCCCTGGCCTCCGAGGCCGCACGGAGCTTCTGGCGGCACAAGCTCGCCGGGGCGGAGCCCGTACAGCTCGACGGCTTCCGTCCGTACGGGGCACCGGGCTCCGAGGGCGTCTTCGCGCACCGGGTGGAGTTCCCCGACGGTCTCGGCGAGGCGCTGCGCCGCTTCACCCGGGAGCGGTCCGTTCCCGTCAAGTCCGTGCTGTTCGCGGCGCATTGTCTGCTGCTGCGGTTGTTCGGCGGCACGGACGACGTGGTCACCGGCCTCGTCATGCACGGGCGGCCCGAGCTCGACGGGGCCGAGCGGATCGCCGGCCTGTTCCTCGGCACGACGCCGATCCGCATCGGTCCCGGCCCCCGCAGCTGGCTGGACGTGGTGCGCGAGGCCCATCTGCAGGAGCAGGAGGCGCACCCCCACCGCCACTACCCCCTCAGTGCCGTCCAGGAGGACCTGGGCGGAGACACCGTGATCGAGTCGGCGTTCAACTACGTCGACCCGCGGGTCCTCGGCGAACTGCTGCGGCACACCGGCGTGGAGCTGACGGACTTCCGCACCTACGAGGAGACGAACTTCAAGCTCTTGGTCAACGCGGTCGTCGACCCCGCCGACCAGCGGATCTGGCTGCGCATGGACCACGACGGCCGGGTCTTCACCCGGGCCCAGGCCGAGCGGTTCGGCCGTGTGTACCTGGAGCTGCTGCGCCGCATCGTCGAGCGGCCGGACGAGACCGTCGGCTTCGGCTTCCTCGCCCCGGCAGTCGCACCCTCGCCCCGCACCGAACTGCCCGCCCTGGTCACCGACCGCTTCGCGGAGCGGGCCGCCGCGACGCCGGACGCCATCGCCGTGGCCTTCGAGGACCAGCGGTGGACGTACCGGCGCCTCGACGAGGCCGCGGGACGGGTGGCCCGCCGGCTCGTGCGCCTGGGCGCGGGCGCCGGTGCCCGTATCGGCCTGGCGATGGACCGCTCACCGGAGGTCGTCGCGGCGGTGCTCGGCATCGCCAGGGCGGGCGCGGCCTGTGTCCCCCTGGACGTGACGTACCCGGCGGACCGGCTCGCGCTGATGGTCGATCGCTCGGATCCCTTCCGGGTCCTCGCTCCCGAGCGCCACGCCGCCCTCTTCCCCGCGGCCGAGGTGCTGCCGCTCGACGAGGCGCTCGCGGCGGACGACGGCCTGGAGCCGGTGACGCTGCCCGAGGTCACCGGGGAGACGACCGCGTACATCCTGTTCACCTCCGGGTCGACGGGCGAGCCGAAGGGCGTCATGCTGCCGCACCGGACGCTCGCCTCCTACATGGAGTGGCAGATCCCGGCGGCGAGCGGGGCGGCCGGCGGCAGGACGCTGCAGTTCGCGCCGCTGAGCTTCGACGTCTCCTTCCAGGAGATCTATTCGACTCTGTGCGGCGGCGGCACGCTCCAGCTCGTCCGCGAGGAGGAGCGGCGGGACATGCCGGCGCTCCTCCGGCTCCTCGAACGAGAGGCGGTGGAGCGGGTGTTCCTGCCGTACGTCGCCCTCCAGCAGCTCGCGGAGGCGTCCGAGGCCCTCGGCATCCGCCCGGCCGCGCTGCGCGTGATCATCTCCTCCGGCGAGCAGCTGCGCGTCACCGACGAGATCCGCCGCTTCTGCGCCGCGGTGCCGGGAACGGTCCTCGAGAACCAGTACGGCCCCACCGAGACCCATCTCCTCACCGCCTTCACGATGACCGGCGACCCGGCGGAGTTCCCGGCGCTGCCGCCGATCGGCAGGCCCCTGGACGGCATCGACCTGTACCTGCTCGACGCCGACATGCGGCCCGTGCCGCCCGGCGCGAAGGGCGTCATCCACATCGGCGGGGTCTGCCTGGCCCAGGGCTACCTGGGGCGCCCCGATCTCACCGACGAGCGCTTCGTGCCCCACCCCTACGGGGAGCCGGGCGAGCGCCTGTACCGCACCGGCGACCTGGCCCGCCTCCTGCCGAGCGGCGACCTCGTCTGGCTGGGCCGGGAGGACTCCCAGGTGAAGGTACGCGGCTTCCGCGTCGAACTCGCCGAGGTGGAGCTGGCGTTGACCAAATTGGCCGACGAGTACCCCGGCGTCCGCGAGGTCGCGGTCGTGGCCCGCCACCGCGACGGCGCCGACGCCTTCCTCGCGGCCTTCCTCGTCGGCGAGGAGGGAGCGGCACCGGTCGAGGACATCAGGGCGCGGCTGCGCGGGCTCCTGCCCGACTACATGGTGCCCTCGCACTTCGCCTGGCTGCCCGCGCTGCCGCTGACCCCGAGCGGGAAGCGGGACGACGCGCAGCTGCGCCGCACGGCCCTGATCGCCCGGGTGAGCGAGGACCGGGTGGCGCCGCGCGACGCCCGGGAACGCGCGCTGGCCGGGGTGTTCGCCGAGCTCCTTCACGTACCGGACGTCGGCGTGCACGACGACTTCTTCGCGCTCGGCGGCACGTCGCTGACCGCGATGCGGCTCGTGGTGACGATCGAGAAGCTCTTCGGGGTCAACGTCCCGCTGTCGTCCCTCATCGGTACCCCCACCGTCGCGGGCCTCGCCCGGCGGCTGCGGGAGCGGGAGGCGGAGGTGGCCTACGACCCGGTCGTCCCGATCCGCACGACGGGCAGCCTCCCGCCGATGTTCCTGGTCCATCCGCTGGGCGGCAACGTGCTCTGCTACCTGCGCCTCGCGGAGCACCTCCCGGAGGACCGGCCGGTGTACGCGCTGCAGGCCGCCGGCACCCACCCGGGTGTCGAACCGTCCGACTCCGTACCGGAGATCGCCGCCCGCTACCTGGAGGCCGTCCGCCGGGTGCGGCCGGACGGCCCGTACGTCATCGGCGGCTGGTCGTTCGGCGGGTTCATCGCCTTCGAGATGGCCCGGCAGCTGCGCCGTACCCACCCGGAGGACGTCGCCTCCCTGATCCTCATCGACCCGATCGCCCTCGCCCCGGGGGAGCGGCCGAGCGTCGCCGACGACTCACTGCTCGAGTGGTTCTTCTGGGAGCTGCTGTGGATGGAGCGCGGCGGCGAGGCGCCGCTGGAGGCCATCCCCGAAGGGCTCGACGCCGAGGGGAAGTTCGACTTCGTCGTGGAGCGCGCCACGGCGGCGGGCATCCTGCCGGCGGAGGGTTCGCACAGTTCGGTGCGCCGTCTCTTCGCGATGTTCAGGGCGCACTGGCACGCGCTGCTCACCTACCGGCCGGAGCCGGCCGACGAGGATCTCGTGCTGCTGCGGGCGACCGCTCCCCTGCCCAAGGTGCTCGAACCGATGCACGGCGCGGCCGACAGCCTGCACGAGGACCCGACGAACGGCTGGCGGGAACTGACCACCGGCCGGGTCGAGGTGGTCGACGTTCCCGGTGACCACCTCGTGCTCCTGGACGAGCCGCACGTCTCCGTCGTGGCCGAGCACGTGGCACGGGCCGCGGAATGAGAGGCGTGAAAACCGAATACTGACCCGGGTTTCCGGAGGGCCGACGAGCCGGTGCGCGTACGCCGGCTCGTCGGCGTTTCCCCTGGCTGGTTTGCAGCCGGAATTGCGTGAGGGAGACGATCAGTTGAACGCCGGGGTGATCTTGGCCAAAAACCACTCCCCGAAGATTCCACAATACCCGTGCACCGTCACGACCAAACCTTGATCTACGTCTCAATTCATCCGCGACCCATGTATTAGGCTGCGTGTGGAACACGGCTCACGACGGCGGATACGGTGGAATTCTTAATCGCGGAAGAAGAAATTTGATGACTGGTGTTGCCTTAGACAACGAAGTCAGCAGGCAGGAACTCGCTCATTTCTTACGCACTCGACGCGAAAGACTCACTCCGGCGGATGTCCATCTCCCGAACGGCTCCCGGCGTCGCACGCCCGGCCTCCGTCGGGAGGAAGTGGCGGCACTCGCGGGTCTGAGCCTCACCTGGTACACGCTCCTCGAACAGGGGAGGAACGTTTCTCCATCATTCAAGGTCCTGGACAGCCTGGCCGGCGCCCTCAATCTGGCCGAACACGAACGCGCGTACATGCACCAGCTCGTCCACAGCCGGACCTTTCCCCAGCGCATCGAGAGACGACACGCGCCCACCGAGGCGGCCCTCCAGCAGGTGGCCGACTCGCTGAGCCCCAACCCCGCGTACATCGTGAACAAGATGGGGGACGTCCTCGGCTGGAACGAGGCCGCCGCCGAGTGGTACACCGACTTCGGCCACATGCCGGAGGCCCGCCGGAACCTGCTCTGGTGGCTGTTCACCGTGCCGGAGGCGAGGGTGCGGCTGGCCGACTGGCGGCGCGACGCCCGGGACCAGGTCGGCAGGCTCCGCGCGGTGTCGGCAGGCTTCCCCGGCCGGAGCTGCGTCAGCGAGATGGTCGACGACCTCAAGCAGGTCAGCGGCGACTTCCGGACCTGGTGGGACGAGTACCGGGTGCTCAACACGGAACCGCAGGTCCGGCGGCTCCGTCACCCCCGGCACGGCACGGTCCCGATGCGCCTCGTCATCCTCGCCGACGGCATGCACCCCTCGCTCGAGGTCGTCTACCACCTGCCGCAGCTGTCCGGGCACTGAGGAACGACGGCGGCGGGGCCGGGGAGCGGACTCCCCGGCCCCACCGGGCGTCGACGGTTCGGCCGGCGCGTGTCCGTCAGCGGGCGCGGACGAGGGAACGCGGGCTGATGACGTGGTCGATCAGCCCGAACTCCAGCGCCTGTTCGGCCGTGAGGACGTTGTCCCGCTCGACGTCCTCACGGATCTGGTCCAGGTCCCGCAGGGTGTGTTCGGCGAGCATGCCCTCCACCAGCGCGCGCTGACGCTGCACCTCGGTGGCCTGGATCACCAGGTCGGAGACCTGGCCCTGCGTGCCGTGGCTGTGCGGCTGCTGCAGCAGGATCCGGGCGCTGGGCAGGGCGGCGCGCTTGCCGGGCGTCCCGGTCGCCAGGATCACGGCGGCCACCGAGTTGGCCTGTCCCAGGCAGACCGTCTGGATGTCGGGCTTGACGAACTGCATGGTGTCGTAGACGGCGGTGAGCGCCGTCAGGGAGCCGCCGGGCGAGTTGATGTACAGGGAGATGTCCCGGTCCGGGTCCAGGGACTCCAGGCATAACAGCTGGGCCATGATGTCGTTCGCCACGACGTCGTCGACCTCGTGACCGAGGAAGATGATGCGCTCCTCGAAGAGCTTGGCGTAGGGGTCGTACTCCCTGGTGCCCTGCGACGTGCGCTCGATGAAACGCGGCACGATGTAGCGGCTCTGCGGGAGCATGTCACCGGAGCCGGCCGGTCCGGATGCTGGGGAAGAAGTGGGCGTGCTCATGGCGCGCGGTCCTCCGGGTGGGGATGGGTGCTGGATCCGCCGGGAGGCGGGGAAGAACTAGCGGGGCGAGACGGCGCCGAGCCCTGGCGTCGCGGACGTCACCGACATGACCTCGTCGATCAGGCCGTAGTCCTTGGCCTCCTGCGCGGTGAACCAGCGGTCGCGGTCCGAGTCGCGGGTGATCGTCTCGGTGGACTGGCCGGAGTGGTGGGCGATGAGCTCGGCCATCTCCAGCTTGGTGCGCTTGAGCTGGTCCACGTAGATCTTGATGTCCGACGCGGAGCCGGCGAATCCGGCCGAGGGCTGGTGCATCAGGATCTTGGTGTGCGGCAGCGCGAAGCGCTTGCCGGGCGCGCCCGCGGTGAGCAGGAACTGGCCCATGGAGGCGCAGAATCCCATGGCGATGGTGACGACGTCGTTCTTGATGTACTGCATCGTGTCGTACACGGCCATTCCCGCGGTGACGGAGCCACCGGGGGAATTGATGTACAGGTAAATGTCGCGGGTCGGGTCCGCCGCGAGCATCAGCAACTGCGCGGTGATGCGATTCGCGATCTCGTCGTCGACTTCCTTGCCGAGGAAGACGATACGGTCGTTGAGAAGCCGGTTGTAAACAGCGTCACCGCCAGGCATGTCACCTGCGTCGAGGCCGTAAGGCGGCATCCGGTGCGATCCGAGCGGGAACTGCTCAGCGCCCATTGATTTCACTCCTCATCCTTGCGAGGTCCCGGCCGTCCGGCCGGGATCCGTCCATTCGGTCAGCGAAGCGGGAGTGAACAGCCCCCACCCTCACATATGGCGAAGCTAACACGCACTCATGCCGGGGGCCGCTCGAGTGCGGAACAGTTCGCTGAGAGCGGAGGCCTCGGCGCTGCGCGATCAAGTGGCCGGAAAACGCCGGGATTTGCGGTTGCGATAGGCCTGGTGCCTGCTGGTGTACGTGCGCCTTCCCTCCGAGAATGGTGCATAGGGAAAGAATGGGGAGATGAATCCGGCCAGGTGCGCAGCGGCCGGCCCCGCTGCCGGGTCGGTCACTTCCGGCCACCGGAAGGCGCGGTTCACATCCGTCCCGACACCGCGCGTCAGACGGGCCCGGCCGGCTCGACGATCACTAGAATCCGGCCTCATGAGCACGGTTACCACGCGCACGGTCGCGTATCCGGCCGACGGCCTGACGATGATCGGGCACCTCGCACTCCCGGCCGGCGACGACCGCCGGCCCGCGGTCCTGGTCGGCCCCGAGGGACCGGGCCTGAACGACTTCCAGCGCGGCCGGGCCGAGTCCCTGGCCGAGCTGGGGTACGTGGCGCTGGCGTTCGACATCAACGGCGGGCGCTGGTTCACCGACCCCGGGGAGATGCTCGCGCGCGTGACCCCCCTGCTCGCCGACCCCGACCGGATGCGCGACATCGGGCACGCGGCGCTCGACGTACTGCTCGCCGAACCGCGCACCGACCCCGACCGGATCGCCGCCGTCGGCTACGGCACCGGGGGCGCCATCGCGCTGGAACTCGGGCGCGACGGCGTCGACCTGCGCGCGATCGGGACGGTCAACGCGCTGACCACGGGCCGTCCCGGCGAGGCGGCGCGCATCCGCTGCCCGGTGTGGGCCGGGGTCGGGTCGGAGGACCCGATCATGCCGCCCGCCCAACGGGAGGCCTTCACCGCCGAGATAGAGGCCGCGGGCGTCGACTGGCGGCTCGTGGTCTACGGCGGCGCCCTGCACGCCTTCCACCACCCGCCGGTCGACCAGGCCGTGGTCCCCGGCGTCGGGTACCACCCGCGGCACGCACGGCGGGCCTGGCGCGACGTCGTCGACCTGCTCGACGAGTGCGTTCCCGTGCCGGGGTGAGCCGGTAGCCGACCGCGATCCGGGCTCCGGCCCCGCCGGACCCGGGTCCGCCGCGCGGTCCTATCGTGGGCCGATGCGCGCACACCGTATCGACAGCCCCGCCGATCTCGACGTGGTCCGTGAGTCCTATGACCGCGTGGCCGACAACTACGCCGACATGGTCGTGACGACCGGGATCGGCGACATCCGCCGCCATCCCTGGCTCAAGGCGTCCATCGACGCCTTCGCCGACACCGTGGGCGGGCTCGGACCCGTCCTCGACGTCGGCTGCGGACCCGGAACGGTCACCGCCTACCTGGCCGAGCGCGGACTCGACGTGTCCGGGGTGGACCTCTCCCCCCGGATGATCGAGAACGCGCGCCGTCTGCATCCGCGGTGCCGCTTCGACGTCGCCTCCGCGACCGACCTCGACCTCGCCGAGGCGTCCCTCGGCGGTGTGCTCGGGTGGTGGTCGCTGTTCAACCTGCCGCGTGACGTCCTTCCGCAGGTTCTCGCCCTGTTCGCACGGGCGTTGAAGCCGGGCGGGCACTTCATCACCGCGACGCACGTCGGCGACGAGGACCTGCTGCGCACCGAGGCCTACGGCGGTGTGCCCGTGCGCTGGACGACCCACAAGTGGCGGCCGGACCAGCTCGTGGAGCTGATCGAGCGGGCCGGCCTGCGCCCGGTCGCCGAACTCCGGCTGCCCGCGGACGAGCACAGCGGCCCGGGCCTGGTCGTCATGGCGGGCAAGCCCGGCTGAGTACGGGAGTGGTAGTCGGAGTACCAGCATGGCGACGTTCTGGTTACGCGCGCTCCCGCCGTGAAGGGTGATCCCCGAACAGCCGTCGGTCCGAGGGGGATCCCATGCCAGAACGCCTTGCCGTCGTCACCGGGGGCACCAAGGGAATCGGGGTGAGCCTCAGCCGGCGGCTGCTGGCGACGGGCCACCGGGTCGTCGCCCTCTACCGGGGCGACGAGGAGTCCGCCGCCCTCGCGAAGAAGGAACTGGGCGGCGGTTTCACGGCGGTACGGGCGGACGTCTCCGACGCCGGGGACGTCGCCCGCGTGAGCGCGCTCGTCCTGGAGGAGCACGGCACCCCGTCCGTACTCGTCAACAACGCGGGCCGCAACATCGACGGACCGTTCCTGGAGATGACCACCTCGGACTGGGACCAGGTCCTCGCCGCCAACCTGTCCGGCCCCTTCTACATGACCAGGGCCCTGGCCCCGGCCATGCTCGCGGCCGGCGGCGGATCGGTCGTCAACGTGGCCGCCACCACCGGCATCCGGCCACGGCTCAACGGAGCCAACTACTGCGCCAGCAAGGCCGGTCTGCTGCACCTCACCAAGTGCCTGGCGCTCGAACTCGCCCCGGCCATCCGGGTGAACTCCCTGATCCCCGGAATGATCGACACCGAGGAGATGCGCACGCGTTTCCGCACGGACGAACAGGAACACCGGGACCGGCTGCTCGCCGAGATTCCCCAGGGCCGGATCGGCAGCCCGGAGGAGATGGCCGACGCTCTGGAGTTCCTGGTGAGCGAGAAGGCCGCCTACATCACCGGCCAGAAGTTCATCGTCGACGGCGGCCAGTTCATGTGGTAGTGGCGCACGACGCCGGATCCGAAGGTCACCCCTCCGAGCCTCCCACCGCACGGACAACCGAAAGGGAACACCCCATGCAGTCGCGTATCGATCGGTACGAGGAGTTTCTGAACACGCAGTACCGGGGCGGCTTCCGCAAGCCGGAGGAGTACTCGATCGCCGAGATCACCCCCGCCCTCCGGGACCGCATGAAGAACGGGCACTTCAAGCGCGTCGTGTTCACCGGCATGGGCTGCTCGGCCATCGTCTCGGACGTCGTCCGGGCCTTCTTCACCTCCGTCGACAGCGAGCTGGAGTTCCACGTCTTCAACGACTACGACTTCCGGTACCTCATACCGGAGTCCGTCATCGAGGACGAGCGGACGCTCATCGTCCTCAGCTCCTACAGCGGCCACTCCAACGAGCCGCTGCACGTCTTCCACCGGCTCGCGCACGCCCACGACCGGGTGCTGCTCCTCACCTCCGGCGGCAGACTGGGCGACCTCGGCAAGGAGCACGGCGTCTCCATCGCCCGCTGGCAGCTCAGCGAGCCGGACCGCGAGTACCCGCTGTTCCACGTCGGCCAGTACTTCGCGATCCTCCTCGACATGTTCTACGAACTCGGGCTGATCTCCGCGGACTTCCGCGCCGAGGTCGCGGCGCTCCCCGACCACCTGGCGAACGACTTCACCCCGGCCCACCGTGAGCTGGCCCGCGTGGCCGCGGCCCGCAGCGAGGACGCCAACGTCATCATGCTGGCGTCGCCCAAGTGGCACGAGAGCCTGCTGAAGCTGGCCAAGATGCACCTCAACGAGATCGCGATGGTCCCGGCCACGCGCAACTACTTCCACGAGTTCTGCCACAGCGAGGTCGCGACCCTCTCCGACCCGTCGCGGAAGCACAGCGTGCTGATCCTCCAGGACGACGAGGACGACGAGTACACCCGGGAGAAGATGGCGAACCTGATCCGGCTGCTGACCGCCGACCTGCCGCAGAACCGCAACGTCGAGGTCACCGCGATCCCGCTGGACCAGCCCACCTTCATGCGGAAGTACTTCACCGCCCTCGAACTGGTCCAGTACCTGACCCTCGACCTCGGCCGGGCCCGCGACACCGAGTCGCGGAACCTGATCTCCGAGGCCGCCGGCAACCCCTGGTACCACGGGGACACCATCCGCGCGGAACTCGCACAGGGCCGCTAGGGCCTGTCCGACCCTGATCCGCCGGACAGGCCCCAGGCCTCCCGGTTCCGTCGCGACATCCGACAGAGAAGGGGCCCCGGGCACCGTGCACGATCCCTCCCGCGCGCCGCACCAGGTCCGTGACCGAGCCGTCCGCATCCAGCACTTCCGGCCTTCGGTCTTCAGCGAGATGAGGGACCTTGCCGTCCGTACCGGGGCCGTGGACATGGGGCAGGGGGCGCCGGCCATGGCCGCCCCCGCCGCCCTGACGGCCGCCGTCGCCGCGGCCGTGGAGAAGGGCCTGAACCAGTACTCCCCCGCGGCCGGGCTCCCCGAACTGCGCGCGGCCGTGGCCTCCTACCGGCGCCGGACCACCGGTGTCCGGTACCGGCCGGACACCGAGGTGGTCGTCACCGCCGGTGCCACCGAGGCGCTGTCGGCCGCCCTGCTGGCCCTCTGCGACCCGGGGGACGAGGTCCTCGCGTTCGACCCCTGCTACGACGCCTACTCGGCCTGCGCCGAGCTGGCCGGCGCCCGCCTGGTGACCGTGCCCCTGGCCGCGCGGGACGGAGGCTTCGTCCTGGACGAGGCCGCGCTGCGGGCCGCTTTCGGGCCGCGCACCCGGGTGCTGCTGTTCAACTCCCCGCACAACCCGACGGGAAAGGTCTTCACCGACGAGGAACTCGCCGTCGTCGCCGCACTCTGCCGGGAGCACGGGGTGATCGTCGTCGCCGACGAGGTGTACGAGCACCTGGCGTACGACGGGCGGCCCCACCGCACCATCGCCGCCCTGCCCGGCATGCGGGAGCGCACCCTCGTCGTCTCGGGGGCGGGCAAGACGTTCAACGTGACCGGCTGGCGGATCGGCTGGGCCTGCGGGCCGGCCCCGCTGGTGGACGCCCTCCTCTCGGTCAAGCAGTTCGTCACCTTCGCCGCTGGCACGCCCTTCCAGGCCGCCGTGGCCGGGGCGCTGTGGGACGTCGAGAGCTGGGCCGTCGAGCTGCGCGAGGAGCTGTCCGCCCGTCGCGACCTGCTGACGGCCGGGCTCGAGGCGGCGGGGCTGCCCGCGTTCCCCGGCGAGGGCGGCTACTTCGTCCTGGCGGACGTGCGGGGCTGGGGTTACCGGGACGACGTGGAGTTCTGCCGCGATCTGCCGGCGCGCGCCGGAGTGGTGGCCATTCCGTGCTCCGCCTTCCATCATCGCGCCGACGCCCCCCGGTGGCTGGCCCGTTTCGCCTTCTGCAAGTCCACGGAGGCCGTCGCCGAGGCCGTGGCCCGTCTCGGGGCGGCGGGAGGTGCGGGCGCCGGGCCGTGAGCCGGGCGTCGCGCCGAGAGCCGGTTCGGAGAGCCGGGTTCCGTGGTCCGTACCCAGGAATCCGGTTGCTCATGTCGCGCAGCGTCCACGCATCGAAAGCGGCCACGGATGCGCGGCCTTGCGTGTAACTCCCCTTTAGTGAGCACCTATTGACATGCCTCTGATCGCCCCGTCACAGTCGTCACGCGCCCGTGCCGTCCGTATCGAGGAGCGATGAATCCATGACAGGAACCTCCGCAGTCTCCCGCCGCCTGCTTCTGGGAGGTGCCCTGGCCGCCACCGGAGCCCTCGCGACGGGGGTCGGGGTGGCCCCCGACGCCGTCGCGGCGGGCACGGCGGTGCCCGCGCCGGCCCGGAAGCCGGGTCAGACGTCGATGATCGACGTGCCCTACGACGCGCACCGGACGGTCCGCGTGGGCGTCATCGGTCTGGGCAACCGCGGCTCCGGCATGACCACGGGCTGGTCGGTCGTGCCCGGCTGCACCGTCACGGCCGTCTGCGACATCCGCCCCGACCGCGCCACGAGAGTCGCCGACCGGCTGGCCGCCGCCGGCAAGCCGCGTCCCGTCGAGTTCGGCGGCTCGGCCGACTCGTACGCCGAGATGCTGCGGCGCGACGACATCGACCTCGTCTACATCGCCACGCCGTGGGAGTTCCACTACGAACAGGGCAAGGCCGCGCTGCTCGCCGGCAAGCACGTCGTCGTCGAACTGCCCATCGCCACCGGCCTCGACGAACTGTGGGACCTCGTCGACACCTCCGAGCGGACCCGGCGCCATCTGATGCTGTCGGAGAACTGCAGCTACGGCCGCAACGAGCTGGCCATGCTCAAGATGGCGCACGAGGGGCTGTTCGGCGACATCACGAACGGACACGGCGGCTATCTGCACGACCTGCGGGCGCTGCTGTTCTCCGACACGTACTACACCGACTCCTGGCGCCGGCTGTGGCACACCCGCAGCACCGCCTCCTTCTACGCCATGCACGGCCTCGCGCCGATCGCCGCGGCCATGGACATCAACCGGGGCGACCGCATGACCACGCTGCGCGCCACGGCGACCGAGCCGAAGGGCCTGGCCGACTACCGGGAGCGGTTCGTGCCCAGGAACCACCCCTCCTGGAACGAGACGTACGTCAACGGCGATCTGGTCACCTGTCTGATCGACACCGCCAAGGGCCGGGTCATCCGCGCCGAGCACGAGGTGAGTTCCCCGCGGCCGTACAGCCGGATCAACAGCCTCGCGGGCAGCCGGGGCATCTTCGAGGACTACGCGGGCGTGGTGTCGTCCGGCGGCGGACGGATCTACGTCGAGCCCGACCACAGCGGTCACGCCTGGCGGGACTTCGGCTCCTACCGCAAGGAGTTCGACCACTGGCTGTGGAAGAAGATCGGTGACGACGCGGCGAACAACGGCGGTCACGGCGGGATGGACTACGTCCTGCAGTGGCGGACGGTCCAGCTGATGCGGGCGGGTCTGGTGCCCGACATCGACGTGTACGACTCGGCGTCCTGGTGCGCCCCCGTCCCCCTGAGTGTCATGTCCCTGGCAGCCAAGGGGCGTCCCGTGCAGGTCCCCGACTTCACCCGCGGCTCCTGGGTCAACCTCCGCACGGGCCTCGACTCGCGCACCACCGAGATGCCGCCCGTCGCCTGACCCCTCCGCCCCTCTCGAGAAGGAGCAGCACGTGAGATCAGCAGGACTGATCGGAACGCTCAGAGCGGTGGCCGTGGCGGGAGTGCTCGCCCTCCTGCCGACCGCGGCCGCCGTCGGGACGGCGGCCGCGGCGGAGTCGGAACCGCCGTCCGCCGCCGCCACCACGGAGGTGACGATCTCCCCCGTGGACCTGGCGGGCCCCGCCATCTCCACGGTGAAGGTGACCGTCACCAACGCCGGACCGGCCCGGATGCGCTCACTGACGGTGTCCTTCGGCGGACCGGTCGGCTGGGCCGTACAGCCCTCCACCGTCCGCGTGGACGGCTCCCTCACCGCGGGAGCCTCCTCCGACGCCACCTTCCGGATCCAGGTGCCGGAGCAGCGCGGGGGCTTCACCGTCCGTACGTTCACCGCGACCGCGACCTACCAGGGCGGTGACGGACTCGGCTCGGCCACGGCCACCAGGACCCAGCGCAGCGGCACTCCCCTGGCCCGGCTGGCCGACGCGTACGACAACGTGGCGGTGACCGACGAGAGCAACACCGCTCCCGGCGACTACGACGGCGAGGGCAACAGCTTCTCCGCGCAGAAGCTCGCGGACGTCGGGCTGCGCCCCGGCGGCACGGTCGACGCCCTCGGCGCACGCCTCGTCTGGCCGAACGTGCCGAGCGGCACCCGGAACAACGTCACCGCGTCGGGCCAGGCCGTCACCCTGAACGGCTCCGGCGGCAGGCTCGTGTTCCTCGGCTCGGGCGTCACCAGCGGGGCCTCGGGCACCGCCACCGTGTACTACACGGACGGGACGAGCGGGACCGGCACGTTCGGCTTCCCGAACTGGTCGTTCGACCCGGCGAACGCCCACGGGGCGACCCTGGTGGCGTCGAGCGACGGTCGCAACCGGCCGAGCGGGTACGGGAACGCCGGCATCAAGTACCGCGTCTTCGCCCACTCCATCCCGCTGGACCCCGCCAAGCAGGTCGACTTCGTGGTGCTGCCGAGCAACGGCAACATCCACCTCTTCGACATGGCCGTCGCGCCCTGATCCCGCACGACGACCAGCCGCCCCCGGACCTCTGCCGAGGTCCGGGGGCGGCCCGGTTCCGCCCGTACCGCGGTCCGTCAGACCGCGATCACCTTGACGCCGTGGTCGGTGAGGCTCGCGACCATGTCGGCCGGCACGCCCGAGTCGGTGACGACGACGTCGATGGCGTCGAGCCCGCAGATCCGGGCGAAGGCGCGCTTGCCCATCTTGGACGAGTCGGTGGCCACGACGACGCGCTGGGCGCGTTCGGCGAACAGTCTGCTGATGCTCGCCTCGTCCTCCTGCCGGGTCATCACCCCGAGCTGGGCGTCGAGCCCGTCGACACCGAGGACGGCGACGTCGAGGACGACCTCCTTCAGCACACCGGCCGTCAGGGGCCCCACCAGCTCGTACGTCTGGGGGCGGGCCACCCCGCCGGTGACCACGATCTTGATCTGGGGCCGGACGGCGAGCTCGCCCGCGATGTTCAGGGCGTTGGTCACGACGGTGAAGGCGGGCGCCGAGGTCTCGGGCGCGTTGCGCCGTCCACCGCCCACCCGGAGCGCGAGGGCGCGGGCCACCTCCGTGGTGGTGGTCCCGCCGTTGAGTCCGACGACCTCTCCCTCGCCGACGAGTTCGGCGACCGCCGCCGCGATGCGCTGCTTCTCGGAGGCGTTCCGCGAGGACTTGTACCGCAGGGGCAGTTCGTAGGAGACGCCGTGGGCGATGGCTCCGCCGCGCGTCCGGACGAGCATCTGCTGCTCCGCCAGCTCGTCGAGGTCACGCCGGATGGTCGCGGCCGAGACCCGCAGGGACGCGGCGGCCTCCTCGACCTCCAGCCTGCCCTCGGCGGCCAGCAGCTCGAGGAGCGCGTTCCACCGCTCGTGTTTGGACATGCTTCGGAGCTCCTTGGCCGTTCGCCGATGGACAGGGAGCGTAACGCGTGGACGGAAGGGCATGCAGCCCCGGGGTGCGGGCCCGCGCCACGCCGGTCACGGCCGTGCCCTCTGGACCACGAGCTGCCGTTCCGACATACTTCTCGCATCAAATATGCTCGCAAGTGTTCGAAGCAAGCCCTGATCATGCGCTTTCACGCACTCTCCGAGGAGCCGTTCCGTATGACCACCACAGCGTCGTCCCGTACCGCCGTCGAGATCGCCTCGCAGCCGGACACCTGGCTGCGGGCCAAGGAGTCCCTCGGCCTCTATGCCGACGTCCTGCCCCGCCGTGGCGAGCGCGTGGCCGTCGTCGGCTGCGGGACCTCCTGGTTCATGGCCCTGGCGTACGCCGAACTCCGCGAGCGCGGCGGTCACGGCGAGACGGACGCGTTCGCGGCCTCCGAGTTCCCGCACGGGCGCCGCTACGACCGCGTGCTCGCGATCAGCCGGTCCGGCACCACGACCGAGGTACTGGACCTCCTGACCCGGCTGAAGGGCACGACGCCGACCGGGGCGATCACCGCCGACCCCGAGACTCCCGTCATGCGGATCGCCGACGGCATCGCCGTACTGGGCTTCGCCGACGAGGAGTCGGTGGTGCAGACGCGGTTCGCCACCACCGTGCTCGCGCTGCTCCGCGCGCACCTGGAGACGGAGGACGCGCTGCCGGCCGGCGTGGGTCCGCTCGACCGGGCGATCTCCGACGCGCGGCGGGCGATCGCCCAGGACCTGGACCCCGAGGTGTGCGCCGCCGAGCAGTTCACCTTCCTCGGCACCCACTGGACCTACGGGCTGGCCCTCGAGGCCGGCCTGAAGATGCGCGAGGCCGCCGGGGCGTGGACGGAGGCGTACCCGGCCATGGAGTACCGGCACGGGCCGATCAGCATCACCGGCCCGGGCCGCGTGGCGTGGGTGTTCGGTCCGACCCCACGGGGGCTCGCCGACGACGTGGCCCGGGTCGGCGGCACGATGGTCGCGGAATCCGGCGGCGGCTCCGGCGCGCTCGACCCGCTGGCGGACCTCGTCCTGGCCCAGCGGCTCGCCGTCCGGCTCGCCGAGGCGCAGGGCGACGACCCGGACCGGCCGCGCAACCTGACCCGTTCGGTGATCCTCGACAGCCCTCACGCGTGACGCCCGGGCCCCGCCCGCCCTGTCTTCCGTACGCCGTCCCCGTGTGTCCCGTTCCCGTGCGTCCGTCCTCGTGCGTCCGTTCCCGTGCGTCCGTTCCCGTGGAGAGAGCCATGCCCCTGTCAGCCACTGACGAGATCGTCGCCCCCGCGTACGCGGGAACGTCGGGCGTCGGAGCGTTCAACGTCATCCAGATCGAGCACGCCGAGGCGATCGTCGCCGGAGCGGAGAGCGCCGGGCTGCCGGTCATCCTCCAGATCAGCGAGAACACCGTCCGCTACCACGGTGCGCTCGCGCCGATCGGCCTCGCGACCCTCGCCGTGGCCCGCGCGGCGGGCGTCCCCGTGGCCGTCCACCTCGATCACGCCGAATCGGCGGACCTGGTCCGCGAGGCCGTCGACCTCGGCTTCACCTCCGTCATGTTCGACGCCTCCAAGCTGTCCTACGCCCAGAACGTGGCCGCCACCCGGGAGATCACGGAGCACTGCCACCGCGCGGACGTGTGGGTCGAGGCGGAACTGGGCGAGGTCGGCGGCAAGGACGGCGCCCACGCCCCCGGTGTCCGCACCGACCCGGACGAGGCGGTCGCCTTCGTCACGGCGACGGCCGTGGACGCCCTGGCCGTCGCCGTGGGCAGCTCGCACGCCATGCTCACCCGCGACGCCGTCCTCGACTTCGGTCTCATCGCCCGCCTGCGGGCCGCCGTGGGCGTGCCGCTCGTCCTGCACGGCTCCTCCGGGGTCGGCGACGACGACCTCGCCAAGGCGGTCACGGCCGGCATGACCAAGGTGAACGTGGCCACCCACCTCAACAAGACCTTCACCCGGACCGTGCGCGACCACCTCGACGCCCACCCCGAGACCGCCGACCCCCGCAAGTACCTCGGGCCCGCGCGCGCGTCCGTCGCGGCGGAGGTGGCCCGGCTCCTGCGCGTGCTCAAGGTCGACTGGCCTTCGGCGTGAGCCGGAGCGCGTGAGCCGCAGGACGTGAGCCGGAGCGCGTGAGCCTCGGCGCGTACGCCACCGGCACGCCGCGCCCGGCTCCCCGCCCGCCATTCGGGCCACGCCGGCATGCCGGGGAGCGCGCGCCCGGGCAGAGTGACCACGAGGCATGGTCCTCGCCGGCGACCAGGCGTGGAACGGAGTGTGCACCCGGATGGCCCGCAGCAACGACGACCCGCTCGACGCCGGGCACGCGGCCGGGCTCGTCGTGGACGCCGACGGAACCATCCTGAGCTGTACGCCGGCGGCCGAGGCGCTGCTCAACCGCACGGCGGACGACCTGTGCGGGCGGCGGATCCGGGACCTGCTCGCGGACCCGGCGACCTGGCCGGCGGTCCTGGCCCAGCGGGACGGACGGGTCTGGGAGGGGCACGCGCGACTCGCCCCGGAGGGCGGCGACGACGTGCTGTTCCGGGTCCTGCCGCTCGACGAGGGACGCCTGACCGGTCGCGCGCACCACTCCCTGGTCCTCGTCGCCCCGCGCGCGCTGGTCGCGCAATGGCGCCAGGGGCACGCCTTCATGCGGGAGCTGTTCCTCCAGGAGCGGATCGGCCTCGCCGTACTGGACAGGGAACTGCGGGTGGTACGGACGAACACCCACCTGCTGCCCTACTCGGGTGTACCCGGCGATCTGAGCGGGTTCCGGCTCGCGGACTTCCTGTGGGAGTCGGACGCCCGGCTGATCGAGACGCGGCTGCGGGAGGTCCTGGAGACCGGGGTTCCGCTGGTCGCGGTCGACGTGGAGGCCCACACCCATGTCGACCCGGGTACCGGGCGGATCATGGCGGTGTCGGCGTTCCGCCTCCAGGAGGCGAACGGCGCGGTCGCGGGGGTCACGGCCCTGTTCCTCGACGTCACGGAACAGCGGCTCTCGCAGCGCCGCCTCGACCTGCTGCACCAGGTGAGCACGGTGCTGAGCACGAACCTGTCCGCCGAGGAGACGGCACGGGACCTGGCCGAGGTGCTCGTTCCCGGCCTTGCCGACGTGGCCGTCATCGAGGTCGCGCAGGCCGTGTTCACGAGCGAGGAGCCCGCCCCCGAGGACCACCGGATGCACACCCTGCGCCTGACGGCGGAAGCGGGCGCCCGCCCCGGTGCCGGTGCCGGTGCCGACGTCGAGGTGGACTCCGACGGTGTCCTGTCGGGCCGGATGTGGTCACCGGCCTCGGAAGAGGGAGCCGACGACGACTTCCCCTCCCCGCACGGAATGCGTACGTGGCTGAGCGCCCGGGGCCTGCTCCTCGGCCGGATCCGGGTAGGGCGGGAAGGCGAGCATCCGCCGTACGTCCCCGAGGACCTCGCCCTCCTCGAGGAGATCGCCTCGCGGGCCGCCCTCGTCATCGACAACGCGCGCCGGTACGCCCGGGAGAGGAACGCCGCGATCAGCCTGCAGCGCAGTCTGCTGCCGTCCCCCACGACCGACACCGTCGCGGTCCACACGGCGAGCGTGTACCTCCCGACCGACACGGCCACCGGGGTCAGCGGCGACTGGTTCGACGTCATCCCCCTCTCCTCCGCGCGGGTCGCGCTCGTCGTCGGGGACGTCGTCGGGCACGGCCTGCAGGCCACCGCCACGATGGCGCGGCTGCGTACGGCCGTACGGACGCTCGCGGACCTGGACCTCGAACCCGACGAGCTGCTGACCCATCTCGACGACCTCGTCACCCAGTTCGTGATGGAGGCCGGGGAGGCGACCCGCCCGCCGGGGGCCGAGCCCGGCTTCGGCTCGTTCGGCGCCACGTGTCTGTACCTGACGTACGACCCGGTGACCCGGAGGTGTCTCATGGCCGCCGCGGGGCATCCCCCGCCGGCCCTGGTGGCTCCGGACGGCACGGTCCGCTACCTGGATCTGAGCCCCGGACCACCGCTCGGAGTGGGCGGACTGCCCTTCGAACCCTCCGAGTTCGAGGTGGCGGACGGCAGCGTCCTCGCGCTGTACACGGACGGCCTCATCGAGCGCGGCCACGACGATCTGGACCAGGGGATGGCGGCGCTCGGGGACGCGCTGTCGGCGGCGTTCGCCGTCGGCCGGTCCCTCGAGGACGCCGGTCCCGAGATGGTGGCGGGACTCGTTCCCGGCCCGTTGTCGGACGACGTGACGCTCCTGCTCGCGCGGACCCGCGGGATCCCGGCGCGGTCCACCGCCGCCTGGACCTTCGAGGCGGATCCGGCGGTGGTGGCCGAGGCGCGGGAACACGTACTGGGCCGGCTGTCGGAATGGGGCCTGGACGAACTGGCCTTCACCACCGAGCTGGTGGCCAGCGAACTGGTCACCAACGCCATCCGCTACGCGGGCGGTCCCATCGAACTCCGGCTGATCCTCGCGGCCTCGCTGATCTGCGAGGTCTCCGACCGCAGCGGCACCCAGCCCAGGATGCGCCGCGCCCAGGCCTCCGAGGAGGGCGGCAGGGGCCTCTTCCTGATCGCCCAGCTCACCGAACGCTGGGGCAGCCGGTACACCCGCCACGGCAAGACCATCTGGACAGAACAGGCCCTGCCTCCACGGCCCTGAGGGCTTCCACGCGGTGCGGAGCCCCCAGCCGCCCCCCTCAGGCGGCCGTCGCCTTCTCGGGGGCCGCGGCGGGGACGTTCGCCGGGGTCGTGCGGGTGGCGGGGCGGGGGCGGAGGCCCAGGCCGGCTATGGCGGCGACCAGGGCGAAGGCCGCGGCTCCGATCCAGAAGGTGAGGGTGAAGCCGGACTCGGCGGGCAGCGGCGGGACGCCGGCCGGGAGGTGGTCGAGGGTCCGGGAGGCCAGGATCGTCGTCACGACGGCGCTGCCGATCGCGCTGCCGGTGGAGCGGGAGATCGAGTTGATGCCGTTGGCGATGCCGCTCTGGTGGTGCGGGACGCTGGCCATGATGACCGCCGGCATGGCCGCGTAACCGAAGCTGACGGCCGCGCCGACCACGATGCCGGCGCCGATCACCGAGACGGTGTGCCCGTGGTCGAGGCCGAGCCAGGCGAAACCGAGGGCGCCGAGGCCGGCGGCCAGGGCCAGGGCGGTGCGCGGGCCGCGGTGGCGGACCAGCATGCCGCCGATCGGGGAGGCGAGGAGCGAGACGATCGCGCCCGGCAGCAGGAACTGGACGGAGGCGCGGAGGATGGACGCGTCGAAGCCGTAGCCGGTCAGCGCCTGGGGCATCTGGACGAGGTAGGAGACGCCGAGGAAGTTCGCGAACATGCCGAAGCCGACGAGGACGCCGGCCAGGTTGGCCATGAGGACGGGCCGGTGGACGAACATCTTCATGTCGACGAGGGGCTCGCGGACCTTGAGTTCGGTGCGGACCCAGACGGCGGCCATGACGGCCGCGCCCGCGAAGGCGCCGAGCGTGCGGCCGGAGGTCCAGCCCCATTCGTTGCCCTGCGAGATGGGCAGCAGGAGCAGCAGCAGGGTGAGGCCGAGGGTGAACGCGCCGAGGAGGTCGGTGCGGCCGCCGGTCTTGTGGCGGGTCGCCGGGACGAGGAGGGCGACGGCGAGGAGGGCGAGCGCTGCGAAGCCGGTGGCCATCCAGAAGGCGTTGCGGTAGTCGGCGCCGGAGCCTGAGGTGAGCAGGCCGGTCGCGACGAGCGCGAGGCCGCTGCCGAAGGCGAGGGTGCCGCTGACCAGGGACATGGCGCCGGGCAGCTTCTGCGGGCGGACCTCCTCGCGCAGCACGGACAGGGCGAGCGGGAAGATCGCGGTGGCGGCGCCCTGGAGGACCCGGCCGAGGATCAGCAGGGGCAGTGAGGTCGCGAGGGCGGCGACGACGGAGCCTGCGACCATGACGCCGAGGACGGCGACGAGGGTGGGCTTCTTGCCGTGCTGGTCGCCGAACCGGCCGAGCAGCGGGGTGAAGACGGCGGCGGAGAGCAGCGTGGCGGTGGTCACCCAGCTGACGTCTGCGGTCGAGACGCCGAGGTCGGCGCGGATGAGGCCGAGGATGGGGACCGGCAGGGTCTGCATCATCGACACGACCATGGCGGCGAGGCTGAGGGCGAAGACGACGACCGTCTCGCGCCGGGGGTCGGCGGCGGACGCGGCGGACGGCGCGGGGGTGTGACTCATGGCAAGGGGGCCTTTTCCGTGCCTGGCAGCGTCGGAGCTTCAGGCCATCGATGTTTGATGTCATCAAGTACTTCAACGACCGTAGACCCCGATAGTTGAGGTGGTCAAGTAAATAATTGATAATGTCAAGTGTTCTGAGTACCCTCGCACCATGAGCGCGACGACCCCCGAGACCCCCACGAAGCTCCAGCTCCTGGAGCTGCTCGCCGCCATCGGCACCGCCCAGTGGCGCGACTTCGCCGCCGCGGCGGCGCACCACGGTCTGACCTCCACCCAGGCGAAGGTCCTCGCCCAGCTCAACGGCCCGCTGCCGATGCGCGCCCTCGCCACCCTCCTGGTGTGCGACGCGTCCAACGTCACCGGGATCATCGACCGCCTGGAGGCCCGCGACCTGGTGCGCCGCGAGCCCGACCCCGCCGACCGCCGCGTCAAGAACGTCGTCGCGACCGACGAGGGCCGTGAGGTCATCCGCCGCGTCCGCGAGGAGATGCAGGCCACCAGCGGCGCGCTCGACACCCTCGACGCGGACGAGAGCGCGACCCTCTACGCCCTGCTCGGGCGGCTGCGTCCGGGTATGGAGAAGAGCGCCTGACCGGATCCGGTCAGGCGCTCGGCTGCCCCGAAGGGGGTCAGGGGCTCGTCGTCGAGACCGCGTAGACCCGCGGGAAGGCGGGGTCGGTCAGGTCGACCGTGAGGTCGGTCGTGGGGCGCGGTTTTTCGCGCTTCACCGTCGTGCCCGCCCAGTTCATGCCCTCGGTGAAGGTCCAGCCGGCGATGTCGGTGTCACGCTCGCCGACGGTGACGCGGCCCGGGGCGAGCGCCGCCCGGCTGGTGCCGGACTCGGCGAGGAAGGCGTCCAGGCCGGTGGCGGTCGTCGTGAACTGGACGTACAGCCGGCTCGTCTTCCAGTTGCTGGTCTCGTAGTAGGCGACGCCCCAGGACCCGGCCGGGACCGGGACCTCGAAGACCCGGCGCTTCATCAGCGAGGGCCAGTTGTCCTGGAGGCCGGCCGCCGAGGACTCGCGCTCCTTGTCGCGGCCGCTGTCACGGCTCTGACCGGCGGAGATGACGAGATACCCGGCCGGGATGCCCACGAGCAGCACGATGATGACGGCCGTCAGCCAGCGCCGGCGGATCATGTGCCGGCGCTCCTCGGGCAGCTTGTCCTGCGGAGTGCGGGCGGGGGCGGACTGGTGGGGCACGGTCATGAAGGCGGGTCCTCGGGGGTGCGGGCGGCCCGGCCCGAGGTCCCGTTGCGCAGGGCCTGGGCGTAGCGCTCGTACCGTTCGTACCGCTCGACCCGGCGCCGGTTGGCGCGGCGGAAGCGCCGGGCGACGAGCCGGGCGAGGTCGGCGGCGCCGACCATCCCGGCCTCGGGGCCGAGCTGGGCGCGGGTGATGCGGGCCTCGGGACGGTAGCCGCGGCCGGTGAGATGGCGGCGGAAGGCCTCCCTGGCGGGGCCGATGAGCAGATCGTCGGCGGCCGAGACGCCGCCGCCGATGACGAAGCAGGACGGGTCGAGGGCGGCGGCGAGGTTGGCGATGCCGACGCCGAGCCACTGGCCGATCTCCTGGAGCAGCTCGATGCTCATGGCGTCGCCCTCACGGGCGAGCTCGGTGATGAGCGGCCCCGTGATGTCGGGGATGTTGCCCTTGACCCGCTCGATGATCCCGTACGCGACCGGGGAGTCGGCCGCGGCGAGCTCGCGGGCCTCGCGGACGAGGGCGTTGCCGGAGCTGTACTGCTCCCAGCAGCCCCGGTTGCCGCAGGGGCAGCGGTGTCCGCCGGGGACCACCTGCATGTGGCCGAACTCGCCGGCGACCCCGTACTTGCCGCGCTTGACCTGGCCGTCCTCCAGGATGGCGCCACCGATGCCGGTGCCGAGGGTGATCATGACGAGGTGGTCCTCGCCGCGTCCGGCGCCGAAGCGCCACTCGGCCCAGGCCGCGGTGTTGGCGTCGTTGTCCACCATGACGGGGACGGCGAGGCGGCCCTGGAGGGCGTCCCTGAGCGGCTCGTTGCGCCAGGCGAGGTGCGGGGCGAAGAGGACGCGGGCCCGGTCGGCGTCGACCCAGCCGGCCGCGCCGATGCCGACCGCGTGCACGTCGTGCCGGTCGGCGAGGTCGAGGACCAGCTCGACGATGGTGTCCTCGACGACCTTGGGGCTCTTGGACTTGTCCGGGGTCTCCGTGCGGAGCTTCTCCAGGATGTTGCCGTCGGCGTCGACGACACCGGCCATCACCTTCGTACCGCCGATGTCGATGCCGACGGTCGGCACCCGGGGCGCCGTCAGGTGGGAGCGCCGCTCCCGGGTCCCGACGGTCCGCAGCACGGTGCCGCGGGCGGATCCCCGGTGCGCGAGGTCACGGTAGGTACTCATCGGCTCCGATTCTGCCAGGTGGGGTGTGAAGGGGCCGTCATGCCGCCGCCGGAGGGGCCGTGGGGGTCACGCGCCGGAGGGCCTCTCCAGTTCGTGGCGCAGGTCCTCCAGCTCGGTGCCGCCGGCCATCTGCCGGGTCAACTCGTCGAGCGTGACGGAGCCCTTGGTGTGGCTGCCGGCCATGACCCCGCGCTTGAGGAGGACGAACCGGTCGCCGACGAGGTAGGCGTGGTGCGGGTTGTGCGTGATGAGGACCACGCCGAGTCCCTGGTCACGGGCGGCGGCCACGTACTTGAGGACGACGCCCGACTGCTTCACGCCGAGCGCGGCCGTCGGCTCGTCGAGGACGAGGACCTTGGCGCCGAAGTGGACGGCGCGGGCGATGGCCACGCACTGGCGCTCGCCGCCGGAGAGGGTGCCGATCGGCTGGTCGACGTCCCGCAGGTCGATGCCCATGCGGAGCAGCGCCTCGCGGGTGGTGGACCGCATCAGGCCGACGTCGAGCCGCTTGAAGGGGCCGGAGCCCCTGGTGGGCTCGGAGCCGAGGAAGAAGTTCCGCCAGACCGGCATGAGGGGGACGACCGCGAGGTCCTGGTAGACGGTGGCGATGCCCCGGTCGAGGGCCTCGCGCGGGTTCGCGAGGGTGACGTCCTCGCCCTCGATGCGGAAGACGCCGGCGTCGTGCCGGTGCAGGCCCGCGACGATCTTGATGAGAGTGGACTTGCCGGCACCGTTGTCGCCGAGGACGCAGGTGATCTCGCCCGCGCGGACCTCCAGGGAGACGCCTTCGAGGGCGCGGATGTTGCCGTAGTACTTGCTGACGTCGTCGAGCTCGACGAGGGAGGTCCGTTCCGTGGTCACTTGGTGGCCTCCACACGCTTGCGGATCCAGGCGTTCAGCAGGGTCGCCAGGAGGAGCATCGCTCCCAGGAAGAACTTGAACCAGTCCGGGTTCCACTCGGCGTACACGATGCCCTTGCTGGTCATGCCGAAGATGAGGGCACCGACCGCGGAGCCGATGGCGGAGCCGTATCCGCCGGTGATCAGACAGCCGCCGATGACGGCCGCGATGATGTAGATCAGCTCGTTGCCGACGCCTTCGCCCGACTGGACGACGTCGAAGGAGAACAGCAGGTGCTGACCGGCGATCCAGGCGCAGAAGGCCACGCCCATGTAGAGGCCGATCTTCGTCCGGTAGACGGGGACGCCGACCGCGCGGGCCGCGTCGGCACCGCCGCCGACCGCGAAGATCCAGTTGCCGAAGCGGGTCCTGAGCAGGATCCAGGTGGCGAGCGCGACGAGGCCGAGCCACCACAGGATGGTGACCTTGAACTCGACGCCGCCGATCGTGAGCTGCGAGGCGAAGAGCTTGCGGGCGGAGGAGAAGCCCTCCATGTCGGCGATGGTCTTGGTGGAGACGGTGCCGCTGATCAGCTTGGTGAGGCCCAGGTTCAGGCCGGTCAGCATGAGGAAGGTGCCGAGGGTGATGATGAAGCTGGGAAGTCTGGTACGGGTCAGCATGAAGCCGTTGAAGACGCCGATCGCCAGGGTGACGAGCAGCGAGACGCCGACGCCGACCCAGACGTTCGCGGTCATCTGGTAGCTGACCATCGACGAGACGAGGGCCGAGCTGGTGACCAGGACACCGGCGGACAGGTCGAACTCGCCGCCGATCATGAGCAGCGCGACGGGGACCGCCATGATGCCGATGGTGGAGGCCGCGTAGAGGACCGTGCCGAGGCTGGAGGGGCGCAGGAAGCTGTCCGCGACCACCGAGAAGAAGACGAAGACGGCGACGGCGCCGACGACCGAGCCCAGTTCGGGCCGGGCGAGCAGCTTCTTCAGCGGGGAGGTCCGCAGCAGCCGCTCGTCGACGTGGTCGATGCCGTCCGAGGGCGGGGCGGTGGAACTCATCGGGTGCCCCGCTCCGCGTAGTCGACGAGTGCCGCGGCGTCGTCCTTGGTGATGATCTGCGGGCCGGTGAGGACCGGCCTGCCGCCGCCGAGGACGTCGGCGTTGTAGCGGTACAGCCAGAGCAGGTCGACGGCCTCGTAGCCCTGGAGGTAGGGCTGCTGGTCGACGGCGAAGCCGAGCGTGCCGGCCTGGAGGGCGCCGGCGACCTTGGCGTTGAGGTCGAAGGTGTCGACCTCGGCCTTGCTCCCGGCGCTCTTCGCGGCCTGCACGGCGGCGTCGGCGAAGGGCGCGCCGAGGGTGACGACGGCGTCGACGTCCTTGTCGGACTGGAGCTTGGCCTCGATGGACGCCTTGACGTCGGGCATGTTGGTGCCGTCGACGTACAGGTTCACGAGTTCGCCGCCGAAGGTCTTCTTCGTTCCTGCGCAGCGCTGCTCGTGGCCGATGTTGCCCTGCTCGTGCAGGACGCAGAGCGCCTTCTTCTTGCCCCGCTTGTCGAGTTCCTCGCCGACGGCCTCGCCCGCGACGGTCTCGTCCTGGCCGATGTGGGTGAGCGCGCCGTACGCCTTGGACTGCGCGGCACCGGAGTTCACGGTGATCACCGGGATGCCCGCCTTGACGGCCTTCTCCACGGCGGCCTTCATGGCGTCGGGCTTGGCGAGGGTGACGATGAGTCCGTCGACGCCCTTGGAGACGTACGAGTCGATCAGCTGCGCCTGCTGCTGGGCCTCGTCGCTGTGGGCGTAGAGGAAGTTGATGTTGTCCTTGGCGGCGGCCTGCTTGGCGCCCTTCTGGACGATGTCCCAGAAGGTGTCGCCGTCACCCGAGTGGGTCACCATGGCGACGGTCCAGCGGGGGGTGTCGACGGCCGCCCTGCCCTGGGCCTCGGCGGCCTTGCGGGCGTCCTCGGCCCGCTTTCCGCCGGTGCTGCTGCATCCGGCGAGTGCTCCTGTGAGCGCGAGCGCGAGCACGGCGCCGACTGCGGCGCGTACCCCTCCGGTCCGAAGCCTGGTCACGAGGCGGTGCCCTCCTTTGTGTCCTTCTGCGTGCTGTGTCCTGCGTGCATTGCAGTATCGGTCATGCGGATCCTGGCGCCGGTCAGGGGGGCCGTCCAGGGCTACGGACGGACCATCAGCTGGAACTCGAAGGAGTAGCGGGCGGCCCGGTACAGGTGGGAGCCGTACTCGACGGCCCGGCCGGTGTCGTCGAACGTGACCCGCTCCATCGTCAGCAGCGGGGCGCCCGCCCGCTCGTCGAGCAGCGCCGCCTCCGGCGCGGTCGCGGCGCGGGCGCCGACGGCCTGGCGGGCGCTGTGCAGGGTGAGCGCGGCGGCGCGGAGCAGCCGGTAGAGGCCGGTGGACCCGAGCCGCTCGCCGTCCGGTTCCAGGAGCCCGGCCGGCAGGTGGTTGCGCAGGTACGCCAGGGGCTCGCCGTGCGCGGTCCTGAGCCGTTCCAGATACAGGACCTCACGGCCCTCCGGTACGCCGAGGGCCGCCGCGACCTCTGCGGTGGCGGGTTCGAGCCGGTTGACGAGGACCCGGGTGGCGGGGAGCTGTCCGGCGGCGTCCAGGTCGTCGTAGAGGCTGCTGAGCCCCGGCGGGCGCCGGACCGTGCTGTGCACGACCTGGGTGCCGACGCCCCGGCGGCGGACGAGGAGGCCCTTGTCGACGAGCGTCTGGATGGCCTGGCGGACGGTCGGGCGGGAGAGTCCGAGGCGGGTGGCGAGGTCGATCTCGTTGCCGAGGAGGGTGCCCGGCGTCAGCGTCCCGTCCGCCACGGCGTCCTCCAGCTGCCGGGCGAGCTGGAAGTACAGCGGGACCGGGCTGGTGCGGTCCACGGCGAGCGGGGGCAGGGAGGAGCCGGACTGCTTGGACACGGGGGGAGCGTAGCCCGGGGCGCCGGTGACAGGAAGGTGACGACGGCAAGCCGATGACGGGACGTCGTGACGTCCGGTTGTCCTGACACATCCTTGACACCGGGGGCGGGCGCCTCCACGGTGGGCCCATGCGCATCGGACTCATCGGTACGGGACGGATCGGGAGCTTCCACGCGGGGGTGCTGGCCCGCCACCCGGAGGTCGAGTCGCTGGTCGTGGCGGACGCGGACGCGACCCGGGCCGCCGGCGTCGCGGGGGCGCTCGGGGCGGAGGCGGCGCCGGACGTGACGGCGCTGTTCGGGCACGCCCTGGACGCCGTGGTGATCACGTCGGCGACGGCCGCGCACGCCGAGCTGATCGCCCGCGCGGCGGCCGCGGGGCTGCCCGCCTTCTGCGAGAAGCCGATCGCCCTGGACGTGCCGGGGACGAGGATCGCGCTCGCGGCGGTGGCGGAGGCGGGGACCGAGCTGCAACTCGGGTTCATGCGGCGCTTCGACGCGGGGTACGGGGCGGCGCGCGAGGCGGTTCGGTCGGGAAGGCTGGGCCGGCTGCACACGGTACGGGCGGTGACCTCCGATCCGGAGCCGCCGCCGGCCGCGTATCTGCCGCTCTCCGGCGGTCTCTTCCGGGACTGTCTGGTGCACGACTTCGACATCGTCCGCTGGGTGACCGGCCGGGAGGTGGTGGAGGTGTACGCGACGGGCTCGGACGCGGGCCCCACGATGTTCCGGGAGGCGGGGGACGTGTCCACGGCCGCCGCGCTGCTCACCCTGGACGACGGCACGCTGGTGACGGCGACCGCGACCCGCCGCAACGGCGCCGGGTACGACGTCCGCATGGAACTGGCCGGCGACCGGGACCAGATCGCGGTGGGCCTGGACGACCGCACCCCGCTGACCTCGGTGGAGCCGCAGGGGCCTGCCGCGCCGGGGAAGCCCTGGCCGGGGTTCCTGGAGCGGTTCGCCGCCGCGTACGAGGCGGAACTCGAGGCGTTCGTACGGCTGGTGCGCGGCGAGGCGGCCAACCCGTGCGACGGCCGGGAGGCCCTCGCGGCACTCCGGATCGCGGAGGCGTGCGAGCGCTCGCGCCGGGAACGGCGGCCGGTACGGGTGGACGACGCCACCGGGTAGCCGGCCGGCGTCACGTCCGGGCGGCCCGCCCGGTCGGTCGGCGTCACGACCGGTCGACGCCACGGCCCGGCGACGTCACAGCCACGGCGACATCAGGGCCCGGCCGCGTCACGTCCGGGCGGCCGCCCTCACGGGTTGGCCGAGCGGACCGTGCCCTGGGCCAGGGCGCACAGCGTCTCCACGCCGTCCGCGTCGACGGTCAGCAGCTCGCAGCGGACCACCGCCTGCCTGCGGCCCGCGTGCAGGACGTCCGCGCGGGCGCGCAGGGTGCCGTCGGCGGCGGGCCTGACGTAGTCGATGGAGTAGCCGGCGGTCAGGACGGCCGGGCCGAGGACCGTGCCCGCGGCGAAGGTGATCGCGTTGTCGGCGGCGTACGACAGGACCCCGCCGTGCACGAATCCGTTCTGCTGCCGCAGGTCTTCCCGGATCGCCAGCTCCAGAGTGGCTCCCCCGTCGCCGAAGGCGGTGACGGTGGCTCCGAGGAGGCGGCTGAACGGCTGGGCGTCCAGCACCTTCCGGGCGAGGGCGAGGGCGGGTTCGTCGATGTCGGTCATCCGGTCAGCCTATTCAGGGCCTGATCCGCAAGACACCCTCTAGAAGACTGATGAAGATGTTGGGTTCTGGCCCCGCCGCGTCAGCGGCGGGGCCAGACTCGTTGTTGTGGTGCAAGGGGAGTGGGTCGGGGAGACTGT
>JOBE01000058.1 GCA_000717735.1 Streptomyces griseoluteus | reverse complement strand
CCCCGGTCTGAAGCAGAACGTGGCCGTGGAGGACCCCACCTCCAACCAGCTCGGCCTGGAGAAGTTCTACGGCTACACCGGCAAGAACACCGGCGCCGGCGCCAGCCTGATGAACAACCTCTCCTCCGGCAACGTGTCCTGGTCGTACAACGCGTTCAACAACCCCGGCCGGGGCCTGACACCACGCACGTCTTCCGCTGGGACTCCGTCAGCAGCACCTGGAAGGCCCCCGCGGGCGTCCACTACAAGCTGACGGCGAAGGCCGGCCTGGACTGCACACCGCTGAAGGACCCGATCCCGGACGCCTGGACCATGGCCAGGCCGGACGGTACTCGCTTCCTGTTCGGCTGTGACGGCTACCTGACCTCCACGGTGGACAAGAACGGCAACACCATGCTGTTCACCTACGAGGAGCGGAAGTCCAACAACAAGCCGACCAAGTTCCTGACGTACATCACCGACCCGGCGTCGCGGCAGACGCTGACGGTGAACTACTTCAAGAAGGGCGACGCCTCCTACGAGTACGTCTCGAGCACCGGCACCATCGCCACCGGCTCGAACCTGACCAACTCCAAGATCTACGACCACATCAAGTCGGTCACCGACGTCTCCGGTCGTAAGATCAACTTCTGGTACACCGACAAGGGTCTGCTCGGGCAGTTCACCGACGGTGTGGGCTCCTCGCAGCCGAAGGTGTTCAAGTTCACCTACGACGCCACGCAGGGCAACAAGAACGTCAAGCTGGTGGCGGCCACCGACCCCCGGGGCAACGCCACCAAGCTGGCCTACTACGCCCCGCAGGCCGGCGACGACCCGAAGTACCACTGGTGGACCAAGACCATCACGGACCGGCTGAACAGCAACACGACGTTCGCCTACAAGGCGAACGCGACGAATCCGAAGTTCACCGACACCAAGGTCACGGACGCCGAGTCGCACGCCACGGACTACGTCCTGGACGACTTCGGCCGCCAGGTGAAGTCGACCAACGCCAAGTCCGAGTCCATGGACCTGTCCTGGGACGCGGACAACAACGTCATCCTCCAGAGGGAGGCGAACGGCTCCCAGACCACCTGGACGTACGACCCGAAGACCGGCAACCCGCTGACGATGAAGGACGCGGAGGCCAACAAGAACGGCACCGCGGCGACGGTCTACACGTACCAGACCCGTGCGGACGGCTTCTCGGCCGATCTGGCCACCAAGACCTCTCCCGAGGGCCGCAGGTGGCAGTTCGGCTATGACGCCTTCGGCAACCTCAAGACGGTCACCGACCCGAAGGGTGCCGCCACCACCTCGGTGGCCGACGACTACACCACCAAGTACGACTACGACGCCTACGGGCAGTTGACGAAGGCGACCGACGCCAACGGCAACTCCACCGTCAACTCCGACTTCAGCGTCATGGGCTACCCCAGGACGATCACCGACGCGGAGAGCCACGCCACCTCGTTCGTCTACGACGAGCGCGGCCAGGTCACCTCGGTGACCGACACGCTGGGCACCACCACCACCCAGACCTACGACGTCTTCAAGCGTCCGCTGGTCAACAAGCTGCCCAAGGACCAGGCGCAGGGGGTGTTCATCACCACTCCGGCCCCGGTGTACGACGCCAACGACAACGTCACCACCAGTACCGCCGCGGACGGCGTGGTGTCCACCGCGGTCTACGACCCCGCGGACCAGGTGACCCAGTCGACCGGCCCGGACAACAACCTGAGCGGTCGCACGACGCGCTACACCTACGACAAGGTCGGAAACCTCAAGACCACGACCGAGCCCAAGGGTGTGGCGACGACCTCCGTCCCGGACGACTACGTCACCACCAACACCTACAACGAGATCTACCAGCTCATGGCGGTGGTGAACGCCCAGGGCGACAAGGTCTCCTACGAGTACGACAACGTCGGCAACGCGGTCACGGTCATCGACCCGAAGAAGAACGCCACCGCCGACACCACCGACTACACCAGCAAGAGCACCTTCGACCTCAACCACCGCGTCACCAAGGTCACGGACGCGGCGGGCAAGTTCACCACCACCATCTACGACAAGGACTCCCTGGTCGTCGAGACCACCGACAAGGAGGGCAACAAGTCGCAGGTCGTCTACGACGAGCGCGGCAAGGTCGTCGAGCAGAAGGTTCCCTATGAGGGCACCACGGTCCGGTCGACCAAGTACGAGTACGACCAGATGGGCAACACCACCAAGGTGATCACCCCGCGGGGTGCCGCCACCGCGGCCGTGGACGACTTCACCAGCCGCACCGAGTACGACAAGCTCAACCGCCCGGTCAAGCGGTTCCAGCCCTACGACCCGGCGGACGCGCGCTACAACGACCCCAACGTCTACACCCAGACGACCTACGACGCGGTCGGCCGCCCCTCGCGGGTCTCCGCGCCGCCGTCTGCGGGTCAGACGGTCCGCAACGACACCGACTACACCTACTTCGACAACGGCTGGACCAAGACGTCCACCGACCCGTGGGACATCGTCACCTCCTACGGCTACAACCAGACCGGCCAGCAGATCTCCCGCACCCTCACCTCCGCCGGCGGCTCCAGCTCGCGGACCCAGGGCTGGGCGTACTACCCCGACGGCAGCCTCCAGGCCCGCTCCGACGACGGCGTGCCGGTCGGTGCCCACGTGGTCGTGGCCGACAACTCCGACACCCAGACCGTCTCGGCGACCGGCACCTGGGCCACGGCTTCGGCCACCGGCCAGCAGGGCTACGACCACCGCACCCACGCGGCGGGCGCGTCGACGGACACGTTCACCTGGACCCTGAACGTGCCGCAGGACGGCAGCTACACCGCCTACGCGAAGTACCCGACGACCTCGGGCGCCTCCACGGCGGCGAAGTACACCGTCACCCACGGCAGCGGCACCACCGACAAGGCGGTCAACCAGACCACCGGCGGCGGCACCTGGGTCTCGCTGGGTGCGTTCACCTTCAAGCAGGGGAACACGTCCAAGATCACCCTGGCGACCGACGCCTCCGGCAAGGTCGTCGCCGACGCGGTGAAGATCGTCCGTACCGTCACCGAGACGGACAACGAGAAGAAGAACTTCACCTACTCGTACGACCTCAACGGCAACCTCACCTCGATCGGGGACACCTCGTCGGGTGCCAAGGTCGACACGTACTCGATGACCTACACCGGCCTCAATCAGGTCCAGAAGGTCAGCGAGTCGCTGTCCGGCGTCGAGAAGAAGGCCACGTCGTTCACCTACGACGCCAACGGCCAGAAGCAGACGACGACCCACCCGGACCAGTACGCGCAGTACATCTACGACCTGCGTGAGCTGGTCACGACGGTGAAGGTCGGCAAGTCCGCATCGGACGCCTCGCCGAAGGCCACCGGCTACACCTACACCGACCGCGGCCTGCGGCTGAAGGAGACCAAGGCCAACGGCAACACGGTCGACTACACCTACTACCTCAACGCGGCGCTGAAGAGCCAGAGCGAGAAGAAGCCCAACGGCATCCTGGTCTCCTCGCACACCTACACCTACGACGCCAACGGCAACCAGGCGCAGGACGTCGCGTCCAAGATGAACGCCGACAACCACGGCGCGTACCTGAACTCCACCACGAACTACACCTACGACCCGGTCAACCGGCTCTCCCAGTCCGTGAAGACAGGCACCGGCGCGGGCACCGAGACCTACGTCCACGACAACAACGCCAACGTCGTCACCCAGACGATCAAGAACGTCACGACGAACTACACCTACGACCGCAACCGGCTCCTCAGTTCGAGCGTCGGCGCCGCGAGCAACAGCTACAACTACGACCCGTACGGCCGACTGGACACGGTCGTCGCGGCCGGCAAGGTGGCCGAGGACAGGGACTACGACGGCTTCGACCACGTGGTCAGGAACGCCAAGCTGCAGCCCGACGGGGTCACCACGAAGACCACCACCTACGTCTTCGACCCCCTGGACCGCACGGCGTCCAAGACGGAGGGCGGCAAGACCACCGACTTCAACTACCTCGGAACCTCCAGCGAGGTTCTCAACGAGGCGGTCGCCGGTGAGATCACCAAGTCCTACCAGTACAGCCCGTGGGGCGAACGCCTGACGCAGCTGAAGCGCAACACCGACGGCTCCGAGGAGCTCGGCGTCTACGGCTACAACGGCCACACCGACGTCGAAACCCTCACCGACTCCACCGGTGACACCAAGTCCACCTACGGCTACACCGCCTACGGCACCAACAACGACGCCGAGTTCACCGGCATCGACAAGCCCGACACCGCCCAGCCCGACAAGGAGGCGTACAACCCCTACCGCTTCAACGGCAAGCGCTGGGACTCCGCCACCGGCACCTACGACATGGGCTTCCGCGACTACAGCCCCGGCCTGAACCGCTTCACCAGCCGGGACATGTACAACGGCGCCCTGTCCGACATGCGCCTGGGCTCGGATCCCTTCACGGGGAACCGCTACGCCTTCACCGGCGGCAACCCGATCAGCGGCATCGAGATCGACGGGCACAACTGGTGCGAAGGTGGCTCGTTCTGCCCCTGGGACGACAACTTCGCCGCTGCCTGGGTCGGCACCGTCACGACGGTCGCCGACACGATGGCCGCCCCCGTTCTCGCCGCGGAGCCGATTCTCCGGGATCAGTGCCCTTCGTGCTTCGGAACTCCCGGTAATCCCAATGGAGTGGATCTGGGATTCGAATGGGTCTCGGGCGAAGGGCCCAAGCAGCGGGACTTCGGTGGAAACGACGCCTTCACGCAGACGCTCATGGACCACTATCATGTCCAGCGCGTGAGGGAGATCGCGGCCGACAACATCAACAGCGGAAACTACAATCTGGGTGCGAATGTCGCCCAGACGTGGAACGAAGACGCGAAGATGATGGAGAACAACGGGCTGAACCACTCGTTGAACTCCAAGACCGTCTTCATGGACTTCACGTCGAACATGTCCGCGGCGTTCCTGGGTTCCTACAATATGGACTACACCGTCAAGTCCATCGACAAGGAGGCGGGGACGGCGACCATTCAGTTCCACGTGCACAACAACAGCACCATGAACTCTGGATCGCACATCGCCCCGGAGCTCGGCGGGTACAGCGATTGGTGGAGCGAAAACATCGCCGCCCCGCTCAACAACTATTACAGTACGGGGCGTTTCAGCAAGCAGGAGCAGGACATCACGTGGACGGAGACGGTCGACCTCAACGACCCCGCGGCTCCGTCGCAGTCGTCGTCATCGTCGGGGGACTCGGGGGGTGGCTTCCTGGACAGCGTGACAAGTTGGCTGGGCAGCCTCTTCTGACGGCCGGCTGACGCGTTCGCCCCCGCCGGTCCGCCCGGTCGGGACGCGCCTTGAAAACGGCGGGGCCGCCCCTCAGGGATTCCTTGGGGGGCGGCCCCGCCGCCCGCAACGACTGGAAGCAGATCGCGTGAAGCCCGGCACATTTCGCAACGGTGCAGCCCTTGCGGCCGCCACCTTGACGGTACTCACCTCGACCGCATGCGGCATCATTCAACCCACCTCCGCCCGCGCGGAGACCCCGGAGTCCGTAGAGCATTCGGAATTGGTCGGTCGATGGGACGGAGGGCAGGAATGCAGATCGCCGCTTCCGGTCGTTCGGCTGCATGACGACTACACCTTTTCCGTCAAGGATTTTCCGGTCGAGTGGGAAGGTCCCGGTCCTGAGGACTGGAAGGTGACACGCCGTACGACCGACGGGAAATGGCATGCGGTCAACAAGGACCCCGGCCTGACGCCCTATCTGGTGCTCAAATTCGACAACGGGAAAGACAACAAGTTGCTGCCGTTCTATATGGAGAAGGGAGAGCTGCGGATGAGCCGCAGCGTCCCGGTGCCCGGGGAGCCCGGCCAGTCCTACCCATGTCGTTACAAGCGCACTTCCGCCGACCCCGAATTCGGCGGGTAGGGGGTCCGTCGACCCCGGCGCCTCGGCGGATGTGGCAGAGGGACGGCGAGCCGGGGGCGCAGGTGCCATGCTGGAAGGCAGAGGGGACCGGCGGCGGCAGGAACACAGGTGATCGCTCATGTGCCGATGGCTCGCATACTCGGGTACGCCCCTGCTGCTCGACACCATCCTCTACAAGCCCGCCCACTCGCTGATCGACCAGAGTCTCCACTCCCGACTGGGCGTCGAGACGACGAACGGTGACGGCTTCGGTGTCGGCTGGTACCCGGAGGAGGACGGGACCACCCCGGCCCTGCTCCGGGAGATCGGCCCCGCCTGGAACAACCGCAACCTGCGGGAGATCGCGGACCACGTCCGCTCACCGCTGTTCTTCGCCCACATCAGGGCCTCGACCGGCACGGCGGTCCAGCAGTCGAACTGCCACCCGTTCCGGCACGGCCGCTGGATGTGGATGCACAACGGGGCCATCGCGGACTTCCACCTCCTGCGCCGCGAGCTGTCCCTGCTCATCGAGCCCGCGCTGTATTCCGAGGTCGAAGGAACGACGGACTCCGAGGTGATGTTCTACCTGGCGGTCACGTTCGGCCTGGACCAGGACCCGCCCGGCGCCGTGGCCCGGATGGTGGGAGTCGTGGAGCGCATCGGCCGCGACCACGGCGTGGAGTTCCCGATGCAGATGACGATCGCCGTGACCGACGGCGAACGGCTGTGGGCCTTCCGCTACTCGAGCGCGGGCGCTTCCCGGTCCTTGTTCTACAGCACGCGTGTGGACACCCTGCGCACGCTGCACCCCGACGTCGCGTTCCTGCGGGAAGTGTCCGACGAGTCCCGCCTCATCGTGTCCGAACCCCTCGGTGATCTGCCCGGTGCCTGGAACGAGGTGCCCGAGAGCAGCTACGGCGTCGTCCAGGCGGGCGGCGACGAGTTGCGTCCCTTCGTCCCGGAACCGGCATGACGCGCTGCCGCCGGCACACGTCGTGATCACGGTCGGGGTCGAGGAGGAGTACCTGCTGGTCGACCCGGCGACGCTCCTCCCCGTACCGCGCGTGCGGGAGGTACGGGCGACCGCCGGCCTGGCGACGATCGCGGAGGCGCGGGAGGTCCAGGACGAGCTGCTGCAGGCGCAGATCGAGGTCGCGACCCCGGTGTGCACGGCCCTCGAAGAGGTGGGGGGCCATCTGCTGCGACTGCGTCACGCCGTCGCCTCGGCGGCGGAGGCCAACGGCTGCCGCACCGCGCTCTCCGCCACCGCGCCGGTCAGGGACGCCGCACCCGTACCCCTCACCCGTACGGACCGGTACCTGAAGATGCGGGACGAGGCCCGACTGCTGGTCGACGAGCAGCTGATCTGCGGCATGCACGTCCACGTGGGGATCCCCGACCGCGCGACGGGAGTCGCGGTCCTGAACCGGCTGCGCCCCTGGCTTCCGACGCTGCTCGCGATGTCCGTGAACGGGCCCCTGTGGGACGGGCGGGACACCGGGTTCGCCAGTTGGCGCACGATCATCTTCGGCCGCTGGCCGGTCAGCGGCCCACCACCGCATTTCGAAGGACCGGCGGACTACGAGGCGCTGGCCGACGCCCTGGTGGAACCGGGGCTGATCCCGGACCGGGGGCAGCTGTACTGGCAGGCCCGGCTCTCGGAGCGGTACCCGACCGTCGAGGTGCGCTGCTGCGACGTGCAGCTGGAGGCGGACGACGCGGTGATGCTCGCCGGCCTCGTCCGCGGGCTCGCGGCCACCGCGATCGCCGAGGAGAAGGCGGGGATCAGCCACGCGCCCTGCCCGCCGGAGCTGCTGCGGGCCGCGACATGGCACGCGGCCCGGCACGGGTTGAGCAGCACGCTGGTGGACCTGGGAGGCGAAGGCCGGCTCCGGAACAGCGGGGACGTACTGCACGCGCTCCTGACGTACCTCCGCCCCGCCCTCGAGGAGACCGGTGACCACCGCGAGGTGGCCTCGCTCGTCCAGCGGCTCATCCGGCGGGGAACGGCGGCCGACTGCCAGCGCCACGCCCTGGCCGAGGCCGGTCTGCCGGGGGTCGCGGCGCTCGTCACCACGGGAGCCACCACCGCGTGAGGCGCGTGCCCGGTCGCGATGACCGGGCGGCCGTCGGCGCGGCCGAGCCGTCGCCTCCGGCCCCTCTCACCGGGCCGGACGGGCATGCCGGTGCCTACGGTGGGAGGGCGAGGACCGAAGAGGTCGCGCGTGGGCAGGTGGAACGTGGGCACTACCGGCATCGACTTCGAAGCGGTCTTCCGCGCCCTGCCGGGCGCGGCCGCCCTGCTGAGCAGGGACCTCGTGTTCGTCGACGTGAACGAGGCGTACAGCGCGCTGTACGGCCTCACATGGGCCGGCTCCGCAGCGCCCTCTCCGCGGCCTCCCGGGTGGCGACCGGTCCCGCCCGCCGGGATCACCGACGACACCGCCCTGGTCATCCTCCGCCTCTGACGGTCACCGCCTGGTCGAGCGGGGCTGGGTCGTGGGGATGCGCTGGGTGAAGAACAGGGCGACCAGTGCGGCGAAGGCGAGGATGGCGAGTGCGGCGCGCAGCCCGTCGAGCCGCGCCGCGGCGTTCGCCTCCAGCGCTTCCTGCGTCAGCCGTTCGCTGGTGCCGGCTTCGTCGAGCGCGCTCTCCAGCTGGACGTCGGAGAGGAACGGCGCGCCGCTCTGGAGCTCGACGGCCGCCTGGCTCTTCACACTGGCAGGGACGGCCGGATTCTGTTCCACGTTCGCCAGGAAGGACGAGGTGAGCGAGGCGATCAGGACCGATCCGGCGAGTGCGGTGCCGATCGAGGCGCCGAGGTTGGTGACGGCGTTCTGGACGCCTCCGACCTCCGCGCTCTGCTCCTCCGGCAGCGCGGAGACGGTGACGGACCCCAGCTGGGAGGCGAGCGCACCCATCCCGAGGCCGATCAGGAGCATGGGGATCGTGACCACCTCCGCGCCGGCGTCCGCGTCGAGCGCGGCCATCAGGATCACCGCGCCGAGGAGCAGCGCGGTGATCCCGCTCCGTACCACCCGCCGGGGTGAGACGTCCGGGAGGAAGCGGGGGATGAGGACCGCGGCGGCGAGCAGGGTCACCGAGAGCGGCAGGAGCCGGACACCGGTGTCGAGCGCGGAGAGGCCCAGGGCGACGGAGAGGTAGAGCGGGACGACGAAGAACACGCCCATCTGGACGAGGTACTGGAAGAAGAACATCGTCAGGCCGCCGTTCAGCTGCTTGTTCTGCAGCATGGCGGGGTCGAGGAGCGGTTCCCCGCCCTGCCGGACGAGGCGGGCCTCCCAGCGGAGGAACAGCCACGTGATCCCCATGCCGAGCAGCATCAGCCACACCGTCAGGGACACCCCGAGCAGTGCGGGTGCCTCGGGCTTGGGCTGGAACCAGCCCCACTCGTCCGATCGGAGCACACCGTAGACGAAGCTCCCGAGCCCGAGGGCGGAGAGCGCCGTGCCGACGAGGTCGATGCGCGGACGCACGTCACTCACCGCGTCGGCGATCGGGCGGGCGAGGACGAGGATGCCCAGGACCACCAGGACCTCGCCGGCGAAGACCCAGCGCCAGGAGAAGTACGTCGTCGCGACACCGCCGACGAGGGGACCGACCGCGATGGCGATCGCGCCGGCCGCGGCGACGAGACCGTAGGCGGCGGGCCGGCGCTCCGTGGCGAAGTTGCCCGCCACGAGCGCCACGATCGCCGGCAGGATCAGCGCGGCCCCGATGCCCTCCAGGAACGCCCAGCCGATGAGCAGCACCGGAAGGTTGGGCGCGAGGGCCGTGGTCAGGGAGCCGCATCCGTAGATGACGCACCCGAGCATGAACGCGCGTTTGCGTCCGATCAGTTGCCCGATCTTGCCGCCGGGGATCATGAACATCGCCATCACCAGGGTGTAGGCCGTGATGGCCCCCTGGATCCCGGCCACCGTCGTGCCGACGTCCTCCGCCACCGTCGCGATGGAGACGTTCATGACGGAGCTGTCGAGCGCCATCAGGAACTGGCCGGCCGCCAGCGTCAGCAGCACGAGTCGCGCCTTCGCGGCGCCTTCGGCGGTGCCTTTGTGTGATGCCATGGATGTCATGTCCTTGCGCTTGGACGTCCGGACGCTCCGCTCCCCGGGTCAGGCCGCGGGCACTTCCTCGGCGGGCAGCCGGCCCGCCCGCACCGCGTCCGTCAGGGCCTGGTGGTCACGCTCGTTCTGGTCGGCGTACGCCTCCGCGAAGGTGACGAGGGCGCGGTCGAACGCCTCACCGCCGCCCAGATAGGCGGCGATGGCGATCCGGTCGCCGGACCTGGCGTGCGCGCGGGCCAGCGTGACGCCGCACAAGTCGCCGAACGCCTCCATGCGCCTCGGGTTCATCGTCTCCGGCATGGCGATGCCCTTCCAGTCGCGCAACTGCCGTACGTAGAAGTCACGCTGGCGGCCGTCGATGCCGTCCACCCGTTCCCAGCCGAGGAAGATGTCGCTCGTGGCCTGCATCAGCCGCTGCCCGGAGACGACGCGCTCGCCCTGGTTGCGGTACCGGCTCGCGCCGACGTGCGCCGCGAGCACGGAGGTGTCGGCCTCCTTGGCCTGGAGGAAGAGCGGGTCCCGGTCGTCCCGGCCGAGGAGCAGGAAGATCCAGCAGCGGGTGCCGACGCTGCCGACGCCGACCACCTTGCGGGCGACGTCCGCGAGACGGTAGTCCTCCAGGAGCGTGCGCCGGTCGGACGGCAGGGTGCGTCCGTACCGCTCGAGCAGGCCGCGGAACTGCCGCTCCAGCGCGCCGCGTTCGACGTCCGGCAGGAGGTCGGCGATGGGGACGAGCAGCGGGGGATCCGCCGCGATCATCGGCTTGCCGTCGACCGAACGGGTTACTTTGGCGAAGGCCTGCAGACTGTCGCGCGTGCGGGCCTTCGCCATGACGCGGGCCAGTCTCTTCCGCCCGCCCTTGTGGAGCCGGTCCGCGGCCAGGGCCTCCAGGCCGGCCGCGTCGATCTTCGCGTACCAGACGTCGATGGTGCGCATGCCCGCGAAGCGGATCATCGCCTCGCGGTACGAACGGACCGTGGCGCGGACGATGCGGGCCCGCTCGGTGTCGTCGAAGCCGTTCGCCCGGCCCGCGATGACGAAGCTCGCCGACAGTCGCTTGACGTCCCACTCCCAGGGGCCGGGAAGTGTCTCGTCGAAGTCGTTGATGTCGAACATCAACTGCCGCTCCGGTGAGGCGAGCAGCCGGAAGTTGAGCAGGTGGGCGTCCCCGCAGAGCTGGGCCGTGAGACCGGAGCGCGGGGTGCCGGCCAGGTCGGACGCCATGATCGCGGCGGCCCCGCGGTAGAAGCGGAACGGGGACTCGATCATGCGGCCGTAGCGGATCGGTACGAGTTCGGGGACCCGTGTCGCCGACTGCGCCTCCAGGACCGTCAGCGGGTCCGGTCGGTCGGCGGCCGGCCGGTACTCGGCGTGGCCCGACCGCGGCGAGCGGCGCCGGGCCTCCTTGCCGAGCGCCGCGCGTTCCTCGGGTGTGGCGTGGCGTGCGGCGCGCAGCGCCGTGGTCGCGTCGGCCACCGTCAGGGCTTCTTCGGGGCGGGCGGCTTGGCCGGCGTGTCCGTCTTCTTGGTGCCCGTACCGCCCGTACCGCCCGTACCGCCCGTACCGCCCCGTGCGGGGCGGGTGCCCGCACCGGCGCCGTTCCGTCCGGGCTTGGCGGGCGCGCTCTTCCGCTTCCGCGGGGCCGCCTTCTTCTCCGTGTCGGCCTTCTTCTCCGTGACGGAAGCCTTCTTCTCCGTCTCAGCGGCCTTCTCCGTGTCCGCCGCCTCGGACGGGGCGCGCCGGGTCGGTCCGGTCGGCCACTTGAACTCGATCTCCAGCTCCACCTCCCCGCCGCCGATCTCGACCTCCACCTCGCCGTGCAGGTCGTCGGGGATCTGCAGGCTCAGCGTCCCGAGGCCGAACTCCATCTCGACCTCGCCGCCCTGTCGCAGCGCGGCCGCGAGCGCCGCGAGCTGGTCAGCGGCCTCGAGCCGTGACAGCGCGCGCTTCTGCTCGAACTTGAGATCCTTCATGTGGCGTTTCCGATCAGGTGGGAACGGTGGACGGCGCTGAGGTCCTTCGCCCGGTCAGGTCGCGAGGACCTTGGCCTTGGCCTGCGCGAACTCGGCCTCCGTGATCGCGCCCCGGTCCTTGAGCTCGGCGAGCCGGGCCAGTTCCTCCGCGTGCCCGCCGCTCCCGGCGGTCTCCCGTACGTACGAGCGGAACTGCTGCTCGTTCTGGCGGACCCGGTTCAGCTCGCGCTCGCCCATGCCGCGCCCGCGGGCGATCAGGTAGACGAACACGCCGAGGAAGGGCAGCAGGATCACGAAGACGGACCACCCCGCCTTGCCCCAGCCGCCGAGCGAGTCGTCGCGGAAGATGTCACCGATGATGCGGAAGAGCAGCATGAACCAGAGGACCCAGCAGAAGATCATCAGCATGGTCCAGAACATGTTCAGCAGCGGGTAGTCCACCGCCAAGTGCACCATCGAGTCGTTCATGGCCGATCTCCTGCCGGTCGTGACCGGCCGCGACTGCCTGTTCTCCGGCGGTCGCGGTCCGGTGGGCGAAACTTCCTCCAGACTGCGGCGCGGTCGCGCATTCCGCACTCCGGGCGGGGCGAGCCGGCCCGGAGTGCGGGCGTGGCGTCCTGGTTCCGGCCCGTCAGTCGGCCGTGTGCGACCAGCCGGCACACAGCGCCCAGATGATGAAGACGTCGATCGCCAGGAGGGTGAGCGCCCACCACGGCTGGTAGGGCAGCCAGAGGAAGTTGGCGATCATGCTGAGGCCGGCCAGGCCGACGCCGGCCACGCGCGCCCAGTTCGCGCCCTTGAAGAGGCCCGCTCCGGTGACCACGATGATGATCCCGAGGACGAGGTGGATCCAGCCCCAGGCCGTCAGGTCGAACTCGAAGACGTAGGAGCCGATGCGGGCGTAGACGTCGTCCTCCGCGATGGCCGCGATGCCCTGGAGGACGGCCAGGGCGCCCGACACGGTCAGCAGCACCGCGGCGAACACCGTACCGCCGCTCGCCACGCCGCCGCCGGACCGGGGCGCGTCACCTGGCGCGGTCCGGGCGTTCCACTGTCCTCCGGCCGGTGTCTGCTGGCTCATGGAAGTCACCTCACAGCTCGCGATCCTCGCCGGGCATCCCGTCGGTCGCCGACCTGCTCGCGGTTCCACGGGACGCCGGGCCCAGGCACCTCCTTCCCAGTATCAGGCCCGCCCGGGCGACGTGCTTGACGGCGGTACGACCACCCCTGTCCCGGGCCGGCCCGTACGGGAGGGACCGGCCGCGAGCCAGGGGTGGCGACGGATCAGTACGTCAGGATGCCCGGGTCGGTGACGCCGGGGGCGCCCGTCTCCACGTGGCCCGCGAGGCGGCGGAGGTAGTCCGCGTTCGCCGGGATCGCGACCGTCACGTCGTACCAGCGGGCCGCCGTCGTCAGGTCGACCGTGTGGGTGACCGTCGCTCCCTTGGGGACGGTCACCGTCTGCGGGGTGCCCGCGTAGGTGTTCGTGATCGTGAGGGTGGCCGCCGCCGCGGTGCCGTTCGTCAGCGTCAGTTCCAGGTTGCCCGTGGAGGCGTGGTGACGGGCCGTGACCTCGGGGACCGCCGTCTTGCCGGGGGAGCGGAAGCGGCGGAGGAAGCCGTTGGGGCCGTGGACCGTGAGGTCGGTGACGCCCTTGGAGTACTTGGTGTTCCAGGTGTCCGAGAGGGTCTTGGCGGCTTCGGTCGTGTACGTCCAGGGCGCGTCGGTGCGGTTCGCCGAGGTCACGTAGAACTGGGCGCCCGCCGACGGGCCGCCGCTGAAGGTGAGGCGGTAGGTGCCCGCCGTGGTGTCGGCGGCGCCGTCCACGTACGGGGCGTACTTCAGCGGGCGGGTGGGCTTGGTGCCCGGCTCCTGGCGGGGCATGGCGCCGGCCGCGGGGGCGGTGGCGAGGAAGTCGGGGTGGCGGTCGCGGTCCGGCGGGTAGTAGCCGTCGGTCGGCGGCAGCGGAGCGGGCTGGGCGTTGGTGTTCGTGAAGTCGAACGCCGAGGTCAGGTCGCCGCAGACGGCCCGGCGCCAGGGCGATATCTGGGGTTCGAGCACCCCGAAGCGCTGCTCCATGAAGCGGATGACCGAGGTGTGGTCGAAGGTCTCGGAGCAGGTGTAGCCGCCGGTGGACCAGGGCGAGACGACGATCATCGGGACGCGCGGGCCGAGGCCGTACGGGCCGGCGACGTAACCCGTCTTCCCCGGGAAGTGGTCGAGCGCCGTCGGGGTCGTGGAGAGGCCCTGCGCCGAGGAGGCCGGGACGTACGGCGGGACGACGTGGTCGAAGAAGCCGTCGTTCTCGTCGTAGGTGATGAACAGGGCGGTACGGGCCCACACGTCCGGGTTCGAGGTCAGCGCGTCCAGGACCTGCGCGATGTACCAGGCGCCGTAGTTGGAGGGCCAGTTGGAGTGCTCCGAGAAGGCCTCGGGAGCGGCGATCCAGGAGACCTTGGGCAGCCGGCCGGCCTGGACGTCGGCGCGGAGGTCGGCGAGGTAGGCCTCGCCCTTGGACGCGTCCGTGCCCGTGCGGGCCTTGTCGTACAGCGGGTTGCCGGGCTGGGCGTTGCGGTAGGTGTTGAAGTAGAGGAGGGAGTTGTCGCCGTAGTTGCCGCGGTAGGCGTCGTTGATCCAGCCCCAGTGCCCGGCGGCGTTCAGGCCGTCGCCGATGTCCTGGTAGACCTTCCAGGAGACCCCGGCCGCCTCCAGGCGCTCGGGGTACGTCTTCCATCCGTAGCCCGCCTCGGCGTTGTTGAGGACGGGGCCTCCGCCCGTGCCGTCGTTGCCGGTGTGGCCGGACCACAGGTAGTAGCGGTTCGGGTCGGTCGAGCCGATGAACGAGCAGTGGTACGCGTCGCAGACCGTGAAGGCGTCGGCGAGCGCGTAGTGGAACGGGATGTCCTCACGCGTGAGGTACGCCATGGTGGCCGGGGTCTTGGCCGGCACCCACTGGTCGTACTTGCCGCTGTTGAACGCCTTCTGGCCGCCCGCCCAGTCGTGGTTGAGGCCCTGGAGGAACTCCATGCCGAGGTCGTCGCTCGGCGGCCGGAACGGCAGGGTCACCTTCCTGCCGTCCGACTGGTTCCAGACGGACTTGCCGCTGGGCAGGGTGACGGGGCGGGGGTCTCCGAAGCCGCGGACGCCCTTCATCGCGCCGAAGTAGTGGTCGAAGGAACGGTTCTCCTGCATCAGGACGACGATGTGCTCGACGTCCTGGATCGTGCCGGTGGAGCCTTGCGCCGGGATGGCGGCGGCCCGCGCGATGCTGTCGGACAGCATGGTGAGGGCGGCGGCGCCGCCTGCGAGCTGGAGGAACCTGCGGCGATCGAGGTCGACCATGGGGAGTTGCCCTCCGGAGGGGAAGCGGACGAGTACGGGTGCGGGTGCGCGCGGCCGGCCGGGGGCCGGTCGCGAAGCGCCCCAAGGACAGCGCCCGCGCCCCACCACCCGGCGGCCGCCCCATGACTGCCCGCCGTACAGAAGACGAACCCCTCGTGCGCGTACGGGAAAACCCCCGGCGCGGGATGCCGCGCGCCGGGGGTTTTCCGGTGTCCGTGGGTGGGGGACTACTCGACGACGAGGTCGACCTTGATGTTGCCGCGGGTCGCCTTCGAGTACGGGCAGAAGGCGTGGGTCTTCTCCAGGAGGGTCCGGCCCGCCTCGCCCTGCAGGTGGTCGGGGAACTCGGCGCGCATCACGACCGCGAGGCCGAAGCCGCCGTCCGTGGCGTCCTTGCCGATGGAGACCTCGGCGGTGATGGAGGCGTCCGCTATGTCGATCTTCTCCTGGCGGGCGACCAGGCCCATGGCGCTCGCGAAGCAGGCCGCGTACCCGGCGGCGAAGAGCTGCTCGGGGTTGGTGCCCTGGCCGTTGCCGCCGAGCGCCTGGGGGTGGGCGAGGGGGAGGTCGATGTGGCCGTCGGAGCTGACGGCGCGGCCCTCGCGGCCGTTGGCGGTGGCGACTGCGGTGTAGATCGCGTCCATGTTCTCTTCCGTTCCTGTCCTGGGGAGGCCGTGTCGTGCGGTGGCCCTCTATTGATAGCGCACTATTCAGTTGCGCACAACTCAATCGCGCACGAGCGGGCCTCGCGTATCCTGGAGCCATGGAGACGCTCGACACGGTCCCGGACGAGGACTTCCTCCGGCTCGACCACCAGATCTGCTTCTCGCTGCACGCGGCGACCCGCGCCTTCAACGGCGTCTACCGCGAGGCCCTCAAGGAGCTCGGGCTCACCTACCCGCAGTACCTCGTCATGCTCGTGCTCTGGGAGCACGGCGAGCTGCCCGTGAAGGGCATCGGCGAACGCCTCCGGCTCGACTCCGGAACCCTGTCGCCGCTGCTCAAGCGCCTGGAGGCGGCCGGCTACGTCGAGCGGCGCCGCAGCCCGGAGGACGAGAGGTCCGTCACCGTACGGCCCACCGCCGAGGGGGCCGCCCTGAAGGCGAAGGCCCGCGCCGTACCCCGCCGGATCGCCACCGCGACCGGCCTCGACCTGGACGAGATCCGCGAGCTGCGGGAACGCCTCGCCGCGCTGGCCGTCCGGCTCGACGGCGTCGACCCGGACGACCTCAGCTCCTGCGGTTAGGGCCTCTCGTTCGGATCATGCCGGGCTCGCGGGCCCTGGCGCCGCACCTCGACACCGCGTACGACGAGACCGGCCGCCCCGACGGCTGCCCGTGGGCGCGCTGGTTCCTCGCCCACGCGCTCTGCGGAACCGGCAGCCAGAGCGAGGGCGGTGTCCTCACCGGACGGGCACTCGACGGATTCCGGGCGCACGGGGACCGCTGGGGCGAGGCGGCGGCGCTCGCGGACCGCTCGGTCCAGCGGCTGCTCGCCGGCGACGTGGCGGGTTCGCAGCGGGACGCGGCACGGTCGGACGCGCTCTTCGCGGAGCTGGGTGGCGCCTGCTCGCGGCTGTGGTCGGTGTACCCGCTCGCCACGGTCGCCGAGATCCACGGCGAGTACGAGCGGGCCGACCGCCTCAAGCGGGCGGGCCTGGCAGCGGCGGAGGGCCTGGGCCTGACGACCGAGGTCCCCGACCTGCTGGCCGGGATCGGACGTACGGCCCTGCTCAGGGGCGACCTCGACGAGGCGCGGACGTACCACGCGGCGGCCCGGGAGCGGGCCGTCGAGGTCGGGTTCCGGGCGGGGGAGATCAACGCCGTCCTCGGGCTCGGCCTCGGCGCCCGGCGGGCCGGCCTCGTCGAGGAGGCCGAGGCGCACATGCGGGAGGTCCTCGACTGGCACCGGGCGGTCGGTCTCGACAGCGCCAACGCGCTCGTGCCGGCCGAGCCGGGTTTCTCGGCGCTCGCGCGCGGCGATGCGGCGGGGGCCCTCAAGCTCCAGGAGGAGGGGTACGGGACCGCGCTGGCCTCGGGCGATCCCCGAGCGGTCGCGCTCGCCCTGGAGGGCCTGGCCTCGGCGCACGCGGCGGCCGGGCAGGCCCGCGGAGCGGCGCTCCTCCTGGGCGCGGCCGCCGCGCTGCGCGCCTCGACGGGGGCGCCGCTGCCTCCGGCGGAACGCCTGGACGTGGACCGCACGGGGCGGACGGCCCGTAACCCCTGGGTGCGTCCGCCTTCACGACGGCCTTCACGCACGGCACGACCCTGTCCCACGAGGCGGCGGTGACGGAGGCCGGCCGGCCCACCTCCCCTTCACCGAGCAGTAACAAGCCGTAAGGAGCGATCTCCACCCCCGTCCCTATACTCGCCCCATGCCCGACATCACCATCCGGCGCGCCACCGCCGACGACTCCAAGCGGCTCACCCGGCTCGTCCGGGGCTCCCGGGCCTACCGGGGGGACTACGCCCGCATGGTCGACGGGTACCAGGTCGGCGGTCCGTACATCGAGCACCACCTCGTCTTCGTCGCCGTCGACGAGGACGGCCTCGTGCTCGGGTTCTACGCGCTCCTCGTCGACGAGGCCGAGCTCGACCTCGCCTTCGTCGCCGACAGCGCCCAGGGCCTCGGCATCGGGCGGCAGCTCATGGCGCACATGACCGGGCAGGCCAGGGCCGCCGGTCTGCGGTCCGTGCGGGTCGTCTCGCATCCGCCCGCCGAGGATTTCTACCTGCGCACCGGCGCCGTCCGCACCGGGACGCTCCCGCACGCCGGGCACATCCACTGGGACCGCCCCGAGCTCCGGTACGACGTCGCGTGACCGCCACCAAGGAGGAGCGGGAGGAGCAGGACCGGCGCCGGGTCTTCGCCGACCTCACCCCGCTGCGTACCTCCGCGCACTACCGCCGTCTCTGGTTCGGCAGCACCATCTCCTGGGTCGGCCAGGGCATGACGTCCCTCGCCGTCTCCCTCCAGGTGTACGACATCACCCGCTCGCCCTTCTCCGTCGGGCTCGTCGGGCTCTTCTCCCTCGTGCCGCTCGTCGTCTTCGGCCTGTACGGCGGCGCCATCGCGGACACCGTCGACCGCCGCAAGCTCGGTCTCTACAGCGCCTGCGGCTCCGCCGTGCTCTCGATCGCGCTCGCCGCCGCCGCGTTCGCCGGCTTCCACCGGGTCTGGTTCCTGTACGGGATCGTCGCCCTCCAGGCCGTCTGCGCCGCCCTCAACTCGCCCGCCCGCACGTCGATGATCCCCCGGCTCCTGCCGCCCGAGCAGCTGCGCGCCGCCAACGCGCTCAACTCGATGGTCATGACCTTCGGGATGCTGGTGGGGCCCAGCCTCGGCGGTCTGATCGTCGGGTTCGCCGGGTTCCAGACCGCGTACCTGATCGACGCCGTCGCCTTCTCCGCGAGCCTCTACGCGATGTGGCGGCTGCCGTCGATGCTCCCCGACCGCAAGGGGAGCAAGCGGGCCTCGGTCCTCGACGGGCTGCGGTTCCTCGCCACCCGCCCCAACCTGCGCATGACGTTCCTCTCGGACTTCTGCGCGATGATCCTGGCCCACCCCCGCGCCCTGTTCCCGGCGATCGCCGTGGTCTGGTTCGGCGGCGACGCCAGGACGGCCGGACTCCTCGTCGCGGCGCCCGCGTTCGGGGCGCTGCTCGGCGGAGTGCTCTCCGGCTGGCAGGGCCGTATCCGCCACCACGGGCAGGCGATCCTGATCGCGGTGGCCTGCTGGGGCACCGCCATCGCCGTCTTCGGGCTCACCAGGAACCTGTGGCTCGGGCTGCTCCTGCTCGCCCTCGCGGGATACTCCGACACCGTCTCGATGATCTTCCGCAACACGATGATGCAGGTCGCCGCGCCGGACGAGATGCGCGGACGGCTCCAGGGCGTGTTCATCGTGGTCGTCGCCGGAGGGCCCCGCCTGGGCGACTTCCTCGCCGGCTCGGTCGCCGACCTGACCTCGCCGGCCGTCGCCGTCACGGGCGGCGGGATCGCCTGCGTCCTCGCGATCGGCGTCCTCGCCCTGTACGGGCGCGAATTCCGCCGGTACGACGCCCTCGACCCGACTCCGTGAGCAAATCTCCCCGAACGGCACGTCCTGTTCTGGCGGTTGGCCGCCACGGCACATAACCGCCAGGAGCGAGCGGACTCAACTCCCGCCACCAGGGCCAAGACTCCTCGCAGCACCCGGAAAACACCCCCGACCCCGGGTCCGCGAGGAGTTCCAACGATGACGTCGAGGACCACACCCTTCGGCAGAGGGAGAGTCGCGCTGCTCGCCGCGGGCGTCTCCCTCGTGATGCTCCCGGCCGGGCAGACCGCCGCCGCCGGGACCGCCACCTCCGCCGTACCGGAGACGTTCAGGGCGGCGACCAGCGCCACCGTCACCCTGGTCACCGGCGACCGCGTGACCCTCACCGACCTCGGCGGCGGACAGCAGACCGTCACCGTCGACCGGGCCGAGGGCGCCACCGGCGCGATACGCAGCCGGATCGCCGACGGCCGGGTCACCGTCGTCCCCGACGAGGCCCGCCCCTACCTGGACTCCGGCGCGCTCGACCCGCGCCTCTTCGACGTCACCGGCCTCGTCGAGCAGGGCGTCACCGGCGAGCTGCCGCTGATCGTCACGTACGGAGGCAAGCACGCGCGGACCACCGCGGGAACCCCGCGCGGCGCAGAGACCGTCCGCGCGCTGCCGAGCATCGGCGGCGCCGCCGTCACGGCCACCGACCCCGCCGCCTTCTGGCGCGGCTTCACCGCCGCCCCGAACGCCCGCGCCGCCGCCCCCGCCAAGGTCTGGCTCGACGGCAAGGTCGACGCCGCCATGGCCGAGTCCAACGCGCAGATCGGCACCCCGAAGGCCTGGGAGGCCGGCCTCACCGGCAAGGGCGTCAAGGTCGCCGTCCTCGACACCGGCGCCGACCTCGGCCACCCCGACCTGGCGGGCCGGGTCGCCGAGTCGAAGTCCTTCATCGAGGGCCAGGAGGTCGCCGACCGCGACGGCCACGGCACGCACGTCGCCTCCACCGTCGGCGGCAGCGGCGCGGGCTCCGACGGCAAGGAGAAGGGCGTAGCCCCCGGCGCCACCCTCGCCGTCGGCAAGGTCCTCAGCGACGAGGGCTCCGGCACCGAGTCGCAGATCATCGCCGGCATGGAGTGGGCCGCCAAGGACATCGACGCGAAGATCGTCTCGATGAGCCTCGGCTCGCGCGAACCGAGCGACGGCACCGACCCGATGGCCCAGGCCGTCAACACCCTGTCCGCCGAGACCGGCGCCCTCTTCGTCATCGCCGCGGGCAACTCCGGCGCCCCCGGCTCCATCGGCTCGCCCGGCGCCGCCGACTCCGCCCTCACCGTCGGCGCCGTCGACTCGGCCGACGAGGCCGCGTACTTCACGAGCCAGGGCCCCCGCCACGGCGACCAGGCCCTCAAGCCCGACCTGTCGGCCCCCGGCGTCGGCATCCTCGCGGCCCGCTCCCAACTCGCCCCCGGAAGCGGCCTCTACACCTCGATGAGCGGTACGTCGATGGCGACCCCGCACATCGCCGGTGTCGCCGCCCTGCTCGCCGAGAAGCACCCCGACTGGACCGGCGCCCAGCTCAAGGACGCGCTGATGTCGTCGTCGAAGACGCTCGACGCCTCCTCGTACGCGCTCGGCTCCGGACGGGTCGACGTGGCCGCCGCGATCTCCGCGAACGTCACCGCGACCGGCTCCGCCGACCTCGGCTTCTTCTCCTGGCCCTACGAGACGAACAAGCCGGTCACGAAGACCGTCACCTACACCAACTCCTCCGACGCGCCGGTCGAGCTGAACCTCGCCGTGGAAGGCATGCCGGCCGGGGTCACCGCCCTCGCCGACACCGCCCTCACCGTCCCCGCCCACGGCACCGCGTCCACCACCGTCACCGGCGACGGCGCCAAGGCCCCCGTCGGCCAGTCCTCCGGCCGGATCACCGCCACCGCCGGCGGCGCGCGCGTCGCGCACACCGCGCTCGGCCTGGTGAAGGAGGAGGAGCGCTACACCCTCACCGTCCACGTCAAGGACCGCGACGGCGCCCCCGCCCCCGCCTTCCTCGGCGTCCAGAAGCTCGCCCGGGGCGAGGACCCCTTCCCGGCCACGGTCGGCGAGTCCGGCACCCTCGAACTGCGCCTCAAGCCCGGCACGTACACCGTCGACACCTTCCTCGACGTGCGCGGCTCCCACGGCGCCGACTCCCTCGGCCTCGGCTTCCTCACCGAGCCGGAGATCACCCTCGACCGCGACCGCGAGATCACCCTCGACGGCCGGCGGCTGCGCGAGATCCGCGCCGAGGTCGAGAAGCGCACCGAGACCCGGCAGCTCCTCATGGAGTTCGACCGGGAGGCGAACGGCGCCTCCTACGGCGGAGCCGTCCAGGTCCCGCCGCTGTACGACTCGATCTTCGCCGCGCCCACCCGTGAGCCCGCGACCGGCACCTTCGAGTACCGGACCGTCTGGCGGCTCGGCAAGCCGATGCTCGACGCGAGCGTCGACGGCGTCCGGCTCTCCGGCGCCACCCCGCAGGCCGGCACCGGCCTCCTGGAGGGCGGTCACCGCCTCGGCCTGGTCGACGCGGGCACCGGCACCCCCGCCGAGTACGCGGGCAGGAACGTCACCGGCAAGGCCGTCCTCGTCCGGCTGACCGACGGCGCCGACCCGACCGCGCTCGCCCAGACCGCCCAGGACGCCGGCGCCAAGGCCCTGTTCGTCACCGACGACCGGGCAGGCCGGCTGATGAAGTGGTTCGGCACCGCCGACTACCAGGACCGGCCGCTCCCGGTCGCCACCGTCAACACCGCCGACGCGAACCGGCTCGCGGCCGGCGCGGCCCGGGGCGGCCGCGTCGACCTGACCGGCACCCGCTTCACCCCGTTCACGTACGACCTCTCCGAGGGCCACCCCGGCGCCATCGGCACGGACCTGGTCTTCCGCCCCGACGAGGACGAGCTCGCCACCATCCGCTCCACCTTCCGCATGCCGACCAAGCGGAAGGAACTCGGCGGCGAGTTCCGCTACTCGATCACCGACACCTTCCCGATCGGCTTCGGCTTCAAGGAGTGGATAGCCTTCCCGACCGAGCGCACCGAGTACGTCTCCACCGGCACCGGCCAGCGCTGGCACGAGTCCGTCGACCTCGGCGACTCCCTGGAGCAGCGCGGCGGCACCCCGTCCTACCGGGGCGGCAGCCGGGTCGCGCTCGACTGGTTCGGCCCCGTCTGGCACCCGTGGCTGGGCACCGGCCTGGGCTGGGGCCAGCAGCGCACCGGCAACGACCTGCGCTTCAACACCCCCGGCTGGGGTGACTCGGGCACCGACCACACCGGCTTCGGCAACGTGTGGGGCGACGACACGATGACCCAGTTCACCGAGGTGTACGTCGACGGGGTCCGCGTCGACCGGAAGATGAGCTCCGGCGCCTACGCCTGGGACGCCCCGGCCGAGGAGGCCACGTACAAGGTCGTCACCGACACCGCGCTCGACCCGGCCCGCTGGCGGCTCGGGAGCAAGGGCCACAGCGAGTGGACGTTCCGTTCCGCCGAGACCCCGGCCGACCGGATCACGTACCTGCCGATGCTCAACCTCGGCTTCGACCTGGACACCGACCTGAACGGTGACGTCCGGGCCGGAAGCAGGCTGCCCGTCGGGATCTTCGCCGAGTACGTCGAGGGCGCGACCGGCACCGGCACCATCGCCTCCGGCACCCTGGAGGTCTCCTACGACGAGGGCGCGACCTGGACGAAGGTCGCCCTCAAGAAGTCGTGGCGCGGCGCGGCCTGGACCGGCGCACTGCGCATCCCGTCCGGCGCCGACTCCGTCTCGCTGCGGGCCGGCGCGAGCGACGACCGGGGCGGCACGGTCAAGCAGGAGCTGATCCGCGCGGTCGGCGTGAGGTAACGCTCGACACGCTCAGGGCCGGGCCCCCTTCCCGCGAGGAAGGGGGCCCGGCCTTTCGGCGGTCAACTCCCTGCGGGGAGCGCCTTCTTCAGGACCTTGCCCATGTCGTTGCGGGGCAGCGCGTCGAGATAGCGCACCGTCCGGGGCCGCTTGTGCGGGGCGAGGAGGCGCGCCACGTGATCGGCGAGCTCCGCCGCCGCCGGGGGCGCCGACGCGTCCGACGGCACCACCCAGGCCACGATCCGCTCGCCCAGGTCCGGGTCGGGCTCACCGGTGACGGCCACCTCGCGTATGCCGGGGTGGTCGAGGAGGGCGTTCTCTATCTCGCCCGCCCCGATCTTGTAGCCGCCGCTCTTGATCAGGTCGGTGGCCTTGCGGCCCACCAGACGCACCGCCCCGTCCGCTTCCCGGACCGCCATGTCGCCGGTGCGGAACCAGTCGCCGTCGAAGGCCTCCGCCGTCGCCTCCGGCCGGTTGAGATAGCCGGAGAACAGGTTCGGGCCCCGCACCTGCACCTCGCCGACCGTCTCCCCGTCCAGCTCCTTCAGTACGGAGCCGTCCTCGTCCACGAGCCGCAGGTCGACCCCCGCGAGCGGGGTCCCGACGGTCCCGGGGCGCGGCCCGGCGCCCGGCCGCACGCTGGTGTTCATGAGCGTCTCGGTCATCCCGTACCGCTCCACCACCGTCCGGCCCGTCGCCGCCGTGATCCGCTCGTGGTCGTGGACCGGCAGCGCCGCCGAACCCGACACGAGGAGCCGCGAGCCCGCCATCGCCGCGACGAGCGCCGGGTCGTCGGCGAGCGCGTCCGCAAGGCGGTGGTACATGGTCGGTACGCCGAACAGCATGGTGCCGCCCCCGGCGCCCAGCTCCCGCGCCACGCCCTCCGCCGAGAACGCGCCCAGGTGCCGCACCTCGCCGCCCCGCCGCAGCGGCCCCAGGATCCCGAGGATCAGCCCGTGGACGTGGAACAGCGGCAGCGCGTGCACGAGGACGTCGTCGGCCGTCCAGGACCAGGCGTCGGCGAGCGCGTCGAGGGACGCGCCGATCGCCCGCCGGGACAGGACGACCCCCTTCGGCGGGCCGGTGGTGCCGGACGTGTAGACGATGAGGGCGGGGGACTCGGGGGCGGCCGGTTCCACGGGAAGGGGCCCGGCGGGCCCGGTGAGGGCCACGTCGATCCGGGGAAGCCCCGCGAGACCGGCGGGCAGTTCGTCCCCGGGCCCGGCGAGGACCACCGTGGGCTCGCTGTCGCCGAGGATGTGCGCCAGCTCCCGCTCTCCCGTCCGCGGATTGAGCGGTACGGCGGGCACGCCCGCCATCAGGGCGGCGACCACCGCGACCGCCGTGTGCGCGGTCGGCGTGGCCCGGACGGCGACCCGCCCCGCGCCTCCGATCCGGGCCGCCAGGGCCCCGGCGGCCCGCGCCAGTTCCTCGTACGTCAGGGTGTCCGTGCCGAAACGCAGCGCGGGCCGGGCGGAAGGGGCCGCAAGGGCCGGGAAGAGCGCACTCACCGGTCGTACTCCTCGGGGTCGAGGTCGAGGGTTGCCGGGGAGCATTCTCCGGGGTGAGGAGTACGTTCCGCCGGGCTGTCAGGGCCTGCCGGCCGTGACCTTCGTCGCTTCCGGCGTCGGCTCCCCGCCGTCCGGCCGGATTCCGCGCATCCGCCCGTACGCGTACACACAGCCCGCGAGCGCCAGGTCGGACAGCAGCATGAAGCCGATCGAGTACGAGCCCTTGGAGCTGTAGATCGCGCCCATCACCAGCGGCGGCAGGAAGCCGCCGAGCCCGCCCATCGCGCCGACGATCCCCGTCACGCTGCCCACCTTGGCCTGCGGGGTGACCTGGGAGACCAGGGCGAAGACGGAGCCGCTCGCCGTGCCGAGCCCGGCCGCCATGATGAGCAGGGCGGTCGTGCCGCCCGGGTTCAGCGGCGGGTCGAAGGCCTGGACGATCGCGAGCAGGGCGACCGTGCCGAGCGCGACGGCCGTGACGAGCGCCGGATGGACCCGGTCCGACAGCCAGCCGCCGATCGGCCGGAAGACCACCGTGACCAGGGCGAACCCGGCCGCCTTCGTGCCCGCGTCCGTCGGGTCGAGCTCGTACCAGGTCTTCAGGTACGTCGGCAGGTAGACGCCGAACGCCACGATGCCGCCGAAGCCGATCGCGTACAGCGCCGACAGCTCCCACGTCACCCGCAGCCGGCCCGCCGAACGCAGCCGGGTCCCGAGCGACTCCGTCGGCACGGGCCGGTCGGGCCGGTCCGTGATGAGGAGCGCGGCGAGCACCGCGTACGCCGCGAGCGCGACGGCCACCACGATGAACGGCAGGTTCTCGCCGTGCTCGGCGATGCGGGGCGTGAAGTAGCCGGAGAGCGCCACACCGCCCATGCCCATGCCGAACACCCCGAGCGCAAGGCCGCGCTTCTCGGGCGGGAACCAGGAGTTGACCAGCGGGATGCCGATGGCGAACGTCGTGCCGCCGAGGCCCAGGAGGAAGGCGACCACCAGCAGCAGGCCGTAGCTGTCCTTGACCACGATGAGGAGCAGCACGGGGATGATCGTGAGGGCGGAGACGAGCGGGAACATCAGCTTCGCCCCGTAGCGGTCCGTCAGCGCCCCGGCCGGAATGCGTCCGACCGAGCCGACCAGGACGGGGACGGCGACGAGCAGCGACTGCTGGAAGGAGCTGAGTTCGAGCCGGTCGCCGTACCAGCTCGCGATCGGCGCGATCAGGTCCCACGCCCAGAAGGTGAGCGTGAAGCCGACGGTGGCCGTCGCCAGATTGCGGTACGCCGCCGCTGTCGGGGGCGTGCTCTCGGTCGTCACGCCTCCAGTCAAGATCCGGGCGGCGGGGGCGGCGCGCCGGGCTGCTCCGTACGGGTACCCGCGCGCACCGGCCCGTCCGAGTGCCTTCCTCCGGGGCCTACGGCCAGGTCACCATAGTCGGCGGGGTGCCGTCGTCCTCGACCCGGAGACGGACGCCCCCGCCGCCGGCCGACACCTCGACCGTGATCGCCCCGATCCCGGACCGCCGGTGCGCCGCCGCGAGCGCCCCGCGCAGGGCGCCGAGGAGCTTCCCCTCCGACTCCTCGTCCACGAGGGTGTCGACCGCGCCGGAGAAGTGCACGGACGGCTGGAAGCCGAGCAGGGCAGCGGCCCCGCCGGTCTCCCTGAGCACCTTGCCGCGGAAGGACGCCGGCGCGTCCGCGGGCGGCTGCTGGAGCGCGAAGATGGTCGTGCGGACCTCCTGGATCGTGGAGTCCAGCTCGTCCACCGCCCGGCCGAGGAGTTCGTTCTCGTCGGCGGAACCGGCCGCCCGCCGCCGGGTGGACTCCAGCATCATCTCCGTCGCGAACAGCCGCTGGACGACCAGGTCGTGCAGATCGCGGGCGATCCGGTCGCGGTCCTCGAACACCGCGAGCCGCTCCCGGTCGTGCCGCGCGTCCGCCAGGACGAGCGCGAGCGCCGCCTGCGAGGCGAACTGCGAGGCGAGGAGCCGGTCCACCGCCGTGTAGGGGAGGTCGCCGCGCCGCCGGGGGAGAGCAAGGGTGCCGATGAGCTTCCCGCCGCTCTGCAGCGGCAGCATCATCGACGGGCCGAAACGGGACCGCACATGGGTGGTCATCCGGGGATCGGTGGCCGAGTCCTCGACGAACACCGGCTCCCCGCCGAGCAGTTGGACGAGGACGGGGGAGCCGGGCGCGATCGTCGTACCGACCAGATCGCCCGGGTCGTCCGTCGTCGACGCGGCGACGATCTCCATCCCGCCCTCCGTGGTGGGCTGGAGGACCACCCCCGCCGAGGCGCCGGCGAGGATCCGGGCCCGCTCGGCCACGGTCATCAGGGCGTTCTCGGCGGACGCGCCGGTCAGCAGGGCCGTGGTCACCGCCGCCGCGCCCTCGATCCAGCGCTCCCGCTGCCGGGCGGTCTCGTACAGACGGGCGTTGCCGATGGCGATCCCGGCCTGCGAGGCGAGGACGCGGAGCAGGCCGAGGTCCTCCTCGGTGAAACCGCCCGTGCGCCTCTCGGCGAGGTACAGATGGCCGAAGACCTCGGTGTGGACGCGGATCGGGACGTCGAGCAGCCCGGTGGGGTCGTCGGGGAGGCGGCCGACGCGCTGCCGCTCCTCCTCGGGCAAGCCGCAGGTGAAGAGTTCGGTGAGCCGGCGGCGCTCGGGGTCGACGACCCCGAGCGCGCCGTAGCGGGCCCCGGTCAGCTCGGTGGCGGAGTCCACGATGTGCTGGAGGGTGGTGCGGAGTTCGAGGTCCGTGCCGACGCTGAGGACCGCTTCGAGCAGCATGGGCAGGCGGGGGCCGTCCTCCGGGTCCGAGTCGGTGCTCTCGTCCCTGTCCTCGTCCCTGCCCTCGTCCATGATCGTCATGGTCTCATCGTCATACGAATCGGGTCGTTTCGTCAGTTCGTTCCGGCCGGTTCGTTCCGGCCGGTTCGATTCGGCCGGTTCGTTTTCCGGGTCGCCGGGGGTCAGTCCTCGTCGGCCAGCGGGTCACGCTCCGCCAGCGGGTCGAGGATCATCGGCTGCACCTTGCCCTCCAGCATCGCCCCGAGCCCCAGCACCGCGCACACGTCCGGGCGTTCCGCGATGTGCACCGGCATGCCGGTCGCCTCGCGCAGCATCTGGTCGAGGCCCGGCAGCAGGGCGCTGCCGCCCACCATCATGATCCCGCGGTCCGCGAGGTCGGCCACCAGATCAGGCGGGCAGTCCCGCAGCACCTTCCCGATGCCGTCGAGGACCGCCGTCAGCGGCGTGTGGATCGCCTCCCGTACGGCGGCGGTGTCGACGGTCACCGAACGGGCGAGGCCCGTCGCGACGTCCCGGCCGTGGATCTCGGTCCAGGCGGGGCCGTGCGGCGTCAGGCCGTTCCCGCTGAGGGCCAGCTGCAGCGGACGCACCGACTGGCTCGGCAGCATCAGCTCGTGGTGGTGGCGCAGGTGCTGGATGACGGCGTGGTCGATGGCGTCGCCGCCGACCGGCATCCGCTCCGCCGTGACGATCGCGCCGAGCGAGAGCACCGCGACCTGCGTGGTCGCCGCCCCGCACACCATGATCATGGTCGCCGTCGGCTGCTCCACCGGAAGGCCGCAGCCCACGGCCGCCGCGATCAGCGTGTCGACCAGCTCGACCCGGCGCGCCCCGAGACCGACGAGGGTCTCCACGGCGGCGCGCTGCGCGAGCGGGTCACTGTCGTGCGGGGTGCAGGCGGCGGCGCGCAGCCGGGGCTTGCGGCGCAGCTGGCGGCGGAGCTTCTCGCCGAGGAGGTGACGCAGCATCCGCTGCGCCATCTCGATGTCGACGACCGTGCCGCCCGACACGGGTCTGACGACCCGGATGTAGTCGGGGGTGCGGCCGGTCATCTTCTCGGCCAGCGCGCCGACGGCGATCAGCGCTCCGGTACGGGTGTTGACGGCGGCGACGCTCGGCTCGTCGACGACGAGTCCGGCGCCCTTGACGAAGACCCGGGTGCGGGCGGCACCCAGGTCGACGGCGACATGGCAACGACGCAGCTGCTCCAGGCTGACGGTCACGGCGGATCCTCCGGGGTGCGGTGCTGGCACGGGCGGGGCGTTTCGCGTTTCACGGTCCTGTTCGCATCGTCCGGCCGTCCGCGGCGCGGCGCGCGCTGGGATGCGCCGCCCGGGGCTGCTGAGGGACGGGCAGCCAGGAAGCCCCGAAGCGGGAGAATCACGACGCACCGCCGTCGACCTGCGGATTCCTCACAGGATCCTCACTTCCGCGCCTACCTGGGGAAGTGCTGGGACGCATAGCCTGCGGGCCCCATGGACTACTGCCACGCGTGCCGGCGGCATCTCAACGGGGCCCTCGCCTGTGCCGGGTGCGGGACTCCCGTCGAGGAACTGCGGTACGAGACCCCCCATATACCCGTCCAGCCGACGTACCCGACTCAGCCGACCCAGCAGGTCGATCAGGTCGAGCCCGTCCGGCCCGTCGGGTCCGAGCACGTCTACGAACTCGACGTCGTCGAGCGCCCGCGCCCGGCCCCCGGCGGCCGTCGCGCCGCCCGTGGACGCTCGGCCGCCAAGGGGCGCGCCGCCACGCGCAGGGGCAGAAGGGCGCGGGGAGGCCGTACCCGTACGGTCCTGGTGGGAACCCTCGGCCTGGTGCTCGCCGCCGGGACGCTGAGCCTGGTGCGCATGGCCCTGGAGGAGCCGGTGGCCCTGGGCGCCGCGTCGGCCGTCGAGGAGCAGGACGTCCCCGAGGTCACGCTGTCCCCCGAGCCCGTCGCGAGCGACCTCCCGGACGGCTCGGGCCCGTCCCCGGTCGCCTCGGAGACGTCGACGCGCCCCCGCCACGTGAGCGCGGCCCCGGCCACGGGCCGCCCGGCCGAGGGATCCAGCGCGGGCGCGGGATCAGGACCAGGTACGGGATCCGGTACGGGTACGGGTACGGGATCCGGTACAGGAAGCGGGGGAGAGGGCGCCCCCGCGGGATCGCCGACCGCCACCGACCCGGCGACCCCGTCCGCCACGCCCACCGCGACCCCCTCGGCCACGGCGGACGACGGGACACCGTCCCCCTCGGCGACGACCGGCGGCCCCGCCCCCTCGACCACGGGCCCCGCCCCGACCGCCACCACCCCGACCCCGACCCCGACGCCGTCCCCGACCTGCACCCGCTTCCTCTGGTGGTGCGTCTAGGGCCTCTCGTTTGGATCATGCCGGGCTCGCGGGCCCTGGCGCCGCGCCTCGCCGCGTTGTCGTCGGTCGCCATGGCTCCGCCATGGCGCCCTCCTCCGTCTCGCGAGGCGTCCCCCAGGCCCTGCGGGCCTGGGGAGACCCCATGCACCGGACCCCGCTCCCTGATCCGGCCTGATCCAAACGAAAGACCCCAGGGCCTGCCGTCCGGGTCATGCCGGGCTCCGTCAGGCGTCCCGGGGCGTGACGAACTCCTCGATCAGCACCGGGTACTGCTCCTTGCCGTGCCCGGCGGCGACCGAGCGGTCCGCCATCGCCTTGAGCAGCCTGGGCAGTTCGGCGTTGATCCCGGCGGCCTCGCTCTCCTCGACGAGGTGCGCCATCGCCCGTACGTCGGTCTCCAGGGCCGCCACCTCGGCGGGGAAGGAGCCGCTGTCGACCTGCTCGGCGTACCCGGGCAGCCACTCGGCGACCCCGGCGGCGATCTGCCGCGCGAACGGCGCGTACGTCCTGGCGTCGACGCCGGCCGTCCTGAGCAGAGCGGTGCCCTGGAGCCAGGCGTTCAGGACGCTCCACATCATGGCGAGGCCGGCCACGTCGTACAGGGACGCGAGGCCGGGGTCCTCGCCGAGGTGGGTGACGGTGCCGAGCGCGCCGAGCGTGGACGCGTGCGCCTCGAAGACCGCGGGCGGCCCGCTGTGCAGGATCACCGCGTCGGCGGTCCCGATCACCGGCGGGACGGCCATGACGGCGCCGTCCAGGTAGCGGGCACCCCGCTCCCCTGCCCAGCGGGCCGTCTCCCTGGCCTGGGCCGAGTCGCCCGAGGTCAGGTTGACGAGGGTCGCGCCGTCCAGGGCGACGTCGCTCGCGCCGAGCAGCTCGCGCACGGCCGGGTAGTCGGTGACGCAGATGATCGTCAGACCGCCGGCCGCGACCGCGTCGCCGACCGTCGCCGCCCGCAGCGCGCCCTCGGCCACGAGCCGGTCGGCCTTGGCGGACGTCCTGTTCCAAACGGTCGTGGGGTGCCCGGCCCTCAGGAAGGCGCCGGCGAGTGCCCGGCCCATCAGCCCGAGTCCGATGACTGTCACAGGTGTGGTGGTGGTGTCGTTCATGGCAGCATCGTCGACGTTCATACCGGTGTGAAGGTCAAGGGGGAACGCCGATGCGGATCGGGGAGCTGGGCCGCCGGACTGGCCTGAACACCCATCAGCTGCGCTACTACGAGGCCCAGGGCCTCCTTGAGGCCGGGCGCGGCGCGAACGGCTATCGCGAGTACGACGAGAGCGCCGTGCTGCGGGTGCGGCAGATCCGGCACCTCCTCGACGCCGGCCTGTCCTCCGAGGACATCGCGTACCTGCTGCCGTGCGCGTTCGGCGAGGCGCCGGAGCTGCTCGGATGCCCCGAACTCGTGGCCGCGATGCGGTCGCGGATGCGGCGGATCGACGAGCAGATGGACCGGCTCGCCCGGTCGCGCGGGGCCCTCGCCGAGTACATCCAAGCGGCCGAGCGGATGAGCGACCAGAACTACCCGCCCTTCGAAGGCGCCGACCCGGAGCCCGCCACCGCCTGAGGTCCCGAAGGCCCCGGAGCCCGCCACCGCCTGAAGCCGACGGCTCCTAGACCTCGCCCAGCATGCGCTTCAGGAGGTCCCGCAGCACGGTGCGCTCGGCCTCGGTCAGCTCGCCGAGGGGCTCGCGGGCGAAGTCGAGGGACTCGCGCAGCCGGCGGGCCGTGTCGCGGCCCTCGTCCGTGGGGACGGCCAGCTTCACGCGGCGGTCCGCCGGGTCGGGGCGGCGCTCGACAAGGCCGCGCGCTTCCAGCCGGTCCACGATCCCGGTGATGTTCGACGGCTCGCACTTCAGCTTCTGGGCGATCCGGCGCATCGGCAGCGGGTCGAGCGACAGCAGGCCGAGGACCCGGGCCTGCGCCCCGGTCAGCGCGTGCTGCCCGGCCGCCTGCTCGTACTCCGCGTAGTAGCGCGCCACGACGGCGCCGATGAGCTCGACGACTTCGAGGGTGACGGGGTCCGTGCGTGAGGTGGCCATGGGATCCATCGTACCCGGATACTTGACAACATGAAATATGTAGGCGCATGGTTGTTTCAGTCAGTGAATCGTTTGTGATCTCAAGCTTCTATCGGAGGCCGTGCTCATGTCCGTTCTTCCCGCGTCCAGCCGTGAGTGGCACCTCGTCGCCCGTCCGCACGGCTGGCCGACCCCCGCGGACTTCGCCCTGCGCGAGACCCCGGTCACCGAGCCCGCCGAGGGCCGCGTCCTGGTGCGCAACCTGCACTTCTCGGTCGACCCGTACATGCGGGGCCGGATGAACGACGTGAAGTCGTACATCCCGCCGTATCTGCTGGACCACCCGATGGACGGCGGCGCGGTCGGCGAGGTCATCGCGTCCAACGCCGAGGGCTTCGCCGTCGGCGACCACGTCCTGCACGGCCTCGGCTGGCGCGAGTACGCCGACGTCCCGGCGCGGCACGCGACCAAGGTCGACCCGGCGCTCGCCCCCCTCTCCGCCTACCTCGGCGTGCTCGGCATGACCGGCCTCACGGCCTACGCGGGCCTCTTCGACGTCGCCTCCTTCAAGGAGGGCGACGCGGTCTTCGTCTCCGGCGCCGCCGGGGCCGTCGGCAGCCAGGTCGGCCAGATGGCGCGCCTCAGGGGCGCCTCCCGGGTCATCGGCTCGGCCGGCTCCGACGAGAAGGTCAAGTTCCTCGTCGAGGAGCTCGGCTTCGACGCCGCCTTCAACTACAAGAACGGCCCGGTCAAGGACCAGCTCCGCGAGGCCGCCCCCGACGGCATCGACGTCTACTTCGACAACGTCGGCGGCGAGCACCTCGAAGCCGCGATCTCCTCGCTCAACGTGCACGGCCGCGCCACCATCTGCGGCATGATCGCCCAGTACAACGACACCGAGCCGGTGGCGGGCCCCCGCAACATGGCGATGATCATCGGCAAGCGGCTGCGTCTCCAGGGCGTCCTCGTCGGCGACCACTACGGCCTCCAGCAGCAGTTCGTCCAGGAGGTCGGCGGCTGGCTCGGCTCCGGCGAGCTGAAGCACCGCGAGACCTTCGTCGACGGCATCGAGAACGGCGTGGACGCCTTCCTCGGCCTGCTCCGCGGTGACAACACCGGAAAGATGATCGTCTCGGTGTGACCCGTTAGTCTTCCCTCAGCCGTCGCGATCGTGGGCGCGAGTCGCGGCGAACCCATGAAGGAAGTACCTCGCATGTCGATCCAGCACACCGACGTCCTCTACACCGCCGTCGCCACCGCCGAGAACGGGCGTGACGGCCGTGTCGCCACCGACGACGGCCGGCTCGACGTCGTCGTCAACCCGCCCAAGGCCATGGGCGGCTCCGGCGCGGGCACCAACCCCGAGCAGCTCTTCGCGGCGGGCTACAGCGCCTGCTTCCAGGGCGCGCTCGGCGTGGTCGCCCGTAACGAGAACGCCGACGTCTCGGGCGCGACGGTCACCGCCGAGGTCGGCATCGGCAAGAACGACGACGGCTTCGGCATCATCGTCAAGATCTCGGCGACCATCCCGAACGTGGACGCCGAGACCGCGAAGAGCCTGATCGAGAAGGCGCACCAGGTCTGCCCGTACTCCAAGGCGACCCGCGGCAACATCACGGTCGAGCTCGCCGTCTGAGTCCGGGCGCGCAGAGTCCGGACCCGCGGTACGGAACGAGGACCGCACCCCGCCCCGGGGTGCGGTCCTCGCCGCGTTCGGCCCGGCGCCGCCGGTCCGCGGGCCCCCGATAAAGTGAGCCCATGCGCGATTTCGGGGCGGGTTTCGGTTACCTGGTACAGGGCCAGAAGTGGGTGGGCCGGCACGGACGGTGGTTCGGATTCGGGCTGCTGCCGGGGCTCGTGACCCTGATCCTCTACACGGGCGCGCTCGTCGGACTCGGTTACGGCGCCGACGACGTGACCGCCTGGGCGACGCCGTTCGCCGACGACTGGACCTCGCCCTGGCTCGACGTCTTCCGCGGCACCCTGACCGCGCTGGTCTTCGCCTTCGGGCTGTTCCTCGCCGTCATCACCTTCACCGCCGTCACCCTGCTCGTGGGCCAGCCGTTCTACGAGTCGCTGTCCGAGGCGGTCGACCGCAGCGAGGGCGGCGAGGTGCCCGAGTCCGGGCTTCCGCTCTGGCGCGAGCTGTGGATCTCCGCCCGTGACAGCCTGCGGGTCCTGCTGCGGGTCGCGTTCTACGGCATCCTACTGTTCGCCTGCGGTTTCATCCCGGTGATCGGCCAGACCGTCGTCCCCGTCATCGGCTTCTGCGTCTCCGGCTTCTTCCTCACCGAGGAGCTGACGGCGGTCGCGTTCCAGCGCCGGGGCGTCGAGCTCAAGGAGCGCCTCGGGCTGCTGCGCGGGCGCCGGACGGCCGTCCTCGGCTTCGGCGTGCCGCTGACCCTCGCCTTCCTGGTGCCGTTCGTCGCCGTCTTCCTGATGCCGGGAGCCGTCGCGGGCGCCACCCTGATGGCCCGGGACCTGCGCGGCGAGACGGCCGACGACGACCGTGACGGCGACGCGCAGGAAAACGATCAAGAGCGCGGCAACCTTTCCTCCTCCAGTGGCGACCAGAAGGTGCACCACCTCCCCCACTGAAGGAAGAGCACATGACGTCCCACAAGCGGAAGACCGGCCGCCGCCGCGCCCTCATCGGCGGCCTGAGCGCCCTCGGCATCACGGGTGCGGCCCTCGTCACCAGCAGCCTGCTCGCCCCGGCGGGCGCCGCGCCCGCCGCCCCCACGGTGGCCGCGTGGCCCCAGGCGAAGGGCAGCAAGCCGGTCCCCGCGTCCATCGAGGTCTCGGGCACCTACGACGGCAAGCTCAAGCGCTTCTACGGCACCGGTGAGCTCGGCTCCGACGGCCAGGGCGAGAGCCAGAAGCCCGTCTTCGTCCTCAAGGACGGCGCGATCCTCAAGAACGTGATCCTCGGCTCGCCGGCCGCCGACGGGGTCCACTGCCTCGGGAGCTGCACCCTGCAGAACGTCTGGTGGGAGAACGTCGGCGAGGACGCCGCCACCTTCAAGGGCACCTCGGCGTCGTCGGTGTACGCGGTCTACGGCGGCGGCGCGAAGAGCGCGTCCGACAAGGTCTTCCAGTTCAACGGCGCCGGCAAGCTGGTCGTGACCAAGTTCCAGGTCTCCGACTTCGGCAAGCTGGTCCGCTCCTGCGGCAACTGCAAGAAGCAGTACCCGCGCACCATCCTGATCAACGACGTCGACATCACCACGCCCGGCAAGTCGATCGTCGGCGTCAACGCCAACTACGGCGACACCGCCACCCTGCGCAACATCCGCATCCACGGCGACACCGGCAAGAAGATCAAGCCGTGTACCCGCTTCACCGGCAACAACACCGGCAAGGAGCCCAAGGAGATCGGCACCGGCCCCGACGGCGTCAGCTGCCGCTACTCGGCCGGAGACCTCACCTACAACTGATCCCGGAACCGGGCGGCCGTAATCTCCTACGGCCGCCCGGCCCCGGCTCCCTCAGAGGGGCGTCAGCCGACCTCGGCCAGGACGAACCCCGCCGTGTCAGGGCCCGCGTCGGCGATCCGCTCACCGTCCGGGCCCCAGGCCCCGGCCAGGCCGGTGCCGACCCCGTCCTCGTTGGCGCCGAGGACGTTGCCGAGGACCACGTACAGACCGAAGTCCCGGGCCCGTACCGGATACACCTTCTCGAACGAGTCGTTGTCGGCGGAGAGCACCGAACTCGCCAGGTAGACCGCGCAGCCGTCGGCGGCGGCCCGCTCGGCCAGTTCGGGGAAGCGGTTGTCGTAGCAGGTGGCGGTCGCGAACCGCACCCCGTCGAGCGCGAACCGCCCGTCGGCGGTGCCCGCCGCGAAGACCTCCAGCTCGATCCCGTACAGGTTCTGCTTGTCGTAGCGGGTGAGGAGCGACCCGTCCGGGCCGATCACCAGCGAGGTGACCGCGGGCCGCCCGTCCGCCGTCCGCACCGGCCCGTTGACCACGGCCGCCGCCGAGACCTCCCGGCAGGCCTCCCGTACGGGTTCGAGCCGGGGGTCGTCCTCGGTGAGGACGAGGCCGGGGGTGTCCCGGATCAGGGTCGGCTCGTACCCGCTGAGGCAGAGCTCGGCGAAGACGACCACACGGGCCCCCTCCGCCCCGGCGGCCCGGACCAGACCGGCGACCGTACGGACGTTGGCGTCGATGTCCCCGGCGACCGGGGCGAACTGGGTGGCTGCGACGATCATGCCCGCCATCATCCCGCCCGGCCGCGGCGCGGGAACCCCCGGGACCCCCGCAGCGCCTCCGCCGTCTCCCGCAGCCCCTCCAGGAAGGCGGTCGCCGCCACGGTCGGGCCCGGCGGGGTCGCGGCACAGATCCGCCGGTACGGGACGTCGTCCGGGTGCGGTGCCAGGGCCCGCGAGCCCGGCATGATCCGAACGAGAGGCCCTAGGTCCGGTCGTCCCCCTGCAGCAGCCGCAGGAAGTCGCGGAAGGCGGACGGCATGTCCACCGCCGCCGGGTCCAGGAGCCACTGGTACTGGAGGCCGTCCATCACCGCCGTGAGCAGCGGGGCCGCCCGCTCCGGGGTGAGTCCGCCGGGCAGCCGCTCGCCGAACTCCAGGCGCAGCACCCGCGCCATGTTCGCCCGCACCTGCGCGTACCGCTCGGTGAAGAACTCCCGCGCCGGGTGCCCGTCCGTCACGCTCTCGCCGAGCAGCGCGGAGAAGGTCTGCACGATGCCCGGCCGCATGGCGTTGTACTCGACGAGGGATTCGAGCAGGTCGAGCCGCCAGCCCTCGGGGCCCCGGGCCCCGCTGGTGTCCCAGCGGTCGCGCTCCTCAAGGACGGCGACGAGGAGCGCCTCCTTCGTCGGGAAGTAGTGCAGGAGCCCCTGCTGGGTCAGCCCGACCCGTTCGGCGACGGAGCCCAGGGTGGCGCCCCGGTAGCCGCGTTCGGCGATCACTTCGAGGGATGCGCGGAGGATGTCCGCCCGCCGCTCCTCGCTCCTGGCCCGCACCATCGCCGTGGCCCCCTTCCGAGGCATTCGAGTGTCCGACAGGACCGTACCTCCCCCGTGAAGATAACAAGACGATTACGTTACCTACCGCCCTACAGGCGCATGGGTGCACCATGGCCGCATCGGGGTCACCAGTACGTCAACGAGGAGGTACGGCCATGACGCAGACCGGCGCGGACACGGCACGGGAACAGGCCGTCGAGACGGCGCTCGCCAAGCTCGACCTGGACACCAAGGCGCGGCTGCTCGGCGGCCAGGACATGTGGTCCCTGCCCGCACTGCCCGAGATCGGCCTGAAGTCCCTGGTCATGTCCGACGGCCCCATCGGCGTCCGCGGCGTCCGCTGGACCGCCGAGGACCCGTCCGTCGCCCTGCCGTCCCCGACCGCCCTCGCCGCCGCCTGGGACCCCGAGCTCGCCCGCCGCGCCGGCCGCCTCCTCGCCCAGGAGGCCCGCCGCAAGGGCGTCCACGTCCTCCTCGCACCCACCGTCAACCTGCACCGCACCCCGCTCGGCGGACGCCACTTCGAGGCCTACAGCGAGGACCCCTTCCTCACCGGCGAGATCGGCACCGGCTACGTCCAGGGCGTGCAGGACGGCGGCGTCGGCACCACGGTCAAGCACTTCGTCGCCAACGACGCCGAGACCGACCGCTTCACCGTCGACAACAGGATCGCCCCGCGTCCCCTCCGCGAGCTCTACCTCGCCCCCTTCGAGGCCATCGTCAGGAACGCCCACCCCTGGGGCATCATGACCGCCTACAACCAGGTCAACGGCGTGACGATGACCGAGCACCGGTACCTCGTGAACGAGGTCCTGCGCGGCGAGTGGGGCTTCGACGGCTTCAACGTCTCCGACTGGATGGCCGCCCGCTCCACCACCGGCGACATCGAGGGCGGCCTCGACGTCGCCATGCCCGGCCCCGTCACCGTCTACGGCGAGGCGCTCGCCGCCGCCGTCCGCGCCGGCGAGGTCGAGGAGTCCGCCGTCGACGCGGCCGTACGCAACGTCCTGCGGCTCGCCGCCCGCGTCGGCGCCCTCGAAGGCGCCCCGCCGGTCGTCACCGAACCCCCCGCCCCGATCGACGGCGACGCCCTCGCCCGCGAGATCGCCCGCCGCGGCTTCGTCCTCGTACGCAACGAGAACGCCGCCCTGCCCCTCGGGAACGGCACCGTCGCCCTCTCCGGCGCCGCCGCCCGCGACGCCCGCGTCCTCGGCGGCGGCTCCGCCCAGGTCTTCCCCGACCACGTCGTCTCCCCGCTCGCCGGCCTCACCGCCGCCCTGCCCGAAGGGGCCCTGACGTATGTGACCGGCGCCGACCCCAGCGACGAACTCGCCCCGGCCGAACAGGGCTTCACTCTCCGCGCCCGCTGCCGCGACGCCGAGGGGCGGCTCCTCGGCGAGGGCTCCCTGCCCAACGGGCAGGTCCAGTGGATCGGCGACGACCTCCCGGCCGGCGTCACCCACGAGGCCCTCGCCTCCGTCGAGGTCGTCGGCACCTTCACCCCGCGCGAGACGGGCCCGCACTCCTTCGGCACCCGCGGCCTCGGCGCCTACACCCTCACCGTCGCGGGCGAGACCGTCTTCGACGGCGTCCAGGCCATGGGCCCCGAGGCCGACCCCTTCGAGGCCCTCTTCGGCGCCCCGGTCGAGCGCGCCAAGGTCACGCTCACCGCGGGCGAGACCGTGGAGGTGTCCCTGCTCCACACCCTCGACAAGGAGTTCGCGGCCCCGCTGCCGGCCGTCGTGTTCTCCTTCGTCCACCTCGGTCCCCGCCGTGACCCCGACGAACTGATCGCCGAGGCCGTCGAGGCCGCCCGCGCCGCCGACACCGCCGTCGTGGTCGTCGCCACCACCGAGCGCGTCGAGTCCGAGGGCTTCGACCGCAAGGACCTCGCCCTCCCCGGCCGCCAGGACGACCTCGTACGGGCCGTGGCCGCCGCCAACCCGAACACCGTCGTCGTGGTCAACGCCGGCTCCCCGGTCGAACTGCCCTGGCGCGAGGACGTGGCCGCGATCCTGCTCAGCTGGTTCCCCGGCCAGGAGGGCGGCGCCGCCCTCGCCGACGTCCTCACCGGCGCCGAGGAGCCCGGCGGCCGCCTCCCCACCACCTGGCCCGGCGCCCTCGCCGACGTACCCGTCACCGACGTCACCCCCGTCGAGGGGCAACTCGACTACAGCGAGGGCCTCTTCATCGGCTACCGCGCCTGGGACCGGCTGCGGACGGCCCCCGCGTACGCCTTCGGGCACGGCCTCGGCTACACCACCTGGTCGTACGACTCCCTGGTCGCGCGGCCCGACGCGGTCACCGTCCGGGTCACCAACACCGGCGACCGGCCCGGCCGCGAGGTCGTCCAGATCTACCTGGCGCCCCGCGCCGACGACGTCGACCGCCCCGAACGCCGGCTGGCCGGCTTCGCCGGCGTCGAGGCCGGACCCGGCGAGACCGTCGAGGCGGAGATCACGCTGCCCCGCCGCGCCTTCGAGATCTGGGACGAGGCGAAGAACGACTGGACCCTCGTCTCCGGCGCCTACGAGGTGCGGGCCGCCCATTCCCTCACCGACACCCGCCTGACCGCGACCCTGGAGGTCTGACCCCCGGGGAACCCCCGCGACCGGCCCCGGGGCGGCACCTGACAACCGCCCCGGGGCCCCTCACTCCTTCGTGATCCGCCGGTACGCGAGCTCCGCGAGCCGCGCCTGCCCGTCCTTGCTCGGATGGAACCAGTCCCAGGGGCTCAACTGCCCGCCGTCGAAGCGGAAACCGAAGACCGCCCCGCCGTCGTACCGGCACCGCGCGTCCTTCGCGCAGACGTCCCTCAGGACCGCGTTGTACGCCACCACCCGCTCATGGACCGCCGCCCGTCGCCGCTCGGCCGCCGGACCCAGGTCCTCCGCGTCCGCCAGCATCGAGCCGCAGATCCCCAGCTTCCACACCTGGAGCCCCCGCGGGCTCAGCCGCCCCGTCGACCACAGGTGCTTGAGGTCGGGCACGCTCGCCACGTACACCTGCGCCTTCGGCGCGCCCGCCCGCAGCCGGGCGAGCGCCGCCTCGAAGGAGACGCGGAAGTCGTCGACCGGCGTCATCAGCGCCGGGGTGGGCCGGCAGGCGTCGTTCGCGCCCATCATCACCGTCACAAGCTCGGGCTTCTCGGCCGCCGCCCCCGCCATCTGCTCGGGAAGCTCCGCCATCCGCGCGCCCGTCCTGGCCAGGTTCCAGCTGCGGGTGGCGACCTTCGCCGGGCCGAGGAGACGCAGGGCCAGACTGTTCACCGCGGCGTCCGTGCCGGTGGCCCAGGACACCTCGGGGCAGTCCGCGAGGACCGCGCAGGCGTCGAAGGCGCGGGTGACGGAGTCGCCCACGGCGGCGACGGAGGCGGGGGAGACGTCCCACAGCGAAGCCGGCTTCGGCGTCGGTCTCGGCGCCGCGCTCGCCGTGGCGGTCTTCGCCACGGGCTCTTCCGAGGTGCAGCCGGACAGTGCCCCTGCGCACAGCAGCGCGGCCGTCGCGGTGACGGCAGCGGTACGGAATCGGCCTCGGCCGCGCATCCCCGACCCCTCCTTCGGCGTCCTGGCGAGTGAAAGCTTCGTGTTCACCCGCCCCCGGACCGACCGTACGTCACACCGATGACGGCGCGGCACGGTAGCTTTTCCCCCGTCGAACCAGAGGCGCCTTTGCCGACCGGCTCCGGTAAATTACATCACGTCACATCCTGTCCCATTTTTGTGGGTTTGTGACGTTTTACTCCTGATGCTGTTTACTGAGGCCGCTGGGAAAGGCGAACCTCGTCCCACACTGGAGGTCCCGGTGACGACACGTGGAGTCCTGTACGTTCACTCCGCACCGCGCGCGCTGTGCCCGCACGTCGAATGGGCGGTGGCGGGCGTCCTCGGTGCGAGGGTCCAGCTCGACTGGATCCGCCAGCCGGCGTCCCCCGGCACCTGGAGAGCCGAGTTCTCCTGGCAGGGCCGCACCGGCACCGCCTCCGAGCTCGCCTCCGCGCTGCGCGGCTGGCAGATGCTCCGCTTCGAGGTCACCGCGGAACCCTGCCCCACCGCCGAGGGCGAGCGCTACAGCGCCACCCCCGACCTGGGCATCTTCCACGCGGTCACCGGCATGCACGGCGACATCCTGATCCCCGAGGACCGGCTGCGGGCCGCCCTGGCGCGCTCCCTGCAGGGCGAGACGCAGCTGGAGGCCGAGATCGCCAAGCTCCTCGGCAAGCCCTGGGACGACGAACTGGAGCCCTTCCGCTACGCGGGCGAGGGCGCCCCGGTCCGCTGGCTCCACCAGGTCGTCTGACGGCCCGTAGCTCCACGCGAAAGGCCCACCCTCGAAACCGGGGGTGGGCCTCAGTCGCGCGCGTACGCGGATCGGACCGAGCGGAACGCCAGAACCGGCGGATGCGGCGGAGGCCCGGCCCCGGGGTGGGGGACGGGCCTCGCGCTTGTTCAGGTGACGGTCAGACCGAGCGGAACGCCAGGACCACGTTGTGCCCGCCGAAGCCGAACGAGTTGTTGATCGCGGCGATCGTGCCCTGCGGGAGGGCGCGGGGCTCGTCGCGGACGATGTCCGCGTCGACGTCCGGGTCCAGCTCGTCGACATTGATCGTCGGCGGGGCCAGGCGGTGGTGCAGCGCCAGGACCGTCGCGACGGTCTCGATGCCGCCGGCGCCGCCCAGGAGGTGACCGGTCATCGACTTCGTCGCGGAGATCGCGACGTGGTCGAGGTCGTCGCCCAGGACCTTCCGCAGCGCCTTGATCTCGGCGACGTCACCCTGCGGCGTCGACGTGGCGTGCGCGTTGAGGTGGACGACCTCGGACGGCTTGAGGTCCGTCGCGTCGAGCAGGTTCTGCATCGCGGCCGCGATGCCCCGGCCGGTCGGCTCGGGCTGCGCGATGTGGTGGCTGTCGGCCGACAGGCCCTGGCCGAGGACCTCGCAGTAGATGCGCGCGCCGCGCGCCTTCGCGTGCTCCTCGGACTCCAGGATCACGACGCCCGCACCCTCGCCGAGCACGAAGCCGTCACGGCCGGTGTCGTAGGGACGCGAGGCCTTCGTCGGCTCGTCGTTGTTCTTGGACATCGCCATCATGTTGGCGAAGGCGGCGATCGGCAGCGGGTGGATCGCGGCCTCGGTACCGCCGGCGACGACCACGTCGGCACGGCCGGTACGGATCATCTCGACGGCGTAGCCGATCGCCTCGGCACCCGACGCGCACGCGGAGACGGGGGTGTGGACGCCGGCACGGGCGTTCACCTCCAGGCCCACGTTGGCGGAGGGGCTGTTCGGCATGAGCATGGGCACGGTGTGCGGCGAGACGCGGCGGACGCCCTTGTCCTTCAGCACGTCGTACTGGTCGAGCAGGGTGGTGACACCGCCGATGCCGGAGGCGATGACGGAACCGAGCCGCTCGGGCGCGATCTGGGCGCCCGACGCGTCAGCGTCTGATGTCACAGTGCCGGCGGGCGCGGTGTAGCCCGCGTCGGCCCAGGCCTCACGGGCCGCGATCAGCGCGAACTGCGCCGAGCGGTCCAGCTTGCGGGCGAGCGGGCGGGGCAGGACGTCACCGGGGTCGACGGCGGCGGTCGCGGCGATCTGCACGGGCAGTTCGGCGAAGCGCTCGCCCTCCAGGGGCTTGACGCCGGAGCGCCCCGCGAGAAGACCTTCCCAGGTCGACGCGGAGTCGCCACCCAGCGGTGTGGTTGCGCCGATACCGGTGACGACCACGGTGCGATTGGTCGAGCTCACAGGAATTCGTTCTCCATGTGTGTGATGGTCGGAATACGGCGCCACCGCCGGGTGGCGGACCGAGTCAGCGAGGGCCGAATCAGGCCTGGTGCTTCAGGATGTAGTCGGCAGCGTCGCCGACCGTCTTGAGGTTCTTGACGTCCTCGTCCGGGATCTTGACGTCGAAGCGCTCTTCGGCGGCGACGACGACCTCGACCATGGAGAGCGAGTCGACGTCCAGGTCGTCGGTGAACGACTTGCCCAGCTCGACGTCCTCGACCGGGATGCCGGCGATCTCGTTGACGATCTCGGCGAGGCCTTCGACGATCTGGTCCTGGGTGGCGGCCATGGTGGCGCTCCTTCTTGTGATTGCTTGGGAATGGGCTTCCGGGAGAACCGGAGTGCCTAGGGGAGGGTAACGACCGTCGCGGCGAAGACGAGACCCGCCCCGAAGCCGATGATGAGCGCCGTGTCGCCGCTCTTCGCCTGGCCGGTCGCCAGGAGTCGTTCCATGGCGAGCGGAATCGAGGCCGCCGACGTGTTGCCGGTGGTCTCGACGTCACGGGCGACCGTGACGTGTTCCGGCAGCTTCAGCGTCTTCACCATCGAGTCGATGATCCGCATGTTCGCCTGGTGCGGGATGAAGACGTCCAGGTCGTCCGCCGAGATGCCGGCGGCGTCCAGGGCCTGCTGGGCGACCTTCGCCATCTCGAAGACGGCCCAGCGGAAGACCGCCTGGCCCTCCTGCGTGATGGCGGGGAACTTGATCTCGCCCCGCTCGTTGAGCGGCAGCTTGGAGACGTCGCCGGTGGGGGTCCCCCCTGCTCGAGCGGAGCCGAGAGCTTGGGGGAGGAACTCGTTCCACGGGACGGTCTGCTTGATCGTCTCCGACTTGTCGCCCTCGGAGCCCCATACGGTGGGGCCGATGTGCGGTTCGTCGGAGGGGCCGACGACCACGGCGCCGGCGCCGTCACCGAACAGGAAGGCCGTCGCGCGGTCCTCCAGATCCGTCAGGTCGCTGAGCCGCTCGACACCGATGACGAGCACGTACTCCGCCGAACCCTCGACGATCATGCCCTTGGCGAGGGTCAGGCCGTAGCCGAAGCCCGCGCAGCCGGCGGAGATGTCGAACGCGGCCGGCTTCCCGGCGCCGATCTTGTCGGCGATCTCGGTGGCGACGGCCGGGGTCTGCTTGAAGTGCGAGACCGTGGAGACGATCACGGCACCGATCTGCTCCGGGTTGATCCCGGCGTCGGCGATGGCCTTGCCCGAGGCCTCCACCGACATGGCGGCGACGGTCTCCTCGGGCGAGGCCCAGTGGCGCGTGGCGATACCGGAGCGCGAGCGGATCCACTCGTCGGACGAGTCGATCGTCTCGAGGATCACCTCGTTCGGCACGACCCGGGTGGGGCGGTAGCCGCCGACACCGAGGATCCGCGCGTACGGGGCGCCCTTGCTGGGCTTGATCTTCGACATGCTTCTCGACACTCCTCGTCAGACGGCCGCGTGCTCGGCGATGAGCGTACGGGCCGCGTCCAGGTCGGCAGGAGTCTTCAGGGCCACTGTGGCGACTCCGGGCAGGGCGCGCTTGGCGATGCCGGTGAGGGTGCCGCCGGGGCACACCTCGATCAGCGCGGTCGCGCCCAGCGCCTGGAAGGTCTCCATGCACAGGTCCCAGCGGACCGGGTTCGCGACCTGGCCGACCAGGCGGGCCAGGACCTCGGCGCCGTCGGTGACGACCTGCCCGTCCTTGTTGGAGACGTAGCGGGTGGCCGGGGCGGCCGGGGACAGCTCCTTCGCGGCCTCCTCCAGCTTCGCCACGGCCGGGGCCATGTGATGCGTGTGGAAGGCTCCGGCGACCTTCAGTGCGACGACCCGGCGGACACCCTCGGGCTTGTCGGCCTCCAGGGCCGCCAGCTGCTCCAGGGTGCCGGCGGCCACGATCTGGCCGGCGCCGTTCACGTTGGCCGGGGTCAGGCCGAGCCTCTCCAGGTGCGGGACGGTCACCTCGGGGTCGCCGCCGAGCAGCGCCGACATGCCGGTGGGAGTGATCGCGGCGGCCTCGGCCATCGCGAGCCCACGGGTCCGTACGAGACGCAGCGCGGCGGTCTCGTCGAGGACGCCCGCGAACGCGGCGGCGGTGAACTCGCCGACGCTGTGACCGGCGACGACGCCGGGCGACACGTCGCCCAGGGCCGCTGCGGACAGCAGACCGGCGGCGACGAGGAGGGGCTGGGCCACGGCGGTGTCACGGATGTCGTCCGCGTCCGCCTTCGTGCCGTAGTGGGCGAGGTCGAGCCCGATGGCGTCGGACCAGGCCGCGACGCGGTCGGCGGCGCCGGGGAGTTCGAGCCAGGGAGTCAGGAAGCCGGGCGTCTGGGCGCCTTGGCCGGGAGCGACGAGTACGAGCACCCTCACACTCTCTCTTGGGGACGGCTCCCGGCGCCCGTGGGGACAGGGACGAAGAACCGTCGGGGGAATTGTTGGTGTTCGACAAAAGTCTAGGACTGCGTATCTCCGTCGGCCAAGCGTCCGAGGATGAGTGCGATCCGCAGCGTGAACGCGGAGCGTACGTCGGAGGGTGACCAGCCGGTGACGTCGGTCACACGTCGAAGCCGGTAGCGCACGGTGTTCGGGTGGACGAAGAGCATCCGTGCGGCGCCTTCCAGGCTGCTGGCCTGCTCCAGGTAGACACTGAGCGTTTCCAGGAGCGCCGAGCCCGCTTCCTCCAGCGGTCTGTAGATCTCCTCCACCAGCTGTTCGCGCGCCGAAGGGTCCGAGGCGATGGCGCGCTCCGGCAGCAGATCGTCCGCCAGGACGGGGCGCGGGGCGTCCTGCCAGGCCGTGCACGCCTTGAGGCCGGCCGCCGCCGCCTGCGCGGAGCGGGTCGCGGCGAGCAGGTCGGGGACGACGGGGCCGGCGACGACGGGACCCGCCGCGTACGGGCCGATCAGGGCCTTCGCGACGGCGAGCGGGTTGTCGTTGCCGCCCGCGATGACGACGAGACGGTCGCCGAGCACGCCGGTGAGGACCTGGAGCTTGGCGTGCCGGGCGGCCCGGCGGATCGCCTCCACCGTCAGCTCGCTGTCCCCGTCGGGGGCGGTGCCGAGGATCACGCACACGTGGTCGGGTGAGTTCCAGCCGAGGGCCGCCGCGCGGGAGACGGCGCCCTCGTCGGCCTCGCCGGAGAGGACCGCGTTCACCACGAGGGATTCGAGGCGCGCGTCCCAGGCTCCCCGGGCCTCGGCGGCCTGCGCGTACACCTGGGCCGTCGCGAAGGCGATCTCCCGGGCGTAGACGAGCAGCGCCTCACGGAGGACCGACTCGTCGCCGGGGGCGGCGACCTCCTCGATCGCCGACTCCATGACCTCGATCGTCGTACGGACCATCTCGACGGTCTGGCGCAGGGTGATCGCCCGGGTCAGCTCGCGGGGCGCCGTGCCGAAGACGTCCGTCGAGATCGCCTGCGGGGTCTCGGGGTGCCGGAACCACTCGGTGAACGCGGCGATTCCGGCCTGGGCGACCAGCCCGATCCACGACCGGTTCTCGGGCGGCATCGCCCGGTACCACGGAAGCGTCTCGTCCATGCGCGTGATGGCACCGGCGGCGAGCCGTCCGGAGGACTGTTCGAGGCGTTTCAGGGTCGCGGCGTGCGGATGAGGAGCGTTCGTGGGTTCTGGCACGGGGACAAGACTGCCTTATCGGGACGCCGGCATGCGGGGTCGGGGCGGCTTCACCTCCGGAGGCGGTCCTACCGACAGGCGCGTGCGCCCCACCGTCGGGCACGTGCGCACTACCGTTGGGCACGTGATACGCATCCAGCGCGCCGCCGAGCGGTACCCGGGGGGCGAACCGGCGGCCGGGATCGAGACCCGGCACGCCCTGTCGTTCGGGCCGCACTACGACCCCGACAACCTCCGCTTCGGCGCCCTCCTCGCCTGCAACGAGGAGCGGCTCGCGCCCGGCGCGGGCTTCGACGAGCATCCGCACAGCCACACCGAGATCGTCACCTGGGTCGTCGAGGGCGAACTCACCCACCACGACACGGCCGGCCACACCACGGTCGTCCGCCCCGGCGACCTCCAGCGGCTCAGCTCGGCGGGGGGCGTCCGGCACGTCGAGCGCAACGACGCCGCCGTCCCCCTGGTCTTCGTGCAGATGTGGCTGGCACCGCTGTCGCCGGGCGGGGAGCCGTCGTACGAGGTGGTGAGGAACCTCGACGGCCCGTACGACCTCCCGGAGGCGGGCGCGAAGCTCCACGCCCACCGCCTACGGGAGGGCGCGCAGGTGTCCGTACCGGAAGCCGAGCACGTCTACGTCCACGTGGTGCGGGGGGCAGTGCTGCTGGCCGGCGAGGAACTGGTAGCGGGCGACGCGGCCCGGCTGACGGGTGCGAAGGGCGAGGAGCTGCAGGCGACAGCCGACGCGGAGGTCCTCCTCTGGGAGATGCGCGCCGCTCCGTAGGCCCCCGTGGGGACTGTCGGCGCCCCCTCCGTGTGGGCAATCGTCCCGCAGGGCGATGGGGGTCCCCTGCTCGGGCGAAGCCGAGAGCTCGGGGGAGGGTGGGCACACGGGACGGCGCCCTGGGCGGGCGCCTCCGCTCCCTGCGCCGACCTCAGCCCACCGCGCTCTTCGCCTTCCACTGCTCCCAGCTCAGGTTCCACGCCCCGTACCCGTTGCCTTCCGCGACCGTGCCCTTCGTGTCCCGACCGCTGATCTCGAAGGGATCCCCGACATTCACCGCGGCATAGAACGCCGCCGCGTTCTCGTCGCTCATCCCGATGCACCCCGAGCTCTTGTTGGCGCGACCGAAGTACGCCGCGTTCCACGGGGCCGCGTGCGCGTACATGCCCGACCAGGTCAGCCGCATCGAGTAGTCGACCATCTTGTCGTACGCGTCCCCGAGCCCGACCGTCTCGGAGTTCATGTTGATGGTGCCCTCCTTCGCCATCAGCACGGCCGTGCCCCGCCAGGACCGCTTGTCGCCGCCCGGGGTGCCGCCGGAGACGGGGATCGTCCGGACGGTCCTGCCGTCCCGGTTCAGGGTCAGCTTCCGGCGGTCCAGGTCGACCTTGACGACCTGCGCGGCGCCGACCGTGAAGCCGGTGCGGTAGTCCCGCACGAACCAGCCGCCGCCCGAGTCCGTGCCGTTCAGATCCGCTTCGAGGGTGACCTTCGTGCCGGGCTTCCAGTACTCCCTGGGCCGCCAGTCCGCCCTGTCGCGGCCCGAGTAGTCCTTGACCCAGCCCCAGGAGCCCTCGGTGGCGTTCGACGTGGTCACCTTCAACTGCCGCTCCACGTCCGCCTTCCGCGTCACCGGCAGGTCGAAGACGATCGAGAGGGGGTGGGCGATGCCGACGGTGGAGTTCTTGCCGGGGGCCAGGGTCAGCTTGTTGACCTGAGCGGCCTCCGGGGTGGTGAAGGAGGACCGGTACGTCGCCGCCTCCCTGCCGTCGGCCGTGCGGGACGTCACCTCCACCGTGTACGAGGAGCCCGGCACCGCCTTGCGGTCCGACGTCCAGCGCGCCCCGCCCGTCCCCGTACGGCCGGTGAGGGCCCCGCCGTCCGCGTCGACGACCTTCACCCCGGCGATCGTGCCGCCCGTGACGGTCACGGTCACCGGCCGGCCGGCCGCCGGGTTTACGACGGTCACCTTCGCCGGCGGGGTCTTCGACGCGGGGGCCCCGGACCCCGCCGGGTCGTTCGCCGCCTGCGCCGTGCAGGCGGTGAGGGAGACGGTCAGCGCGACCGCCGCGAGAACGGGACGGGGTGTGCGTATGAGCGGCACGGAAGACCTCCGCGGTGGTGAGGAGTCGAGGTGGGATGTTCTGGACTGTAAGTCGCCCCCGATGCGCGGAAGCCGCCCGCGGCGCATGTGACAAGGGCTGCGGCACAACGGTCATCGTCCGGTCACAAACACCGCGCGCACCCGTCGAATTCGGCTGTGAGCCTGCTGTGCGCCCCACCACCGAGGGGCGGAACAAGGAGGCTCCCGTTGTGTCAGCGCTGCTCGTGACGGCCGCACCCACCGACCGCCGCGCCCCCGCGGGACCGGTCGGACTCGGCCCCGTGACCCCCGAGGTCTACCGCGCCTTCCTGGCGTCCCGAACCGGCGCGGACGGGCCCAGCTTCCTCCAAGTCCCCTCCTGGGCCCAGGTGAAGGACGGCTGGAGCCACCAACTGGTCGGCTGGGGGACGGAGTCCGGTGAGCTGACCGGCGTCGCCCTCGTCCTCCTGCGGCCCTTCCCCGGCACCCGCAAGTACTTCGCCTACCTGCCCGAAGGACCCGTCGCCGACTGGGCCGACCCCGACGTCGACGGCTGGCTCTCCCCGCTCCTCGGCCATCTGCGCGCCTCCGGCGCCTTCGCCGTGCGCATCGGCCCCGGGCCCGCCCACCGCCGGTGGAGCGCCGCCACCGTCAAGGCCGGCACCGGACCGGGCCGCCGCCTCGCCGACGTACTCGCCGACGAGGTCGACCCGCTCGGCACCGTCGTCGCCGAACGCCTGCGGGCCCGCGGCTGGCGGCGCTGCGGCGGAGAGTCCGAGGACGGCGCCGACGCCCAGCCCCGGCACGTCTTCCAGGTCCCGCTCACCGGACGCACCCCCGACGACCTGTGGACCGGCCTCAACCAGGAATGGCGGCGCAACGTCCGCAAGGCCCGCAAGTCCGGCGTCGAGATCACCCTCGGGTCCGCCGCCGACCTGCCCGAGTTCTACCGGCTGCTCCGCATCACCGAGGAGCGCGACGGCTTCCGGCTCGGCCGCTCCCTCGCGTACTACGAGCGCCAGTACGCCGTCCTCAACGCCGAGCACCCCGGCCGCATGAAGCTCTACCTCGCCCGCCACGAGGGCGAGATCCTCGCCGCCCACACCATGGTCACCGTCGGCGGCCGCGTCTGGTACCAGACCGGCGCCTCCGCCGACCACCGGCGCGAGGTCCGCCCCTCCAACGCCCTCCAGTGGCGCATGCTGCTCGACGCCCACGCCCTCGGCGCCGCCGTCTACGACCTGCGCGGGGTACCCTCCACCCTCGATCCGGGCGACCGCGCCCACGGGCTCCTGCGCTGGAAGCTCGGCACGGGCGGACAGGTCGTCGAGACGCTGGGGGAGTGGGAGACACCGATGCAGGGCACGACCAACCACGCGTTGTACCGGGCCTTCACGGCCTACATGGCCCGCCGATGACGAGCGCCGCCGCCACGCTCACCGCCGACCGCCCCGAGAAGCCGAAGGCCGCGCCGTCCGCGCTCCGCAGCGGAGCCCTGATGGCCGCCGGGTCGCTCGTCTCCCGCGCGACCGGCTTCGTCCGGGCCGCCGTCGTCGCCGCCGCGCTCGGTGCGGGCTACGTCGCCGACGGCTACGCGGTCGGCAACTCCGTCCCCACCATCGTCTACATGCTGCTCCTCGGCGGCGCCCTCAACGCCGTCTTCGTCCCCGAACTCGTCAAGGCCGCCAAGGAGCACGAGGACGGCGGCGTCGCCTACACCGACCGGCTCCTCACCCTCTGCGCGCTCGCCCTCACCGTCCTCACGGCGGCCGCGGTCCTCGCCGCGCCGCTCATCGTCGACCTGTACACCGACTACGCGGGCGAGCGGCGCGAGATGACCGTGGCCTTCGCGCGCGCGTGCCTCCCGCAGATCCTCTTCCTCGGGCTCTTCACCCTCCTCGGCCAGGTCCTCAACGCCCGCGGCCGGTTCGGCGCCATGATGTGGACCCCCGTCCTCAACAACGTCGTCGTCGTCGCCGTCTTCGGCCTCTTCCTCGTCGTCAGCGACGGCGGCACCCTCACCCCCGGCGAGACCGCCCTGCTCGGCTGGGGCACCACCGCCGGCATCGCCCTCCAGGCCCTCGCGCTCCTGCCCTCGCTGCGCTCCGCCGGCTTCCGCTGGCGGCCCCGCCTCGACTGGCGCGGCAGCGGACTCGCGGCACCGCTGCGCTCGGCCGGCTGGCTGGTGCTGCTCGTCCTCACCAACCAGGGCGCGTACTGGGTGACCACCCTGCTCGCCACCTCGGCGGGCTCAGGACCCGGCGTCGGCGGCGGCTCGGGTCTCGCCGCGTACAACAACGCCTATCTGCTGTGGACCGTCCCGCACGGCATCATCACCGTGTCCCTCGTCACCGCGCTGCTGCCCCGGATGAGCGGCGCCGCCGCCGACGGAGACCTCGCCGGCGTCCGGCGGGACGTCTCGTACGCGCTGCGGACCAGCGCGGCGGCGGTCGTCCCCGCCGCCTGCGCCCTCCTCGCGCTCGCCGTACCGCTGATGACGGTGGTCTTCCGGTACGGGGCGACCAGCGCCGACGACGTCCGCGCGATGGCCTGGATCCTGATGGCCTTCGCGCCCGGCCTCGTCGCCCTGTCCGGCCAGTACGTGTGCACGCGCGCGTTCTACGCCCTCCGCGACACCCGCACCCCCTTCCTTCTCAACCTGGTGATCGCCGGTCTCAACGCGGCGCTCTCCTTCGCCGCCTACCACTACCTGCCCACCCGGTGGGCCGTCGCGGGCATGGCGGCCGGGTACTCGCTGGCCCTGTGGGCGGGCTGGGCGCTCACGGCGTACGTGCTGCGGCGCCGGCTCGGCGGGACCCCGTCCGCGGGCGCTGGGACCCCGTCCGAGGGCGGCGCGCTCCCGGGCCTCGTAAGGCTGCTGCTCGCGGCCGTGCCCGCCGCCGGTTACGGGCTCCTCGTCACCGACCTCACGGGTCCCGCAGGAGCGGTGCCCGCGGGCGTCGCCGGGGCGCTGACCGTCCTCGGGGCCTTCGCCGTCCTCGCCCGGCCGCTCCGCCTCACCGAGGTCCGGACCCTCCTCGCGGTGGGCTCCGGCCGCCTCCGCGCCCTCCGCCGCCGGTGACGGACACCCGCCCCCGCGACACACCCCGCACCGACCTTGGGATACTCCACAGATGCCCCGCGTGCTCCTCATAGAAGACGACCCCTCCGTCCGGGAGGGCGTCGAACTCGGCCTGCGCCGCCGCGGGCACGAGGTGCGGACCGCGGCCACCGGAGAGGACGGGCTCGAAGCGCTCGCGGACTTCCGCCCGGACCTGCTGCTGCTCGACCTGATGCTGCCCGGCATGAACGGCGTCCAGGTCTGCCACCGCGTCCGCGAGAGCAGCCAGCTGCCGATCATCATGCTGACCGCCCGCGGCGACGACTTCGACATCGTCATAGGCCTGGAGGCCGGGGCCGACGACTACATCGTCAAGCCCGCCCGCACCGAGGTCATCGAGGCCCGGATACGCGCCGTGCTCCGCCGCATCGAGGAGCCCGGCGGCAGCCGCTCCGCCGTCGAGTTCCACGGCGAACTGGCCGTCGACCGGGCCGGCCTCACCGTCGCCAAGGCGGGTGAGCGCATCGCCCTCGCCCCCTCCGAGATGAAGCTCCTTCTGCACCTCTCGGCCGCGCCCGAGCAGGTCTTCAGCCGGCAGCAGCTCCTCGAACACGTCTGGGAGCACAGCTACCACGGCGACGCCCGACTGGTCGACGCCTGCGTCCGCCGGCTGCGGAACAAGATCGAGGACACCCCGGGCGAACCCCGCTACATCCAGACCCTGCGGGGCTTCGGCTACCGCTTCGGACCGCTGTGAAGACCTGCGTAGGACCCGAACCGGACGCCGGACGGCACGAGACGGAAGCAGCGGGCCGCGCCACGCGGCGCAGGGCCCGCGGCCCGAGCCTGCGCCCGCACCCCTTCGGGCTCCGCACCCGGCTCGTCCTCGCCTTCCTGCTGGTCGCCGCCGTCGGCTGCGGCACCACCGCCGCCCTCACCTACCGGGCCGCCCGCAACGCCATCCTGGAACAGGCCCAGGACACCGCCGTGTCCGCCTTCCGCGAGCAGGTCGAGGCCCTCAGCACCGATCTGCCCGTCGTGCAGGACAGCCTGCGGGACTCCCTCATGCGGATCGCCCGCCAGGGCAAGCCCCACCCGTGGCGCGTCTACGCCGAGTACGGCACCCTGCGCGTCTCCTCCACCGACCGGCCCACCTCCTCCGTCATCACCCCGGAGCTGCGGGCCCGCGCCGCCGACGAGACCCTCCAGCACGGCAGTTTCCAGCGGGTGGTCAAGGGCGGCACCCCGTACCTCACCATCGCCGTCCCCGCCGTCTTCCACGCCCGCTCGGCCGACGGCCCGCCCCAGCGCACCGGCCTCGTGTTCTATGCCGTGATGGACCTCCGCGCGGAGGAGGCCAACGTGGAGGCCATGGTCATGGCCGCCCGCGACGGAGCCCTCCCCGCCCTCGCCGTCGCCCTCATCCCCGCGCTGATCGCCGCACGCGGTGTCCTCCGGCCCGTACGGGAGCTGCGCCGGGCGGCCCACAGCATGGGCCGCGGCCGGCTCGACACCCGTATCCACGCCAAGGGGAGGGACGAACTCTCCGACCTCGCACGGACGTTCAACGAGTCCGCCGCCGAGCTGGAACGTTCCGTCGCGGAACTCCGCAACGCCGAGGTCCGCGCCCGCCGCTTCGCCTCCGACGTCTCGCACGAACTGCGCACCCCGCTCGCCGGGATGCTCGCCGTCACCGAGGTCCTCGACGAGGACGCCGGCGGCCTCGACAGCGACACCGCCCGCGCCGTCCGCCTGATCAGCGCGGAGACCGGCAAGCTCGCCGTGCTCGTCGAGGACCTCATGGAGATCTCCCGCTTCGACGCGCGCGCCGCCGAACTCCACACGGACGAGGTCGACGCCGCCGACTGCGTCCGCAAGACCCTCCAGCACCGGCGGTGGACCGACCCGGCCCAGGTCGTCCCCCACCTCACCGAGGGGATCAGGGCCCGGCTCGACCCGCGCCGCTTCGACGTCGTCGTCGCCAACCTCGTCGGCAACGCCCTGCGGCACGGCGGCGCGCCGGTGACGGTCCGGCTGTACGAGGAAGGGGACCAGCTCGTGACGGAGGTCGCCGACCGGGGCCCGGGCATCCACCCGGACGTCCTGCCGCACGTCTTCGACCGCTTCTTCAAGGCGGACCAGGCCCGTACCCGCTCGGCGGGCAGCGGCCTCGGCCTCGCGATCACGCTGGAGAACGTCCGGCTGCACGGAGGCACCGTCACGGCCGCCAACGACCCCGTGGGCGGGGCCGTCTTCACCGTACGGATGCCGTTGTGAACCGCCGGACGGCCGCCGCGGCCCTGTCCGCCGCCCTGCTGGGCACGGTCGCCGGGTGCGGCATCCAGGAGACCGACGTCGTCGAGGCGGGCGGGGCCGCGACCGTCGTCGTCGCGCCGATACCCGAGGACCGGATCGTGCTCTACTTCCTCGGCCCCGACGGCCGGTCGATGCCGGTGGCCCGCGACGTCGGCCCTCCCTACCCCGTTCCCTCGTCCCCGACCGACGGTACGGGGGACGACCGGGTCCCCTACGACGGATTCGGCCCGGGCTACGAGATATCCGTGGACGACCTGCGCAACTCGGACGCCACCGACAAGATCCTCGCCGCGCTCCTCGCGGGCCCCAGGGAGAACGAGACCGCGGCGGGCCTCACCACCGCCCTGCCGGCGAGCAGGATCCGGGGGGCGGGACCGGTACCGCGCGTCACCGAGATCCCGGCCAAGACCGACTCGGCGCGTCCGCTGTTCCGGCTCAGGGCCCCCTTCCCCGTCAAGGAGCTGCCCGAGGCGGCGGTCCGCCAGCTGGTGTGCACGACGGCCTACGCGAAGCACCCGGCCGGCCGGGTCGACGTGTCGGTCGGCGGCCCCGACGGCCTGCTGCCGACAGCGCGCTGCGACGACTAGGACCTGTCTCTTGGACCAGGCCGGATCAGGCCGTGCGCAGGTCCGCGAGCACCGCGTCCGTGAACGGCGGCCAGGCCTCGACCGCCCACGCCCCGAAGGGCCGGTCGGTGAGCGCCACGCAGGCGGCCCGCGCGTCCGGGTCGATCCACAGGAAGGTGCCGGACTGCCCGAAGTGCCCGAAGGTGCGCGGCGAGGAACCGGCGCCCGTCCAGTGCGGGGACTTGCCGTCGCGGATCTCGAAGCCGAGACCCCAGTCGTTCGGCCGCTGGTGCCCGTAACCGGGCAGGATGCCCGTCAGGCCGGGGTGCGTGACGCTCATCGCGTCGAGGACGGTGCGCGGGTCGAGCAGCCGCGGCGCCTGCACCTCGGCGGCGAACCGCACCAGGTCGTCCACGGTCGACACGGCGTCCTTGGCGGGCGAACCCTCCAGGCTCGTCGCGGTCATGCCGAGCGGCTCCAGGACCGCCAGCCGCAGGTACTCGGCGAACGGGATGTCGGCCGCCTTGGCGACATGGTCGCCGAGCGCCTCGAAGCCGGTGTTGGAGTAGATCCGGCGGGTGCCGGGCGCGGCCATCACCCGGTTCTCGTCGAAGGCGAGCCCCGAGGTGTGGGCGAGGAGATGGCGGACGGTCGCGCCCTCGGGCCCGGCCGGCTCGTCGAGGTCGATCGCCCCCTCCTCGTACGCGACGAGGACGGCGTACGCCGCGAGCGGCTTGGTGACCGAGGCGAGCGGGAAACGCCGTCCGGTGGGGCCGTGGGACCCGGCCAGGGTGCCGTCCGCGCGGACGACGGCCGCGGCCGCGGTGGGGACGGGCCAGTTCTCGATCGACGCCAGGCTCGGCAAGCTGCTCTGCATGGGCCGAGCCTACTTGCTTCGAGTGCACTCCAACGTTTTAGCGTGGGGGCATGAGCGTGATCGCGAGCACGGCCGCCGGTCGGAGCGGAACCCGGGCGCACTACACCATCAGCGAGGTCGCCGCCCTGACCGGCCTCTCGGCGCACACCCTGCGCTGGTACGAGCGCATCGGCCTGATGCCGCACGTCGACCGTTCGCACACGGGCCAGCGCCGCTTCACCGAAGGGGACCTGGGCTGGCTGGGTTTCGTCGGCAAACTGCGCCTGACCGGCATGCCGGTCGCCGACATGGTCCGGTACGCCGAGCTGGTACGGGAGGGCGACCACACCCGCGAGGAGCGCCGGGAGCTCCTGGAGGCCACCCGGCGGGACGTGCTCTCCCGGATCACCGAGCTCCAGGACACGCTCGCCGTGCTCGACATCAAGATCAGTCATTACGGGACCGCATGCGGAGGCACTTCTTCATGACCGGCGTGAACCAGACCAGCGTGACCAGGATCGACACCGTACGGCTCGGCGGACAGGACGGACCCGAGATCGGCGTCCAGGGCTTCGGAGCCATGGGCATCAGCGAGTTCTACGGCGAGACCGACGAGGCCGCCGCCCGGGACACCCTCGACGCGGCCCTGGAGGCCGGCGTCACCCTGATCGACACCGCCGACATCTACGGCAGCGGCGCCAACGAGGAGTTCCTCGCCCCGTTCCTCGCCGCCCACCGCGACGAGGTCACCCTCGCGACCAAGTTCGCCATCGAGCGGCGCGCCGACGACCCGGCCCACCGGGCCGTCCGCAACGACCCCGCCTACATCAGGAAGGCAGCGGAGGACAGCCTGCGCCGCCTCGGCGTCGAGACCATCGACCTCTACTACATGCACCGGCGCGACCCGGAGATCCCGTTCGCCGAGTCCGTCGGCGCGATGGCCGAACTCGTCGAGGAGGGCAAGGTCCGGTACCTCGGCCTCAGCGAGGTCACAGGACCCGAGCTGCGCGAGGCCCACGCCGTGCACCCCATCGCCGCCCTCCAGTCGGAGTGGTCGCTCTTCTCCCGGGACGTGGAGCGCAGCGCCGTCGCGGCCGTCGCCGAACTCGGCGTCACCTTCGTGCCCTACTCGCCGCTCGGCCGGGGCTTCCTGACCGGGGCGTTCGCGGACGCCGCCAAGGACCTGTCGGGCGGCGACTTCCGCCAGTACCAGCCCCGGTTCACCGGCGAGAACGCGGAGCGGAACGCCGCCCTGCTCGAACCGGTCCGCAGGATCGCCGCCGCGCACGGGGCGACCCCGGCGCAGATCGCCCTCGCCTGGGTGCAGCAGCGGGCGACCGTGCACGGCCTGACGGTCGTCCCGATCCCCGGCACCCGCAAGCGCTCCCGCCTGACGGAGAACGCGGCCGCGACCCGGATCACCCTGACCGGGGCGGAGCTCGCCGAACTGGAGCCGATCGCGGGCCTGGTGGCGGGCGACCGCTACCCGGACATGCGCTTCACCTCGGTGACACGCGAGGTCTGAGCCCCTCCGCCCGACCGGGCCGGTCCCGGGGTTCATGCTCAGGCCGGGCCGGGGGCTCACGCCGGCCCCGGGGCTCACGCCAGGCCCAGGGCGAAGACCGCGAACCCCGCCGCGAGCAGGCCCGCGAGGGTGCGGCGGGCAGTTCCTGTCCTCGTCCACGGCGACTCGAAGCCCCGCGCGAACCGCCCGATCAGGACGAGCAGTCCGGCGAAGACCGGCATCCACGCCAGCCGGGCGACGATCCAGCCGACCGAGTCCGGCGCGCCGACCAGGCCGGGCACCTCCCCGAGGTACGAGGCGGGGATCGCCGCCGTGAGCATCGCCGTCTGGTGCCAGCACAGGATCGTCATCGCGGACAGGTTGACGATCACGACCGGGGCCCACAGCGCGGGCCGCCTCAGGAGCGCGCCGAGCCGGTTCCTGAGCAGGATCGCCGCACCGCTCTGCGCGGCGGCGAGGGCGAGGACGAGCAGCGACGGAGGGTGCGAGTTGGTGCGGGCCTCGCCGGGGACGCCGACCATCGACGCCGGGTAGCCGAACCAGACGAGGAGAGCCGCGAAGAGTGCGGTGCCGCCGAGCAGCAGAGCCCAGGCGTGGCGCCGGGTGACCCGGCCCTCGCCCCAGGAGACGCCGAGCTGATAGGCGAAGAGCCAGCCGGGCAGGATGTTCAGGAGGCTCAGCCAGGACGGCACGGCGTCGGCGTACGGCCCGTACCGCAGGAAGTCGACGACCGCGACCGAGCCGAGCAGCGGCGCCGCGGCCCACACCCCGAGGCGGCGGGCCGCCCGCACGCACAGCGGGGTGAGCGCCGTGACCGCCGTGTAGACGCCGACGAACCAGAGCGGCTGGATCACGAGCGTGGACGCCGTCCGCAGACTGTCCACGGGCACCCCGAGGCCGAAGTGGAGCAGTGGAAGCAGCGCCGCCCACACCGCGGTGACCCCGAGGACCGGGCGGCCGAGCCGGGCGAGGCGGCCCTTCAGCCACTCGCCCGTGGAGCCCTTCCTGCGCCGGTACGAGAGCACCGAGGCGTAGCCGCCGACGAGGAAGAAGATCCCCAGCATCTGGAGGACCCAGCTGACCGGGGCGAGACCGGCGAACGTGCCCAGCGGGCTCGCGTTGTGGATCGCGCCGTCGGAGGAGAGCGTGAACCCGCCGAGCAGCCAGTGCCCGGTGGGCACGGCGAGCAGGGCCAGGGCGCGGAGCCCGTCGACGGCCCGGTCGCGGTGGGCGGGGGTGCGGGATTCGATCCGCTCGGCGAGCCTGTTCATCGGACGTCTCCCCCGGCGATCGCGGCGAAGGTGCGCAGGGAGCTGGTGCCGGGCGTGAAGTAGCCGCCGTGGCCGGCGGCGTCGTCGGCCGGGACGCGGCGGGCGCCGAACGCCGGATCGGTGGGGTCGGTGCCGTGCCCGAGACCGGCGACCTCGACGTTCGGGATCCGGTCGATCCAGTCGGTGGGGTCCTTCGCGGCCCAGACGCGGGCGGAGGTGCCGAGTTCGGCGACGTTCGCGGCGCGCATCCCGGGGGAGCCGAGGACCACCAGGTCCTTGGCCTTCAGATCGCGGGCGGCGAGGCCGCAGACGACGGAGCCGTAGCTGTGGCAGAACACGGACGGTTCGGCGGCCCCGACGGCCGCGAGCCCGTCGGTGAACCGGGTGAGCCGGTCCGCCCCGATCTCGGCGAGGCGGCCGGTGGCCGCGTCGAGCCCCACGCCGACGGGCGTGGTGTATCCGACCCAGGCGACGACGGCCGTACGGCCGCCGGTCGCCCGGCGCAGGGCGGTCGCCATGTCCGCGAGCGGCCGTACGTGCGCCGCGTCGGTGTCGGAGCCGGGCACGATCACGGCCACGTGCTCGGCCCGCGCCAGGTCCCCGTACACGAGGGCCACCTGCCCCCGGCCGCGCGGATCGTGGGCCAGGACCCGCGCCCCTTCGAACTGTCCGTGTGTGGTGCGGGCGTTGGCCTCGTACCGCAGGTCCAGGGGCGCCCCGTCGAGGTTCCCCACGACCGTCGGGTGCGTGCGGGCCAGTTCACGCTGTCGTACGGGGCCGAGGCCCGCGAAGAACCGACTGACCTCGGCCGGGCTCATCCGCTCGGGGTCCGGCAGCCCCGCGGCCCGCCAGGCCGCAGTCCCGACCGGGGCGCCGGTCACGGCCTGCTGCGCGTTCCCGGACGCCCAGCCGGCCGTTCCGGCGATCACGGTGGCCACCAGGGCCATGGTGGTCAGGGTCCTCGCAAAGCGGCGCATGGGCTCGCCCTCCCTCTCCGGTTCTCGCTCGTTCGTCGGCGAGAGGAAGGTAGGAAGACGACGGGTGACGGCACGTCACACCGGGGAGCCAACCCTGTGCTGATACCCGGGTAGGGGGTGGACGAGCGGCCAACACCAGGGAGGGGGTGGGGTTTTCCCCCGGGGGATGGCTGGGGTGGCAGGGGTGGTCGGGGGCGCCGAGGGGCCCGAGAGGGTCAGGACGTGCCCGGGGTCACCAGGCCCGACTCGTACGCGAAGACCACGGCCTGCGCCCGGTCACGCAGGTCCAGCTTGGCGAGGACCCGCCCGATGTGGGTCTTCACCGTCTGCTCGGCGAGGACCAGGTGGTCGGCGATCTCCTGGTTCGACAGGCCCCGGGCGATCAGCTCCAGGACCTCCGTCTCCCGCGGGGTGAGACCGTTCAGGCGCAGCGCCGTGGTGTCCCGGCGCGGGGCGGGCCGGGACGCGGCGAAGTCGGCGATGAGCCGCCGCGTCACGGACGGGGCGAGCAGCGCCTCGCCCGCCGCCACCACCCGTACCGCCGCGATGAGATCGGCCGGCGGCGCGTCCTTCAGGAGGAAGCCCGACGCACCCGCGCGCAGCGCCTCGTACACGTAGTCGTCCACGTCGAAGGTGGTCAGCATGAGCACCTTCGGCAGGTGGGTGACACCGGTCGGCGGGTGCAGGATCTCCCGGGCGGCGGCGAGGCCGTCCAGCTCCGGCATCCGTACGTCCATCAGGACGACGTCCGGGTGCGTGGACCGCGCCACGTCCACGCCCTGCCGCCCGTCCGGCGCCTCGCCCACCACGTCGATGTCGGGCTGGGCGGAGAGCAGTGCGGCGAATCCGGCCCGCACCATGGCCTGGTCGTCGACGATGATCACGCGGATGGTCACTCGGGTTCCTTGCCGGTCGTGGGGATCTTGGTGCTCGTCGCGGTCGTGACGGTCGTCGTGGCCGGGTCCTGGGCCAGGGCCTGTCCGGCGGATCAGGGCCGGACAGGCCCTAGCGGCATCCGTGCGGCCACCCGGAAACCGCCGTCCGGCAGCGGACCGGTGTCGAGCGAGCCGCCCGTCAACCGTACGCGCTCCCGCATGCCGACGAGCCCGTGCCCGGTACCGGACGCGCCCCGCTCGACCGAGGAACCGGGCTCCGTGGCGGGGCCGTTGACCACGAGGACCGTCAGCCACCCCTCGACCGCCCGGACCGACACCCGGGTCGACGCCCCCGGCGCGTGCCGGACGACGTTGGCCAGGGCCTCCTGCACGATCCGGTACGCGGACAGGTCCACCGCCTGCGGTACGTCCCCGAGGTCCGCGGCGAGCCGCAGTTCGGCCGGCACCCCGGCCCGTACCGTCGCCTCGACCAGCTGCTGGACCCGGTCGAGACCCGGCTGCGGGGCCCGTTCGCCCTCACTGCCGTCGCTGCGGAGCACGGACAGCAGCCGCCGCATCTCGGCCAGCGACTCGCGCGCGCTCGCCGCGATCGAGGTGAACTCCTCGCGGGCGGCCTCCGGAAGCTCCGGGATGCGGTACGGGGCCGAGTCGGCCTGCACGGTGATCATGGACATGTGGTGGGCCACCACGTCGTGCAGCTCGCGCGCGATCCTCGCCCGCTCCTCCAGGAGGGTGCGGTGGGCCCGTTCGGCCTCGCTGATGGTCTCCTGCTCCCGCAGCAGCCGCTGGGCGTCGCCCCGCGCGCGTACGGCCGAGGTGAGGAGCAGCAGCACCCCGGTCAGAACGAACAGCAGGGTGTGGATGCTGCTGTACCCGTCGGGCCGGAAGGCCTCCATGGCGTATCCGGCCACGCCCGTGGCCAGCCAGACGCCGAACAGCGTCCGGCGGGACTCGCGCAGGCCGAGCGCGATCATCAGCGCGCAGTAGCCGACGACGCTCGGCGGGGTCCACGGCCAGAGGTGGGCGCGCGGGCCGTCCGAGGTGAGCAGGACGAGCGCGCCGAGAAGGTTGGCGGGGAAGATGATCCACCAGGCCTGCAGGGGGCGGACGACGGCGAGCAGCAGCGGCGCGGTCTGGGCGGTGCCGATCGCGCCGGCGAGGGCGCCGTTGACGCCGTAGTCCCCGCTGAGGAGGTGGACCGTGGTGGGCAGGAGCGACGCGACGAGCGCGAGGCCGAAGACGTACGGCAGCAGCCGCACCCAGCGCGAGGAGGCGTCGGAGAGGAGGGGCGCCCCGGGCGTGCTGGGGGTGGTGAGCGCGGACGCGAGCCCCTGGAACGTCTCGCCCGCCCGGGCGCCGAGCCCCTGGAGCGTCGCGCGCGTCGGGGTGCCGAGCCGGCTGATCCGGCTGGGCTTTCCGGGCCGGCGGGGGGATGGCGGCTCGTGCCGCGGTTCGGTAGCCATGACCCGCCCAGGGTAGGCAGCGTGCCCGGCCCCCGACGTCATACCGGGGACCGGGCTCCGGCCTGATACCCGGGTATGACGTCGGGGTCCGGACTCACAGCTCCGCGAGGAGTTCCGTCTTCTTCGCCGAGAACTCCTCGTCCGTCACCAGGCCCGCCTGGTGCAGTTCACCCAGGTGCCGAATCCTTTCGGCAACGGCAACGGCTCCGGCAACCGCTCCGGCATCGGCTCCGGGGGCGGCCACGCGCGCGGGGACGCGGTCCGTCGTCGTCCGGATCGCCGCGAGGACCGCCGCGGCGAAGGGGAGGGACAGGTGCACCGGCCCGTAGCCCAGGCCGAAGAGCACGGAGGCGGGGTCCCGGTCCGGCTGGGACGCGCGCGGTTCACCGCCCCTCGGCACCAGGCGCAGGTGCCCGCCGAGGACGTCAGGCGAGCGCCACTCGACCCCGCAGAGGTCCCGTACCTGGAAGAACTGGTCGCCCGCCTTCCACTTCTCGGAGGACGCGCCCGTCGAGGACCAGCGGAAGGCGACCTCCGACCGGCCGTCGAAACTCGCCTTCCCGTCGTACGCCTTGAAGGCCTGCGGCCCGGGGGGCGGCGCGACGAGGAAGCGCTCGGCGGGCGTCACGTCCACGTCCACGGCGTCGAAGGCGTCCGCTTCGAAGGCGTCCGCTTCGAAGGAGCCAGGGGAGGCTTCGGTGGCGGCCGCGAGGTCCCAGGCGGCGGTCGTCCGCGGTGCGAGGACCGTCCGCAGCTCGTCCCGGTAGTACTCGGCGAGCGTCTCCCGATCCGCCGGGAGCACCAGGCGGTACGGATCGCATTGCTCCGCGAGCTGCCCCGCGGCCGCCTCCATCAGCGGATCGGCACCCGGTCTCGGCACGGCGTGCAGGACGACGGTGTCCCGTTTGCCGGGCGTGAGCGTCACCGACGCCAACGCCTCGTACGGTATCCGTCGCTCGCGCAGCACGTGGAAGAGCTTCGGCGTGCGGTTCCCCCGTTCGAAGCGGATGACGAGGGCGTCGCTCTCGAACTCCCAGGTGGCATGAATTCCGGCCAGCACATCACCCATACGGCTCATCGTAGGCGGCCCGTGCCCGTGCGTCGCCCCCGTGAAAGGTCCCGAAATCACGTGATCTACGCGCGTCAGTGCCCTTCCGTGCCGGATATTCCGTCGTGGCAAGCGCTGTCGGCACGTGCGCACACCAGGTTCCGGTAGGCGCCGACCCCTATCGCGGCGAAGTTTCCGAGGCTCTCGGTCCCCGGCTCGAAATAGCCGCTGTGGCCGAGCGCACCCCGTGCCGAGAGCAGCCGGGCGCCGAACTCCGGGGCCACCGGATCGGCGCCGTGGCCGATCCCGCCCAGCTCGACGTGGGGCACGTCCGCGATCCAGTCGTCGGGGTCCCGCATCGCCCACACGCGCGCGGGGGTGGCGAGTTCGGCCGCCCGCTCCACCCTCATCCCGGGGCTTCCGGCCACCGTCAGGTCGGTCACCCGGGCGGGCAGCCGCGGCGCCGCGAGCCCGCAGAGCACGGAGCCGTAGCTGTGGCAGAACAGCGCCACGCGCGCGTTGCCCGGCAGTGCCTCGGTCAGCCCGACGAGCCGTACGGCGCCTTCCTGGGCGAGCCGGCCCGTCACCGCGTCCACGCCGACCCCGACGGGTGCGGTGTAGTCGGCCCAGGCGATCACCGCGAACCGCTCGTCGGGCGCCGCCCGCCGCTCGGCGGCGTAGAGGGCTTCGGCCATGCCGACGGGGGCCCCGTACCGGCCGTGGGTCTTCTGGAACGTCAGGAGGTTGGTGTCGACGCCGGGCACGATCACGGAGACCCGCCGGGCCCGCTCCAGGTCTCCGAGGACCTCGGCGGCCCGCCCCGTCCCGGTCGGGTCGAAGGCGAGGATCTGACGGCCGGGCCGCAGCAGCGAGGTGAAGCGGTCGAACCGGCGCCGTGCCTCGTGCCGGCCTTCGGCGGAGAGCCGGAGGTCGTCGACCCTGCCGCGTTCGGCGGCGAGCGCGCGGCCGAGGGTGATCCGGTTGGCGCGGTAGCGCAGCCCGACCGGGGCGCCGTTGAGATTGCCGACGACGAGCGGGTGCCGCTCGGCGAGCGTGGCCGCGCGCGCGTGGCCGAGCCCGGCGAAGTACGCGGCGACGGTACGGGAGGGGGAGCCGAGGCCCGGCAGCGGACGCTGGTCGATCCGGTCGCGCGCCCAGTCGGCGAGCGCGGCCTCCAGGGAAGGGCCCGGCGCGGGGCGGTGCCGGATCGTGGTCCACCCGGTGGTCGCGAGGAGCACGAACACGACGCCGAGCGCGAGCAGGGCGCGCACGACGGTCAGGGAGGGCGAGGCGGCTTCGGCTGACGTCACGGGCCGCCACCCTACGGGGCGCGGGTGAACACCTCCGGATCCGGCCCCGAGGGTGCCGGGCCTTAGGCCGTGTCCGGAAAGTCCCGCCTGAGCCGCGACGCCTGGCACGCACGCTCGCCGCGTTGCCGACATGCCCACGTAGCTCCGCTACGAGGGCATCCCGGCGCCTTGTGATCGCGCGCACCAGACGCCGCGGCTCCTGCCCTCCGG
>JOBE01000057.1 GCA_000717735.1 Streptomyces griseoluteus | reverse complement strand
CCCATGAAGCGGGCACCCGTTCGACTTCTCAGACTCCATCGGCCGACAGTACCGCCAGCCAACCTCCCAGCTCACGGCCTTATTGCGGGACAGCCCTTACGCGAAGGACGCGCGCTGCACCGCCATGGCCGAAGCCCTCGTGCCCCTGCTGCGCCGCAGCTGTCCGGAAGGCGCCGGCGGATTCGGGGGCTCGTACCAGGTGCCTGGGTGACGAGGAGGCCGTCGGATTGGGCGGGGTGGAACTGATCCGGGCCGCGATGCGTGAAGCGGCCCGGCAGCTCGGCTGGAAGGTGACCGCGATCGGGATGATCGGCACCCGCCACGGCACCGTGGTCGTCGTCCAGGACGTGCGCGAGGTGCCCGAGGGACACCGGGCTGTCCTGAACGACGCCATGAACGAGCGGATGCGCGCCGCGCTGCACAAGGTGTGGGGCGAGCCGGGCCCTGCCCCCATCCAGCGAGGCTTCTGTGGCCTTGATGATTCAGGAGTTCCGCGCGGCCGTAGCCACCACGGGCCGCGCCTGACGCTGAACCGGGGCCTGGCGGCTTGGGCAAAGTGCAGCACGACGGCCTTGGTCCCGGCGGCGGCTTCGTCGGCCAGGGCGTCGCTGTATGAGCCGGCCGGGTGGGTCTCGGCCCGGATCATTGACCGCTTGATGATCTGGTCGACGTCGCTGGGACGCAGCGGGATCGCGTCGCCGCGGCATGCCCGGTCCGCGCCGCCCGCAGGACGAGGCGGTAGCGGCCGGGAGACGATGCCCGGTTCTAGGCTCGGGCGTCCAGGCGGGCGCCCAGGGTGGCGGCGAAGTCCTCGGCCCGGGCCAGCTGGACCCGCAGCTTCTCCACCTGCTCGGCGGCGGCCTGCTGGTAGGTCCGTACGCGTTCCAGGAGGGCTCCGTGCTCGTCGGTATCGAGGCCGGTGCCGGCGTCGAGGCGGTCGGTGGCTTCCAGCAGGTCGCGCATCTGGTCCAGGGTGAAGCCGAGGGGCTTCATGCGGCGGATGACCATGAGCCGGGCGACGTCGGCTTCGGTGTAGAGACGGAAGCCGCCCTGCGAGCGGGCGGACGGGACGACCAGGCCGGTCTCCTCGTAGTGCCGGATGGTGCGCAGGGACAGCTCCGTACGCGCGGCGAGCTCGCCGATCTGCATGTGCTTGCCATCCACGCCCGTGATCCTCTGGCCCTTCTCGTCGTCGGCGTTCTCGGCCCGGGCGGGCATCGCCGATCTCTACTCTAACGTAAGGGTAGAGTTGCTGGTGGTGAGGGTGGCGTGTCGCTGCCCGGCCGTTGCCGTGTCGGGGGCGATGGTGCCCCTGGCGAAGATCCGATTCCTGCAGGGGAGAAGCGTGCGGCGAGCCCATGACGCCCGGCGCCGCCTGCCCGCCGTGAGGCTTCGCCCTCGGACGTGAGGTAAGGCCGCGCTCTTGCGCAGGCCCCGACCCGTCCGTCCTCGACTTCCGGCTCCGCACTTCACGGGGCCGCCCGCGGGGTGCCGGCCCGGCCCCTGCGCGTCCTTCCGCACGCCTCGGCCTGCCGTAGGGGTGTGCCCGAGCACGACAGGTTCTCTCTCCCTTGTCTTCTGCTGCCACTGCTGTGTACCCGACCGCGCGTCTGCGCGGCCTGAAGCCCGACTGGATCTCCGACCCGAAGGTCTGGCGCACCGAGGTCCTCGCGGGCCTGGTCGTCGCCTTGGCGCTGATCCCCGAGGCGATCTCGTTCTCGATCATCGCCGGTGTCGACCCCGCGATCGGGCTGTTCGCCTCCTTCACGATGGCCGTTGTCATCTCGATCGTCGGCGGCCGCCGTGCGATGATCTCCGCCGCGACCGGCGCCATCGCCCTCGTCATCGCCCCGCTGAACCGCGAGCACGGTCTCGGCTACCTGATCGCCGCCGTCATCCTGGCCGGCGTCTTCCAGGTCGTCCTGGGCGCGGTCGGGGTGGCGAGGCTGATGCGGTTCATCCCCCGCTCGGTGATGGTCGGCTTCGTCAACGCGCTCGCGATCCTGATCTTCATGGCCCAGGTCCCCGAGATGCGCGACGTTCCGTGGGCCGTGTATCCCCTGATCGTCGGCGGCCTGGCGCTGATGGTGTTCTTCCCGAAGGTCACCACCGTGATCCCGGCGCCACTGGTCTCCATCGTGATCCTGACCGTGATCACCGTCGGCGCGGCCATCGCGGTGCCGACCGTCGGCGACAAGGGCGCCCTCCCCTCCTCCCTGCCGGTCCCCGGCCTGCCCGACGTGCCCTTCACCCTCGACACGCTGACCACCATCGCCCCGTACGCCTTCGCCATGGCACTGGTCGGCCTGATGGAGTCCCTCATGACCGCGAAGCTCGTCGACGACATCACCGACACCCACTCCAACAAGACCCGCGAGTCCATCGGGCAGGGCATCGCCAACATCGTCACGGGCTTCTTTGGCGGCATGGGCGGCTGCGCCATGATCGGCCAGACGATGATCAACGTGAAGGTCTCCGGCGCCCGCACCCGCCTGTCCACCTTCCTCGCCGGTGCCTTCCTGATGGTGCTGTGCATCGTCTTCGGCCCGGTCGTCTCCGACATCCCCATGGCCGCCCTGGTCGCCGTCATGATCATGGTGTCGTTCGCGACCTTCGACTGGCACTCCATCACCCCCAAGACGCTTCGGCGGATGCCTGCCGGGGAGATCGCCGTCATGGTGATCACCGTCGTCTGCGTGGTCGCCACCCACAACCTCGCCATCGGTGTGGTCGTGGGCTCGATCACCGCCATGGTCGTCTTCGCCAAGCGTGTGGCCCACCTCGCCGAGGTCACCGCCGTGGTCGATACCGACGGCAAGACGGTGGTCTACCAGGTCACCGGCGAGCTGTTCTTCGCCTCCTCCAACGACCTGGTGGGCCAGTTCAACTACGCGACCGACCCCGACAAGGTCATCATCGACCTGTCCGCCGCACACATCTGGGACGCCTCGTCGGTGGCCGCCTTGGACGCGATCGAGACCAAGTACGCCCAGCGCGGCAAGACCGTCGAGATCACCGGGCTGAACGACCCGAGCGCCGACCTCCACGGCAAGCTCACCGGCGAACTCGCCGGCAGCCACTGACACGGCACGCGAACAGCGAGAGGACCCCGGCCAGGTGCCGGGGTCCTCTCGCTGTTCTGCGGTGCGGTTCGGCGGTTCAGCCCCGGCGGCGGGCGGCCGGGCCTTCGGCGACGTGCCGGGCGACCGCGTCGACGCCGGGGCGGGCGTACCACTCCAGGGAGCGGACCGAGGCGTGCCGGGCGCGGGCCAGCAGCATTGGGGCGGAAGTAAGGAGAGGCCGGGGACAGGGTCGGCATCCCACCGCCCCCTCGGGCCGGGCATCCGTTCACCGCCGTCCTGTTCCCTCGCGCCCCGTGGTGAGTGGTGTCCGGTGACAGTAAACCTGGACCGATTGCCATCAAAGTTGGACTAGTCGGCTCGTGACAGCGAAGAGCTGATCACGTTGATCAGGACGGCTGCGAGTCCGGTCCCCGAGGCGCTGCCACGAGCGCAGGGGCCGAGGAGGGAGCCGGTCGTGAGCGCCATGACCACGGCGACGACCACGCCTGCCTCATCCCAATGGCGAAGAGCTGCTCGATTCGCTCCGGCGTCAGCGTCGTGGCCCGGGTCCGTTGCTTGCCGACCCACGCACCCAGCAGATCAAATGCGGTGCGGCCAGTTTTGTGCACGCAGAGAACAGTACGACTTCGCTGTGAGACAAGCGTTGTTCGTGCGGACCTGTAACTTCTTCGACCAAGGGGCTTATCTGTGAGCGGCGCCCCCGCGCACTATTTTAAGGGAGTGAGTCGTGAGTTCTCAGGCGAAGGAATTTGGTTTTGGTATGTCGTGGGAGTCGTTGTACGGGTACAGCCAGGCCATTCAGGTCGGTGACACGGTCTACGTGTCCGGGCAGCTTTCCCACGACCATCACGGCGACTTTGTGGGCGCAGACGACTTCGAACTGCAGGTCCGCACCACGCTGGGGAACCTGGACCGGGTGCTGAAGCAGTTCGGAGCCGCGCGTAGCCAGATAGTGGAGACCACGGTGCTGGTGAGGAATCTGCGGGAGAACTTCGATACGACGGCACGCCTGCACGCCGAGTACTTCGGAGAACACCGGCCCACCAGCACGGTCATGGGCATTTCCGATCTGGCGCTGCCGGACCAGCTCGTGGAGATTGGCGCGCTTGTGCGTCTTGACCTGGAGTCGTAGGCAGGAGGCCGGTCTGATTCCTTCCTGGCCCTACCGGTCCGTCGCGTTCGCCGCGGTACGTTGCGGCGGCCGTCGCTGCGGGGTGCCTGTCACGGCCACTCGCCTTCTGCTGGCACCTATAGCTGCAGCGGGCTTTGCGGAGGATCCTCCAGGACTTGAGTCGCGCGATGCTTCGTTCGACCGGTGCCCGTGTTGCTGACAGGGCCCGGTTGACCGTCCGCTGGGTTGTGGTGAGGCCCCGGTTCGGGAGCCGTCTGATGGGTGTGGTCACCCAGGAGCCGGCACCGATGTAGGCGCGGTCGGCGAGGATCGGAACGCCCTGGCGTTCGCAGATCCGGATGATGCGGTGGGTGCGGGCCGCTGTCAGGTCATGGGTACGGCCGGGCAGCGCGGGCGAGATCCACAGCAGGTTGCCCGAGGGTTCGGCTACGACCTGTACGTTCACGCCGTGACGGCGGTGCTTCTGGGAGAAGTCGGCCCGGCTGTCGCCGACGCGGTCGCACTCGGCGAGGGTGCCGTCGAGCAGGACGTAATCAGGATCCGTCTCGCGCAGGACACGCAGAAGGCCGGGTGCCCGGCCGGACAGGTGCTGGACGACGGCTTTGACGTAGGCGTGGGCGGTGCCGACGGACATGCCGAAGCCGGCGGCGATCTGCGCGAGCGTGTCGGGCCGACGAAGGTAGACCAGGCCGACGAGCGCACGCTGGTGGGGCGGCAGCTTGCAGCGTCGGCCTTCCTCACGGGTGACGATGAGAATGGACACCCACTCGACCAGAGCATGAGGCAGGTCGAGTGCGGCAGGATGGGAACCAACAGGGCTCCTGTGCCGTTGGCTTGAGACTTCCAACACCTCTCTCAGCGGTGCGGGAGCCTTGTGCGTTGCGGTCCTCATCCCGATCCGGTCCGGGTCACTCGATCAGTGGCCACTCTGAAAGAGCTCACTCGGCGCTCGGGCGCCTGACCCCCTGGTGAACTGCGAAAACGTCCGCTGCAGAGCTGAGTTCCGGGGCCTGCGGAACCCCCGTGTTGACCGCTGTTCGCCGCCCTGGCTGGCACGTGATCGCACGAGTCGGGTGCCGCCCGGCGCCCCAGGCGCCTCGGTCGGCGGGACGGCGCTTGGCGTCAGCGGAGGTTCTTCCAGAACGCATGGCTGTGGTCCTTGGCGAACTCCGTGCGCTTCCACGGTCCCGAGGTCAGCGACTGGACGTAGCCGCCGCTGCGGAAGCTCGGCCATTCCGTCTTCCCGGACTCGGCGAAGTCCACCCAGGTGTCCGTCATCCGCTTGCTGAGGCGTTCCTGTTTCTCGGTCAGCTTCTCGAACAGGGGCAGCTTGAGGTCGAAGAGGTAGGACAGCTCCGACATGTGCGAGGCGCGGAGCTCGAAGCTGAGCTTCGGGTCGCCTGCCCATGAGGGCGTCTCGCGCTCGCTGAACTCGTACATCCGGGTCGGAGTCCACCGTGAGAGCAGCCGGGCGGTGTCCAGCGTCGGAACCGACCAGGTGCGGTCGGTCAGGACCGTTGCCAGGGCCTCGCCGGCGGAGCTGAAGCGGCTCAGCGGGTAGCGGGCCAGTACCGCGTCGGCCCGGGTACCGAACTCCTTGCGGATTTCGCGCTCGTACGCCTCGGACGGCATGGGGTCGCCCGTCAGCTCCTGGCCGAGGATCCGGCCGCGCTCCTCGTCGTGGTTGACCCCGATGAGGACCGGGACGCGGTTGAACCTGCCCGTGCGCAGCGCCTCGGCCGGGGCCAGCGGCATGAGGTCCGTACCGGCGATCGGGCGGGGCTCGTTCCAGGTCCCGTACGCCTTCATCAGCGTGGCCGCGTCCGTGCCGCGCAGGCAGGACTCCGCATCATTGCAGTCCTTGCCCTCCTGGGACTTCAGCTCCTTGAGTTTGGCGAGCGTGGCCCTGGCCTCGCCCTCGGCTTCCTCCCGGGTGCGGGAGCCGCCCGTGGCGCAGGGCGCGCTCTGCACGATGGCGCGGTCGAACAGGCCGGCCGACTTCGGCGAGGCGAGGTGGCCGCAGACGCTGTACCCGCCGCCGGACTCACCCATGATCGTCACGTTGCCCGGATCACCCCCGAAGGCGCCCGCGTTGGCGCGGACCCAGCGCAGCGCGGCCTGCTGGTCCTCCAGGCCGAGACCGCCGGAGGTCTTGAGCGCCGGGTCGGACAGGAAGCCCATGACGCCGAGCCGGTAGTTGACCGACACGACGACGGCTCCCTCCGCGGCCAGCCGCGCGGGGCCGTAGAGGTCGCCGCTGCCGAACATCAGGCTGCCGCCGTGGATCCACACGATCACCGGCCGTTTGCCGGTCTGCTGTGCGGGGGTGGTGACGTTCAGGTACAGGCAGTCCTCGGCCTCGCTGGGGACCCCGATGGGCAGCCCCTCCGGCTGCGCGCAGGGGGATCCGGGCGCGGTCGCCTCACGCACCCCGGTCCAGGCGGCGGCGGGCTGCGGCGAGGCCCAGCGCAGGCCCCCCACCGGCGGGGCGGCGTACGGGATGCCCTGGAAGCTGCGCAGGCCGTCACTGTCGGCGGTGCCACGCACGGCGCCGCCGGTGGTGCCGACGACCGTGCCGGCGGCGCTGCCTGTTGCTGCTCGCGTGGGGGTGGCCGACCCGACGCCAATAACCAGGCCCATGCCCAGCGTACCCATCGTGAGTGCGGCGGCGACGAACCCCTTGGAAACGTTCCTGGTGTGTCTCATGGCCCGAACGCTACGCAGGTTTGCACGATCGTGCAATACGTTTGTCTAACTCGATCGTATGAGGCGTTCGTGCCACACCGGCGCTAGGCTCCTGAGCATGGGAAACCGCGAAGCCCTCCTCATGGGCGCCAAAGCCTGCCTGCGGGAAAAGGGATACGACCGCACCTCTGTGCGTGACATCGCCACGGTCGCCGGAGTGAGCACGGCCGCCGTCGGCTACCACTACGGCTCACGCGAGGCGCTGCTCAACCAGGCACTCTTCGAGATCCTCGACGAGTGGGGCGACGCGATGGGCCGGGCGCTGGTCCCCGACGCCGACGGCTCCTCCAGAGCACACTTCGAGCGCATCTGGGAGAGCCTGATCGAGGACTTCTGCGCGCACCCCGACCTCTGGCTCGCCTCGGTGGAACTGTTCATGCAGGCCCAGCGACAGCCGGAGCTGCGTGGCGCGCTGGCCGGGGGCACCGCTCAGGGCCGGCGCGGCATGGCGGCCATCCTGGACGGCGTCCGCGAGGAGGAGGTGTCGGACGCCTCCGTCCGCACCCTCGGCGCCGTGCAGTTGGCGCTCGTGTCGGGTGTGATGCTCCAGTGCCTCAGCGATCCCTCCAGCGCCCCCACCGCTGCCGAGGTACTCGAAGGCATCCGGGCCCTGGCCGAGTTGGCGCGCTGACCATGACATGCAACGAAGAAGGATCCAAGCGCGAGAGGGTGGAGCGGAGCCTCGCCCAGGCACCGGACGGCCGGCTCCTGCAGGTCGCCGAGCGCTTCCTCCAGACACAGCGCACTGGGCTCAACGCGCTCGCACGAGGGAGTCGATTCTGCGGCGGTCGGTAAAGGTGGGGCGTCGTGTCGGTGCCCGCGAGTAGCGTCTGTACGCATGGACGAACAGGTAGGGACCACGGCGCCCAAGTTCTCGACGTGGCCGCAGCTGAAGATCGCCCGTGCGATCCAGCACCTTGCCGACCTGCGCGCGAATCAGCCTCTGGGTCGCCGGAGCCCCCTACACCGTTGAGCCCCGTATCTCCGACGACCGGACGACCGTGTCGTTCCTCGCCAAGATCGTCGCCCCACTGCCGACCGACGAATGGTCCCTCTACCTCGGGGACGCCCTGCACGCGCTGCGGAGCGCCTTGGACGCCTGCGTGTGGGAACTCGCCCACCTGGACGGCCATGAGCCGCCCAATCCGCGCATGGTCGGCTGCCCGGAGTAGGGGGTCAACAAGCCAAGCTGTCTGCCCGGTCGGGCGGCAAGCCGGGGCATGCTTCAACGACCGGCATACGTCACGATGGTCTGCCGACGGAACAGCATGTGGCCGTCCTGTAGGAGCGGTCTGTCGGTGTGGGGGGTCCGTGGATCAGAGTGAAGACCAGGTCTTGGCTGAGGAACTTGCTGCTCTCGGCGCAGTGAGCGGGGGTAGTGGTCGCTTGGTCCGGGTGGTGGCCAAGCTGATGAGAAAGAACGTCCATGAGGTCGATCTGCTTGTTCCCTTGCCTTTCGCAGATGCGGTGAAGCGCGTCTCCAGTGTGCTCGGGAGGGCGGGCCGCGTTATCGAGACCGTGCCAGTCCGACTTGGCGAGGACGAAACCATCCGCGTCGTCGCCGGCGGCGGTGCCGGCGGCCTGAATCCCGTAGTGGTGACCGCGCGAGTGCTGAAGGCCGATGAAGACAGCTCGGAGGTCTGGCTTCGAGCAGCTGCCAAAGAGGGGCTGATCAGGCAGCGAGCCGGGGAGAAGACCGCCGTCCGTCTCGCCGCCAAGTTGAGCAGGGCAACCGGAGCGGACAGGGCAGGCGGGTGAGCGGCAAACCGACAGGGGCCCTGACTACGTCTGAGCGCTCGACGCTCTCGGAGACAGAACCATCGGCGCGAAGGCGCATTGTTCGTCGAAGAACCGCCGGGTCTTGAGGCAGTGATGGAGCTGGCCGAGGAAGCGGTTCAGCAAGTGCCGTTGTGCGGCGGCATGCCAGTCGCCGTGCTCACGTCGACGCCGGTAGTGCGCGTTCGCTCCCGGTGAGGCGGTGAGGGCGGCGAAAGCCCAGAGGAAGCCGGCGTTGATGAGGCGGTTGTTCTTGACGAACCGGCGGCCGACGAAACGCTTCTTGCCGGAGGCGCGGGTGATGGGCGCGGATCCGGCGTACGACTTCAGCGCCCGGGCGTCGGCGAACCGTGCCCGGTCGTCGCCCAGCTCTGCGAGCACGCGGGCGCCGAGCATGGGTCCAAGGCCCGGGAAGCTGAGCAGGATCTCGCTGTCGGCGTGCTGGTGAAAGGCGGCTGTGGCCGCCTCCGCGAGGTCGTCCGCGGCCTGGCAGGTGGCGTCCAGCTGCTTGAGCAGGGCCAGGAACTGGTGGCCGAAGGCATCCTCGACGCCGGGCAGCTGGTGGGCGTACTCGGCGCGGAAGACGGCCTGCAGCCGCTCGGCCTCCGCGTCGCAGCCGCGGAGTCGGCCACTGCGTTTGAGGGCGGCTCGCAACTGGGCGAGGGTGAGTTTCGCGGCCTTGGCCGGGGTCGGGGCCAGGGTGAGGATGACACGGGCGTCAGCTTGGTCAGACCGCTTTGCTTCCTCTGAAAGGCCAGCAGAGCAGCGGGGTAGTACTCGCGTAGGAGCGAGCGGACCTGATCGGCAACCTGCTGCCGAGTCCAGACGGCGTCCTGCTGGGCTCGGGCCAGGACCGTGATGGCTTGGGCGAGTTCGGAGTCGGCCGGCAGAGGCCGGTGGGCGTGCATGTCGGTGCGCAGGATGTTCGCCAGGACCAGGGCGTCGCCCGGGTCGGACTTCTTTCGGCTGACGCCGTGGCGGTCGCGGAAGCGGGCGGCGGCGAGCGGGTTGATCGCGAAGACTCGGCGGCTGCCGGTGCGCAGGCTCGCGACCAGGAGGCCGTGGCTGGTCTCGATGGCCACGGGTATCGGATCGTCGGGCTGTCACCGTGCTCGGCCAAGAGGTCCAGGAGTTGGCGGTAGCCGGCCACGTCGTCGGTGATACGGGCTTTGGTGAGCAGAGTGCCGGCTTCGTCGACGAGGGCGTCGTGGTGACGCTCCGCCCAGTCGATACCGCAGAACACGGTCAAGCTGACCTCCTAGATCCGTCTGTTTACGCAGGTCACGAGCACATGCGGGTCACGCGGCGCCCTAATCCAAGGACTCGTTGGTCCGCCATCTCAGTAGCCGTTCGCGACACCAGCGCACTCCAGGGGCTCGATCTTTCTGCAGAGCTCGCGGGCTCGCGGATGAACAAGAGGTCGACCCTGGAGCGGGCTCGCGCTGTAACGATTAACGCCCGAGCACTCGCCGCGAGTTTCGCGGTGACCACGGAGGCGCCGGGCTGGGCCGCTCTTGACAGAGGCCTCACGGGCCCAGGGAAACGGAGGCATCAGCCCGGCGCCCGCGTCATCACCGCGAGCCCCGCAACGGACAGCGATGCCGCTCTTTGAGGAGGCCTTGACGGCCAGGGGGGATCCAGGCATTCGCTGTCCTGTGCGAGCAGTCGCCCCGGGTCGTTGCATGGCCCCGGGCCACCTGCTTACGCACTGGATTAGGGGGATCACGTCGGACCCTCGCCCGTCGATCGGGCCCGTCCTGGCGCCAAGCACCACCTGATCGTCGACCGTCACGGAACCCCGCTCGCCGTCACGCTCACTGAGCATTTTCAGCGTTGCCGCTCCAGGGTGAGGACGGCTTTGGTGATGACGGTCATGCGGTTGGGGCTGATGCGGGATCTGCGGAAGATCTGCCAGGACTTCAGCCGTGCCATGCCGCGTCCGGCCGGTGCCCTCGCCGCGGCCAGGGCCCGGTTGACGGTGCGCTGGGTGAGGGTGAGTTCACCGCCCGGCGGGCGTTTGAGTCCGGTGGTGACCCAGGGACCGGCGCCCGTGTAGGCACGGTCGGCGAGGACGGGGACGCCCTGGCGTTCGCAGATCCGGATGATGCGGTGGGTGCGGGCCGCGGTGAGGTCGTGCGTGCGGCCCGGCAGGGCGGGCGAGATCCACAGCAGCTCGCCGGTCGGATCGGTGACGACTTGGACGTTCACGCCGTGCCGGCGGTGCTTGGCCGAGTAGTCCGCCCGGCTGTCGCCGACGCGGTCGCATTCGGCGAGGGTTCCGTCCAGCAGGACGAAGTCCGGATCGTGCTCACGCAGCGTCTTGAGCAGGCCAGGGGCTTGTTCGGCGAGCAGGCCGGTCACGTTGGTGACGTACGCGTGGGCGGTGCCGACGGATATCCCGAACCCGGCCGCGATCCGGGCGAGGGTGTCGTGGCGGCGCAGGTACACCAGAGCGACGAGCGCACGCTGGTGCGGCGGGAGCTTGCAGCGGCGGTCACCCTCGCGGGTGACGATGAGCATGGTGACCCACTCGACCAGAGCGTGAGGGAGGTCGAGTGCGGCAGGATGGGGAACCAACAGGGCTCCTGTGCCGGTGGGTTGAGACGTCGAACACCTCCCTCAACGGCACGGGGGCCTTGTGCGTTGCGGCCCTCACCTCGACCTGACCGGCGTCACCCGATCAGTGGCCACGCTGAAAACGCTCACGGTTGGATGCCACCGCGTACAGCAAGCTCGAGTTCGGCACCGGGTCGTTCTCCAGCGAGCACACCGCGACCATCGGCGCTCGGTGACCGACCGCCCGCCACGCCTCGGCGGTCTGCGCGAGCAGGTCCAGGGTCGGTACGATGACGAGGATCCGGCCGTCCGCGAACGACTCCAGCGCGCACGCGGCGCCGGTGATCGTCTTGCCCGCCCCGGTCGCTGACACGATCGTGCCACGGGCCCCCTGCGGCGGCACGGATGATCTTGCAGGGAATCCAACCCATGTACGGAAGGCAGATTTCTGATTTACCTGGTGTTCCCTGAGTGAGATGACGTGCATTTTCTGGTTCCCTTTTCCGGGGCGGACTTCAGGTTGCCGGGGCGTGAGGTTATTTCGAGGGTGTGCCGATATCGTCGAGTCCTTTGAGCCCCCACGAGTCCAGTCCGGCGTAGATGGTGGCGGTCTGGCAACGCGGTGATTCCATGATTTCGGCTTCGCCGCGGTAGACGGCGATCAGCGAGTCAGTGCCGCGCCACCAGGTGTCCGCAAGGCCGGCGACCTCTGGCACGACCTCGAACCCCCCGTCGGCGGACGGACGGGCGCCCTCCCGGGACTCTGCGCTCACGGACGAGGTCTGCGGGAGGAAGCTGCCCCGGTCCGACAGCTACCCCGTTTCCGGCCGATCCTCAGGTGGGTCAGCCGCGAGATGGCAGGAAGACGCCCACGGGTGACCTGGGACTTACTGGATCACGCCACCGGCCGACATCAGAATGACCGCGTGCGCGACGCGTACGACACGCACGCCTCGAAAGCGGAGGGTCCGGTGCGCCGTCCCCGTTCGCTCCATCCGACAGCGCAGTCCGGGACCCGAAAGAGAATCACGTGCACCTTCGAGAAATCTGGCGATTCCCCGTCAAGTCGATGCGTGGGGAACAGCTGAAGAGCGTCGAACTCACCGACAACGGCCTGACCGGTGACCGGCACGTCCACGTCCGGGACTCCCGCGGCCTGCTGACCGCACGGGTGCGCTCCCGGCTGCTGGGTCTGTCGGCGACCACGGCCGAGGACGGCGGGGTGCTGGTGAACGGGCACCCCTGGGACGGACCGGAGGCCGCGGAACTGATCCGCGGCGCGGCCGGCCCCGACGCGGAGGCGGTGCGCTACGCCGGCCGGGAGAGGTTCGACGTCCTCAACCTGACTGTCATCACCGACGGGGCCGCCCAGGCCCTCGGCCACGACCCGCGCCGGCTCCGGTCCAACCTCGTGATCGGCGGCGTCCCCGGCCTCTCCGAACGCGACTGGCCCGGCCGTACCCTGCGCATCGGCGACGCCGTCATCGGCGTCCTCAAGCTGCGGTCCCGCTGCGTCATGACGACGGTCGACCCGGACACGGGCGAGCGGAACCACGACGTCCTGCGCGACATCCACCGGCTGTACGACGGCACCTTCGCGCTGGACTGCTGGGTGGCCTCCCCCGGCACCGTCACCGAGGGCGACGAGGTCCGGCTGACCGACGAGGAGTGGCCGGAGCCGGTCCGCGGCGGCTGGATCGTCGGGGCGCCGTACGTCGTGCCCTAAGAGGTCGTTTTCTCCCGTTGTTTCATCCTGGAATCTGGTGTTTGGTCTGCGGTGTCGGGTCGCGTCAGGAGATGGTGTTCTCGCCGGTGAGGCGGCGGGCCATGAGGTCGGTCATGGCGATGTGGATCAGGGTTTCGGAGCGGGTGGGCAGGGTTTCGTAGTCGCGGGCCAGGCGGCGGTGGAGCATGAGCCGGCCGTAGGTCCGCTCGACCGCCCATCGCTTCGGGATCGGGGTGAACCCCTTGGTCCCGGGCTTGCGGGCGGTGATCTCCATGTCGATGCCGAGGGCCGCGGCGTGTTCGACGAGGTGCTGTCGATAGCCGCCGTCGACCCACGCCTTGCGGACGCGAGGATGCTCGGCGGCGACCTGATCGAGAAGCTGGGTGCCGGCAACGGAGTCCTGCACGCTCGCCGCGGTGACCAGCACGGCGAGGAGGAGGCCAAGCGTGTCGGTGACGATGCTCCGCTTCCTGCCGACGATCTTCTTCCCGGCGTCGATGCCCTGGCCGGCGGCCGGGACGCTGGTGGAGGTCTTCACGCTCTGCGCGTCGATCACGCAGGCCGACGGCTCGGCGTCCCGCCCCTCCTTCTCCCGTAACAGTTGCCTCAGCAGGCCGTTGAGCTGGCTGAACACGCCTTCGTCGGCCCATTTGGCGAAGTAGCCGTAGACGGTGTTCCAGTGCGGGAAGTCGTGCGGGAGGTAGCGCCACTGCACCCCGGTGCGGTCCACGTACAAGATCGCGTCCATGATGTCGCGCAGATCGTGTTCGGGTGGCCGGCCGAAGTCCAGAGCCCTGCCACGGCGCTCGAAGCGCCAGGCTGAGAGCACGGGCTCGATCAACTCCCAGCGGGCATCGGACAGATCACTCGGATAAGGGCGTCGCTTCGGCATGCTTCAGGCGTACCGCCGTGGACTGAGTGCACCCAGGCGCACAGTGCCGACAACGGAAGCACTCAGCCACGAAGGCCGGGCGTCCTGGGATGAGACAGGAACAAGCCACTTCCCGCCTCACCCGCCACCCCACCTGACCAACAAGAACCAGCCCGCATCTCCAGCAGCACGAGCACCACAACCCGGCGGCCTGAAAACCACTGGATACACGGGCAGTTCAGATGAAAACGACCTCTAAGACGTCGTTTCTTATGGTGGTTCTTGGGCCACTCCATGAGGGGATACTGCTTCAGTGCTGTTGACATGGATCGCTGAGGTGGCCGAAGAGCCGTTGACACTGGAGCCGGGTGACCGGCGGGTGGAGTGGGAGACCAACACCTGGTCGTTGGGTGCGGAGGGCGAGGGCGGGCGGCCGTTGTCCGCTGCCGAGGTGGTCGCTGCCTTCGAGCAGACTGCTGCCGGCATCCGGGAACGCATTCGCGAGCTGGGCTTTTCCGGAGTAGCGACGTTCTATGTGTGGCACGACGGGCAGGCCGGGCAGCTCCGGTGCTCGACCGGCTCCGTTCCTCCGGACGAGTTGCCGTTCAACGGCACCTACGTGCTTTCCGACCAGCGCGGATACGGCGCGTTCCCGGAGAGCCGGGTGTGACCGCACGGCTCTACGCCGACCTGCAGCTCTGACCCATACGTCACACCGGTCGCGGTCGGCTGCGCCGACCCCGGCCGGGCTCTCCGGTCTGCCCCGAGGCGGAAGGTGGCGTGTGAGAGGTGGGTTCGGGGGCAGGCGGGTGGGGAGCGCATGGGACCGCTCTGGCAGTCCAGGGGTCTGCCGGGATTCCCCCTCCGGCAGACCCAGGACAGCTGAACGCTCCGCCCCGCCGAGGTGCAGGACCGGTCGGCACCCGGCCCTCGCCCGCATGCCCTACGTCCTCGTACGGGTTGCGGGGCTGCCCATACCCGTGGGCCACCGTATTCAAGGCTTGCCCAGGGTCGCCTAAGGCTTGCCCGGCCGCGAGAAGCACCAGGTCAGAAGTCCGCGAACTATTGAATGAGATCCCCTCGGGGCCTTGAGTGCCGGGGAGTTGCGCCGCTAACCCCTTCCTCCTTGAAAGTGCGGATCGCCGCGTCGACCGACCGGCAATTCACACCCACCTCAAGAGGGACTCCCGTGTCCACGACCACGCACATGGTCCTGCTGCTCCTGCCCACCGTCGGCCTGCTCGTCCTGGCCGTGTCCGGCTACCTCGTCTGGCGTCACCCCCGCCTCGGCATCCCCATGACGGTCGCCTGCGTTCGGCGCCCTGTACGTCGCCGCCGTCTTCGGCCTCGCCGACCTGTAGCGCCGGCCCCCGGCAGCGGGGCCCCCGGCACGCCCCGCCCGATCACCGACGGGCTCGACGCGACCCTCTTCCCCGGCTCGGTGCAGTACGACCGCCTCGATGAAGTAGAGACCACGTGCGCCTGCGCCTCCAGGGGCAAGCTCCCAACACGCTCAGCGCGGTCCTCGACCAACACCCCTGACTGGCAGACGGCAACGGCGGCGGACACCTCATGTCCGCCCCCGTTGCCGCTGAGGTTGAAAGGGTGGGGTGACAGGCTACGGAGGCTCCAGGCCGAGTCCGGTCTCGGCTATGAAGCCGTCGAGGATCTCGGGTCGGCGTTGGATGCCGCGCAAGCGGTTCTTCACGAGTGGGGTGAGGTCGTCGGTCGTGCGGGGTGCGAGGTTGACCAGGGACTTCTTCAGGTGGGCCCATACGCCTTCGACCGGGTTGAGGTCGGGTGCGTAGGGCGGGAGCTTGACGATGGTGAGCCAGTCGCTGTTGCGGTCACAGAACTCCCGCAGGGCTTTCGCGTGGTGGGTGCTGGCGTTGTCCCACACGACGATCAGCGGGGCACCACCGAGTTGCCGGTGGGTGGAGGTCAGCAGGTCCGCGAACTCGCGGGCCCGGAAGCCCTTCTTCTCGCCGGTCCGGCCCCGGTACGTCTGGGTTCGGCAGATCAGACGGGTCTCCCGGCCCGGTCTGACGCAGACCATCCCGGCCATCAGGACCCGGCCCGAGCCCTTCCCCGTCACCCTGACCAACGGAGTTCGGCCCCGCCGCGACCAGGTCCGGCCCTTGCCAGGCTCTACGGCTCATGCTGGCTGAACCGGGCACAGGCCCGCATGGCGGTCTTCGCCTGGATTGCCTGGTACAACCGCAGACGGCGCCACTCGGCCCTCGGCTATCCCAGCCCGGTCGACTACGAACGGCAGCACGTCGGCAGCATCGATAACCTGGACCTGGTCGCATAAAGCGCGAGTGTCCACGGAATAGGGCAAAGCCCGTACCCACCTCTGCGTTTGAGCCCGTACTCCGCTCTGCAGATGAGCCCGTACCCCGACACCAGGTCGCGGGGGCACCGGGCAGCCCGTAGACCGGACATATGGTGCTTCGGCCGCCGGTGGAACCGGTGCTGGCGCAGGCCCGCGACACGGTGCCCGCGCTTGGAGCGCTGCCCGGTGAGCTGCGATTTCAGCCCAAGTTCGACGGCTATCGGGCGATCGTCTTCACGCCCTGGCCGTCGCCCGGCCCGCTGCTGGTGCAGTCCCGCCGCGGCAGCCTGCTGCAGAGCCGCTTCCCGGATCTCGTGGACGCGGCCGAGGACCTGCCCGACGGGCTGGTCCTCGACGGCGAGCTGGTCGTGTGGGCCGAGGAGAAGATGTCGTTCGAGGCGCTCCAGAGGCGCGCGGCTTCCGGCGGCCCCACCGCCGCGCGCCTCGCTGCAGTGGCGCCGGCGCACTTCATCGCCTTCGACGTTCTTCAGATCGACGGCCAGGAGCTGCTGCACGTCCCGTACGGCGAACGGCGCGCGCAGCTGGAGCAGCTGCTCACCGACCGAGGACTGGTGCCCCGTGGACACTCTGCCCGGAGACGGCTGACGTGCCGACGGCGCAGGAGTGGCTGACGTCCTGGACGCAGGTGCCCGGCGTCGAAGGACTGGTGATCCGGGGGAGCGGGAAGCGCTACCTGCCGGGAACTCGCGCGCTCTACAAGGTGCGCCGCCGGGACACCACCGAGGCGGTGGTCGGCGCCATCACTGGAACCCTGCGGCGGCCGCAGACGCTTGTGCTGGGCCGTCTCGACGCGGCCGGGGCGCTCCGGCCGGTCGGCCGCAGTACGCCGCTCCGGCCGGACGCGGCGCGCGACCTGGCCGAGCGGCTCTCCTCGGGCCGGCTCACGCTGCGGCGGGCGATCACCCAGTGCCGCCGGTCCTCCCGGTGCCAGGGGCGGACCTCGACCCTCGCCCAGTCGAACACTCGCGGGCCGTGAGCCCCGTTCCCGCAGGACCGGCGCTTCCACTTCTGCCTTGGCAGACCGTGGAACAGGTCGTGGACGGGGTGGTCCATGGCCCAGCGGGTGACGACGGTGTCCTGCCGGGTGGTGGCCATGACGTGGAATACGTCCGCCCGCTCCAGCTCGGTCCGCCAGCTTTTCGAGTAGCCGTATCCGGCGTCCGCGGTCACCCACCCGAACGGGATCTTCTCCTCGATCGCCCGGCGGACCATCGCCCTGGCCATCGCGACCTTGGTCTCGAAGGCGACCGTGTCGTCGATGCCGGCCCGCCGACAGCGTTCCCGGTCGTCGGTCCATGACGCCGGCAGGTAGAGGCGCCGGTCGATGAGGGTGCGGCCGCGGCCGGCGGCATAGGCGAGGAAGACTCCGACCTGGCAGTTCTCCGTCCGCCCTGCGGTCCCGGAGTACTGCCGCTGAACCCCGACCGAACGGTCTCCCTTCTTCAGGAAACCGGTGTCGTCGACGATCAGCACCGCCTTCGGGTCGCCGAGATGCTCGACGACATACTCGCGCACGTCGTCCAGGACCTCGTCCGCTTCCCAGTCGATCCTGTTCAGCAGCCGGTGGATCCGGTCCGGACCCGCGTGCCCTGCCTCCTGCGCCAGCGTCCAGCCGTTCTTCCGCTCCAGGGGAGCGATCAGCCCCCGCATATACGCAAGCGCCGACTCACGCGGCTCTGACCTGGCGAAACGGTGCACGAACCGCTCCTGCAAAGCCCTCAGTTCACCCGCCCACGACCGGGCATCAGACAGTTCCCCACCCATGAGCAGACCAACGACCGACCTGCCCAACCGTCACCGCAAGCACCGTTGCAGTACTAGGTCGGCGAAGTAGCTGTCTGGGGTGTTGTCGTTTCGGGTGGCGATGCCGCGGCCTTGAGCTTGTTGGTCAGCAGTTCGACGGTGTTTCCCCCCTTGTAGAGGTCGGTGTCGTGGCTGACGGGCCGACCGAGAGTGGGACAGAGCCTTTCCCCTGACCCGACCCTGACTATTTTTCGCGCTGCGCCCCGGTCGCCCCTGAGTGGTCCCCGACCTGCCCCGGAAAAGCCCCTGACAGGGGCACCACATGGGCGGCAGTGCACCTATCGTGACGACGGTGCCCCGGCCGGGTCCGCACGTCTGACACAACCGCTCTCTTCATGAGGAGGATCCATGCCGTTAAGGGGCAGATCCACACTGCGGCGCATCGCCGCACGGGGCACGGCCATGTCCGTGGGAGCCGCCACGGCCGTAATCACCGGCCTCGCCGCCGCTCCCGCGGTCCACGCGTCGCCGTCTGCCACCGGGGCCCTGCGGTGGGCACCGTGTGACGACCCGGCGAAGCCAGAAGCCGAGTGCACCATTCTTTCGGTGCCGGTCGACTGGGCCCACCCGGACGGGCCAAGACTCGACCTGGCCGTGGCCCGCCGCAAGGCCACCGACCCCGGCACACGCGTCGGCCCGATGGTATTCGGCCCCGGCGGGCCGGGCGACTCGGGTGTGGAAATGGTGGTGCGCCGTATCAGCCGGTTCAGCCCCGAGGTCCGCCGCAGCTTCGACATCGTCAGCTTCGACCCGCGCGGCGTGGGCAACAGCAACCCGGTGACCTGCTCCGGCGACCTGCTTGCCAAGCGGCCGTCACCGGAGCTGAAGAGCCAGGCGGACTTCGACGCCACCATGGCGTACAACAGGCGGCTCCGTGCCGACTGCCGGGCCCGTACCGGCCCGGTGTTCGACCACCTTGACACCGCCCAGACGGTCCGGGACTTGGACGCCCTCCGGGCCGCCCTCGGCGAGCGGAAACTGACCTTCCACGGCAGCTCGTACGGCACGCTGCTCGGGGCACAGTACGCCGAGACTTACCCGCGGCGCGTGCGTGCGATGGTGCTGGAGAGCGTCATGGACCACAGCGTCCCGACCACCCGTGACTTCCTGCAGTCCGAGGCGGCCACGGCACAGGATTCATTCCAGGAGTTCGTGAAGTGGTGCGACGGTGCCGCGGACTGCGCGCTGCACGGCCGCGACGTCCGCGGCGTCTGGCAGGGCCTGTTGGCCCGGGCCGGGCGCGGCGAGCTGGAGGACCCGGCGAAGCCGGGCACCTCGCTGTCGTCTTCGGATCTGGTCAACAAGATCGCATTCAAGAAGTTCTACGTGGCCGACTACGCGGGCCTGGCCACGGAGATCGCGGGGATGGACGCGAGCAAGCCGCTGCCTGCGTCGCCCATCTCGACAGCGCCGCTGCCTTCGGCCTCCCCGGTCTTCTGCTCGGACTGGCACCTGCCGGTGCGCGACTACCAGGAGTACGCCTCGCTCGTCGCCATGATGAACAAGACCGCGCCCGACCTGCCTTACCTGCTGCCGATCCACATGGCAGCGGCGTGCCTGGGCGCGCCGACCGCCAACCCACAGCACCGCCTGGACGCACATGGTGCCCCGCCGATCCTGGTCTCCAACGCGCTCCACGACCCCGCCACCGGCTACCCGTGGGCGGTCTCGGTGGCCCGGCAGCTCGGCCGCAGCGGCGTGCTCCTCACCTACGAGGGCCACGGCCACGGCAGCGTCACCAGCGGCCCGTGTATGGAGGACGCCGTGGACAGCTACCTCATCGACCTTGCAGTCCCACCCCGGGGCACCAGCTGCCCCGCCGTGCCGTCCTGACAGCTTGCCGCTCCGGATCCGACTGGGGGGCGGATCCGGACAGATGCGGAAGCTGACCGCGATGCTCCGGCGAGCCGGCCGCCGCCGGGGCATTGAAACCGATGCTGAACGAATCCAGCAGCTCTTCCGTGAGGAAGCCCCGCGTCAGCTGCCCCTCGTCGAGGACGCCATGGGTAAGCAGGCACGGGCTCTGCTGCTGCAGCTGGACGCGGCCTGCGAGGCGGTCGATGGCCTGGCCCGTGCTACCGAGGAGGCCTTTCGGTCTCACCCGGACGCGGCGATCATGCTGAGCTTCCCCGGGATCGGTCCCCAGGTCGGTGCCCGCATTCTGGGCGAGATCGGCGACGACAGGAGCCGGTTCGCCACGGCTGGAGGACTGAAGGCGTACGCCGGGTCCGCCCCGATCACGCGGGCTTCCGGCAAACGCCGCTACGTCGGACGCCGGTTCGTCAAGAACAACCGGCTCAACCACGTCGGCCACCTGTGGGCCTTCGCCTCGCTCAGCGGTTCCACCGGCGCGGACGCCCACTACCGGCGCCGCCGGGCAGGAGGGGACTGGCACATGCAAGCTCTGCGGCACCTGTTCAACCGCATGCTCGGCCAACTTCACCACTGCCTTCTGGCACGCGTTCCATTCGATGAAGTGGTCGCGTTTCCCCCTCCTGCCCAGGCAGGGTGATCACTGCGGACTCGGCCCATGACGGGCTGTCCCTTCCGAGTGCGGAGGGGGAGTCATGGCAGAAGTCGGTGGATGGATCTGGGAGCGCAACCTGCGGTCGTTCCTGGAGTTGCTGTCGCACTACGTGGGCTACGGCTTCGATGCCACCGACTGGGGGACGGTGGCACTGGCGGTCGAGGCGACCGACGACGATCGGCCCGACGGCTGGTACTCGTATCCCTTGGTCGGTGAGCAGCGACAGGTCGAGGTTCGGCTTGCCCCTACGGTCGGCGGTGATGAGCTCATGGTGGTCGTGAAGGGAGCCCTGACGCCCGAACTTGAGGTCCGGGTGGACACCCTGCTGGCCGCCTTTGCAGTTGGATGACCAAGGTCAACTTGACGGCTTAACTGCATGAGGTGTCTTTGTACGCGATAGCCGTACGAAGAGGTGCTGTCGTAGTTGGCTGGGCGCGAGGCGGGTGCGGCGGCGTTGCCGGAGGGCTCGTGCCCTTGCCCGGCGGACGCGGACGCTCTTGGTCGTCCTTGCTTCTGGGCCGGCTCTGTTCTCGGACATGGCGGGGGCCGCCTCTGGCGGGAAGGCGGCCCGGGTGTGGTGTGGGCATGGAGGCGGCTATCGCCGGGGTGCGTCCCCTCGTTCGCCGGCTGCGGTTGTCGTACCGGGAGTCGGCGTTGCCGGTACCGGTGCTGTTGTCGAGGTAACCGGTGCCGGTGTTGCCGGCGCCGGAGCGTTGCCCGTCGTCTCCGTGACGGTGACGACGAAGAGCAGCAGGCCGATGATGGCGAGCAAGACCTTTCCGGCGACGTCGACGGAGGCCCCGATCGCCGGCCAGCGGTGCTGGATCCACCCGGCCAGGACTGCAAGAAGAACCATGATCAAAAGGATCAGAAGCGGATCATGACCGTACATGTGACAACCCTTCACGTTGTCGGTTCCGCGGTCCTGGTGTCGGCCGAGCACCAGGACCGCATCCCTCTGTGACACCCGCACGCTCGTACGGGGCCCGCCGACGGGTGCCGGCGATGACCCCACTAGCTTGATCCTTAACCTGTGCGGCGGGGTCGTGGGGTGGTCGACTTCGCCATCCTGGACGCTGCAGTGCTTGTTCTGCTGGGTGTGTGGACGTCGTGGCGTGGGGTGGGTCGGGTGTTCTTTCGGCCGGGTGGTCGTCCAGGTCCGGGGCGGGTGGGTTTAGGTGCTCCGGCCGGGCAGACGAGCTTGGGGCGGATGTGCCGAAAGTCGCGGCGGACACGTGCCGGGGTCAGCCTGTCCGAGGAAACGGGCTTCTCCCATGGGCGACGCCGGTCGGCTGCTAATGGCCGGGCCAGTCGCAGTTGGGTGTGGGCCGCGAGGATCAGCCAGGTCCAGCGGTCCGCCGCCTCGGGGGTGCGGATCTTGGGACAGGTCCAGCCGAGAGTCTGTTTGAACAGGCGGAAGGTGTGCTCGATATCGAAACGGCGCAGGTGTGCCTGCCAGAGTCGGTCGCTGTCCGCTTCGGTGGCGCCGGTGCCGACCACCCCAGCCAGACCGGCTTCGGGGTCGCTCCGCTGGGCAGGTGATCGATGTCCAGGCGGATCACGGTCCCCTCGACGATCGGAAGGGTGCCGTCGGCCGCGGCCCAGGAAGATCGGTGGGTGAGCTTGGGGTGGAGTCGGTCCCACGAGCGTGCTCGGGCGGTTCCGTAGAGGCGGGTGTCGGTGACGGTTTCGGTGTCCGGGGTGCCCCAGGTGTCGGGCTCTGCCCGAAGACGAACTCGCCGCCGTGCCGCGGCGGACGGCCCATGGTGTGGGGCTGCCGCGGCGGGACGGCCCGACGTAGTACTCGGTCCGAACGCATCCGGGCCAGGACCTGGACCGGCAGGTCCCGCAGGAGGTGGGCCGGGCGTGGTGCGTCGTATCCGGCGTCCGCGATGACGAGGACGTCCGGGGCGCCAGCCTGCCACTGGCCTGCGGCGATCAGTCGCTCGACCAGTTCGCGCAGCTGCCGGGCGGTGACGGTGGCGGTGTCGTCTCCGGGTGCCAGACGCAGCGCGTCCAGCGGGGCGGTCCATGAGCTGCGGCCCGGCTCCAGCGCGGAGACGATCGAGTACGGCCACCCCGGAACGGGGATGTGCTGATCCTTGCCCCGGCCGTAGGTGTGGCACAGGATCCGCTCTGGTGAGGTGTGGGCGGCGGGCCGCAGCCAGCACGTGACATCGACGGCCAGGACCAGCCGGCCGTCGACTGCCCGCGGCAGCGGCACCGAGGCCAGGGCCTGCCGCATCCTGTCCGCGTCGATCCGGCCCTGTGCGAGCGCGGCGTAGAGTCCTCCGTGTCCACGGCGGTGTTCGCCCACCAGCGACAGCTCTGCCAGAAGGCCTTCGTGCTGAATGTGTGTGTTCCTTGGTCGGAGCACATGTTCAGACGAAGGCCGTTTCCATGTACGGCGGTTACCGAACCGAGCGATCAAGTGCGACGCACCGTTCGACGCCACACGTTAAAGATCAAGTTAGGGCCTGTTGCGAAAGTGCGTAGATGACTCAAGATGCGCTTTGGGAGCGCGGCATCGAGGGGTCACGAGTGCCGTTGCAGGAACTGCACGATTGCGAGGTTCACGCTGTCCGGTTCCTGCTCTGCGGGGTAGTGGCCGGATTGTTCGAAGACGAGTGGGGTGACGCAGGTGGCGAGGGTGGCCAGTCCGGCCGCGACAGCCGTCCCCATCGCGTGTCTGCCTCCGGCCGCCAGGACAGGCGTAGAAATCGGCTGGGCGGCAAGAGCTTGGATGTCGTCGACATCTTCTGACCTGGTGCGGTAGTACGCCAGCCCGGCATCCAGTACGCCTGGAGTGCTGTACGCGTCGATGTAGGCACGAAGGGTGTCCGGGCTGAGGCCGCTCGGTCCGGCGCTCTGTTCCAGGAACGTGCCGTAGTACGCCGCTTCCCGGCCGGGCACGAGCTTCTCCGCGAGGTCAGGCGTCCGATTGAAGGGGCCATGCCAGGCCGGATAGTAGCCCCGGCCGGCCTCGGGAATCTCAACATCGATACCGGGAAGGATCTCCTCCTCGACCACGAGCGCGCTGACCGATTCCGGTGCCTGGGCCGCGATGAGGTATCCGACCGTCGCACCCCAGTCGTGACCGATGACGGCGAAGCGTGTGACGCCCTCCTGCGTCAGCCGGGCCCGGACTTCATCGGCAAGTGCCGCCTTGCGGAAGTCAGTCACGCCAGGTTCGGGAGCGGTGCCCAGCCCGGGAAGCGTGATGGGGACCGCGGTGATGCCGCCGGCCTCAAGGGCCGGAACCAGGTACCGCCAGTGGTCGGACGTGACCGGCCAGCCGTGCAGCAACACTGCCGTCGGGGTTCGATTCTCGCTCATCGCTCCATGATGCCTCGCGCCGGAACGTGCGTTCGTCCGCCTGGCGCTGATGCCACGGACTGGTCACAGCCACTCATTGATGGCTGCGACCAGCACTGTCGCCTCATAGCGCGCGGCCAACTTGTCGTATTGCGGTCGCCGACCACCTGGACCTGTTCACCGACGTACCCGAAGCGGCGGGCACCAGATCGCTCGCGGCGATGCGGGCGGCGCTGGCCGAGGCTCCGGATGCGGGAACGGTCCTGAACTGGTTGCGTGGCTCCCGCTCCGCCCGCCTTCTGCGGGACCTCATGACCTCAGGCCGCCCGCTCTCTCACACCGACCTCGATGACCGCCGAGTGCCTGCGCGGCCTGCTGACCGCCTACCAGGTTCTGGAGCCCCGGGACGAACTCGCGGTGCGGATCGTTCGGTACCTGGAACGGACTGTCGCCCGGCACCCCGAGCACGGAGCCCTGCTCCGCCCCGACGTCCGCTGCTCCCTGCTGCCCCGTGCCAAACGCCACCAGGCCGCCCGGGCCGGCGGGGTCAAGCACCGGATCCGCTGGGCCTACACCCGCATCAATCTCGCCGCCGACCTCCTCTCCACGACAGCCGGCCACGGCCTGACCATCGCGACCCTCGACCAAGGCCGCCTCGACGCCTGGCTCGCGGCCAAGTCCGGCACCCGCTACGAGGTCCGCGACTTCGTTGTTTGCGCCCACCGCCGCCACCACGCCCGCGACCTCCTCGTGCCGCACCGCCCGAAGGCGGACCCGGTCGGCCTGGACGAGGACTCCCACTGGGACCTCCTCCACCAGTGCCTCACCGACTCCCGCCTTGACCTCGACGTCCGGGCCGCCCTGTGCCCACATCTCCGCCGCGGCCCTCAGCCGACGCCTGGCCGCCTGTCACATCCCCAACCGGCCCGCCCGGACCACCGCCTTGGTGGCCCTCGCTGGCGACCTGCCGCCCGCGGTCCTCGGCCCGATGCTCGGCCTCCACCCGATCACGGCCGACCAGTGGCGCCGTCGCGCCGCCACCGACTGGACCGCCTACTTTCAAGCACGCCAGCGTGCCCTTACCGATGGGCCTCATTACCCCGGGTCCTGATTGGGTCGTCAGGCAAGTCCGCCGGGCCGTGCCGGCTGTTATCCGCCCCGTCGGGCCGATTTCGGCAGATCTACACTGAGCTGCGAGAACGCTACGGGGGAACAGGATCATGGGCGTGGGTACGGGTACGAGCAATGCGGTGGACGGCCAGTCCTCCCTGATCTCCGCAGTCCAGGCTGGAGACACGGACCTGGTGAGGATCCTTCTCCACGAGCACAGCGACTCCGACTACCTGGACGCCGCGTTCTGCCTGGCCGTCCGGATGCACGCCGGGCGCATCGCCCAACTGCTGCTTCAGTACGGTGCGGATTCAGGCCAGAGCCGCCCCGATGACCTCATCCCCCTGAGCGAGGCGGTCGACTCGGGTTCGCTCGCTCTGTTCGAGGCGCTCCTGGACCACGAGATCCGCGGCAGGTATCCCGAGATCGAACTCCTGGAGGCCCGGGACCTCGCGCGCAGCTGGCACGAGACGGGGGTCGAGGCCGAGCTGCGACGCCGTACCGGATCCCGGGACGCTGTCGGTCGTAAGCGGGTTCAGGACGGCGAGTACGACAGCGTCGTCGAGTTCACCCTTGGTGGCATGAGTGCGCGGGACGGCCATGGGGCGATCCTCACGTACGTCGAGGAACTGCTCGGGGTACGAACCCCGTTCGAGGAGCTGATGGACCGCGCGTTGGCCCAGGTCGATCAGCAGGACCATGCAGCGTGGAGCCGTGCCAGCCTCCAGTTGAGTGGACGGCGAGAGGAGGCGACCTGGGCCGCTGCGGCGGTACTGCGTACGAGCCCGGACCCATCCCGCCGATTGTTCGGTGCCGAGGTGCTCCGCCTTATTCATCTGTTCGACGACAGCGACGAGGACGCGTTCGCTGGTCCCGCTCTGGACCTGTTCACCGGCTGGGCGGCCGCAGAGACGGACGTCGCCGTCCTCACCGAGGTGCTGGTCGCTCTTGGAGAACACAGCGACCCCCGCGCGGAGACGGCCCTTCTGCCGCACGCCGGCCATCCCGATGCCCGGGTACGGCGTGCGGTGGCGCATGGGCTCAGTGCTTTGTCCTCGCCGCCGGCCTTTTCCGGCGATGCTCGCACGGCGTTGCTGGGGCTGATGGCCGATCCGGACGCGGTGGTACGGAAGACCGCCTGCCGCGTGGTTGCCGAGGGCAGGGACCACGATCCCGTGTTCGCGGACGCCATGGCAGCTGTGCTGGACGATACGGACCGTCTGGTCCAGCTGGCTGCCGTCTACGGGCTTGCCCTCCACGACGACAAACGGTGCGTGGAAGCAGCACGCCTTCTCGGCCCGCCGCAGCGCGGTTCTCTGGAAGAGGAGGGCTACCTCGACGCGGTGTGGCGTTACGAATGGCGCCGCGACGGCCGCTGAACGTTTCCGCCTGTGCCTGTCAGCTGCTTCGGAGCCGGGAATACCGCACGGTTCGAATGACGCTCCCCGCCAGCTGGTGCCTCCGCCTGGGACGCGAAGCGGCGTGAGGCGTACGCGAACGACCAGGACGCGGCCACCAGCCTCGTCGCGGTGACCGCGCGCACGAACCGTCAGAAGGCCGACCAGGACCCGGCCACATGGATGCCGCCCGCGCCGAACGCCACGTACCGCTACCTCGCCGAGTGGACCGCCACCAAGCTCCGCTGGGGCCTGTCCGCCGACCAGAGCGAGATCGACGCCATCAACGTCTACGCCGGCGGCCCGTGCGAGATGACCGTCGTCCACTCCACCCCTGCCCCGTAACCCTGCGCAGCTCACGAACCCCGCGCCAGCCCGCCCGCCAGCGGCCGCTCGCTTCGGCTTCAGCGGCCCGCCGGAGCGGCGGGCCGCCGGACGACCGCGGCATCGTCGCCCGCAGGTGAGCCAGGGGGATCGGGCGACGACTGGCCGGGGGCCGGCCCATGGGAAGCGACGCGGCGGGGGCGTAGGGATCACGCTGCCGCCGGAGTCGGCGCGGGACGTGAGGGTTGCGTGGGCGGGTCCACCGTAAGGAGCGGGGATGGCCCGTGCGAGTGACGGTGTGCCGGAGCGCGCTAGGGCCTTTGTGAAAGTCCTGGTCGCGTGCGGTCTGGCGTCCATGGAGGGGCGTCCTTGTCAGTGGTGCTGTGCATGATCGACGCGTTAGCTTTTCTCGGAGGTAGGGAAGTGCCATGCCGATCACAAACCAGCAGATAGCGGGACACGCATTCCTGCGGCAGATGTACGACGACTCGTACTTCCCTGATCACGTGGTCGATCAGGGGAAGGCGATCCTGCTGCGGCTGTGCGAGCGCATCGAGGCCGAGCGGCCGTCGGACTTGAAGAGCTTGTATGCACTCACCCAGGCTGCGACGGAGGAGTTCAACCTGCTGGACAGAGAGTTCGTGGCGGCCGGAAGCGAGATCGAGACGGTGGCGCGGGAGTGGATCTGTGACGAGTTCTGCTTCGTCGCGTCGGCATACGAGTTCACGGAAGCGGATGCAGAGGAGCTGACCGCCGGCCGGGACTGGTGAACCAGGACGGGAGGGCTACCTCCGTTCAAAGCCACTCGTTGTTGGCCGCGATGGTGCAGCGGATCCTGCGGCGGTGCAGGTAGGCGCGGTTCTTGCGGGAGGCGTACGCCTTGTCGGCCCGCACGCGGTCGGGCCGGAAGCGTGGCCGGCCCGGTCCGATGCGGGGTACGCGGACCTTCTCCAGCACGGGTTCGAACTGCGGCGAGTCTCCGTGCTGTCCTGGCGTGACCACGATGGACATGGGTTTCTGGCCTTGCTCGACGGCCAGGCGGAGCTTGGTGGTGAACCCGCCGCGCGACCGTCCCGGCCCGTGATCATGGGGTTCGGTGAAGATGCCGCCCGGTGGTTCCTTCTGCAGGTGGCCCTCCTTGCGGGCCCCGGCCGAGTGCTGATGGGCGCGGCAGACCGTGGAGTCGACGCTCAGACGATCGCGCCCTTCGCGTCGGCCAGGGACTGGAGCCGGGTGAGGATCCGCTGCCGGGTGCCAGGTGCCGTTGCGCTGCCAGCGGCGGAACGGGTCGTAGACCCGGTTCCACGGCCCGTACTCGACGGGGGTGTCCCGCCACGGAACTCCGGTCCGGACCCGGAACCGTAGACAGGCCTGTGCCCAGCAAATCTGCAGTCGGCCGTCGTGCGACGAGCGCTCCGCCGGGCATGGTCGGCGGACCTGACAGCCAGGTTGGAAAAGGCTCATCGGCCTGGTGATCAGAGCGGCAAGAGCCGTGTAACGGGAGACCGTTACGCACGGATCTGTGAGAGCCGAGGGGTGAAACTCCCCTCGGCTACTCGGCGGCCCGGCGCCCAGAAGCGCTCTGGGAGCAGTGCCGCCGGGCCGCCCCACCGTCTCCTGCCGTGCGAGGACAGGCCGAGGAGACGTTTGCACAATTGTGCAAAAATGATCTTGCTTGCCGTGTCGACACCAGGCCGTGCCGCGTCCTCGTAGACCCCGCCTACTGTCCCGCCCTGGCAAGCCGACGGACTGGCTTTGTCGCCGAGAGACAGCGGAGAGCACTTGTCGGTGGGTTTCGAGAACGACGACGATGCAGATGCCTTGGAAGTGTTCGCGAAAAGTAAGAGCAGTCGCGTGGTTCGCGTCGGCTCTGCGGCAGGCCTTCGAGGCTGATAGTCAGAGCAGCCCGATGGGCGCTGCCGTTAGTGGTTGGCCGTTGGGTTCCTCGCAGCTCTCTTCGTCCCACCAAAGCTCACCTCGGGTGGTGAGGAAGGGATGCAGTCCGCGCACGTCACCACCTTCGTGAAGTGCATGGGCGACTGCCTGGAGAAGGCTCGCAAGATCAGGCCAGGAATCGGTGAAGTCGCCGCCACCACTGTGGCCTGCCCAGCCGATGCGGCCCGCGTTCGGGCCAGGACGTTGGTCGATCACCTGCGTCCCGCCATCAGCGCCCTCGGCCCAGGGAACCCAGAGAGGATACCACCAAGGCTCGTCGTCCCAGGGGCGACGCGTCAGGCCGTCATTCTCCGCTGCGACATCCATGCACGTCTGCCAATGGTCCATGATGCCGCTCACCGCGAGCGGTGACTGCTCCGGCAGGAACGTCGCCCAGGCGCTCACCCCGTTATGGCACTGCAGAGACTCAGCAAGATCACCAGGCAGCGGGATGCCGAGCAGACGCTCGGCCCGCTCGATGTCGTCCCGTGTCGCAGGCGGATTGAGTAGGGCGAAATCGGACGCCGCGTGGGTCGCCAGCCAGACGTCGATCCGGCGCCAGGATTCCGACGGGGGCAAGATCTGCTGTGCCATGACGCCATCCTGCCCCACGCCTGTGACGAGACGGATCGGGGCCCTGCCCCGATGAAGCGAGGTCAGCCGACGACCTGCTGTTCAGCGCGTGCTCGGGTGGTGGCCAGGCGGTAGGAGTCGGTTCTGTCTCGATGATGTTGCCGCCGAAGGTGAGGCGGTCGACGATGGCCGCGTAGAGACGGGGGTCGGTGAAGGTCTTGGTCCAGCCGGAACCGATTGACCCGATCCACCTCGACGAGCCGGGCCTGATCGTCCTGGACATCACCGCCACCGACGAAGCGACCCTCCAGGTGGCCGTCGAGGAGCTCGGCCGGCGTTGGGCGACTTCGGGGACACCGCGGGTACGGCGCGTCCCCGGAGAGCCGGGTGTGACCGCACGGCTCTACGCCGACCGGCGGCCCTGACCCACAAGCCGCCTCTGCGGCCGGCTGCGCAGGCCCCTGGCAGGCCCGGCCCGGGTTGTCCGGATTGTCCGGTCGGAGGAGCGGGTGTGGGTCGTGGAATCGGGGGCATGCGGGTGGTGAGCGCGTGGGACCGCTCTGGATATGCAGGGCCTGCCGACTCCCCCCTTCCGGCGGGTTCTGGGTGGTGAACGGCCCGCACCGGGTGACGGTGCGGGCCGTTCGGCGTGTGGGCCCGCAGTGCCGGGCGAGAGGCCCATGTGCCGGGCGGCGCCGGATCGTGGAGCGATTGCCCCCGCCCGCCGCCTTCCCTGTATGCCCGACGTTCTCGTACGGGTTGCGGGGCTTGCCCGTACCGGTGGCACCGGCATGATTCAAGGCTTGCCCTGGCTTCCTAATGCTGTTGTCAAGCCGGCGGAGTACGACTCAGTGGCCCAGGTGAGTACGAGGGCACGTGCTCACCTGGCGTCCTCGTCTTCGGTCATGTCGTACTCGTCGACGCCGAGCTCCGCGCCAGTGGCACTGAGGAAGTCCAGGACCTTGCGGTCCAGGTGCCAACCGAAGAGGTTGGGGGCGTCAGCTTTGCCCGGCTGGGTTTGGTCGGTGTCGTTGAAGTAGCGCACGACGTTGAGCACTGCTCCGCCGCCAGTGCTGGCCAGATACCTGGTGAGGTCGGAGATTCGGTCCGTGTGGGGCTGGAGTCTGTCGAGAATGCGGGTGATCTGCTCGTCGACGCGCAAGCCCGGGTCTCGGCATACGACCATCCACGAGTGGTCGACCGGGACCACTGCCGGTTCGGTGATCCGGCTGCCGCGAACGGTTACCTCGTCGGGAGTGATCCCTAGCTGTGAGGTCATGGTGTCTGCCGAGGTGTGCTTGCTGAACAGCGCGAAGTAGGCGTACTGGTGAAGTGGCATCCCGTGGAGGCTAGCCGCGCGGGAGGCGGGCCGGCCGTGATTATGCGTGCCCGCAGTCAGGCAGCCGCGGTGACCGGAGGCGTGACCTGGTAGAACCGACGGTCGCGGATCAAGGCCCAGATGACGTTGACGCGTCGGCGGGCGAGGGCGAGCACGGCATGGACGTGCTTCTTCCCTTCGGCGCGTTTGCGGTCGTAGAACTTCCGCGAGTTCGGGTCGTAACGGACGCTGACGAGCGCGGAGGTGTAGAAGACGCCTCCTCGGGATTTCGGGGTTCGATGGCCGCGGCGATCTGCACGCGGGAGGTGACGCCCAGCTTGGTGAGGATGTGTTCGACATGGGTGTCGGCGGTGCGCTTGGAGATGAAGAGACGTTCGGCGATCTGGCGGTTGGTGAGGCCCTCGACGATCAGGCCGGCGACCTCCTGCTCGCGCCGGGTGAGAGGGCCCAGGGGGCTGCCGTCGCCGGCCGATGAGGACGGCTCGAGTGCGCCGGCGTGCGCGTTGCCACAGGCGATTTCGACCAGCTGCGCCACCGGCAGTCGTGACCCGTGCGCGTACACCTGGGTGAAGCGCTCGGCACCCAGGCTGAGCATCAGGGTGTTCTCGGTCTCGGTGTGCAGAGCGTTCAGCGCCCGTACACCCCAGAGGGTGGTGCCGACTTGGCGCCACTGCGTGGCAGCGCCGCCGAGCAGGGTCGCGGCGTGCTCGTGTTCCTGCTCGCCGCAGGCGACCCAGGACAGGAACTCGACCGTGGCGGCCAGGCTCATCGTCTCGCCCTGGTCGAGGGCGGAGGGCAGCACTCTGCGCGCCAGCTCGCGGCTCTCGGCCGGTCTGTCGTCCGCCCACAGTGCGAGCACCCGTGCGATGGCCAAGTAGTTGCGGACCCAAGCATTCTGGTGGTCAGGGCGGCATCGCGTAGCGTGCGGTGGCTGAGCATGGTCTCTCCGGCAGCGCGCGTGGTGTCTCCGGTGCGGACCACAGCCGCCGGGTCGTGATCGGCGCGGTCGACCACGCCGGTGTGCTGGGGCCAGAACGTCATCTGGTCGAGGAAGTCGACTCCGACCGGGACGAACGTCGTGTCGCTCACCCTGATCTCCTGGGCGACCGTCATGTCGGGTGAGGTGAAAACGAGCCGGGGGCCGCAGACGTCGTCACGGGGTCGCGCGGCGAGCGACCGGGCTGTGGGATACAAGGGCATGACGATCGCCCCGGTACGCAGCGCGCCGAAGTAGAGCACGGTGAAGGTCGGGGAGAAGGACAGTCGCAGCCCCACCCGGTCACCGGGGAGCACGCCATGGGCGAGGAGTCCGCCGGCGGCCCGGGCGCTGCACTCATCCAGTTCGGCAAAGGTCAGTGATCTGTCATGCCCCTGCACCGCCCGTCGCTGCGGGTACCGCTGGGCTGTTTCCACCAGGGTGGTGGCGAGGTTACTCACGTGGTTTCTCTTCCGTACCGTGGGCTTTCCGGGTTCCTGCAGCGGGAGCGGATCGCCCCTGCCCTTTCGTCTGGTGCGGGGACGACTCTGCCCTGCGGGAAGGGTCCGGACGTGCCGGTGGGACCCAAGATCGGTATCCCGGCGGAGCGGATACGTAGAGGTCGGCATCACGTACGTGCACGTATGCGTACCTGGAGGGCCCCGTCTCCGTGCACGTATGCGTGCCCGCTACGGGTGGCGCTCGTTGAACTCGCGTGTTCGAAGCGGCTGTCGACGGCCATGCCTTCCGTCCTCGACGCGGCCGGACGGCATCGTCGGAGGCGAACTCCGGTACGGCGTCGGCCGGGACATGAGAGGGTCGTGGTGACGCAGAGGGAGGAAGCTGTGACTCAGTGGACATGGGCCCGGCCCGGTGCGCGGAACGAGGCCACCGGTTTCATCGGCCGGGTGGCCGAGCTGGAGGCGGTCCGCAAGTCGCTGACGCAGGCGCGTGTGGTCACACTGACCGGTCTCGGTGGTGTCGGCAAGAGCAGGGTCGCGGTGCGGGCCGCCCATCAGATGTCGGTCGACTTTCCGGACGGTGTGAGCATCGCGGAGCTGAGCGGTCTTCGTGACCCCGAGTTCCTGCCCAATACGGTGGCCACCGCCGTCGGCCTGCCCGAGATCGCGTCGAAGGAGCCGATGGACCAGCTGATCGACCATTTCGCGGACAAGCAGGCACTGCTGGTGCTGGACACCTGCGAGCACCTGGTGGACGCCATGGCCGTGTTCGTCGACATCCTCCTGTGCCATACCCCGGGACTCGCGTTCCTGCTGACCAGCAGGCAGCCCGTGGCCCTGCCCGGCGAATGCGTCCTGCCGATCCCACCGATGCCCAGCCCGGAAACGGATGCGGACGAACACGGCAACGACGCCCTGGCACTGTTCGTCGCCCGGGCGAAGGCCGCCCTGCCGTCCTTCGAACTGAACGCCGACAACCGCTCCGAGGTGATCGCCCTCTGCCGCCGCCTCGACGGCATCCCGCTGGCCATCGAACTGGCAGCCGTACGCCTGAGGACCATGCCACTGGAGCAAATCCTGGGCCGCCTCGACGACCGGTTCCGGCTCCTGGCCGGCGTTCGCACCGCCCAGGCCCGCCACCACACCCTGCGCACCACGATCGAGTGGAGCCACGACCTGTGCTCGGCACCGGAGCGGGAACTGTGGGCACGGCTCTCGGTGTTCGCCGGCGGCTTCACCCTCGCGGCCGCCGAAGAGGTGGGGGCCGGAAACGAGCTGGCGGGCCGGGATGTGCTGGATCTACTCGGCGCCCTGGTGGACAAGTCGGTGGTGCAGCGAGCGGAGGGCGGCGCCGAGTACCGCTACCGCATGCTCGACACCATCCGTGAATACGGCGCCGAGCAACTGGAGCACAGCGGCCGCACCAAGGAGTACGCACACCGCCACCAGGACTTCTTCCTGCGCATGGCCCAGCGGGCGGGCGAGGAGTGGATGGGCGACCAGCAGGTCGAGTGGGGGGACCGGCTCGCCGCCGACTTCGACAACTTCCGGGTAGCCATGGATTTCGCCGTCGCCCACCCCGGAGGTGAGGCCGCACTCCGGCTGGTGAACGGCCTGTGGGGGCTCTGGCTCGGCAAGAGCCGGCTGACCGAGGCCCGACGCTGGATCGACAAGGCACTTACAGCCGATCCCGAGCCGACCCTTGAGCTGGGCATCGCCCTGTATCACGCCTCCTACTACGGACTGCTTCAGGCCGACCGGGAGACGCGGGAGACGGTGCGGCGCTGCCGAACCGTGGCCGAGCTCCTGGACGACGACTTCCTGCGCGCCCGTGCCCTGTACGTGGAGACTTACCACATGCTCATGTGGAGCCGGGACATCGAACGCACCCTGGCGTCGTACGAGGAATCGCGCCGACTACTCAGGGCAACCGGTGACCTGTTCCCGCTGGCGGCCGGCTACATCAACACCACGGTGTTCCACGCCGCCCACGGTAACCCTTCAAAGGCCCTGCGGGAGGTGGAGGCGTGTATGCGGGACCTGGCACATCTCCCCCACGAACGACTGATCGGCGAGAGGGCCGCGAACGACGACCGCCGGAACGCGTCGTTCTCCTCCACCAGCCCGGCCTACGGCCTGACCGCGCTGATTCTCAGCGGATCCTGTCTTTCCGCCTGCGGAAGGCTCGCTGCCGTGCCACACGGCGGGCGCCGGGATGCAGCCGCCCTCAGCCTTGCGCCCGGATCGGGGTGCAGGCGTTGACCAGGTGGCGGGAGGTCCTGGCCGCCCTCACGGACGACACCCTCGACGCCGTCGAGCGGGAGGCCGTCTTGGCCCGGGCGGCGGTCCGGCTTGCCGCCGACCGAGGCACCGCTGAGCGTCAGCCCACGGTCGAGGAGGTGGTGACCCTGGCACATGAGGAATTCGGCGTCCCCCTCGAGGCTGGACAGGTCAGGTCCGCCCTTGACGCCTGGGAGCCGACCGATGGGTAGCGCGGGTACTCCCGGACAGTAGGTTCACGCCCGTCCCGCCTGCGCGGCAGGGCGGCCCCGACGAGGCGGACTTCACCGCCGGCCGCCCGCCTGGCGTACCGACCACGGAGGCACACCCGTCGAACGCCATGCGGACCCCGCGCACGCTGTACCTCCTGGCCGACGTAGGCGTGCAGACAAGGCCCGGGGGACCGACGCTGCCCCCGCCGCACACATCAACGTCGAAGAGGCGGCTGGCCGAGGCAATCGCCTGGGACTGTCGGGACTGCTGCATGATCGGGTGACAGCGGGGTTTATGCAGCCAGAGCTGCGGGTGGGGTCATGATGGTCTCGTACTCGACGGGGGTCGATCGGGCCAGGCGTCTCTGGCGCCGGCGTCGGTGGTAGGTCCGCTCGATCCAGGTCACGATCGCGATCCGCAGCTCCTGGCGGGTGGCCCAGGCACGGCGGTCGGGGACGTTCTTCTGCAGCAGCGCGAAGAAGCTCTCCATGGCCGCGTTGTCTCCGGCGGCACCGACCCGGCCCATGGAGCCGACCAGGTCGTGACGGGCGAGAACGGACACGAACTTCCTTGAGCGGAACTGACCGGATTCAACCGGTCGTTGCAGCACCAGTTTGTTGAAGCAACTGTAGCTGCTCGTTGAACGCCTCGGCGGGTGTCTTCCAACCGAGCGTCTTGCGGGGTCTGCTGTTGAGAGTGTGAGGACAGGCCTGTGCCCAGCAAATCTGCAGTCGGCCGTCGTGCGACGAGCGCTCCGCCGGGCATGGTCGGCGGACCTGACAGCCAGGTTGGAAAAGGCTCAGTTTCGAATCCGTAGGCCGGTGCGGAAGCGGCGGGGTCGATGAAGTGGAGATAGCCCATCTTGGCCTCGTCGGCCCGCTGGGCGTACTGGGTCAGGGCCTCGGCCAGGTGGGGCAGTCACAGCTTGCCGGCCGTGTTGCGGATGCGGGTGGAAACCAGCTCGCTCAAGACGATTCCTTCGTGCTCGGCTTGGTGGTGAAGGGGCGGGTGCCGGTCAGCTCGTCATAGACCGACAAAGGCCGGCGGCCGACCTCGACCTGGGTGACCGCGGCCCGGTTCATCAGTGCCGCCAGCGGCCCTGCCTGCGAGGCCGAGGCGACGCGGCGGCGGGGCCGCGGCAGGCTCCCCTCACCGGTGGTGACGCGGCGGCCGGCGCCTGTGGGCAGGCCGTCCCAGTGCTTCTCATCCACGATCCGGGCGCCTCGGCCAACCGCCCGGGGATGGACGGCCAGCAGGGTCTCGCCCGTGCGGTCGGGGCCGGTGGCATGCAGCATGACCTGGGACTTCGTGGCCCTGACCTCGACCAGCTGACGGGGGCGGACCTTGCGGGCCGGCACCGAATAGAGATTGGCGTCGAAGGCGACCAGGCAGTCCTTGCCGACGTGGCGGAGATACCACTGAGTGACCACGTAGGGCGTCTGCGGCAGCGGGCGGAGGGCCACGTGGTCGCGGATCGCCCTGAGACCGATGACCTCGCCGTGGGTGCCGTGGACCTTTGCCCGCCGCAGCGGCACCCAGGCGGTGAACGCGGCGTTGAGTTCTTCGACCGAGGAGAAGGCCCGGCCGGCCAGGACGTGGTCGCGGACGATCAGCACCTGCCGCTCGACCCGGCCTTTGCCCGTGGGCCGGTAGGCGGCTAGTACGTCGGGATCGAAGTCGTAGTGCCCGGCGAAGGCGACGGCCTCCGGATGTAGCAGAACGGCCTCACCTGGTGCGACATGCCGGCGGACCACCGATTTGGTGCGGTCGTAGACGATCGACGTCGGGACCCCGCCGAAGTGGGTGAACGCCTGGCGGTGGCAGTCGAAGAAGGTGGCCAGGTCCTGGCTGGTGGTGAAGCAGCAGAACGGATCGCGCGAGTAGGACAACGTCATGTGGAACGAGTAGACCTTCGGGATTCCAACGTGAGCGAGGATCTTTCCCTCGTCACCCCAGTCGACCTGGGCCTGAGACCCCGGGACTACCTCGAACCTGCGGTGGAGGCCGGCCAGCTCGCTCGGGCTGATGCCCAGTTCCTCCGCGATGCGCGGTCTGGCTTCCTGCAAGTACATCTTGATCCGCTGGTAGCTGCCGGTGAACCCGTACTCGGCCACCAGGCGCTCGTGGATCACGGCCCCTTTGAGCAGGATCTCGGCCCGCAGCATCGCGTCGATCAACGGCGCGACCTCATCCACGATCCGCCGGTATGGCTGCCCGTTGGGAGCCCTTCGCGGTGGCGCGACCGGAGTCTCGCCCGACAGGTACTTGGCGACCGTGCGCCGGTTCAGCCCGGTCTCCTTCGCGATCTCCCGCAGGCTCATCGCACCGGACTCGTACAGGCCGCGAAACCGCCTCAACTCCAACCAGCGATGCGGATCCAAGACCACTCTCGCCGCCCTCCACCGACCCCGAACAGGACGACAGAAGACTCGCGCGACACCAACCTCACCGCATCAAGAACGGTGCGCTTTCATCCGTACGCGGTGTTGCACGTTCACTTGTACGCCGACAGCTGCGGCCCAACTCTGCGGCGATCGTGCGGATAGACGCCTTCTCCCGCAGCCGGTCGGCGATGTGGATACGGTCGGGCTCTCGCAGGTAGCGGGACGGGCCCGTGGGCGCCAGGGACGGCCGCACGGGCTTCACTGCCTTGAATCTCCCAGAAACGGCACGGCCGTTGCGCCACCGCTTGCCCGTCCGACGGTTGATCCCGATGCGCTCACACGCTTCCACACTGGTCAGACCCTGGTCCATGAGCCGAAAGTATTCCTCCCGCTCACGGACCAGGGTCCTGCGACCCTCCTGGCCCGGGTTCTCCCGGATCTTGAAGTTCATTGCATCCCCTGATCTGGAGTGTTGCAACGACCACTAGAACCCAAGCTCGGTGCGGGGGACCAGTGCGTTTCCCGCCCCTCGGGGTTAAGGGCTGTCCCGTAACTGATCTTTGGCAGCACGAGAGTGGCTGGCCGGTATCGCATCCCAGGTTCCCCGTGGGGAGGCATTGACCTCGGTTCACCCCTGCGACCGCACGACACAACAGCGGGTAGCAGACGCCCTCCTCCCGGCAATGTGCGGACGTCCCGACCTGGGGAGATGAGCAGGGCCCTGTTATCGTGCGCCGATGTCAACGATCAAACAGTTCCAAGTGACCTTCGACTGCGCGGAGCCTGCGCGCCTCGCCGCCTTCTGGTGCGAGGTGCTGGGGTACGTCGTGCCGACGGTCCCGGAGGGCTTCGCCACGTGGGAGGAGTACCACCTCTCGCTGCCGCCCGAGGATGAGATCTACTTCGCGTGCACCGATCCCTCGGGTGTGGCCCCGCGCTTGCTCTTCCAGCGAGTTCCCGAGGGCAAGGTCGTCAAGAACCGGGTGCATCTCGATGTGCGGGCCGGCACCGGGCTCGTGGGTGAGGAGCGTCTTGCCACACTCGAGGCCGAATGCGCACGACTGATGGCACTCGGCGCGAAACACGTGCTGACGCAGCGCGCCGATGGCGTCAACGAGTCGTGCATCACGATGCAGGACATTGAGGGCAACGAGTTCTGTCTCGCCTGATTCTCCTCCGAGATTGCGACGTGGGGAGCCATCTCCGGCCTTGGGGAACATCGGGGCAGCCGATATCGGCTGCCCCGATGTTCCCCAAGGCCAGTCTCCCGTGGACCTCTCAGGTCCCGCATGCGGCGGGAGTCATCCCGTGAGAGCGAGGTTGTGTAGGCGGGCAACGCCGTGCATCGCGTGGCGCACACCGTCGCCCCTCAGGCGGCAGTCGCGCAGGATCTTCCAGGTCTTCATACGGGCGAAGGCGTGCTCGACGCGGGCGCGAACCCGTTTGTGGCTCTTGTTGTGGGCCTGCTTCCAGTCGGGTAGTTCCTCGCCCTTGCGCCGGCGGTGCGGCATGATCAGCCCGGTGCCCAGGTAGCCACCGTCCGCGATCGTCGTAGTGTTGCAGATTTCCTGCTTGGCACCGGACTCGGCCCATGCCCGGCAGTCGTTGCGGTTGCCCGGCAGAGGCCGGCCGACCACCACGACCAGGCGGGCGTCGGCGTCGATGACCACCTGGTGGTTCGTCGAGTAGCGATAGTTCTTCGACTGCTCGGCGACCTTGTGGTCGCGGGTGGGTACCAGCGTCCCGTGCACGATCAGCACCGCGTCCTTGGCGAAGCGCCTGCGCGGGGCCAGCGGGAGCCTGGAGCCGAGGTGGTCGATAACGCGATCGGCGGTGGACTTCGACACTTCGAAGAGCGGCGCGAGTTGGCGCAGGGTCAAGTTGGTGTGCCAGTACGCAGCCACCAGTAGCACCCGATCCTCCAGGGACAGCTTCCACGGCCGACCACGGCCCGGCGCGTCGCTGCCCTCGCGGCGCAGCTGCCTCATCAACTTGCAGAAGGCACGCGGGCTCAGTCCGGCGAACGGGGCTATCCAGGACAAGGGGGCGGGCGTGTAGTCGACGACGGTGGTCTCGCAGGCCTCGGCGCGGCCGCGGCGGCTTCCGCCTTGGCCCGGTCCCGTTCCGCCAGACGGTGCAGCACTGGCTCGGCGATCACCAACTCCTCCCGCTCTGCCTCACCCTCTCCAAGCTGCGCGGTACGGACAAGCGCGACCGTGGACCTCAGCCCGCCTGGAGGAAGGGGTAGTCGGTGTAGCCTTCCGCGCCCGGTGCGTAGAAGAGTTCCGGCCGCGGCTCGTTCTCGGGGTGCCCGTGCTGCCAGCGTTCGACCAGGTCGGGGTTGGCGATCAGGGCTCGGCCCACGACCACGGCGTCGGCGTGGTCGGCCTCGATCCGCCGCATCGCGTCCTCGCGGGTGGTCTGCCCGCCGAGGAAACCGCTGTTGACGATCAGCTTGCCGTCGAAGCGCTGCCGCAGCTCCTGCACCAGCTCACCGCCCGGCTCGTCGTGCAGCACGGAAAGGTAGGCCAGGCCCAGCGGGCGCAGCTGGTCCACGAGGTAGCCGTAGGTGGCCAGGACGTCATCGCGGTCGGTCTCGAAGACGTCCCCGATGCCGACCTCCGGCGAGATCCGCAGCCCGACCCGCTTGGGACCCACGGCCTTGGCGACCTCCGTGACCACCTCGACGACGAAGCGAGCCCGGTTCTGCGGCGAGCCGCCGTATTCATCGGTGCGCCGGTTGGCCGCCGGGGAGAGGAACTGCTGGAGCAGGTATCCGTTGGCGCCGTGGATTTCCACGCCGTCCGCTCCCGCCTCGACGGCCCGGCGGGCCGCGGTGACGAAGTTCTCCAGGGCCGTCTTGGCCTCTGCGGTGGTCATCGCTTCCGGCGTGGGGAAGGGCTGTTCGCCCTTCTCCGTGAACACCTTGCCGTCGATGGCGATCGCGCTGGGGGCGAGGACGCGTCGGCCGCCGTTGATGTCGGGGTGGGCGGCGCGGCCGGCGTGCATGATCTGCATGACGATGTGGCCGCCCTGGGCGTGCACCGCCTCGGTCACCCGCTGCCAGCCGGCCGCCTGCTCTTCGGTGGCGATGCCCGGCTCGCCGACCCACCCCTGCGACGCGTGGTCGGGGTAGGTGCCCTCGGTGATGATCAGTCCGACGCTCGCCCGCTGCCGGTAGTACTCGACCATCAGGTCTCCGGGGATGCCGGAGGAACCGGCCCGGACCCGGGTCAGCGGTGCCATGACGATGCGGTTGGCGAGCTCGATCTTCCCGAGGGAGACAGGGGAGAAAAGCGACGGAGTAGGCAAAAGTTCTGAAGTGCTGACAGGCATGGGTGTCCTCTTGCGGTGCGGTGGGAAACGGAGTGAAGGCCATTCCGTTCCTCCACCGTAACTCATGTACGCATAGACGCGTACATGTAGCCCGGCGCGTTATCCTTCCCTCATGGCCAGCCGCACTTCGTCCCCGCTCGTCCACCCCGACGTAGAAGACTTCGACCTCTTCAAGATCATGAGCGCTCTGACCGACGAGCTCCGACTCACCATGGTCGTCACTCTCGCCGCCTCACCTGGTCTGGCCTGCAGCGGCTTCAACAGGGACGTCACCGCCTCCGTGCTCACCCGCCACTTCCGCGTCCTGCGCGAGGCCGGTCTCATCCGGCAGCACGACGTCGGCACCCGCCGCATCAACACCCTGCGCAAGGATGAGCTGGACCAGCGGTTCCCCGGACTGATCGACCTCGTTCTGAAGGAAAGCGTCGGCCGCGTAGAGCCCTACACGAACTGCGACAGCGCGTGACGCTTCGGAGTGAGCCGCTGTGGACGCGACGAACCGGATCCGCCGCAGCGGCTTGACGCATGCGACCTGGTCGGCCCTGGATCCGAGCGGCGAACGCGACCGCCTCGCACCACGGCGTCGGACACGTGAACCGGCGCACGGCCGCCTCGATCGCCACCGACGCCGGGCGCGCCGCCACCTGAATCGGTGGACGGCGGTACCGGCCGCGTACCCGGTGACCAACTCACCGCCCGTCTCCGCGCGGCTGGGCTCGGCGCGATCGCCGACCTGGGCTTCGTCGGCCTCGACGACAGCGGCCCGGTTGCCGACCCGGCGGTGATCACCGGCTACAAGGCCGCCCGGAACCGGCCGCTGACCCGCGGGCAGAAACTGTTCAACACGGCGCTGGCCGCAGTCCGGGCGCCGGTCGGCGAAGTCTCCCGGTGACCGACGATCTTCGCCGAGGCCATCCGCCCGTACCTGACCGAGCACATCAACCGGTTCGGCACATTCAGCACGCACGAACTCGGCATCCAGCCCGAGGCATACGCCCCGAAGCCCGACGTCGACTTCACCCGACTCCACGAGCAGGACCTGACCGCCGCCGGCCTCGGCCAGGCTGCTTGACTCCGTCCCAGAGCCTTCCTTCCTCGTGTGAGCACTGGCCCTGCAACATGGGGCGCAGGTACCGATCTCCCAGAACACGGATCGCCCCGGATCTGCGGGACGCCCGGGGATCACTCCCCGGGGGTGGCACCGGCGTCAGCCGGTGTCTTCTCGTTTCAACGCCCCCTGCCCAGGGCCCTTACGGGCACCGGGACTTACAGCGGCTCTGCGAGCGTTTTGGGTCTCCCCCCTATCGGAGGCGACCGTCGTGAGCTGCCTGCGCGCCGCGCGCACGATGTTCGCGGTGCTGTTTTCGTGGCGGTGTACGACCGCGCCGCACGAGGGGCAGTGGAACTTGCTGTGCGAAGGGGCGGAGTTTGGGTTTCGCTCCTTGCACTTCGCGCAGGTGCTGGCGACGGGCTCGGCTTTGTCGAGGATGACGAGCTGTGAGCCGTACCAGGCGGTTTTGTATGCGAGCCGGCTGCGCAGGCTGCCCAGCGCGGCGTCCAGGAGATGCCGGTTGAACCGGGCTGTGACCTTCACGTTCTTGCCGGGCTTGTCAGGGCTGCCCTTGGCCGAGGCGGTGAGCGCGGTGAGGTTGAGGTCTTCGATTGCCACATGCGTGAACCGGGTGGCGAGCTTCTTGGAAAGGCCGTGCAGGAACGAGGCGCGTCGCACCTTGATCTGGTGGTGGACGCGGGCGACCCGGGCGGCGGCCTTCACCCGCCGCCGCGAGCCGCGTTGAGTACGGGACAGGGTGCGCTGTGCTTTCGCCAGCTTGGCCGTGCTGTCGGCGAGCAGACGAGGGTGTGGCAGGAGGATGGAGGTGGGGTCGGCCGGATCGAGGGGGCTGGACAGGGCGGCCAGGTAGCGGGAGCCGAGGTCGACGCCGACGAGCCCGCCGGCGCGCTGGCGGGCGCTCGGGCGGCCGATCTGCTCGATGCGTCCGCCGTTTTCGGCGGCGTTCTCGGCCTGGGTGCGGGTCAGATACCGGACGCGGGTGCCGGCGTCGTCGACGTGCTCCCACAGCACGGGAACATCCTGCTGCACCTTCGCCAGGACGGAGGCGTACCAGCGGTGGCCGCCGCGGGTGACGGTCACGGACTGGATGACGGCCTGACCGCGGTCCACGAGCCGTGCCAGGCGCTTGCCGCCGTCGTGGATGCGGATGCTGCCAAGGCCGGGCATCACCAGGCGCCGGTAGCCGTCCAGGCGGATGATCGGCCTTTTCACGTCGTGGAAAAGAGTGAACGATTCTGCTGCGCGACTCTTCTTCTTGAACCGGGGGTACCGGTTGCGGCAGCCGGCGCGGCGGCCGGCGAGCGAGTCCTGCCAGTTCTTCCAGGCAACCTGGGCGCGGTCGAAGCCGGAGGTGAAGCAGTAGACGTTGACCTCGGTCCACCAGGGGCTGCCGCCCTCTTCTTTGGGCCGGTCCCGGTCCATGCGCCACAGGGCGCTGGTGTCGGTGGCGTTCGGTGTGCGGTATCCGGCGCTGAATGCCTCGGCCTTGAGCGCGTTCACCGTGGTGCGGGCTTCGGCAAGTAGCCGGCGTTCGCAGCCGGTGGCGGCGGCGTCCGCGCGGGCCGCGGCCAGCCGGCAGGCGAGTGCTTCCTGCCCGGCCGGGGGCTGCGTCGCCGGGAGAGGCTGCTTTCCGGTGGCGGTGTTCATGAGGCACTTGCGGTGGTGGTCCCACACCTTGATGCGGTCGGTGAGCTCAGCGCCGTCGGCCTTGATCCGGGCCTTCGCCTCGGCTTCGCTCAGCCCCGCCGCGAGGTAAGCGGTCCGACGCTCTGCCCAAGCCCGGTAGGACTGAGTCTTCTTGGCCAGGGCGTAGTTGAAGGCCCACCGGCAGGCCCCGGCATAGCGGGCCAGCTCGGCTCGTTCAGCATCGGAGGGATCCAGGGCGAACCTGTAAGCCCGCAGAACCTCAGTTTGAGGCATAATCGTTTCCCCCCGCGTGTCACCGCCACTTCAGAGATCATTTGTAGCGCCAAACGTCGGCGACAGCATCGCCCGTTCACTCCGACGCCGCAGCCCTCCACCTATCTGCCCGAATGGCATGTTTATCGGTCTGGCGTTCCTGGCCGGCATGGCACGGATCAAACACCCAGCTCTGGTTCCCCCGGCAGCAGTGAAGAACCCGCGACCTCCCTCAACCACGAGCACCACCAAAAACTGACCGAGGGTCGGCCTGACAGACCTCATGGCCAGTACCTCACAACCTCACAGCATGGCCGTTCACCAGGCAAAAGAGGGGACAGCCACACAGAGTGATGCCCATTTGGCCTAGCGTCACGGGCTCCAGACAGGAGCCGCTCGTAGTGTGAGGGGACGCTTCGGGGCACTGAGGAGGTCTTGATGAGCAGTCGCAGCGTGGTGGCCGGCATAGCCCTGGCGATCGTTTCTGTCGCCCCCTTGTCCGGCATCGCTCATGCCCAGGATCTCGACTGCCGGGACTTCCGCTTCCAGGAAGACGCGCAGGCGGAGTTCAACCAGGACACGAGCGACCCGAACCGGCTCGATGAAGACCAGGGCCCCGACGACGGCATCGCCTGCGAAGCACTGCCAAGACGCTCCGGCGCGGGCATCGCACCGCCGGTGAGCCCGAGCGCCACCACTGTGCCGCCGATGAACCCGAGCCCTACCGTCATCCAGCCGGTGAACCCGAGTATCACCACCCTGCAGCCGGCCGCCACCGTCACTCCTGCCCCCGTCGTCCCGAGCCGCGGCACCCGGGCCGGAATCGGCGGAGCGTCCGGGCCGTCCAGCCTCAGCGTCGGCATAGGCCTCACCCTGGCCGTCGGAGCCGCCACGGCCGGTGGCTACATCACAGCGCGCCACCTGCGCCGCAGACCGAAGCAGCCGTGACCTCGAGGCACTCGCCGCAACAACTGCCTTGAACGACGCCGCCCGCCAGGCTGCCGGACGCAACGCTGCGGCGATCCGAGCGTCGTACGCGTCCTGGGCGCCATGGGGTCTCGTTCAGGCTCGCTGGATACCGAAGGCTCTCAGGGGATAAGTGCTGCGTCCGATCGCGGCGGCGTGATACAGCGCCGTCATTGCGAGGTAGGCCTACGGCATGGACCGACAGACAGAGCCGGCTGGCCGTAGAGGAACTGAATGGTCAGCGCATCGGTCTGCTGCCCTCGCCGCCGTAGGCGGAGCTCTGATCGGAGCGCTGTCCGGCCTGGTGGGAAGCGGGCTCGGCTACGTGCAAGGTGAGAAGACACAGGAGGCCACTGCGCGAGCCCGTCGAGCGGACATCAGGCGTGCGGCGTACGTCGAGTACGCGTCCAGCTGCCACTCCTTCGATACCGCAGTGATCAGGCTCGCGACGGTGGCTGGGGTGGGATCCGACGCGGTGGAAAGGCAGCGCGTGGTGCGTGAGGTGCTCATCCCCACCGTTGACAGGATGAACCGGGCGGGTATGACCGTCCGCCTGGTGGGGACCGAGGAAAGCCGGGCTCTCTTCTCCGATGTCGAAGCAGAGTGGCGCAGCCTGCACCTCAAGATGGCCAAAGTGTATGCGAATCCCGTGCCGGACCTGCTGAAGTTCAATGAGGAGACCGCCAACGACCGGAAGGTCTTTCTGCAAGAGCTCAATGCGTTTTTGGAGGGAGTGGATGCCGAGGTGCTCTGACCCTTTTAGAGGTCCTAACAAAGGCGTTGGACGTGTCGGTGGGTGATGAGGCAGGTCGCGAGGCCAAGGAAGGCTTCGTGGATGTCGTCGCGTCGTTCCCATCGGACGCGTAAGCGTCGGAAGCCGTGCAGCCAGGCGATGGTCCGCTCGACGACCCACCGGTAGACACCAAGGCCGGAGCCGTGCGGAACGCCGCGCCGGGCGATCATCGGTTTGATGCCCTGAGCTCAGACCAGGCGGCGGTATTTGTCGTGGTCGTAACCCCGGTCGGCAAACAGCACGTCGGGGCGACGGCGCGGCCGGCCGACCAGACCGGCGACGGACGGGACCTTCGCCAGCAGAGGCAGGAGCTGGGTGACGTCGTTGCGGTTCCCGCCGGTCAGAGACACCGCGAGCGGGATGCCCTGCCCGTCGACGAGGACGTGATGCTTGCTGCCCGGCCGTACTTGGTCGACCGGGCTGGGACCGCTTTTGGGCCGCGCCGAGCGGCCCTGACGTGGCTGGAGTCGATCACCGCCCTCGACCAGTCGAGCTGCTTCGCCGCCCGCAGTTTCTGCAGCAGGACGACGTGAAGGCGGTCCCACACGCCGGCCTCGTTCCAGGCGGCCAGCCGCCGCCAGCACGTCATACCGGATCCGAAGCCGAGCTCCTGGGGCAGGTACTCCCACTGGGTCCCCGTGTGGAGCACGAACAAGATCCCGCACAGAGCCTGCCGGTCAGGCACCCGCGGCCGCCCCGCGACCAGCTTCGGACCCGGTTCCGGCAACAACGGCTCGATCAACGACCACAGTTCATCCGAAACGATCCACGGACGAGAGTTTCTCTTCCCCATGAAAGGAGCAACGAGCATCTGAGCCGACAGTCACACCGTCAGCAGCTTCTGTTAGGACCTCTTAGCCCGCGTGTGTCCTTGCCCGCGTCGCCTGGAGCGGGTGACCAGGCGTTCCCAGAGGTAGCCCGTCCAGCAGGTAGGGGGCTACTGCCATGCGGTGCTGAAGAGCGCGTATCCGAGGAGGTCGGGCGAGACGTCGGACGGCCAGCCAGGTGTCCGTTGCCGCCATCTGGCGGGCTGCCTGCATGAAGGAGAGGTAGACCGCGTAGCGGTGGGGCGACCAGTTCCTGTCCAGCCATACCCAGCGGGCGATGGATCCGTCGGGATCGTGTCCAGAACCACGGTCCGGCCCTGGTGATGGGCGTGATCGGCCTTCATCCGGTACAACTCGTTACCCACGCCCGAACTGGAGGAGGCCGTCGAACAGCCCGGCACCTTCCTGGTCCTCGACCAGCTGAACATCGCGGCCCCCTTCGACGACCAGACCGTCGTCACCGCCGTCGTCGCCGAGGTCATCGACCGCCTGACCGACAACTACTACGCCGTCGTCCTGCCCCACGCGACGCCGGACGCCGACACGAATACCCGCCACCTCGCCCGGGCCGCCACCGACCTCGCCGCCGAACCCTTCGACGACGAGCTCCAACTCATCGACACCTGCCTCGCCGCGCCCGAAGACGCCGCAGACGACGAGGGCGTGCTGACTCCCCGCACCGCCGCCGTGCTGCGCCTGGCGGGCGAGGAACTGTCCGCCCTGGCCTGGCAAGAGGTGACCGCACTCGGTGACGAACCCCTGCCACGGGGCGCCGGCGGGGTGTTCGGCCGGCTACCGCCGATCACGCTGCGCCGCGACGGGCAGTGGCGCAGGCAGATGGCCCGGACCTTCGACGACCTCGCCGGCGGCTTGCGCGACGAGGGCCGGGCCGGAGTGGAGCCTCGGTGTACGGGCGAGGAGATGGCTCTGCACCTGATGATCGACCGCGCCCGGTCGATCACGGTCAACCGCCCGAACGCCGTGCGTGAACTCGTTGCCGACCTGCCCTCAAGGGGTGCCGACTACGACTGGGACGGCTGTTCGAACGACCTCTTCGAGGACCACGACGTACTGATGCTCTTCGACGCCCAGCTCGACGGCATGGAAGACCCGGACAGCGACATCCACCAGGCCATGGGCATGGTGAGCCTCGCCGCCGACGAGTGGTTCAAGCCGTTCAGGACGGACTACGCCCGAGACCCCGATCGCGGGTTCCGCCTCTGACGACCCGTCCCGCCGCCCCAGCTTTGCGTGCCGGCCGCCCAGGGCGACACCCTGCCGGAGCCGGCCGGGGGCCGCGGGCGCCGACGTCCTCAGTGGCCCGCCCTCTTTGCAGGTGACGGCGACGGGTTCCGTGGCACAGTGGCTTCATGTGCGGCCGCTACACCTCGACCCGTGGTCCCGAGGACCTGACCCGGCTTTTCCAGGTCACCGACTGGAACCCTGCCGAGACGCTGGCGCCGAGCTGGAACGTCGCGCCGACCGACGAGGTCTACGCAGTCCTGGAACGCACCGCCCGGGACGGCGCCGAGGTACGGCGTCAGCTGCGGGCGCTGCGCTGGGGCCTGGTGCCGTCGTGGGCGAAGGACCCGAAAATCGGCTCCCGGATGATCAACGCCCGGGTCGAGACCGTGCACGAGAAGCCCGCCTACCGACGCGCCTTCGCCAGACGCCGCTGTCTGCTGCCGGCCGACGGCTTCTACGAATGGGAACCGGTGAAGGACGAGGCGACGGGCAAGACCCGCAAGCAGCCGTACTTCATCCACCCCGCCGACGGTCAGGTGATGGCCATGGCGGGACTCTTCGAGTACTGGCGCAACCCCGACATCACCAGCGACGACGACCCCGACGCCTGGCTGACGACCTGCACGATCATCACCACCGAGGCCACCGACGCGGCCGGCCGCGTACACCCCCGCATGCCACTCACCCTCACCCCCGACCACTACGACGCCTGGCTCGACCCCCACCACCACGACACCCACGACCTCCGCGCCCTGCTCACCCAGCCCGCGGACGGCCGCCTCGATGCCCGGCCAGTCTCCACGGCCGTCAACAACGTCCGCAACAACGGCGCCCACCTCCTCGACGCGGCCACCTGACCCGCTGTCCATGTTCGCGGGCCGAGAACGGCTTTCCGATACCAGCCCAGGATGATCGGGGAGGCCGGGGTGCTGATGAGGTCTCCTCATCGTCCCGGGCGTCATCGATGCCGGGATGTGCCGGAGAAAGGAAGCCGGTCCCGCGCACGTGCGGGGACGCGGGACCGGCCTGGAGGCACCCGTCCTGTGGGGTCCGTGACGACCGTACGGCCGGGCTGAGCCGGGCGCAGGTTCTGATCGGCCGCCAGGGGCGGTCGGTCAGCTGCCGGGCTTCCTCAGGTTGACGGCTCGTTCTGGTCGGCCGTGAAGCCTGGCCGTACTCACCAAGGCCAGGGGCTGTTCCTACCCAGCCGATTCGTCTGCCGGGCCGGCGGTGTCTGTGTCGGTCCGGTCGAGCATCTCAGCGGCGGTGCGGAGCGCTGCCGCGAGGCCGTGGCGTGCTCAGGGGCCATAGCCGCGTCGCCTCCTGACCGCGGCTGGTCCGGCAGACCGGCTCCCGGCCCCGGGAGATGGTAGAGGTCGACGCGCTTCAGTGCTTGCGACGGGCCGCCCGTGGCAGCCGTCGCCGGGATTCGAACCCGGGTTTCCGATTCCGGGCGGACCGGAGACCGGTGTCCTCGGCCGCTGGACGACGAAGGTTGCGGCCCGATCGTACGATCCGGCGGGGCCACGGTGCACCGGGATTGTCGTCGGAGGGCCACACGGACCCGGAGCTCGTACGGTCCTCCGCTGCTGATCGCCTCTGCCTGCACACGTCCTGATCTCCGCGGGCACCGGAGGCAGCAAGGCCACGATTCTGCGGGCCGTCTGCAGGACCGTCCTACGGGCGGGATTTCACAGTTCGGGGATCGTTGCCGTGATGAGTGCTGGTCGGCCTTCGCCCAACGCGGCGAGTCCGGCGTTGAGCTGGCCGGCGCGGGCGGATTTGAGGAGAGGGATCGCCTCGTCGAGTGCGACCCAGCGGTGCTCGGCGATGTCGGGGTCGAGGGCCAGGAGGTCGAGGCGGTGGAGTCGACGGTGCCGAGGTGGAACAGAAGAATCTGGGTGGGGTGGTCCCAGCCGGGACTGGGGTGCTTGCCTGTACCGCGAGGCGTGGAACCGCACGCCTGAAGACGGATCCGCCGCCGCTCCCGGCTGGGCTCCACGGGCCCGGGCGCAGCTCGCGGCGAGCCTCTGGCCGCGTCTGAAGCCGCTGCCCTGCCGGTCAGCCGCTCCGCCCCAGTAAGCGCATGGTGCGGGCCCGGTCACTGGTGATCGCCGGTGCGGCGTGTGGTGACGAGGTGCCGCCACCGTCGATGAACTGTGGCTTCGCTCTCGATCCATCGTGCGCGCGTTGAGGGGGCTGGCCGGTCGGCCATGAAGGCCGCGATGTTGGCGTAGTACGCGTAGTCGCCGGTGAGGTGTTCCAGTCGCTCGACGGCGGCCTCGAACTCTGTTCTGTCGTCACGTACGGCGTGGTGGAAGGTGAGGCCGAGTTCGAGCATCGCCTCCGGCGCGACGAGCCCGGTGGTGCGGATTTCGGTGCGGATGGCCTCGGCGCGGCCGGGGATGTCGCGGTCGGTCCCGGCGTCGCGGACGAGGGCGGCGATCCGCACGGTGAGGGCGGTGGCGCGGAGGTCGAGACCGGTCAGGAGCTGTTCGGCGAGTTCGAGTTCGTCGTCGGCGATCTGTGGGTCGGTGAAGGCGAGGGCGAAGGCGCGCTGCGCCTGACAGGTGGCTCGTTCGCCGGCGACGCCGTGCCGCTCTGCTTCGTCACGGGCGGCTTCGTACGCGGTGGCGGCGCGGTGCATGTCGCCGTGGGGCCACCAGATGTCGCCGTCGACGCGGTGGTGCCGGCCGGCCCATCCGAGGGTGGGGATCACGGCGTGGGCGGTGGGGAAGTCGCCTGCGAGGCGGGCGAGGTGTGCGAGGCCGCGGCGGGCGGCGGGGGCGAGGCGGCCGTCGGTGTCGGCGACGTACTGCATGCCGAGCCGTGAGTCGGCGGAGCGGCCGAGGTCGCGGTTGGCCTTGGCGAGGTAGTAGACGGCCATCTGCTGCAGCTCGTCGGGCAGCAGCCTGGCGGTGGTGAGGGCGGTGAGCCGGTCGGCGGTGATGGAGCGGTGCTCGTGCTGGCGGCGGGCGAGCGTGCTGAGGAGCTCGGTCAGGGCGTCGGCGGCGGTCTGCAGCCCGGTGCCGGCTCCGTCCGCATGGGCGTGGTCGGCGCGTTCGGCTGGGGCGACCGGTTCCCAGACGGAGTCGCTGACGTAGGCCCAGGCGGCGTCGGTGAGCCAGCCGAGGTCGAGGCGGAAGTCTCGGGCGAGCGTGAGGCCCTGGCGCAGGCAGCCGACGAGGAGGAGCCGGTCGCGGTCCGGTCCGGTGGTCCACTGCTCGCCGAGCGCGGTGTGCGCGCGTACGGCGGCCCGTTCCCAGTCGACGTGTAGGTTCTCGCTTCCGATGTCCCCTGGAGTAGCGGTGACCAGCTTCATGCTGGATGTCTCAACGCAGTGTCCTCTTGAGTTCGTCTCACTACCGTGTCCTTACTCATCCTGTCCGGCGGCAGTTGAGATGACGGACGGGTCGGGACTACTTGGGTGACGGTGATCGCGAGGTCGGCGGGGCGGGGACAGGCGTACACCTCACATCGGATTCAGATCGGAATTCATACAGGTACAGCCCACCGACACTGCCCACCGCAAGGCTGTGACCGTCCGGTGCCCAGGTACAGGCGTAGACCGGCTCCTCGAAGCGCATCATGGTCACGGGATGTCCCGTCGTCGCATTCCAGATCCGCACCGTGCGGTCCCAGCCGCCGGTGGCGAGCCATAGGCCATCGGGGGCGATCGCCACCGCCAGCACTGGTTCCGTGTGGCCGGCCAGGGTGGTGACGACCTTTCCGGTATTTCGGTCCCAGATCCGCACCTTGTCGTCTTCCCCCCCTACAGTCGCGACCCAGGTTCCGTCGGGGGCGATCGCCAGCGCCTGCACGTAACGCGGGTCGTGGCCGGTGAGACTGATGGTGTTCTGTCCGGTGGCCGTGTCCCATATGCGCACCGCGTCATCACCGTTGCCGCCGGTGGCGAGCCAGGTGCCGTCGGAGGCGATCTCCAACGCATGCAACACGGTGTTTCGACTCGCGAGGGTGATGGTGTTCCGCCGGGTGGCCCGATCGTAGATCCGCACGTGCGCCGCTGCGAATCGGGAGCTGCCGACGGCGAACCAGGTTCCGTCGGGGGCGATCGCCACCGAGTCCATGCTGAGATCGCCGGTGAGGGTGGCGACGGTCCGGCCGGAACCCGTGTCCCAGATGCGGACCGCGCGGTCCCCGCCAACCGTGACGAGCCATGATCCGTCAGGGGCGATCGCCAATGCCTGTACACGACCGGTGTGGCCCGTGAGGATCTTGATCCTATCGCCAGTGACCCGGTCCCAGAGGGCTACGACGTTGTCGTCGTCGATATGGCCGGTGGCGAGCCAAGTTCCGTCGGGCGAGAATGCGACTGAATTCACCCAGCCTCTACGGTCGTTGAGGGCGGCGGCGCTCCGGCCGGTGGTCGTGTCCCAGATCGACACCGCCTTGCCGTGCCCGATGGCGAGCCAGGCGCCGTCGGGTGACATGGCCAGGGTGTGCACCCATCCCGGGCCGCCGAGGGTAGCGGTGTTCTCGCCGGTGGCTCGGTCCCAGATCCGCACGGTTCCGTCGCGCTTGTTGTTGCTGGTGGCGGTGACGAGTGAGGTTCCGTCGGGTGAGATCGCCACCGCGATCACGCGGCCCCTCTCGTCCGCGAGGGTGGCGGTGACCTGTCCGGTGGCCACCTCCCAGATGTGCACCGTGCTGCCTCCACCAGTGGTGGCGAGCCAGGTTCCGTCAGGTGAGATCATCACCCCGCTCACCCACACGGGGCTGCGGCCGAGGGTGGTGGTGTTCTCGCCGGTGGTCGTGTCCCAGATCCTCACGAAGCCGTCCCTGTTGGCGGTGGCGAGCCACGTTCCGTCGGGAGCGATCGCTACGGCGAGAACGGGACTGTCGTGGCAGGTGAGGATGGTGGTGTTCCGCCAGGTGGCCGTGTCCCAGATACGGACCGTGCCGTCGCCGTACCCCGCGGCCAGCCAGGTTCCGTCAGGGGAAATCGCCATCGTGTTCGCCGGTTTGAGGGGGCTGCTGAGGATGGTGGTGTTCTGGGTGGTGGCCATGTCCCAGATGCAGACCGTGCCGTTGGCATGCGCTGCGGCCAGCCAGGTTCCGTCAGGGGAAATCGCCACTGTAGTCACGTGGTCTTTCGTCCAGGTTCCTTCGGGGGCGCTCGCGCTCACACGGTCGGTGCGGCCGGCGAAGGTGGTGACGTTCCGCCCGGTGGCCATGTCCCAGATGTGTACGCTGCCGTCGTAGCCGTCGCCGGTGGCGAGCCGCGTGCCGTCGGGGGCGATCGCTATCGCTGTCACCTCAAGATGGCCGGTGAGCGTGCGCAGGAGCAGAGGATCGGGAAGGTCCGGTGGGGGCCAGGCATTGATCAGGGCCGGCGGGCCAGGGTGGCGCTCCAGGGCGCGGACCTGATCGTGCCACGCAGTGAGAGGTTCCAAGCGGCTGCGGAGGATCGCGCTCACGGCGTGGGTGGGCTGGACGTCGGCGAGCAAATGCATGGCACGAGCGAGATCTTGTGCCCGGGTTCGGGCTCCGCGAGTAGGGATCCGGGCAAGGTCGCTCCAGGGGGCCGTGGGGCCGCGTTGGTAGAGCCGGGCCTCGACCCAGCGCAAGTCGAAGGCGATCGCCTCGGCCTCATCAGTACGCCTGGCGGCCAGCATGTGCGCCACGGCGTGGTCGAGCAGGTACTGGTCCGTCAGTTCCCACCACGCAGCGCGTGATCGGGGACCTGAAGGGGTGAGGGTCGTGGGCGGGGACAAGGTGGCTGCGACTGCATCCACCAGCGTGGAGTTGAGCTCGGCGACGCGACGAGGGCCAAGGTCGTGGCGCAGGAAATCGCGGATGACGTCGTGCAGGGTCAGCCGGCCCCCGTCCACCCTGTTCATGGTAAGCAGGGACAGATCGTGAAGCGTCTTGCATAGCTGTCGTGCCTGCATCTCGTCGAGCCCGCCGGTGGCATGCCACAGCTTGGCCGCAAGGGGGATGGGGACCGACTCGTCCTCGGCGAAGATGCCGAGTTCGGCTAATCGCTTCTCGTGCTCCCCGGGCAGTAGTTCGGTCGCGGCTTCGACCGTTGCTCGCACCAGGCGCTTGCGTTGTTCGGGGTCGTCGAGCAGTCTCCGGCTGTGGTCGAGGTCGTCCGGGCCTGCGGACGGTGCCAGGACGTCGACTGCGGCTGGGCCTTGTCTCTCCAACAGTTCCAGCACACCCTGAGCGGCTGCCGCAGGGGGAGCACCCGTGTCCAGTTGTGTGGCGATCACGCGGTTGGTCAAGCGCAGCAGCAAGGGCCAGCGACCGGTGGCCCGCAGCAGCCCCTGGACTGTCGCTTCGGGCAAGGGGGGCAACTCCCAGGTGAGCACTGCGCTCGCCTGGCCGGTGGCCATTTCATCGACGCGGATCCGCTGCGTGTCTGGTGGGAGGCTCTCGGGGCGGCGGGTCGTCACCAGACGCACGCAGCGCCTACCGCCGATAAGGAAGGGAGCGAGCTGCTCCTTGCTCCAGACATCGTCGATGACCAGGAGAAAGCGCTGATCGTCGTGCTGGTCCAAGAGCCGCCCAAGGTGGGCTCCGGCCAGTTCTGGGTCTTCGAACGGCGTGGCGTCCTCGGTAATGAAGCGGATCGCCTCGCCGACCTTCCTGGCGATGTCGGCCTTGCGGCGCACGTCCCGGCCCATGGTGAATGCGTACACCCGTTCCCCGAAGTGCTGCCGCACTTGGGGGCTCGTGCACACCTTCTTGGCGAGCATCGTTTTCCCGAATCCGCCCGCGCCTTCCAGGGCCGTGGTGATCCCCACCGCGCCGCCCTCCTGCGAGCACACCGTGGCGATGACCTCGTCGGCCTCAGGGCGGTCAACCACCCAGTCGGCGACCTCCTGCACTGGCGGCGGCTGACGGAGCTGCTGGGAGGGCGCGACGAAGTAGTTGTTCTGCTGGTTGCCGTCGCCGATCTGGATGAAAGCAGGGCCGTTGAACGTGTTGCCGGCCACTCTGTCTCGGCCGGGCGTGGCCGTCATGCTTCCGACCCGAAGCGGTTCACCTGCCGATTGTGGTTGCCAGTCTGAAGGGCGGTGGGCCCGTTGAAGGTGTTGCCGGAGACCTGGTCTCTGTTCGCCGACGCTGGTGGGGCGTGTTCTTCGATCAGTGCGCGTAGGTCGGCGACCACACGAGCCCGCTCTGGCCCGTCAACGTTTTCCAGCAAGTCGCCGAAGCAGGCTTGCCAGAGCTGCTCCTGACGCGCGCCCACCTGTTCCGCACGCTCCGCGTCGGCGGCCTGTAGAGCTGCCGCCGTCCCGTCAAGTGCCTGCATCGCGCTACTCGTCCGTTGCTCATCTCCTCGGCCGACCAACCGGGCCACTGCCTGGCGGAACCCGGTCCAGGCATCCGTGCTCGCAGCCTGCACCACCGCAGTGCCCCCCGCCGCCGCAAGCGCCACCAATGCCTCGTCGAACAACGTCATCGCCCCCAGCTGTTCCGTCACAGAACCCGTGCCTGCCTGATCCCCTGCACAATCCGCAGTTAACCTCGCGGGAAACAAGACGCCTCGCGAGAACTGATGGTTCTCTGCCCCTCACCACGATCGAAGCGAGTCGGCTGGGCAAGCTCCCTCCGCGCTCTACATCTGATTCCGCAGACGCGGTCGGGTGTCCCAGCCTGGGGAATCTAGCCCGGCACTCTGGCTCTGACACGCCCCCACCCCCGAGCAGCAAGGCCAGGGCGCAAAAGGGCCAACTTCTACCAGCTGAGCCATCTCCACGATCATAGGACAGGAGTCCGTCTCACCGCGCTGTCCTTTGGGCCGGAGAGAGGCCACGGCGAACGAGAAGGGGCCACTTGAAGTGCGAACCTACACGACGGGGGTCCAGCGGTCGTCGGTGAGGTCGTCGGCGCTGCGGATGGTGGAGCGGATGAGGCCGTGCAGGTGGTGGGGCCACAGGCCGAAGGGGTTCTCGTGGACGAAGGGCCGTTCGATCAGGCGCCGGGCCGCCGTGTGGTGGGTGAGGCCGGCGGTCTGGGTGGCGAGGTCTTCGTCGAAGGCGTCCAGGAGGCTGACGGAGCGCAGGACGTGGCGCTCGTCGGGGGTGAGGTCGGCCAGGGTGCGGGCGATCAGGGCGCCGAAGTCGTGCTCGAAGTCGGCCGGTGCGGGGGTGTGGCCGGTGCGGCGGAGTTCGAGGAACCGCATCACCGACAGGTCGAGGTAGAGCGGGAGGCCGTGGGAGCGGCGGGTGATCACGTTCCGTACGGGCTCGGGGATGAGCGCGGTGCCGTCTGTTTCGAGCCGTCGGGCGAGGTAGTCGTCGCAGTCCTCGGGAGCGAAGTCGCCGATCAGGACCTGCCGCCCACGTACCGGGATGTCGCGGGGGAGGAGACCGCGGGCGTGTGGGATGCCGCCGGGCCGGGAGGAGACGGCGAGGCCGGGCCAGGCGGTGCGGCCGGTGTAGTCGAGCTGGCCCTGGAGGGCGGGCTCGGCCCACTGCAGGCGGGCGCGGCCGGTGATGACGAAGAACGCGTTCGGCAGCAGCCACACGACGCGCTGGATGAGCCGCTCCAGGTCGCGGTGGGTGCGGTCGCCGACGTCCTCGAAGGTGTCCAGCAGGATCACCGGCGTCACCTTCTTGTTCTCCGGGAGGCGGTCGAGCTCCCAGGCGAGCAGGTGCGGGTAGAAGGAGAGCGTATCCAGGTCGGGTTCGGCCTCCAGCAGGTCGGCGAGCCGGAAGCAGGAGGCGAGTGCGCGCACGGTCTGCCGGCGTTCGCGCAGCGCGCGGACGAGGGAGTCGGTGACCTGCCCGACGGCGCTGCCGACGGTGCCGGGCAGGAGCAGGGCCTGGGCGACGTCGGAGAGCGCGGACTGCATCTGCTGCGGCATCGTCTTGCCGAACTTCGCGGTGAGCCCGCCGCGCTGGAGGTACGCCTCCAGAGGCTCGCCCGGGTGCTGGTGTTCCCAGTAGCGGCGCAGCGCGAGGTCGAAGGCGGGCAGGGGGCGGCCGATGGCGGCGAGGGCGGCCCGGAGGGTGAGGACGAGGTGCTCGAAGTCGCCGCCGGCCGAGCGGGCGAGGTCGATCCTGACGGGCAGGACCTTGCTGTTCACCGGCCGGCCTGAAGGAGGTCACTCCTCGTCATCGACATAGTCGCCGATTGCCACATCGAAGAGAATTGAACGCCAAAATCCTGGATCGTCCTGCAGAGCCGACGCATCAATCTCCTGGAATGACATCGCCAGTAGATCAGCAAGTTCTTCCAGCATTTCTGGATCATCTTCACCTGCGGATCGAGCGGTTTCACGTTCAAACACACTCAAATACTCAGAGAATTTCTGCGGTGACGAATTCACAAAAAACAGGGACGAATCACCGCTACCGCGGTAGAGTACCTCTCCGCTTTTACAGTCAACGCAGTACGCGTCATCGCCATCTCCACCAGATCCCAATTTAAGAAGGTGTCGACCTTCAGCGCTCTCGACCCCGCCATCAGCGGCTTCTGAAGCCGAAAAGAGGACATGCTCGGCAGGTAGACCGACGGAAGAAAGATACCCGCGCGCAGCGGAGTTCCTCACGAATGCAACATAGTCGATCGAGTAGCGGTGGCTAGCCATCGACACCCGCCTCCATTCCCATAGCTACACGGTTGGCCCGCCGCCCATGTGGGCGGCGGGCCAACCGTCATATTGGAACTACCTTACCAGTTGCCCGATATGGCGTCCCTGAACATCGAAGTCACCGCTTTACCCTTGGCGGACCTTGCGGCAGCACCCTCAGCCGAGGTGGTCCAACCCCAAGTCCAAGTCGTTGGTATGCCAGCCTCAGCTAGCCTGCTGCGGCACTTATTCGTCCCAGTGCACGGCTGGAATTCCGAATAGGCTTCAGTGATCGAATCCCCGTACTGCCTGAGCAATTTACGCTCCGCATGGTTACCCAGACCCTTCGAGGAGACTGCGACCGCAATCTGCGAGTCCCCATTCGCATCGGTGTACCTCACCGCCGCAAAATTGTTGGACTTGTTCCCCGTCCTCAGCCGTTCCTGTATGACAGCCTGGCTCAGATCATTGCCACCATATTCCACCTGGCCGCCACAATTGTGAACCAGGACCGGCGTGGCTCCCGCCAGCACATAGTACGTGTGGATGTCATCGATCGACAGGTCGTACGTGCGCTGCTGCTTGATGTAGCGAGTGGCCTGGGTTATCTGGACATGGGTCCCCGAGCTGGTGCGCAGGAGCTGGCCGGCCTTGAGGTTCCCTGCCTCGACCCACTCACGAAGGTCCGGCACCCAGAAGGGGTGGGTGTCCGTTGCGATGATTTCGGAGAGCTGCCCGTTGACGGAGATGGTGAGGCTTGTGAAACTCTTGTCGTCTTCGGTGCGGATTACCTCGGCAACGCGCTTCCTGTAATTTCTTCCGGTGCCAGGATCGGTGGCGATGACGACATCGCCGACCTTCACATCCTTGAGCTTCTTCCGGCTTCCATCCCCCATGAGAACCTTGGTGTCGGGGAGGAAACTGTGATTGCAATCGGTTGACTTGGACTTTGGCTTTTGGCGGGGCGCCCGCCATTTCGCTGCCGAGCCGTCCAGGCCGTACTCTTGGGCCTGCTTAGTGTAGCGCTCCTCGTGTAGGTCGTCTGCGCATTCAACGCCTTTTGAATTGCAGGCGCTGAAATGCGCGCTTATTTTCAGGGATGACTCATTGTACCTATCGCTATCGACCGTAAAGTTGACTGCGCTAAGGCTCTTGTGGTATATCCGCAGGTATTTTGCGAGGCCCTTTGTGGGGGCAGGGAGAGGCTCGCTTCCCAGGCCGTGCTTCAAGTACATGGTGTCGTTGAGCGAGGGCCCGGGGAGGTATCCCACGTACTCGCCGAGGGCGAACTTCCCTCCGGATGTCACCGTGACGTCGGTGCCGTTGGTGCGATGGTAGTCGTCTTCGTCTCGCGCGTTTCCGCCGGAGGCCATGGGGGCGAGGCCGGTGGGGTCGCTCTTTGAAACGGGGTTGTTGTTGGCGTAGGTGTACCCGTTCATCTGGAGCGGGTCGGTGATGTCGATGAGGGGGTCGGCGGAGAGGAAGCGGCCGGTTTTTTGGTCGTATTCTCGGGCGCCGATGTGGGTGAGGCCGGTTGTGGTGTCGTCGATGCCGACGCCGAGGTAGCTGCGTTTGTTGGGCCAGGTGGTCGGCTTCGGGCCGCGGAGTTCGCCGTAGGGCTTGAAGCTGCGGCGGGTGACGGGCTGGCCGGTGGACAGTTCGACGGTGGTGTTGGCGGTGCCGAGGTGGTCGGTGATCAGGGCGCTGAGGGTGTGGCCTGTGGGGGTGCCGTTGGTGGTGCGTACGACGGTCGGGGCCCCCGCTTGGCCGTAGGCGCGTGAAGCGCGGGTGATCAGGCCGACCTTGTCGGTGGTGAGTTCGGTTTCGCCGAGGTAGAGGGTGCTGCCTGCGGGGGAGTTCTCCAGAAGGCGGTTGCCTGCGGCGTCGTAGACGTAGGTCGTCTTCGTGGCCGTGGTGCCTGTGCCTACGGTGTTCGACTCGAGTTTCTGCTCGGACGTCCACTCGAGGTTTTGGTCCTGGGCGTCACCGGGGAAGCCGCGCGTCCGGGTCGTGCCCGTGGGGTTGTACGTGTACGTGCTGCTTTTGGCGGTGTCTGTGGTAGCGACGGAGGCCAGTGTGTGGGGCTGGGTCGCGAGGTAGTTGTAGGTGTAGCTGGTGTTGTTGGCGGTGTTGCCGGCCGGGTCGTGGTCGGTGTGGGTGGCGCGGTTGCCGAGCCAGTCGTAGGTGAAGGACTGGCGGTAGGCGGTCGTGCCGGTGGCGATGGTGCCGGCGAAGGGGGCCGTGCCGGCGAGGTTGGCGGGTGCTGACGCGCCGGTCTGGTGGGCGGCGTCCGCGACGGGTCCGCTGGAGGCGGCTCCGTCGAAGCGGTGGCCCCAGGTGGCTCCCGATGCCGACTTGCAGCCGGTGCCGCCCACCCCTCCTTGCGTGACGGCGGGTGGTGTGATGGAGGAGGTCCAGGCGTTGACCAGCTGGCCCATGGCGTCGTACGTGAAGCACTGGTTGTCCCAGGTCCTCGCGGACCCGTCGGCCAGTTCCCGGGCGCTCGCGGTGATCATGCCCGAGGTGTCGTAGGCGTACCGTGCGTCGGCGACGCGATGGTAGTCCGTCGCTTCCCGGTCGCTCACGGTGCGCTGGAGGCGGCCGGTGTGCTCGTCGACGAAGTTGGTGGTCCAGACCCGGAAGGGCTGGGCGCCGGAGACGGTGCGGAGCACTTCGCCGTAGGGCGAGTAGGTGACGTCGGTGGTGTACCAGCTGTGGCCGGAGGTCGACTCGGGAAGTCCGTCCTCGGTGTAGCGGGTGATGACCTTCTCGCTGTTCAGGCCACCCTTCGCGGGGAGCGTGACCGACAGCGGCTTGCCGGTGGGTGTGTACGTGTACGCGTACGTGTAGGTGCCCGACAGGCCCGTGGTCATGGTGTTCTGCGGGATGACCGTCTCGCGTCCGGTCGGCCGGTACTCGGTGTCGTAGCCCGTCACCCGGTCGATGTACTCGCCGGCGCTGGTGACCCGCTTGGACTCCCAGGGCAGGCCGAGTGCCCCGGTCATGTCGTAGGTGAACCTCTTGATCTGCGGGGCGGTCGTCGGCCCGCCGTTCACCTCGGTGATACGGCCGAGCGTGTCGTAGGTCGTCTTGGTCGACTGCTGGAGCTGGTCCTTCACCTCCACCGGGCGGTCGGCCTCGTCGTACCACGTCTCGGTGGTGCCGGTGTCGGGGTCGGTGGAGGAGGTCACCCGGCCCCGGGCGTCGTAGACGTACGTCCAGGCGTTGCCGGCCGGGTCGGTGACCGAGGTGCGGTTGCCGCGCCGGTCGTAGCCGTAGGTGGTCGTGCGGTAGGGACCGCTGCTGGCGAGGGTGGTGTAGTGGCGGATGTCGGTGACACGGCCGAGGGCATCGGAGGTGGTCGTCGTCTTGGGCACCGTGGAGCCGGGCGGGTCGACGGTGACGCTGTTGTCGACGTAGCCGGTGTACGAGGAGTACTTGGCGGTGGTGCCGTGGAAGGTGGTCTGGCGGGTTGCGCGTGCCAGACCGTCGTAGACGGTCTTGACCCGGCTGGGTATGAGGGAGGCGGACTTGACCTCGAAGGCCTTGGTCTCGGGGTTGCCCTTGGCGAGGTATCCGCTGGTCTGCTCTGCGGGCAGGCCCTGATCGTTGTACTTGGTGTCGCTGATGATCCGCCCAGGGCCGACGGCCTCGGACTGGGTCTGGATCTGGCGCATCAGCCCGTCGTAGACGGTGATCTGAGTGGCATACGTGCCGTCGTCCTTGAGGGATTTGACGGTGACCGCTGCCGGGCTGGTTTCGGTGGCAGTGGCGACGGCTGGCTGGTAGCCGATCTCGACGTTGGGAGCCTGGCTGCCGGAGGAGCGGGAGGCGGACCAGCCCTTGACCAGGCGGCCGAGCGCGTCGTACTGGGTACGGGTGACTCGATTGTTGGGGTCGGTCACCGTCAGGGGCAGTGCTCGGCCGGGGTCGTAGGTCGTGGTGGTCGCGTGGACCTTGTTGTTGACGGTCTTGCTGGTCTTGACGGCTGTGACCGGGCCACCTCCGTCACCGGGGGTGTATACGGTTTCGGTCGTTCCGGAGCCCGGTGCGGTGACCGTGCGGATCCGGCCCAGGGGGTCGTAGGTCGTGGTCGTGGTGACCGAGTGTGAGGTTCCGGTTCCGTCGATCTCGGAGACCTTGGTGGGCAGGCCCTTGGTGAGGGCGCCGCCGTCGTCGTAGGTGATCTCCACCGAGCTCTTCAGCTCCGTGGCGGGATTGGCCGTGTCGACGCTCGCGCAGGGGGTGGCGGTGGTGCGCTTGGTCTTGGTCAGACCGATGAGCCAGTCCGACGTGCTGTTGGTGTACACGGTCTTGGTGCAGGTCTGCTCGGAGAGGTTCTCGCCGGTGCCGTTGGGCTTGACGACCGCGGTCTCCACCTCGGTCGGCAGGCCGTACTCGTCCCGAGCCAGAGTGGCCGTCCGCACCGCCTGCCAGCTGCTGCCGACTGTCTGTATGGCGTCGGACTGCTTGACGCTGATCCTGTGAGCGACGAGTGGTCCGGGGTCGCTGCCGTCCTCGGCCTCGCGGCTTCGCGACGCGGTCTGTGTGGACTCCGGAACGCTCAGGGTCCGGCTGACGACCTTCGGCATGCCGCCGGCCGGCCTGTCGGAGTTGAGGTAGGTGATGGTCTCCGAGGTCATGCCCGCGTACTGCGGCTCGTTGTCCACGGGCAGGGCCTTGCCCGTGGAGTCCTTGATCTCGCCGCCGATTCCCTGGAAGTAGCGGGCCTCGGAGAACGACTGTGACTGCGGGGTGTACCACGTGCCGTCGCCGACACTGCTGCCCTTGGTGACGGTGACCCTGCCGTAGCCGCGCCAGTCGCTGTAGGTGCGCAGTGCCGGGCGGGTGAATTCGTCGTTGCTCTTCGCCCAGGCCGGTCCGTAGTACCGGTACTTGGTGTAGATGGGCTTGCTGAAGGGCGAGGTGACCTTGTCGGTTTCGGTGATCGAGTCGACGACGTACTTGTTGAACCAGGCCTTGGCCGGTGTCTTCTCTTCACCGTCAGGGGACCAGCGCACCGGGTAGCAGTACGTGTTGGCCTGCCCCTTGTCCTCGGTCGGCTCTTCCTTGCAGCCTCCCGCGTACTCGACCTCGATGCTGCCGCCGCCTTCGGTCGCCACCGTGCCGATGCGGGGGCGCGTGAACGGAGGCCGCTGGTCGGTCGAGCCGGCCGGTACGAGGTTGCGGAGCTGCTGGTCCTTCAGCCGGCCTCGCAGTGGGGAGGTGGTTCCCACGGTGTACTTGGCGAAGCTGACGCCGTCCTTGGACTGCAGGGTGCCGGTGGTGTCACCGGGGCCGAAGCCTCTCCGGGTGATGGAGTTGAGCCACAGGCCCGGGGAGGAGTCGTACCAGTCTTCCGGGAACGACTGGTACAGGTTCCAGGTGTCGACCTTGCCCAGGCCCGTCTGGCCGGCCCGTGCCGCCCATGTCGTCACCGCGCCCAGACGCATCTGGGTCCAGAACGAGGGGAATGCGGGGCAGAGGCTCGAGGTGGACTTGCAGTTCAGCGCGCCCGGGGTGTCCCACCACGCGCGGTAGGCGCCGGCGTCGCCCGTCTTGTCGAAGTTGGCGGGGGCACAGACCGTTTCGGACTTGAGGCAGCGCTGCTGGACGCCGAATTCGACCTTGGCGGCCGGATTGGTCAGTGTGCCCGCGCGCATCCCGTACTCGATGCTCGTCGGGTAGGCGAACCGGTCGTACTGTTCCGGGGTCTTCCGCTTCTCGCGGACCGCGTAGTGGTTCTGCTCCTGAGTCCAGTTGATGACCATCACGTTGCCGTGAACGTCGACGACCTTGTCGAGGCCCCAGCGCCACGCCTGCTTGCTCGTCCCGCACCGGGAGTTGGCGAACGTCTCCTGGTAGCAGGGTTCGCCCGGGTGGTTGCCGAAGACCGGCACGGTCGACACTGAGTTCGTGTTGGCGTGGCCGCCGTCGATTTTGTTCTGGCCGAAGTAGTACTGGGTTCCGTCGGTCGTGGTGACGACCCAGTACTCGCCGTTGTTGTCGCCGTTCGTTCCGCCCGTGTGGCGGCGGATCCGGGTGCCGTCGTCACTCTGGGAGCGGTAGGTCTCGGTGCCGGTTTCGGCATCGGTGGTCGCCGCGTCGTCGCGCACCAGCTCGGTGGTCTTGCCGCCGAGTGACATCACGGCGTTGTAGGACACCCAGCACAGGTCGCTGGTCTTGTCGGCCTTGGCGGTGTTGTTGGGCGCGCCGGCCTTGAGCGTCTTGGTGTCGTCCTTGCAGGCGCGGTAGCGGCGCTCGATGTGGCCGGGGTCGTAGTCCCAGCCCTCGCCGATCCACGAGGCCTGAGGTGAGGAGACGGATGTCTTTCCGTCGACCGTCTGCGAGCTGTAATTGAACGACACGTTGGGGGCGGGCCCGGCCGGCGCAGGTGGGATGGCCAGGGGGTAGCTCCAGGTGAAGGCCCCGGAGGAGCCTCCCGCCGACCACTTGCCGCTGGAGGCGAGCGGGGTGGCCTTGAACGAGCCCCCGTTGCCGGCACCCGAGTCGACGGCGCCGACGACGGCCTTGTCGCCGCCCGTCGCCGTGGGCGTCGCGGTGGTGTAGGACGCCTGCATCATCGCGGGCCCGGAGTGGGAAGTGCCGCCGGTGAAGGATGCGGGCGTCGTCGTGCCGTCGGCTGCCGTGTCGACGGTCGCGGTGATCGAGTCGGTGCCGGCGTCGTTGACCGTTTCCAGTTCCGTGTACGCCTGGCACGCCTCTTCGAGCGGCGTGGTCAGGTAGCACTCGGGGAACTGGACGAGGCGCAGACGGGAGGACCAGTCGGCGCCGTAGAGGTTCTCGAACTTGCTGTAGTCCAGCTGCACCTTGATGGGTACGGACCCGGTGGTGGGTGCCTCGACGGTGACGAGTGTGCCGACCGTCAGAGCGCGGTCGATGCCGGCGTTGAGCTCTTTGGTCCGGTCGATGACCGTGGCTGCCCAGGTTCCGGTGGGCATGGGCTGGCCTTCGGCCTGGCCGAGCTTGACCGGGACGCCTGGAACCGGCTTCGGTTCAATCGTCGTCTCGGCAGTTGTCTCCGTCATCAGAGCCGCACTGAGAACGGAACCGAAGGAAACGGTGCCCGTGTTCGCAGGCGGCGGCGTCGTGGTCCCGGTAGGGGCCTGCTGGAGATCTGCAGGAACTTCTTCCTTGAGCGTCTCGAGGTCCTTCTCGAGCGTCGCGCCTTCGACCGGCTTCTCCGCCTCGATGGTCTCGAGCTCGAGAGGCACTGACGCGAGGGATTCCCGGCCGGTCTCGGCCGTCGCTGGGTCGGGTGGCAGGGCCAGTGACTGGGCAGGCAGCAGACCCACCAGCAGGGCTGCGCCCAGGGCGGGTATGACAGTTCGCCGCACGCGACGGCGTGCAGGCGGGATTCGACCGAACAAGGTGGGGTCCCCCCGGACCACTTGGAGCGGGACCGGAGCGGACCGCAGGTGATGACACTTCAGATTGGAAGATTCTGCGGGCGTGTCGTGAAGGAACGCCAGGGCGCGACAGCTCTACGTGATTAACGTCACGGAGCGTAACGATGTAGTCCCGTACAGAGAAGGGTCAAGCGGCTCCTTCCCCGGCAGATGGGAGGGCACTCCATTAAGCCCGGCAAACAGCGTGAATACTGCATCTACCCCTGAAGCGCCTGGCGCTGGCGACTATTCACCCTAATTTCCTACTGATCGTTCCCTTCGGGATGTCGCTGGTCCTGCCGCATCGGCGTCGCGCTCTTCTGCGGCCCTCGTTCGCGACCTGCTGACAGAGTTCGCCGCCTCGGCGACGCGCAGGGTGACGGCGCGAGATTGATGGGTCATCATCGGCTGGCCCAGTCATGCCCTTGCGGGAAGGTGCTCCGCCGCGGACTCACTCATCCACACGTCATGGCCGGCTCAGTGGTTTCAGCCGGTGCCGTGAGTGCCCGGGTGCCGAGAAGGAGTCCTCACCGAATGAGACAGACATGGCGTCGGCTGCCCGGTCGGCGGGTGAGTGCTGTGGTGGTTGCCGCCGCGCTCGCCGCAGGCGGGATCACTTACGCGGGCTTCGAGGCCGCGTCCCCCGAAGACGCTTCCCCGGCACCCGCCGCCGGTGGCAACGACAAGACCCGGCAGTCGCAGGCCAAGACGGTCACGCAGCACGTCGCGTCCGCGCAGGCACGCAAGAGCGGCAAGCAGGTCGAGGTGACGGCGCTGCGGACCGCTCGCTCGACCACATGGGCCCGCCCCGACGGGCTCATGACGAAGAAGCTCTACGCCTCCCCGATATGGGCGAAGGTCGGCCAGGAGTGGAAGCCGGTCGACACCACCCTGCGCCGGACGGACGAAGGCTGGGAACCCAAGGCGACCAACACGCGCGTGACGTTCTCAGCAGGCACCCAGGAGGGTTCCTCCGGGCGGGCTTCGCGCACGAACGTCCGGCGTGTCTCGCTCCTGCCCGCGGCCGCTGCGGATGAGGTGGCAAGCCCTCTGGTCACCCTGACGGTCGGCGACACGCAAACCCACCAGATCCAGCTGACCTGGCCGGGCCCCGTACCCACACCCATCATCGACGGATCGCGGGCCCTGTATCCGGAGATCTTCCCGGGCGCCGATCTGGTCCTGACCGCCGACGACGACGGGTTCGCCCAGCTGATCGTGCTGAAGAACCGTCAGGCCGCCGCCGACCCGCGGGTCGCACAACTGTCCTACGGACTCACCTCGCCCACGCTGACCTTCCGCCTCGACCCGACATCGGGCATCGTCGCGGCGGAGAACGCGGACGGGGACGAGGTCGCGCTGTCGCCGACCCCACTCATGTGGGACAACAGCGGTGCCCCCGCTGTCACCGACGGCCAGCTGGGTGCCTCGTCCCAGCCGACCGCGTCCGAGTCGCCGCAGCCGACGATCAGCACGAGCTCCGCGCCCGCGCCGAGCCCCAGCGTGACCGAAGATCTGGCCAACGACCAGGTCGACCCCGAGGGCGAAGTACTGCCCGCGGCGACCGATGAGGCGGCCCCCGCGCTGACCGATCCGCCGCTTCCCTCGGCCCCGGCCGAGCCCACACCGGCGCCTTCCCAGTCCGGCGCGGCCGCCACACTGAGCCTGCCCCTGCTCAACGGCCCGTCCCCCGAGTCCCACGGTGAAGTGGTCGAGGCCGAGCTGTCCGGCGGAAAGTGGCTGCTGACTCCCCAGCAGGACTTCCTCAACGACCCCACCACCGTCTACCCGGTCTTCATCGACCCCACCGTCAAGAAGCACACCCAGGACTGGACCACCGCCTACAGCCGCCACCCCAACGCCACCTTCTTCAACGGCAAGGACTTCAACCAGGGCGGCACGCACGAAGCCCGCGTCGGGTTCGAGTCCGACACCTGGGGCACCTCCCGCTCATACTTCAACATCGCGTTCGACAAGAACCTCCAGGGCGCCAAGATCCAGAAGGCCACCCTGCGCCTGCTGGAGACCTACTCCTGGTCATGCAGCGCCCGGTCCATGAGCGTCCACCACACCGGCCCGATCAACGGACGCACCAACTGGAAGAACGCCCCCGCCCTCACAGACGGCAACCTGGCGGCACCGGTCAGGAGCTTCGCGCACGGATACAAGTCGGGCTGCCGCGACGCCTACGAGACCTTCGACGTGACCTCGGTTTCGCAGATCACGGCGAACAAGGGCAAGAGCACCATCACGTTCGGGATGCGCGCCAGGGACGAGAAGTCCCAGTACGCCTGGAAGAAGTTCCAGGCGAACGGCGAGAGCGCACCCGTCCTCACGCTGATCTACAACCGGCCGCCGAGCAAGCCGACCAACCTCGACCTCGGCCCCGACTTCAAGTGCACCACCGTGCCCCCGTACGTCAGGGTCGGTGCCGAGTCCATCAACTTCACCGCCAAGTCCACCGACAAGGACGACAACCTCGACCTCCTCGACTTCACCATGTGGCCGACCAACAAGTGGTCCACCACCGGCGACATGCTCAAGTCCACCGGAACGGTCTCCGTCGGCGGCGACACCAGCGCGGCCCTGCGCACCACGCCGAGCTTCTCCACCAGCGGCATGGTCAACAACACCATGTACTCCTGGTCGGTCCGCGCCATCGACGACGCCGGCGCCACCTCGGCCTACGCGCCGGGCACCGTTCCCTGCCGCTTCATCTTCGACAGCCTCGCCCCCAAGGCGCCCCGCGTCCGCTCCACCGACTTCCCCAACGCCGACGCCGGTGACAACGCCTTCGGCAACGAAGCCGAGGACGCCGACAACTGGTCCACCAAGAAGTTCGGCACCCCCGGCACGTTCTACTTCCGGGCCCTGGACAGCGACGTCAAGCGGTACGAGTACGGCTTCAACGCCAACAGCTACCCCTACTCCCTGGCCCGGACAGCCGGCACCCCCATCACGGTTGAGGCAATGCTCTCCGGCGCCAAGCCCCCGGCCGCGGGCCCCAACGTGCTCTACGTCAGAGCCGTCGACGGCGCGGACCATGTGTCCGAACCCACCAAGTACTTCTTCTACGTGACCCCCCGGGACCAGGCCGACACCGCAGGCGACTTCACCGGCGACCAGCACCCTGACCTGCTGGCGATCACCTCGGGCGGCAACCTCCGCCTCTACCCCTCACACACCGACAGGACAGACCCGAACTACCTCAAGGGCAACGGAGACCTCGACTACTCCATGTCCGGTGCGTACCGGGAGAACCCTGCCAAGGACCCCAACGGCGGCGACACGGAAGCAGCGTTCATCGCCCCGGCCTCCGGCTACTTCTCCGGCGCACTGATCACCCACAACGGCGACTTCTACGGCGGCGACGGCCTGCAAGACCTCATCGCGGGCGTCGGCGGAAAGTTCTGGGTGTATCCCGGCGACGGCTACGGGGCCGTGAACATCACCAAGCGCCGCGAACTCCTCCTCCCGCCCAACGCGCCCACCAACACCTCCTTCACGTACACCCAGCTCCTCGCCACAGGTGACGTCACCGGAGACGGGCGCCCCGAACTCTTCGCCACCGTCGGCGACCAGCTCTGGGCCTTCATCGGCTACAACGGCGCCACCTTCAGCGAAGCCCGCATGCTGACCAGCTCACCCTGGGCCAACCGTGACCTCGTCACGGTCGCCGACTTCGACGGCGACGGCGTCGCGGACCTGCTCTTCCGCACCGAGGAAATCGGGCGCGGCCTGCTCCTGCGACACGGCAAGCCCGGCACGGGCGGCGGAGTCGACCTGAACTCGCTGGCAACGGCCGCCGGCTCCAAGACCGGCCAGGACGAGACGTACGGAACCGGCGGCTGGGACAAGGCATCCATGCCCAAGATCATGGGAACCCCCGACGCCAACGGCGACGGCATCCCCGACATCTGGGCAGTCGCATCCGACGGATACCTCTACTTCTACGCCGGCGGCCGCACCGCGAACGGAAGCCGCTTCGCCGCCAGCGGCGTCGGCTGGGTCAGCAACCGCGCCATCGGCTGACCGCAACTTGGGGCACGGCCCGCCAAGAAACGCGGGAGCTGCCTGCAGCTCATGCAGGTAGCTCCCGCGTCGTCGAGCCACCCAGATACGTACATCCCAGAAGAGCACATCACCGAGCGGCTCAGCGGGGTGAGCGGCCTCCCCGCTGCGGGGCACGCGTGGCTTGAGGATGCCGCTCGCGCAGCGCGGACACTGGCTACCAGGCACCTCCTGCCCCGCTTGCGTGGTGATGATCGCCATGGCACCCCCGGGGAGCACGGGCTGTCGACCTCGTAGCTTGCGCTGTACACAGGTGGCTTCCGAACCGCTCTCAGTGCCCCGGCCCCGATCAGGGCCGGGGCACTGCTGTATGTGCTTCTCGCTGGAACCGGCCCAACGAGGCCGTACTGCAGTGGGCGCGCGACGGCCGGCGCAACCGCGCCGGCATGCTCGGCCTGTCGCTGTGCAGGGCGGATAGGGTCGTGAACCAAGTCTGCACGAGACCGGTTGACACCTTGGGGGTACAAGGCATGCCTACGCCTGAGCAGATCTGGGCGGACGCCGATCTCCCCACCCGTCGACTTGCCGGGCTGGCTCTCAACCCGTCCGCGCCGGAGAGCATCCTCTTGCGGCTGCTCTCTGACGCTCCGCTTGCCGCACGGATGGTGCTGTGCCGGGACCGGATCTTGCCCGACGCCGTCGTCGACGCGGTGATCGAGCACCCCGACACCTACACCCGCAGCTTCTTCGCCCGCAACCCCCATGTCGATCCGGCCCAGCGAGTTCGACTGCTGGACGATCCAGAGTGGTTCGTCCGCGCCCACCTGGCCGGGGGACCGCGGGTGGCCGCCCCCGCCCGGCCCAGGCCCCTGCCCGACGAGGCCGTCGTCCACATGATCAGCACGTACGACGACGAACTCCTGGGTGGTCCCTTCTACCAGCAGATCTCCACCAGACTGCGCCGATCCATGCCCACCCACCCGATCGCGAAAGTCCGCCGCTGGGGGGTCGGCGCGTGGGCATCACTGTCCGCGGACATGCGGGCCGCCCTCCTCACAGACCCCGACGGCGAGGTCCGGGAAACGGCTCAGCGGCATGCTCGCTATCAGGATCCTGCGTGGGTGGAGAGTGCGCTCCCTGACCGACCGTGCCACGCCCGCACCGACCTGCTGCTCCACCACCCCCTCACCAGAGCTGTGGTGCAGGGCGTCCTCGCCAGACCCGCTGGCAAGGAGGACAAGGCGATGATCGCCGTGAACCCCTCCCTCCCTCCCGACACGGTGGTCCTCCTGGCCGCCGACGCGGATCCGGAGATACGGGGCCGGATCGCGCAACGCACAGACCTTGGACCCGCCGAGTGCCGCGCACTCCTCGCCGATCCGGACCCGGACGTGCGCACGCACGTCGCGTACCGCGCGGACCTGGGACCGGCCGAGCGCCGCACGCTCATGACGGACCCCCACCCCGCCGTCCGGCTGGCCGTGTCTCTCCACCCCGAACTGAGCGAAGAGGAACGGGCTCAGACCGACTACCAGGTCCCCATGGACCATCCCTTCGTCTTCCGCCCTGCACCCGAGGTGCCCCGGGATCCCACGACAGTCCGCCGAATCGCACTCTCCAACCACCCACTGCTGCGCCGGGAGGCAGCCAGGGACCACCTGCTGCCACCGGACCTCGTCGCACGCCTGGCCGCCGACGACGACCTCGGTGTACGCGTCCTGCTGGCCCAAAACCATCCAAACGCCCCCGCGCCCCTTCTGCTGCGCAGCTTCCTCGAGTACACCGGCCCCGAGCGCAGCCACCTCACCACCCGGCCGAACTTCCCGACCAACGGACTGGCCGCCTTTGCTGACCACGAGGACCCTGATGTCCGGGCCTTGGCCGCACGCGATCCCGAAGCTGAGCCGCCAGCCGTGGAGCGGCTCACCCAGGACCCGGACTCTGCCGTGAGGGCTGCGGCGACGCGCCACCCGAATCTTCCGCAGTCCCGGCTGGCAGTACTCCTTGATGACGAGGAGTTGGCCCACGATGCGGCTGCGAACGCGGCGCTGGACTTGGACACGATCCGCCGACTGTTGAAGACGGACGGCCGACGGGTAAGGCCGCCGGCGTAGAGGAAATCAGCCGTGAGCATTTGGGATTTTCCCTCTCTCTTCAATCAGGCAATTTCAGGGGCCGGGCACCCCACAATCCACAGGACGCATCGAACACTGAAACCGCTCTCCTCCTGAGTTCCGAAAGGGTCAAGGAGCAATTCCACGCCCTGTTTGGATGCGCCCGCCGAGCAGTCTGTTCTGGAGCCCGTCCAGCCGGCCGCTCCCGAGCCGGCGCAAACCTGATCGACGAGAGCCGACTTCTCGGAGAAGATCCCATCAGCATGGACCAAGGACGCTGAGGAGCCCCGGTGATCACGCAAGGAGCACAGGTCACGGGCCGGTGCAGTGTCTGTGGAGGCACCACGACCTGCGATGTCGGTCAGTTCTTCGAGGACGGCATGCTCTGCTGGGGCACCGAAGGACGATGCGCAGACTGCTCGAACGGGTGGTGCGAGCAGGACAGCGGACCCGCCACACCCGAGAACATTCGACAAGCTCTGCTGCGAGTGCACGGGGCGGCACGGCTTCGCCTGTCTGGAGACTTGCTGCGCCTTGCTCCCGTAATGCAGGCCCTCCGCCATGCGCGAGAACTGTCCCTGGGTGAAGCACGGGTGCAGGCCACGCATCTTGCCGAGACCGGTCTCATCGGCACGCTCGTCGAGATGGAGATTCTGGCGGTTCACCTTCGGAGACGATCCGTCGCGGTGCGCGTTGAACCAGCTGCATAACACCGTCCGGACAGCACCCGTCACGGGTTGACAAGGGCATTGAGGAGTCTTTGTACGCGATAGCCGTACGGAGAGGTGGGGTGTGGCTTGATTCGCGCGTTGCTCAAGGAAGGCTGGCCCGGTGTTCGCCCGGCGAGCCGGCCAGGATCCGACTGCGGGGAACAGTCGCTAGGGTCGCTGAGCAGCAATGGCAAGGCCTGCCGGTGGGCTGGATGCGATGCGCCTTGCCCGTCCGCGGTTGCGGCCGACTCGCTCGCCATGCGCGGCCACCCGGGCACAGTGAGCCGTCTGTCAGGAGGCCTGGCTCACCACTCGAAGCGCCGGCGGTGTGTCTTCCGTTCGTCGGCGAAGGACGGCATTCCTTCCAGTCCTTCGGCGCCCCGCCCGTGCCGGGGCGAGGACTTCCACCGCCTCCCACGGCGATATCCAGTCCCCCGTGCGCAGCAGTTCGACCGCCTCGTCGACGCGTCCGAGACGCTCCAGGACACCAGCGACGACCCTGTCCGTGTAGGGCTGTTCCTCCGGCGGCAGGGCCGCCGCGTACGCCAGCGCCTCTTCGTACTGCCCGGCTTCGCCCAGGAGCCAGACCCGGTTGGTGAGAGCCCAGTCGCTCTCGGCGTCCAGCGCATCGGCCGCGTCCAGCTCCTCGACGATCCGCAGGGCCATGTCCGCCTTCCCTGCCTCGACCAGCGCGTGAACGAGGGACTCCAGGAGGCTGTTTTGCACATACCCGTATGTGGGCCGGGCGACCTCTTCGGCATCACCGAACCGCCCCTGCCGGACCAGCAGCTCGAGCAGCAGCCAGCGGTACACCTCCGGATACGGCTCCGCCGCGATGAACTCCCGCAGCAGCACCTCCGCCTCCGCCTCCCGGCCGCGTTCCCGCAGCGCCCGCACGTAGTACTTCACGGTGTGACTCGCATGAGGGCCCGTGGCCTGCTCACGCAGTTCCTCCATCCGCCCGTGCCTCAGCAGCAGCTTGGCGAGGGCCTCGACGGTGCCCACCATGACGGTGTCACCGACGACGATCGCCCCGCGAAGCGTCTGGACCGCCTCCTCCACACGGCCGGCCCGTTCCAGGACCCGCGCCCGAAAGGGCCGTCCCGGCCGGATCAGCCCGAGCACTCGCTCGTCACGGCCCCACTCCTCGGTCACCCGGACCAGGCAGTGCAACATTCCAGCCTCGTCCAGCCTGGGCGCGAGCAGGTCGATCGCCTTGTCCACCTGCCCCGCCTCCGCCAGCAGCTCGGCGAGGCTCCGGCAGTCCTCGGCCGACAGCGACTCTGTCTCCCCCTGGGGGACCAGCGCCAGCCCTTCCTCCGTCCGTCCCGCACGGACCAGGATCCGGGCCGTCTCCCACCGTGCTGGCTGCCAGCCGATCTCGACGAACGGGGCCATCACGTCCTTTGCTCGCCCGAACTCTCCGGCCGCGCACAACTCCTCTACCGCCGCCAGTGCGCAGACCCACTCGCCCCGCTCAACGGCCGCCCGGATCACCACCTCCAGCTGACCGTGCTCCAGAAGAACGTCCACCGTCCGCTGGGGGAGTCCGCCGTTGCCCTTCGCATGCCATGCCAAATCATCGAGATTCACAGGTCACAAGCCTAGAAGGCCACCTGGCAAGGCCCTTTCTCAGGTGCTGGCTCTCGCTTCAAGCGGCTGTGTGCCTCCGCGTTCCGGTGTCTGAGGAACGGGCCCTCGAGCTGGCCATCCTCAGCCGAGCAGGCCCGAGCACCCGGCCCTCGGGCTGTACACGGACGCGCTCCACCGCGCCGCGGCCTGGATCGCCCCACGGTAGGTTGCTGCCCCGGGAGCAACGCGTGAGGTGGGGCAATGCGGCACGCAACAGTGGGCGTGGACATCGGTGGCACGAAGTTGCTCATGCTGGCCGAAGGACCGGATCTTGAGACACCGATCACGCGCCGCCTGGCCACCGGCCCCTCGACCAGTTCCGGAGACATCGAGGCAGCCGTCCAGGCATTCCTTGCCGACAACTTCCTGAAGCCCACGGCGCTGGGGATCGCAGTCCCTGGCCTCGTGGAGCACGGACAGGTGAAGATCTCCGACGTCCTGCCCCAGCTCAGAGGCTGGCGGGGAATCCATGATGGCGCCCCTCAGTTGCTCGTCAACGATATTCGGGGCGCTCTCGCCCAGGAAACGGCCGGTCTCCCTCGGACCTCATCCGCGGTGGTGGTCCTCTGTGGGACCGCAGTGGGCTCGGCCTACTTGTGCGAGGGACGAGTCGTTCGTGGCTCGCGGGGATGGGCCGGTGAGGTCGGCAGCATGCCCATGCCGACGCCTCAAGGCGTCAAACGGCTCGACGACGTGGCCGGCGGCGCCGCGATCGTGCACGCGCTGGGCAAGCCTCCAGAGCAGATCCATGCCGCGCTTGCCCAGGGCGATCGCCGCGCGAAGCACGTGGTGAATGCAGCAGGCGAGGCATTCGGACTCGCCATCGCCTCGCTGGTCAACATCCTCAACCCCGACGTGATAGGGATCGCCGGCGGCACCCTTGCCTACTCGGGCTACTGGGACACCGCACTGGAGACGGCGCGGGCCCACAGCCTCCCCGAGTTGTGGGACGTCTGCACCATCGACCGCATCCAGGCCACGGAACTGGTCGTCGCCCGAGGCGCCATGCGTCTCGCCATCGCGGCCGCCGACGGTCAAGCGTGGATCCAGCAATACATCTGACAACAAGGCGGCCATCACCGGGCGGGTGCCCAAAAAGGCACTCGCCGCCGGCGGCACTGGCAAGAAGCCGACCCCCTGCCGGTCCGGCCGGTCACACGCCCCGGTCGGTCAGATTCTGGTACCCATGCCGCCGGACGTGCGGCGTACGGCCGTCTCCCGGCTGATGGGCGTCGTGTCTGCACTGGGTGTGTGAGGAGCGGACGTGGCGTCCACTCCTGAGGCGGCGCCGGATACTTGGGTGCCGCGCCCGGCCTCTCCAGGCAGGGCGCGGCACCCCGCCACTCTCGGACCGGCTCCTGGCCGACCGCGGCAGGCCAGGCAGATCCTCCTGGCGCCCTCGGCCTCGTTGCCGCAGGTCGGAGGTGGTGGTGCCTGGAACCGGTGTGCTCTCGGGTCACGGCCGAGGCGGGCACTCCAGGATCCGGCCGTCGACGGTCCCAATGAGCAAGTGTCCTTGGGGCGCCACAGCGAGGGACAGTGCGGTGGTAGGTGCTCCGTCAACCTCAAGTTCGGTGTGCCAGCGCACCGAGCCGTCGTTGGCGTCCAGTGCTGTCAGGGCGCCGGAGTTGTAGGCCACGTAGACGGTGTGTCCGTCTGTGTCGAGGGCGGTGGCGGGATGATCGGTGCGGTGCTGCCACCGTACTGAGCCGTTCAGGGACCGCCGCACCACATAGGCGCCACCATGTTGGAGGCCATGGCCGTGGTGGACGGCGCCGGCATAGACCAGGGACTGCCCGATTTCGGCTGCGGGACCCCCGAAATGATGTTCTGCCGGTACCCAGGAGTGTGGGAAGAGCCGCCGCAATGTCCCATCGTGGTCAAGGGCGGTGACCCACTTGTCCCTGTGTGGCTTGTCCGGGTCAGTGCCTACCAGGACGTACGGGCGGCTTGCGCGACGGACGGCGAACGGGTGATTGAACAGGTCGAAGTGGCCGACGTCCGGACCGTTCACCGGCCCGTCGAGGTCGAACATCATCAGCCGTTCGGGACGCTTGCGGCGGCCGTCCAACGGCCTCAGGATCGTCCCCTGGCCGCCTGCGACGAGAACCGTGCACCCGCCCGGACTCAGGGTCTCCAGCACCTGCCCCGTGTCGACGGCGATCCGGGCGATCCGGGGTGCGGAGGTCTCCCAGCGCCTTCCCTTGCGCCGGCTGCGGCGTTCGGCGTTAGTCCAGACCGATGCGCGGTCGTAGGCCAGAACCAGCTGCCGGCCGCCTTCCTCGTCCTCGACCACCCATTGCAGGTCTCCTGATGGCAGCCACGACTCCGCCAGGATCCCGTCCAGAGCGGCCAGCACGCGGCCGTCTTCCGTACCTTCGACAGCCCATACCCGCCGACGTACGGACCACTGCCGACCGGCCGAGGCCGCAAGGTCCGTGAGGATCCGGCGGGCCTCCGCACTGTGATCCGGCCGGACGGCCGGTCCCGCGGGGGCGGCCAGCTCCTCGGCGCCGATCGCCCCCTGCCCGACGGCACCCCAGTCTGAGCGAGCCACAACGACCGCATGCCCCTGCCCGTGTGCCTGTGGGTTCTCCCAGTCGTCACACGGCGCCAAAACCAGACGAAGTGCCGTCTCGCTGCTCCATTCCACGCTGAATACCTCCCGCGGGTACTGCAACGTGGACACGACGTCGCCGGAATCCAGGTGGATCAGCAACAGCTCGCCTTCAAAGAAGTAGCCGCCGTCGTAACGCCCCGTACCAACGGCCAATAGGGGAAGAACAGGGTGGAAGGCGAGAGACCGAACGGGGTACCAAGACCGGACCAGGTGCCGACACCGCAGTCCGTCCTGCTCGTAGACACCGATCCGGTGCCCCGTCCAGCGGGAGTCCGCGGTCCCACTGCCACTCCACTGGACATGCCCGAGGTCGCCACCCACAGCAACCGTACGCGAGCGCTCGTCAACGACGGCCAGAGCGGGTTCTCCGATCTCGGAGAATGGGCCGTCGCCGAGCACGCGTCGGACTATCGGTGCGACGGGCATAAAGGGTTCCTCCCAGGGCAGTACATGAACGACTGCCGTCCTGGGCGCGGCACGGCGGCAGCTCATAATCCCGTCGGGCAGCGGGGGTGCACCAATCGATTTCAGTGCCCTGACCACGGCGACGGTGTCGGTGCGGTGGGGGGCTGCGATCTCTCGGTTCTGTGACAGTGAAGTGAGAGACAGTGAGGGTCTGTGCGTTGGCGCAGGCCAGTGTCGGGTTCCCGAGTGGAGTGCACTTGTCAGCGTTCACGTAATTCCCCATCTCGGCCTCCTTCGTCCCCACGTGCTGGCCCCGACACGACGGTGCCGACTGAGGGGCCGCCCGATCTCGAAGTGTGCGGGCCGAGCCGGGCCGTTAAGGACGCCTTCGGCGTCGCCAAGGCGATGAGCTGCGCTCATCCTTGACTGCCCGCCCCGCCCCGCCCCTGAACCTCGGCTGGCTATCGGGCGGCCGGGGAAGGTGTCGTCCCCATGGGGACGACGGCGTACCTCCGCCATCCCCATGGCCCATTCCGTGACGCTGGGGGTGGGGAATAACGGCGGCGTTCACACACGTCATGGGTGTGAGAGATCGTGGCGATTTAACTGCCACAGGGCGGTATTCGTGCAGGTGGCGCACTGACACGAAACCGAGAGATCGCACCCAAGGCGCGGGGAGACTGGGACGGTGAGTACCGCACGACGCCGTCCCCTGGGACCCGGCCGCACCGATCTGCCCGAGCGGGTCGCCCGAGCCCCGGCCCGCCCGGTGGTGGTCCGGCCGATCCCGGGACCGCGTCTCCGTTGATCCCGTAGGGTCGGCTCCAGCCCGCGCCGATATGGCGTGCGCGGGCGAGGCCCGGCGCCCAGATGCGCTCTGGGGGCAGTACCGCCGGGCCGCCCCAACTTCTCTCGCCGTACGCCGGCACCAGGCCGAGCGGGTTCTTGCCCAGTTGGGCAAGAACGATCTTCCTCGCCGTGCGCGAGCACTAGGCTGTTACCGCCGCTGCGGGGTGCGTGAACCGGCGGCGCCCCCGGGCGAGGTCGACGGTTCCCTCAGGTCGGCTCTTCTCTTCTGTGTGGCCCTGGCGGGGGCCTGTACAGAAGTAGCCGGCACCGACGACCGCCCGTCCGGCCCCCTTGACCCGCAGGTCACAGCGCCGCGCCGCCATCTTCATCTGGGCCGCGAGATGATCCGCAAGGGGCGTCCAGCGGCGATGCACGGTGGCAGTGGCCTGATCAGTCGTCGAACCACACGACGAGGCGCACGTTGTCGTCACCGTGCTGTTTTGCGAGTTCTTCCATCGCTTTCCAGACGGGTTGCCACTCGCCGGTTTCGGTGATGGCATCTCTGCGGCAGATGGTGACTGATCTGTAGATCGTGTCCCCGACGAGCCACTCACTTCCTTCGGGCCACTCGCGAACCTCGCCAGCTTTGAGAGTGCGGTACGTGAGGTTATGCCCGTTTCGGAGTTGAGATTGGGTAAGGGGTGCTGGTCATCGAGGTGGGGTGCGGTCAGGGACTGGGTGAACGG
>JOBE01000056.1 GCA_000717735.1 Streptomyces griseoluteus | reverse complement strand
ATGAAGCGGGCACCCGTTCGACTTCTCAGACTCCATCGGCCGACAGTACCGCCAGCCAACCTCCCAGCTCACGGCCTTATTGCGGGACAGCCCTTAGGGCAGCAGGTGTCCGCGCCTGCTCAGGAGGAACTTCTTGAAGGCGGCCACCGGGGCCGTGTCCGGGTGGCCGTCCAGCCAGGCGACGCCGATCTCGCGGACCGCTCGCGGGGCGGTGACGGTGAGTTCGACGACGCCGGGGCGGGGGACGGCCGGCGGGGGCAGCAGGGCGACGCCGAGGCCCGCCGCGACCAGGCCGCGCAGGGTCTCGGCCTCCTCGCCCTCGAAGGCGATCCGGGGCTTGAAGCCGGCCTCGGCGCACAGGTCGTCGGTGATGCGGCGGAGCCCGTACCCCGGTTCCAGGGTCACGAAGGTCTCGTCCGCGGCCTCGGCGAGGCGGACGCGTTTGCGGCCCGCGAGGCGGTGGTCGTCGGGGACGACGAGCCGGAGCCGCTGTTCGTCGAGGCGGCGGGCGACCAGGTCGGGGGCGTCCGGCACCGGGGACGTCAGGCAGAGGTCGAGGTCGCCGGCCCTGAGCCGTTCGATCATGGCCTCGCCGTAGTTCTGGACGAGGGTGAAACGGATCCGCGGATGGTCGACGCGGAAGGCGCGGATGAGGCCGGGAACGGTCTCGGAGCCCATGGTGTGGAGGAAGCCGAACGCGATCCGGCCCGCGGTGGGGTCGGCGTCGGCCCGTACGGTGTCGGCGGCCCGTTCCACCTCGGCGAGGGCCCGCTCGGCGGCCGTGAGGAAGCGGCGCCCGGCCGGGGTGAGGGAGACCGTGCGGCCGCGCCGGGCGAAGAGCGAGACTCCGAGGTCCTGTTCGAGCCGCACCATGGCCCGCGAGAGCGTCGACTGCGGGACGCCCATCTCGGCCGCGGCGCGGGTCACGTGCTCGTGCCGGGCGACCGCGGCGAAGTACGCGAGCCGCGGCGCGAGCAGCAGTCCCATGTCTTCTTCGTTACTGTTCGGTGACAGCCGAGGCTGTGACCTGTACTCATGCGCCATGGGAACGATTACAGCAGTTCCGTGCATTGGACGCATGAAAAGGACCGTCCTACGTTCGTGACATGCCTCCCGCCAGTACCAAGGCGGTCGCCACCCACGCGTCCGCCGACACCCGCCTCTCCCCCGGAGCCCCCGGCTACCGCCGGACGAGCCTCGCGCTCTTCGCCGCCGGACTGGCCGCCTTCGCCCTCCTCTACTCCACGCAGGCCCTCCTCCCGGCCATCTCCGCCGAGTTCGGCGCCACCGCGTCCGCCGCCTCCTGGACGGTCTCCGCCGCGACCGGCGCCCTCGCCCTGTGTGTCCTGCCGCTCAGCGCCCTCTCGGAGCGCTTCGGGCGGCGCGCGATGATGACCGCCTCGCTGACAGTCGCGGTCGCCGTCGCCCTCCTGGTGCCGCTCGCACCGAACCTGGAGTCCCTGATCGCCCTCCGCGCCCTCCAGGGCGCCGCGCTCGCCGGGCTCCCGGCCTCCGCGATGGCGTACCTCGCCGAGGAGGTCCGCCCCAAGGCGCTGATCGCGGCGATCGGCCTGTTCGTGGCGGGCAACTCGATCGGCGGCATGAGCGGCCGCATCGTGACCGGGTGGGTCGCCCAGATGTGGGGCTGGCGCGCGGGTCTGGCCGCCGTCGGCCTGACCTCGCTGCTGTGCGTGGTCGCCTTCCGGGCGCTGCTGCCGAAGGCACGGCACTTCACCCCGGGCACGCTGAACCCGAAGGCGCTCGCCCGGACCGTACGGACGCATCTCGCGGACCCGCTGCTCATGCGGCTGTACGTGATCGGCGCGCTGTTCATGACGGTCTTCGGCGCGGTGTACACCGTGATCGGCTACCGCCTGGTGGAGGCGCCGTTCTCGCTGCCGCAGGGCGTGATCGGCTCGATCTTCCTGGTCTACCTGGTCGGTACGGTCTCCTCGGCCGCCGCGGGCAAGCTCGTCGCCCGGCTCGGCCGGCGCGGGGCGCTCTACCTGGCGGTCTCCACCACCGCCGCAGGCCTGCTGCTCTCGCTCGCCGACGCGCTGCCGGCGGTCCTCACGGGCCTCGTCCTGATCACGGCCGGGTTCTTCGCGGGCCACGCGGTCGCCTCCTCCTCGGTGAGCCGTACGGCGAAGACGGGCCGCGCGCAGGCCTCGGCGCTCTACCAGTCCGCGTACTACCTCGGCAGCAGCGCGGGCGGCACGCTCGGCGCGATCGCCTACCACGCGGGCGGCTGGTCCGGCACGGTCCTGATCGGCCTCGTCGCGGTCCTCGGCGTCGTCTCGGTCACCCTGTACGGCAGCCACAGCGCCCGCGTCGAGGCGCGGCGGCTCCAGCTCGCCGCATCCTGCTGATCCCGACCGGATTCCGCCTCGGATTCCGCCTGAAATCCACTGCAACCGAGTCGCTCCCCCGGACGTCACAAGTCATAGGACTCAAGGGGGAGTTGACGATCATGAAGAGAATCACTGGTCACATAGGCAGAAGAGCGGGAATCGCGGCCGGCCTCACCTCGATGGTGGTGCCGATGACGATCGCGCTCGGTGCGGCTCCGGCGCAGGCGGCGTCCTGCAACGTGACGACGGGGCCGTACCAGAAGCAGGTGGAGAAGTTCCTCGGGCGGACCGTCGACGGGCGCCAGTCGCTCGGCGACTGTCAGGCCATCCAGGCCTTCCAGCGCAAGCACGGCATCACCCCGACCATGGGGTACGCCGGGCCGCTCACCTGGCGCACGATGAACACGATGCTCCAGCAGAAGGCCGCCGGCACCACCCCCAACCGGGCGGGCACCTGCCCGACCAACCGGGGCCGGATCGCCTGCGTCGACCTGACCCGCCAGCTGAGCTGGATCCAGGACGGTTCCCGCCTCAAGTACGGTCCCGTGCCGGTGCGCACGGGCAAGGACGGCACCGAGACCCGTACCGGCTCGAAGAAGATCTACTGGCGGAACATCAACCACTGGTCGACGATCTACAACGTCTCCATGCCGTACTCGCAGTTCTTCGACGGCGGCCAGGCCTTCCACTCGACCACCAAGTCCATGTGGAACCCGCCGGGTTCCGGCGGCTGCGTCAACATGCGCCCGGCCGACGCGAAGGCGTACTGGAACCTGCTCAGGAACGGCGACGACGTCTTCGTCTACGGACGCAAGCCGGGAACCTGACCACGACTGTCAGTCCGCTGCGGTACTTTCCCCTCACCGGCGCCGAACGGGTACCGGTGAGGGGTGAGTGGGGTGTGGACCCGATGAGTGACGCCGCGACCGCGACGACCGACGAACTCGACAAGTACCGCAGGGAGCTGACCGGTTACTGCTACCGGATGCTCGGATCCTCCTTCGAGGCGGAGGACGCGGTACAGGACACGATGGTGCGGGCCTGGAAGGCCATCGGCACCTTCGAGGGCCGCTCCTCGCTGCGGTCCTGGCTGTACCGGATCGCCACCAACGTCTGCCTGGACGCGCTGAACGCCGGCAACAAGAGAGCACGGCCGATGGACCTGACCTCGCCGACGCCGGTCGCACAGGCACAGCTCGTCAAGCAGCCGGAGATCACCTGGCTGGAGCCGATCCCCGACGGGCGGGTCCTGCCCTCGGTCGCCGACCCGGCGGAGACGGCCGTCTCCCGGGAGACCGTGCGGCTCGCGTTCGTGGCCGCGCTCCAGCACCTGCCGCCCAAGCAGCGGGCGGTGCTCATCCTGCGCGAAGTGCTCGCCTGGAAGGCGAGCGAGGTCGCGGAGCTCCTCGACACCACCGTCGCCTCGGTCAACAGCGCGCTCCAGCGGGCCCGCGCGACCCTGGCCGAGCAGGCCCCGGCCACCTCCGACCCGGCGAACCCCCTCGACGAGGAGCAGAAGGCGCTCCTGGAGCGGTACGTGGCGGCCTTCGAGGGCTACGACATGAAGGCGCTCACCGCGCTCCTCCACGAGGACGCGACCATGTCCATGCCGCCGTACGACCTCTGGCTCCAGGGGCACGACGACATCGTGGGCTGGATGCTGGGCGTCGGCGAGGTCTGCTCCGGCTCGAAGCTGGTGCCGACCGTGGCCAACGGCTCGCCGGCGTTCGCCCAGTACCACCCGGACCCGGCGGGCGGCTTCAGCCCGTGGGCGCTCATCGTCCTGGAACTGCGGGACGGGAAGGTCGCGGGGATGGACTTCTTCCTGGACACCGAGCGCTGGTTCCCGCTCTTCGACCTGCCGGCCCGACTAGAGGCCTAGGGTTCCGTCGATTCCCGTCAGGAGGAGCAGGGCCCGTAGGTCGGGCCCTGCTCCGTGGAAGCGGATCCGGTGGCCCCGGCGCCCGGCGGCGAGCTTCAGCCGGGCCAGGGCGTCGACGGCCGCGAGGTCGGCGGGCGCGAGGGCACCGACCTCGCAGAGCACCTCACCGGGCGGGGCGGCGGCGAGCTCGGCACAGAGCCGGGCCACCTCGTCCCGGGTGGGGCGGGCGGGCAGGGTCACGACAAGCGGTTGACTGGTGTCCACGTCCGTTGAGACCGCCCCGGGACCCGGAACTCATCGCGGACCCGTTTCGTTAGGCTGCCGATCATGACTCATGAGCCTATCGAACTGGTGATCTTCGACTGCGACGGCGTTCTGGTGGACAGCGAGCGGATCTACTGCCGGGTGGACCGTGAGGTGTTCGCGTCCCTCGGGGCGGAGTTCACCGAGGAGGAGGTCGTCGAGTACTTCGTCGGCTCCTCCCACGCGATGCTCACCACGATCGTGGAGGAACGCCGGGGCCGGCCGCTCGGACCCGACTGGCAGGCGCCCTTCAAGCAGCGGTACGAGGACGCGCTGGACGCCGAGCTGACGGCGGTCGAGGGCGTCACCGACGTCCTGGACGCGCTCCACGTCCCGTACTGCCTCGCCTCCAACGGCAGCCACGCCTCCATCCGCAAGAACCTGGGCCGGACCGGTCTCCTCGACCGCTTCGAGGGCCGCGTGTTCAGCGCCCGCGACGTCTCCCGGGGCAAGCCGGCGCCGGACCTCTTCCTGCACGCGGCGGCCACGATGGGCGTCCCGCCGGAGCGCTGCGCGGTGGTGGAGGACAGCCCGTACGGCGTGCAGGCGGCCCGCGCGGCCGGGATGCGCGCCTTCGGCTACTGCGGCGGGCTGACGCGCGCGGACCGGCTGATGGGCCCGCACACGGTGGTCTTCGACGACATGCGGGAGCTGGTGGGGCTGCTCGTCACGTGAACGGCCCCAGCACGTGGAACGGGACCGGTGGAGGTCCACCGGTCCCGTTCCACCGCGAAGGCGTCGGACGCATACGCCTCAGGCGATGCGGTCCAGGACGATCGGGTTCGCCGTGAACGCCGTGCCCTCCGGAGCGATGTCCCACGCCGCGTCCAGGGACTTCATGGCGTAGTCGAACTTCTCCGGGGTGTCCGTGTGGAGGGTCAGCAGCGGCTGGCCCGCCGTCACCGTGTCGCCCGGCTTCGCGTGGAGCTCGACGCCCGCGCCCGCCTGCACCGGGTCCTCCTTGCGGGCGCGGCCCGCGCCCAGGCGCCAGGCGGCGATGCCGATGTCGTACGCGTCCAGGCGGGTGAGGACGCCGGAGGACGGAGCCGTGACGACGTGCTGCTCGCGGGCGACCGGGAGGGTCGCGTCCGGGTCGCCGCCCTGGGCCGCGATCATCCGGCGCCAGTGGTCCATGGCCGAGCCGTCGGCCAGCGCCTTCGCCGGGTCCGCGTCCTTGATGCCGGCCGCGGCGAGCATCTCTCGGGCCAGCGCGATGGTCAGCTCGACGACGTCCGCCGGGCCGCCGCCCGCGAGGACCTCGACCGACTCGCGGACCTCGAGGGCGTTGCCCGCGGTGAGGCCGAGCGGGGTGGACATGTCGGTGAGCAGGGCCACCGTCTTCACGCCGCTGTCGGTGCCGAGGCCGACCATCGTCGAGGCGAGCTCGCGGGCGTCCTCGATGTTCTTCATGAAGGCGCCGGTGCCGACCTTGACGTCGAGGACCAGGGAGCCGGTGCCCTCGGCGATCTTCTTGGACATGATCGAGCTGGCGATCAGGGGGATCGCCTCGACCGTGCCGGTCACGTCGCGGAGCGCGTACAGCTTCTTGTCCGCGGGGGCCAGGCCGTCGCCGGCCGCGCAGATGACCGCGCCGGTGGTGTCGAGGACGTGCAGCATCTCCTCGTTGGAGAGCAGGGCGCGCCAGCCGGGAATGGACTCCAGCTTGTCGAGGGTGCCGCCGGTGTGGCCGAGGCCCCGGCCGGAGAGCTGCGGGACGGCCGCGCCGCAGGCGGCGACGAGCGGGGCGAGCGGGAGGGTGATCTTGTCGCCCACGCCGCCGGTGGAGTGCTTGTCGGCGGTGGGGCGGGAGAGCGAGTCGAAGTTCATGCGCTCGCCGCTGGCGATCATGGCCGCGGTCCAGCGGGCGATCTCCGCGCGGTTCATGCCGTTCAGGAGGATGGCCATGGCCAGGGCGGACATCTGCTCGTCGGCGACCGCGCCGCGGGTGTAGGCGTCGATGACCCAGTCGATCTGCTCCGGGCTCAGCTCGCCCTTGTCCCGCTTGGTGCGGATGACGGAGATGACGTCCATGGTGGTGCCTCTTTCTACGCGCATAGAGAGGGAAAGGGGGAGCGACCCCTCCATCGTGCCGGAAGGGTCGCTCCGAGGATTACTTCGACAGGTGGTCCGGGCCGAATGCCTGCGGCAGCATCTCGGCCAGGGTCAGGAACCCGGCGGGGGTCTCCAGGACGAGTTCGGGGCCCCCGAACTCGTAGAGCAGCTGCCGGCACCGGCCGCACGGGACCAGGGACTCGCCCCGGCCGTCCACGCAGACGAAGTGGGTCAGCCGGCCGCCGCCGGTCGCCTGCAGCGCCGAGACGAGCCCGCACTCGGCGCACAGGCCCAGGCCGAAGGAGGCGTTCTCCACGTTGCAGCCGGAGACCACCCGGCCGTCGTCGACACGGGCCGCCGCGCCGACCGGGTAGCCCGAGTACGGGGCGTACGCCCGGGACATGGCGTCCCTGGCCGTGACCCGCAGGGCCTCCCAGTCGGCCTCGGAGTGCGAGGGCGTCACTTGCCCTGGCCCTTCTGGTACGGCAGTCCGTCCGCCTTCGGCATCCTGAGGCGCTGCGCCGACAGGGCGAGCACGAGCAGGGTGGTGATGTACGGGGCCGCGTCGACGAACTGGCTCGGGACCTCGTCGGTCAGCCCGTACCAGAGGAAGAAGCTGACGGAGAAGGCCGCCGCGACCACACCGGCCACGTACTTCTTCTTGTACAGCTGCCAGAGCGCGGCGATCACCAGGAGCAGGGCGACGAGCAGCAGCAGCGCGTGGACGTTCTCGGCACCGCCGCGGAGCTTGAGGCTGTCGGTGAAGCCGAAGAGGCCCGCGCCGAGCGCCATGCCGCCGGGCATCCAGTTGCCGAAGATCATCGCGGCGAGACCGATGTAGCCCCGGCCGCCGGTCTGGCCCTCCTGGTAGATGCCGGTGGCGACGATCGCGAGGAACGCGCCGCCGAGGCCGGCGAGGGCGCCGGAGACGGTGACGGCGATGTACTTGTACTTGTAGACGTTCACGCCGAGGGACTCGGCCGCGACCGGGTTCTCACCGCAGGAACGCAGCCGCAGGCCGAAGGCCGTACGCCACAGCAGCCACCAGGTGGCCGGGATCAGCAGCAGGGCGACGAGCGTGAGCAGCGACAGGTTGGTGACGAGGCCACCGAGGATGCCGGCCAGGTCGGAGATCAGGAACCAGTGCTTCTGCTGGAGGTCCTGCAGCCAGTCGGACAAGCCTGGGATCGTGATCTTGGTGATCTGGTCGATGCGCGGGGACTGCTTGGAGGAGCCACCCTCGGCCTCGGCGAACGTGAAGTTCGACAGGTACTGGGTGAAGCCGACCGCGAGGATGTTGATCGCCACACCGGAGACGATGTGGTTCACGTTGAACGTGACGGTGATGATCGCGTGCAGCAGACCGCCGAGCGCGCCGCCGAGGAGGCCGAGGAGGACGCCCACCCAGGGGCCCCACTGGTAGCCGGCCCAGGCGCCGAACCAGGTGCCGAGCACCATCATGCCTTCGAGGCCGATGTTGACGACGCCCGCGCGCTCGGCCCACAGACCGCCGAGACCGGCGAGGCCGATCGGGACGGCGAGCTGGAGCGCGCCGGAGACCTGGCCCACGGAGGTGAGGTCGTCGGCCCCGGAGACGGCCCTGACGAGGGAGAAGAGCAGGAGACCGGCCGCGACGATCAGCATGATCCACGGCAGGGTGAGCTTGCGGCGTCCGCCGCCCTTGGGCGCGGCGCTCGGCTTGGTGACAGTGCCGGTGCTCATGCCGAGACCTCCTTGTCGGTCTTGATGGCGCCGCCGGCGGCGAGTTCCTCGCCGACCTTCTGCTGCTGGCGGCGGAGGCCGTAACGGCGGACGAGCTCGTAGGAGACGACGACCGCGATCACGATGATGCCCTGCATGATCTTGGTGATCTCCTTCGGGTAGCCCTCGGTGTCCAGCGACGAGGAGGCCTTGTCGAGGAACGCGAAGAGCAGCGCGGCGAAGAAGATGCCGACCGGGTGGTTCCGGCCGAGCAGGGCGATGGTGATGGCGGTGAAGCCGACACCGACGGGGAAGTCCAGGCTGTACGTGTGGGACTCGCCCAGCAGCGTCGGCATGCCGGCGAGGCCGGCGAGCCCGCCCGAGATGAGCATCGAGGTGAGGACCATCTTCTTGGCGTCGACGCCGCTGGCCTGGGCGGCGGTCTCGCTGGCGCCGGTGGCGCGCAGGTCGAAGCCGAACCGGGTGCGGTTGAGGACGAACCAGTAGACGACGCCGAGGGCGAGCGCGACGAACGTGAAGCCGTAGATGACTCCGTTGCCCTCGCCCATGTCGATGCCGGGGAACCAGCCGGACTCGGCGATCTCACCGGTGGTGAGGTTGTTCGAGCCCTCCGGCTGGAAGCCGAAGTTCTTCGGCAGGATCAGCCAGGCCACCAGCGAGGTCGCGATGGCGTTCAGCATGATCGTCGAGACGACCTCGGAGACACCGCGGGTGGTCTTCAGGATGCCCGCGATACCGGCCCAGAAGGCACCGGTCAGCATCGCGACGACCACGATCAGCAGGATGTGCAGCGGGCCGGGCAGCTCGATCGAGGCGCCGACGAGGGCCGAGACCATCGCGGCGAGCCGGTACTGACCGTCGACACCGATGTTGAACAGGTTCATCCGGAAGCCGATGGCGACGGCCAGGGCTGCCAGGTAGTAGATCCCGGTCTGGTTGACGATCAGGACCTGGATGTCCGAGAACGCCGCGTTGTCGATCATCAGCGTGATCGGCTCGATCGGGTCGAGACCCGTCGCGAGCAGCACCAGGACGGTGAGCACGAACGAGGAGACCAGCGCGAGCACCGGCCCCGCGGCGCCCAGGATCAGCTTGTCCTTGTCGAATTTCATCATCGGGCGTCACCGTCTTCGGGCTGCTCTTCGTTGCCTTCGAGGTGACCGCTGGCCGCGCCGGTCATGGCGGAGCCCAGCTCCTCGGGCGTGATGGTGGCGGGGTCGGCGTCGGCGACGAGCTTGCCGCGGTACATGACCCGGAGGGTGTCGGAGAGGCCGATCAGCTCGTCGAGGTCGGCGGAGATCAGCAGCACCGCGAGGCCCTCGCGGCGCGCGTCGCGGATCGCGTCCCAGATCTGCGCCTGCGCGCCGACGTCCACACCGCGGGTGGGGTGGGCGGCGATCAGGAACTTCGGGCCGTGGCTCATCTCGCGGCCGACGATCAGCTTCTGCTGGTTGCCGCCGGAGAGCGAGGCCGCGGTCACGTCGATGCCGGGGGTGCGCACGTCGTACTCGCGCACGATCCGCTCGGTGTCCTTGCGGGCGGCCTTGGGGTTGAGGATGCCGCGCTTGGAGTTGGGCGCCTCGGTGACGTGACCGAGGATGCGGTTCTCCCAGAGCGGGGCCTCGAGGAGCAGGCCGTGGCGGTGGCGGTCCTCGGGGATGTACCCGATGCCGCCCTCGCGGCGCTTGCGCACCGAGACCTTGGAGATGTCCCGGCCGTCGAGGCTGATGACGCCCGCGTCGGGGGTGGACATGCCCATGAGCGTCTCGATGAGCTCGGTCTGTCCGTTGCCCTCGACGCCCGCGATGCCGAGGATCTCGCCCTTGTGGATCGTGAGGGAGATGTCGTCGAGGAGCTTGCGGCCACCCACGACCTCCTCGTGGACGGTGGCGCTCTTCGACGGGTCCGGCGGGGCGGCGGTCGTCAGCGGGGCGGCCGCGACTCCGCTCTCGACCAGCGTCAGGTTCTCGACCTTGAGCATGGGGACGGTGGTGACCGTCGACTCGCGGGTCTCCGGCGAGGGCAGCTCGCTGCCGACCATCAGCTCGGCGAGCTGCTTGGTGGTGGCGGTCCGCGGGTCGGCGGTGCCGACGGTGGTGCCCCGGCGGATGACCGTGATGTCGTCGGCGACCTTCAGGACCTCGCCCAGCTTGTGCGAGATGAAGATGACCGTCAGGCCCTCGGACTTGAGCTCGCGCAGGTTGTCGAAGAGCGCGTCGACCTCCTGCGGGACGAGCACGGCGGTCGGCTCGTCGAGGATGAGGATCTTGGCGCCGCGGTAGAGGACCTTGAGGATCTCCACGCGCTGGCGGTCGGCGACTCCGAGGTCCTCGACGAGGGCGTCGGGGCGGACCCCGAGGCCGTACGCGTCGGAGATCTCCTGGATCTTCCGCCGCGCCTTGGCGCCGATGCCGTAGAGCTTCTCGCCGCCGAGGACGACGTTCTCCAGGACGGTGAGGTTGTCGGCGAGCATGAAGTGCTGGTGCACCATGCCGATGCCGCGCGCGATGGCGTCACCGGGGCTGGAGAAGGTGACCTGCTCGCCGTCGACGGCGATGGTGCCCTCGTCGGGCTTCTGCATGCCGTAGAGGATCTTCATGAGGGTCGACTTGCCGGCACCGTTCTCGCCGATGAGGGCGTGCACGGTGCCCTTGCGGACCGTGATGGCGATGTCCTTGTTGGCGACGACGCCGGGGAATCGCTTGGTGATGCCGTGCAGTTCTACGGCAGGGGGGCTGGACGCGTTGATGACGCACTCTCCTTGGCCGGAAGGAGTGGGAGCGGGAGGGCAGGGCGGGGCGAAGTTATCGTGCCAGGGAGACATCTACACGCGTAGCGCTGCCGGAAAGTGAAAACCTGTACGGGAATGGGGCCCGGTAACGGTGGGGGTCCCACCGTTACCGGGCCCTGAGGTCAGTGACCTGCGTTCCTTACGGAGCGGTCTTGACCGTGATCTTGCCGTCGATGATGTCCTTCTTCGCCTTGTCCACCGCGGCGATGAGGTCCGTCATCTTCTTGTACTCCGGGTTGGAGTCGGCCAGGCCGACACCGTCCGTGGCGAGGCCGTAGCGGATCTCACCGGTCTGCGGCTTGCCGTCCTTGACCGACTTGATCAGGTTGTAGACGGAGTCCGAGACATCCTTGGTGACCGACGTCAGGATCTTGGCCTTGTACGAGGCCAGACCCGCCTGGTTGTACTGGTCGGAGTCCACACCGATGGCCCACTTGCCGGCGGTCGCGGCGGCCTCGATCGAGCCGGAACCGGCCAGACCGGCGGCGGCGTAGATCACGTCGGCGCCCTTGTCGAGCTGGCCCTGCGCGGCGGCCTTGCCGAGGTCGGGCTTGGCGAAGCCGTCGAAGTTCGGCGGCTGGGTCAGGTACTGGACGAGCACCTTCGCCTTGGGGTTGGTGTCCTTGACGCCCTGCGCGAAGCCCGCCTCGAACTTCTTGATCAGCGGGACCTCGACACCACCGATGAAGCCGACCGTGCCGGTCTTGGACGCCTTGGCGGCGGCGACGCCGGCCAGGTAGGAGCCCTGCTCCTCGTTGAAGACGAGGTTGGCGATGTTCTTGCCGGTCTTCGACGTGTCGTCGATGAGGCCGAACGTGGTGTTGGGGTACGACTTGGCGACCTTCTCGATCGCCGGCGCGTAGGCGAAGCCGACGCCGATGACCGGGTTGTTGCCGGCGCGGGCGAGCGCGGTGAGGCGCTGCACCTTGTCGGCGTCGCCCTCGCCCTCGGAGGGCTCGGCCTCGGAGCCCTTGACTCCGAGCTCGTCCTCGGCCTTCTTGAGGCCCGCGTAGGCGGCGTCGTTGAACGACTGGTCGCCACGGCCGCCGATGTCGTACGCGATGGCGGCCTTCGCGGCCTTCGAGTCCGTCCCGGAGCCGGAGTCGTTCGAAGACTTGCCACACGCGGTGGCGGAGAGGGCGAGCGCCGCGGAGGCGATGCCCACGGTCGTGATCCTGGTGATCCGGCGCAAGAGGAGGGTCCCTTCAAGACTGACCGAAAGCGCCTCTTCCGGCGCTGGTTTCGCGGCGATCGTAACGCGCGTAGATGTCAGTTAAAGACCCGTTCATGAGTCGTTATCGGATCGTCGCGAACCGGCCAGCCGAGGCGACCGGGGGCGTTCGGCCCGGTACGGCCGGTTATACCGCCACGAAGGGGTGGCGGGACAGGGCCCCGGAGGCGCCACGCCGGGCGGTGGGCCGAAGGGGGGAGGGCGGTCGGCCGGACGGATGAGGAGGTCCGTCCGGGGGCGGCGCGGCCAGGGACGCGTGGTCGGGGGCCATGTGAACAGGGCCCCCTCGTCAGAGGTCGCCCCTGGTCAGGGGCGCGTGTCGGCGTCGGTCAGGACCGCGGCCGTGAAGAGCTCCACCGCGGTCTCGATGCAGCGCTCGTCCACGTCGAAGTCGCCGGCGTGCAGATCGCGGACGCGGGTGTCGCCGGGGGTGCGGACGCCGAGGCGGGCCATGGCGCCGGGCACGTGCTCCAGGTACCAGGAGAAGTCCTCGCCGCCGAGGCTCTGCTCGGTGTCCTCGATCGCATGCGTTCCGCGGCGCGCGGCCATCGCGTCGTGCAGCAGCTCGGTCACGTCCGGGTCGTTGACGACCGGGGGGACGCCCCGGACGTAGTTCACGGTCGACTTCGCGCGGTGCAGGGTCGCGATCTCGTCGATCGCCGCGTGCACCAGGTCCGGGGCCTCGCGCCAGGTCGGCAGGTCGAGGCAGCGGACGGTGCCGGAGAGCTCCGCGTGCTGGGGGATGACGTTGGGCGCGTGGCCGGATTCGATGCGTCCCCAGGTGACCGAGAGGCCGGAGCGGGCGTCGACCCGGCGGGCCAGGACGGCGGGGACGTCGGTGGCGACCCGGGCGGCGGCCGTGACGAGGTCGGTGGTGAGGTGCGGGCGGGCGGTGTGGCCGCCGGGCCCGTCGAGGGTGACTTCGAGACGGTCGCAGGCGGAGGTGATGGGGCCGGCGCGGAGTCCGATCTTCCCGGCGTCCACCCTGGGGTCGCAGTGGAGGGCGATGATCCGGCCGACTCCGTCCAGGACTCCGGCGGCGACGGCGTCGGCGGCGCCGCCGGGGAGGACCTCCTCTGCGGGCTGGAAGAGCAGCCGCACGGCGTGGGGCAGCAGGCCCTGCCGGTGCAGTTCGGCGAGGACGAGCCCGGCGCCGAGGACGGTGGTGGTGTGGACGTCGTGTCCGCAGGCGTGCGCGCGGTTGGCCACCGTGGAGCGGTAGGCGACGGTCTTGACGTCGGGGATGGGCAGCCCGTCGAGGTCGGCGCGGATCGCCAGCATGGGCCGGCGCACGTCCGGGGTGCCGATGTCACAGATGAGTCCGGTGCCGCCCGGCAGGACCTTCGGCACCAGGCCGGCCGCCTCCAGGCGGGCCTTGAGCACGGCGGTCGTACGGAACTCCTGGTTGCCCAGCTCGGGGTGCATGTGCAAGTCCCTGCGGAAGGCGCTCAGTTCGGCGCGCAGGGGTTCGGACAGCGTTCCGGGCAGGGTGGCGGAGCCTGGCTCACGGGACTTCAACTGGTTCACCTTTTGAAGGGTAGGCCTTCAGACAGGTCAACTGCCCGTTGATCACGAAAACTTCAGCCCGTTAGGGGAAAGAATCTCGGTTTGCCAGGCATGAAGGACCTTCCGTGTGGGTACGCTCAGCCGAATTCGAGCCGGTCGGTGGTGGCCCCCGCCCGCGCGGTGAGCCGGTCGACCTCGTGGGCCGCCGTGCCCGCCACCCCGGACAGGAAGCCCTGGGCGCGCGGTGAGGCGCTCTCCCGCAGCCACTCGGGCGCGATCTCGCAGACCGCGACCTTCACCCCGGTGCCGGCCAGGGCGAGCGGCAGGGTGTGCACGACCGTGGACGGGAAGCTGACGATCGTACGGCCGACGGGGCCGCGCCGGGCGATCAGCTCCAGGGGCAGTTCGGGCCGGACCACCTGCAGGCCCGTCTCGACCGCGATCCGGTGCAGCTTCTCCGCGCTCTCCCTGCGGTGCGCGAAGTAACGGGTGGCTCCGTGGGCGCGGGCGAGCTCCGCCACCACCCGGTCGTAGTGGCCGGCGTCGACCACCCCCGTCTCGACCAGCGAGGTCCCCACCAGGTCAGCGCCGCCCGTGAGCAGCGGCGGCCCGAAGCGGGTCCGGGTCCAGGCGAAGGAGTTCTCGGTGACCGTGATGCCCTCGGGCGCCTCGACGGGCAGCGAGGTGAAGATCTCGACCGTACGGCCGCGGGCCGGGGCGAGGCGCCGCTTGGCCAGCGAGGTCACCGGGGCGAGGACCAGCTCGCGCGGGCCGAGGCTGCCCTTGCGGTGCCAGCGCACCAGGCGCTCGCCGCGGCCGAGCTGGGCGGCGAACTCCATGGTGGCGGTGCCGTCGTCGACGACCGTCAGGTGCCGGGGGCCGAAGAGGGTCAGGAGGAGCTGGACGTAGCGGGAGAACGGGTCCCCGATGATCACCCGCTCCGCCGAGCGCAGCGGCCGGGCGAGCTCGCGCAGGGTGCGGGCGAGCGAGCCCCGGCCGCCGCGGGCCTCCTGCCAGTGGACGGTGAAGCCCTCGTCGCGGGCCAGCTGGGCCATCCGGCGCAGCTGGCCACGCGACATGGGATCGGTCGGCGAGAGGACGACGATCGTGAGGGGCGGTGCGGCGGCTGCCGCACCAGGGGTGGCGTCCGTCTCGTGAACCGCCCGCACGGACGCACGGGCGTCCGTCGAGCCGGCCGCACCCGTGGGTGCGGCGGCGGGCGCTCCCCCGGCGGGTGCCTGGGTGTGCGCCCATTCCAGGACGTTGAGGAGCTGGACCGGGCTCTCGACGAACGCCAGCTGCCCGGTCATGCGGCGACGAGCCCCTGGACCCGGCGGAGCTTCTTCATCGGGCCGAGCTCCGACTCGTAGACCTTCTTGACGCCGTCGCCGAGGGCGGCCTCGATGGTGCGGATGTCGCGGACCAGGCGCTGCAGGCCCTGCGGCTCGACGGAGGCGGCCTGGTCGGAGCCCCACATGGCGCGGTCGAGGGTGATGTGGCGCTCGACGAAGGTGGCGCCGAGGGCGACGGCCGCGAGGGTGGTCTGCAGGCCGGTCTCGTGGCCGGAGTAGCCGATCGGCACGTTCGGGTACTCCTCCTGGAGCGTCTGGATGACGCGCAGGTTGAGCTCCTCGGCCTTGGCCGGGTAGGTCGAGGTGGCGTGGCAGAGCAGGATGTTCGCGCTGCCGAGGACCTCGACGGCGTGGCGGATCTGCGCCGGGGTGGACATGCCGGTGGAGAGGATGACCGTACGGCCGGTGCCGCGCAGCGAGCGGAGCAGCTCGTCGTCGGTGAGGGAGGCCGAGGCGACCTTGTGGGCCGGGACGTCGAACTTCTCCAGGAAGGCGACGGCCTCGGTGTCCCACGGGGAGGCGAACCAGTCGATGCCGCGCTTCTTGCAGTGCTCGTCGATGGCGCGGTACTGGGTCTCGTCGAACTCGACGCGGTGACGGTAGTCGATGTACGTCATCCGGCCCCAGGGGGTGTCGCGCTCGATGTCCCACTGGTCGCGCGGGGTGCAGATCTCCGGGGTGCGCTTCTGGAACTTCACGGCGTCGCAGCCGGCCTCGGCGGCGACGTCGATGAGGGCGAAGGCGTTGTCGAGGTCACCGTTGTGGTTGATGCCGATCTCGCCCGTGATGTAGACGGAGTGGCCCGGGCCCGCGGTCTTGTCGCCGAGGGTGCGAAGTCGGGTGTTCATGGTGCCGGTCCTTAGGAGTTGGGGGTGTTGAGCTCGGGTCCGAGGAGCCAGGCGGCGATCTCGCGGATCGCGCCGGAGCCACCCGGGGTGACGGTGACCGCGCGGGCCGCGGCCCGTACGGAGTCGTGGGCGCTGCTCACCGCGACGGGCCAGCCGACGAGGTGGAAGCAGGGCAGGTCGTTGACGTCGTTTCCGGCGTAGAGCACGCGCTGCGGGTCGATGCCCTCGGCGTCGCACCACTCCTTGAGCGCCCGGTCCTTGCGGTCGATGCCGTGCAGGACGGGGATCTTGAGCTTGCGGGCGCGGGCCGCGACGACGGCGTTCTGTTCGGTGGAGAGGATGAGGACGGGGAGTCCGGCGCGGCGCAGGGCCGCGATGCCGAGGCCGTCGCCGCGGTGCGCGGAGACGAACTCGCGCCCTTCGGAGTCGAGATGGACCCGGTCGTCGGTCTGGGTGCCGTCGAAGTCGAGGACCACCGCGTCGATGTCGGCGAAGCCGGGGGTTGCGGGGGTGTCGAGCAGCGGCGCGAGGACGCGGGCGCGGGCCAGGTCGTGCGGGTCGTCGATCTCCAGGACCCGGGCGGGGTCGGTGACGACGAGCGCGGTGCGGCCGAAGAAGCGGTGCCGGTGGGTGCGGAAGCCGGTCGCGTCCATGGCGTAGACGGCGCCGGTCTCCAGGTACTCGGGCTCCCGGTCCTGCCGGCGCGGGCGGTGCGCCTTGTCGTGGTTGACGCCCTCGGCGCCCTGGAGGGTGTCGCGCCAGAGGAAGCCGTGCGACGGGGCGGCCGTGAAGGCCGTGTCGGCGGCGCCCGAGGTGACGCGCTCGGCGGTCTCGGCGACCTCGGCGGAGCTGAGGAAGGGGCTCGTGCACTGGACGAGGAGGACCACGTCGGCCGGGCGGCCGTGGGTGGCCTCGAAGGCGTCCATGGCGTGCAGGACCGCGGCCTCGCTGGTGGCGGTGTCGCCCGCGATCTCGGCGGGGCGCTGCACGGCCTCCGCCCCGGCGGTGCGGGCGGCCGCCGCGATGGCGGCGTCGTCGGTGGAGACCACGACGTGGGTGACGGGGCGGGCGCCGAGGCAGGCGTGGACGGCGCGGGCCACCAGGGGGACACCGGCCACCGGCGCGAGGTTCTTGGCGGGGACGCCCTTGGAGCCGCCCCGGGCGGGGATCACGGCGAGCACGGTCGGGGTGCTCGGATTCGTCGTCGGCATCACAGTTCTCCCAGGCGGCGGATGACGGGCGCGACGCGTTGCACGCCGTGGCGGTACGCGCCCCGCGCCGCGTCCCGGACGATCCGGCGGAGGCCGCTCTCGCGGGGCTCCGGCGCGGTGACGTCCAGGCGGTGGCGGGCGAGGATCCCCGGCAGGTAGCCGGGGGCCGTCTCCGCGGTGTAGTAGGGGGTGATCGGGGGCAGCGCGGGGAGCGCCAGGAGGGCGGTGACCCGGTCGCGGGCCGCGTCGAAGGCCGCCTCGTACGAGCCGTCGGACGCGACGCCCTGCCGGGCGAGCCAGGTCTCGTCGGGCGTCGGTGCGAGCCCCTTGTCGAGCCGGTCGAAGGAGGCCAGGAGGCCGGAGCCGACGAAGTGGTGGTTGCCGAGCGCCTCGCGGACCCCGAGGTCGGTGAGGATCGCGGTGGGGATCCGCCGGTGGAGGGCTTCGAGGGCGGCCGTGGAGGAGACGGTGACCAGCAGGTCGGTGCGGTCGAGGACCTCGCCCATGTGCCCGTACACCAGACGGAAGTTGGCGGGCGGTTCGAGTTCGCGGACCAGCTTCTGGAAGGGGAACTCCTCCAGGTGCGTGGTGTGTTCGCCCGGCTTGGAGCGGAGCTTGAGGAGCACCTCGCGGTGCGGGTGGAGCCGGGCGTGCTCGATAAGGCGTCGCAGCACGTAGGCGCGTTCGGCGCGGGTCGCGGGCACGGACGGCTGGGCGGCGAAGACCAGGGTGCCGCGGCCCGCCTGGGGGGTGTGCGGGGCGCCGCCGAGGAACGGCAGGGCGGCCTCGACGACCGAGTCGGCTCCGGCACCCACGCCCTCGTACACCGCGCGGAAACGCTCGGCGTCGTGGCGGGAGTTGGCCAGGACGACATCGGCGCCGTGGCGGAGCAGCAGGCCGTCGGTGAGCTTCTCGTAGACGACGCCGACATAGCCGGTGACGATCACCGGGCGCCGGTCGAGGTCCAGATCGGCCAGGCCCTGGAGGACGGCCCGGACGGTGCCGCCGACGAGGGCGAGCACGACGACGTCGTATCCCTCGCCGCGCGCCTCCGCGTCCCGAACGGCGCGCAGGAAGTCCGCGCCCGTCACCTCGCGCGGGGTGGTCGTGGACACCCCTGTCTCGGCGAGCTGGCGCGCGGTGGGCGTCGCCCGTCCGCGGAGGACGAATCCGGCGGGTTCGGCGGTCGCCGTGGTGATGCGGCGCGCCGTGAGGGCGCCCCATTTCCACCGGGTGTCGGAGTCGGCGAGTACGGCGACCCGTACCGCTTCTCTGTTACTTCCTTGCACGTCGAGGACGCTAGAAGGGCATTCCGCTTTCCGGCCCAACTGGACCACAACAAACGGTGAACAGAGCCTCTCCGCGGGTTGAAGTGGCCTGCGTTACGGACTTTCCGCGGCCGATTTCCCTTGCCGGTAAAGGCGGTTAATCGTCCCGCCGCTTGGTGTTCACCGAACGGCTGCCCGCCGGTCGGTGGGAATGCCGGGGCGGCGCCTAGCGTCGGCCGGGTGGTCAAGCTCTCCGTCGTCGTGCCGTTCTTCAACGTGCAGACATACGCCCCCGACACCCTCACCAGCCTGCGGGCCAACGCCCGCGAGGACTTCGAGTTCCTCCTTGTCGACGACTGCTCGTCGGACGGGACTCCGGAGCTCCTCGAACGGGCCGCGCGCGAGATCCCGGGTGCCGTCCTGATCAGGCACGCGCACAACGAGGGCCTCGCCACGGCCCGCAACACCGGCCTCGACGCCGCCCGCGGCGAATACCTCACCTTCCTCGACGGGGACGACTGGCTCGCCCCCGGCTACTACGCCCGCCTGGTCGCCGCCGCCGAGGAACTCGGCTGCGACTTCCTGCGCACCGACCACGTCTCCGTCACCGGCAGGAACCGAGGCATCCGCCGCGCGCCGGTCCCCCGCCGCGGCGAGGTGCTGAACCCGCGGGACGCGATCCTGCCGGCGCACCGGACGACCTCGGTCGACTACCCGTACGCCTGGGCGGGGATCTACCACCGCCGGCTCCTCGACCGCGGCCTGCTGCATTTCCCGCACGGACTGCGGACGGCCGAGGACCGGCCGTGGATCTGGAAACTCCACCGCGAGGCGGAATCCTTCGCGGCGATCGGCGAACTCGGCGTCTTCTACCGGCGGGGGGTGGCGACCTCGCTCACCCAGATCGGCGATGTACGGCAATTGGATTTCATCCGCGCATTCGACCAGGTGATCGAGGAAACGGCGAAGGACGCGGACGCGGATCTCCTTCTCCCGAAGGCCGTCCGCACCTATTGCGCGGTGATCTCCCACCACATCGGTTCCATCGAACGGTTCGAGCCGGACGTGGCACGCCGGTTGAAGGCGATGAGCGCGGGTGCGCTGCGCAGGATGCCGCAGGGCGTCCTCGACGAGGCGCTCTCGGCGATGGGCGGGGACCGCGCGACGATGCTGCGCAAACTGCGCCGCCGCCGCCCGGCGCCGCCACCCTCGGCCCCGGACCCGGGCTCCGGCGACCGCTCCGGCGACCGCTCCGGCACGGAGTCGGAGGTGGCCGCGTGAGCACCCGCCGGACCACCCAGATCTTCTGCGCCTCCACCCTCTACGGAGCGGTGACGATCGCCGCCGCCCTCGACAGCGGCTGCTTCGGCACCGCCGACCGCCGGATCCTCCTCGTCACCAACAACGCCGCCGTACCGGAGACGACCCCGCCGCTCGACGAGGCAGAGGGCTTCGACCGGCTGCGAGGCCGCTTCGACTCCGTCCTGTCGTGGAACGAGACGATCTCCCCGCTCCACCCGGGCGGCTGGACCCCGCGCCCCAGCGACCTGCCGCTCCTCCAGCGCCATCTGCGCAAGCTCTGGGACCTCGGCGACGACCGCGTCGAACTCGCCCTGGAATCGCCCCAGGTGACACCCGCGCTCGCCATCGCCCAGCTGCTGCCCGACGCGCCGATCACCGTGTACGCGGACGGCCTGATGAGCTACGGCCCGACCCGCAACAAGATCGACCCGCTGATCGGCGGACGCGTCGGCCGGCTCCTCCACCTGGACCTCGTCCCCGGACTCGCGCCGCTGCTGCTCGCCGAGTTCGGGGCGGTGGCGGAGACCGTACCGACGGAGGCGTTCACCAAGGTCGTCGAGGAGCTGACGGGCCCCGCGGCGGCGGAGGACGGGCCCGCACTGCTCCTCGGCCAGTACCTGGCGGCGCTCAACCTGCTGACCGCCGCGGAGGAGGAGGAGCTGCACCTGCGGATGGTCAGGGGCGCGATCGCCCTGGGCCACCGGCGGCTCGTCTTCAAACCGCACCCGACGGCCCCCGACGCCTGGTCGCGGACGCTGGTGCGCGAGGCGGCGGACCTCGGCGCCGAACTGACCGTCGAGGACCGGCCGGTGCTCGCCGAGGTCCTCTACGGCGAGCTGCGGCCCGCGCTCGTCGTCGGCTGCTTCTCCACGGCGCTGCTCACCGCGCGGACCTTCTACGGGCTGCCGGTCGCCCGGGTCGGCACCGGCACCCTCCTGGAACGGCTCACCCCGTTCCAGAACAGCAACCGCATCCCGCTCACCGTCGTGGACGCCGTCGTACCGCCCCTGGAGGACGGCGAGTCCGCCGCCGCCGAGATCGGTACGGACCAGCTGAACGACCTGGTCGCGGCGGTCGGCTTCGCGATGCAGCCGAAGATACGGCCCGAGCTGCGGGAGCCGGCGGTACGGCACCTGTCGGGCCCGCTCGCCGAACGCACCCGGCACCACTTCACCCGCCGCCGCCTCACCGTCCTCAACCTGCCCGGCGGCATCCCGCTCCCCCGCCACCCCCAGGTCCGCCGCCTCGCCCGGCGGGCGCTGCGGCTGCGCAGGGCGCTGAAGAGGTAGCGGGTACGACGGCGGGCCCGGGACCCGTGCGGGGGTCCCGGGCCCGCGGGCGCGTGCGGTGTCCTCAGTCGCGGACGATCGCCTCCTGGATCTCCGTCACCCACTGCGACCGGTCCTCCGGGCACTCCAGGTACAGCTCGCGGGCATAGCGAAGCGACCGGTAGCCGTTGGCCTCGATCCAGCGGGCGAGGGTCTGGGCGGTCGGCAGGATGGTGTCCATCGAACCCCGGTGAACGACGGTCGCAGCCTCCTCGATACCGGGCAGCACGTGCACCTCGACGCCCTCCACGACCGTGCCCTCGGGGACGGTCATGGCGGCGTGCACGACGACCGAGCCGTCGCCCTTGCCCGCGTCCTCGTAGTACGCGATCCCCGGGCCGAACCCGGTGAGCCCGGCCTCTTCGAGCCTGCCGCACAGCTCGTCGTACAGAGGTCCGACGACCGGGCCGATGTCGTGCGGGCCGAAGCTCGCGGCGACCGCGCTCAGCTCGGCGACGCGTACGGCGGGGATCTTCTTGACGACGACGTCCTGGGTGGACATGTGTCCCTCGCTCTCGATGGCTCGGAGCCGCGCGCCGACCTGGGCGAGCCGGGCCCGCGCCTCCGCCATGGCCGCTTCCAGCTCGGCCTGGCGCATGCGCAGCATTCCCCGCAGCTCGTCCGCGTCGATCCGCTCGCCGAGGATCGCCCCCACCTGTTCGAGGGTGAAGCCGAGGTCCTTGAGCGCGATGACGCGGTTGAGCCTGGCGAGCTGGTCCGCCGTGTAGAAGCGGTAGCCCGTGTGCGGGTCGACCCGGGCCGGGCGCAGCAGTCCGATGGCGTCGTAATGGCGCAGCATCCGGACCGACACCCGCCCGTGCCGGGCGAAGTCTCCGATGGCAAACATGACGATCCCTACGGAACGGCCTCACACGGTGTGAGGGTCAAGCGGCGCTGCTGAGGGAGAGCTTCGCGGCGAAGCCGAGGAAGAGGGCGCCCGCGGCGGAGGTCGCGCCGGCCGAGAGGCGCCTGCGGCGCCGGAAGGTGGCGGCGAGCCGTGTCCCGCCGAATATCAGCATCGTGAGGTAGAGGAAGCTGCCGATCTCGAGCAGGGTGCCGAGGACGAGGAAGGACAGCGCCGGGTAGGCGTAGCCGGGGTCCACGAACTGCACGAAGAAGGAGATCAGGAAGAGGATCGCCTTCGGGTTGAAGAGGCTGATGATCAGCGCCCGGCGGTACGGGTTCTCCCCCGCGGCCGTCGGAGCCTGCGCCGTCTCCTCCGCCTGGGCGTCGTTCCGCTCGTGCCACATCGACCAGGCCGCCCGCAGCATCCCGTACGCCATCCAGGCCAGGTAGCCCGCTCCCGCGTACTTCACGATCATGAAGAGCAGCGGGGTGGTCTGGAGCAGTGAGGCGGCGCCGAGCGCGGCAAGGGTCATCAGGACGGCGTCGCCGGTGAAGACGCCGGCGGCGGCCTTGTATCCCGTGCGCGTGCCCTTGCGGGCGGCGACGGACAGCACGTACAGCGAGTTCGGCCCCGGCAGAAGGATGATGAGGACGAGGCCCACGAGGTAGGTCGGAAGATCGGTGACACCCAGCATGGGGCGGATCCTCGCACATGGGTGCGACAATCCGCCTCAGGGTTCCGCATACCGGAAGATCAGAAGGCGTCGGTGGGGACGTAGGTGCCCCAGACCTCGCGCAGCGCGTCGCAGACCTCGCCGACGGTGGCGCGGGCCCTGAGGGCGCCCTTCATGGGGTACAGGACGTTGTCCGTGCCCTGGGCCGCCTCCTTCAGCGCCGCCAGTGCGGTGTCGACGGCCGTCTGGTCGCGTTCGGCCCGCAGTCCGGCCAGCCGGGCGGCCTGCTGGGCCTCGATGGCGGGGTCGACGCGGAGGGGTTCGTAGGGTTCCTCGACGTCGACGGTGTAGCGGTTGACGCCGACGACGACCCGTTCGCCGCTGTCGGTCTCCTGCGCGATGCGGTAGGCGGAGCGTTCGATCTCGCTCTTCTGGAAGCCGCGCTCGATCGCGCCGACCGCGCCCCCCATCTCCTCGACCCTGTCCATCAGCTCCAGGGCGGCGGTTTCGACGTCGTCGGTCATCTTCTCGACGACGTAGCTGCCGGCGAAGGGGTCGACGGTGGCGGTGACGTCCGTCTCGTAGGCGAGGACCTGCTGGGTGCGCAGGGCGAGGCGGGCGGACTTGCCCGTCGGCAGGGCGATGGCCTCGTCGAAGGAGTTGGTGTGCAGCGACTGCGTGCCGCCGAGGACGGCCGCGAGGCCCTGCACGGCGACGCGCACCAGGTTGACCTCGGGCTGCTGGGCGGTGAGCTGGACGCCCGCGGTCTGGGTGTGGAAGCGGAGCATCAGCGACTTGGGGTTCTCCGCGCCGAACTCCTCCTTCATGACCCGTGCCCAGATCCGGCGGGCGGCCCGGAACTTCGCGACCTCCTCCAGGATCGTGGTGCGGGCCACGAAGAAGAAGGAGAGCCGGGGGGCGAAGTCGTCGACGTCCATGCCGGCGGCGACGGCGGTGCGGACGTACTCGATGCCGTCGGCGAGGGTGAAGGCGATCTCCTGCGCGGGCGAGGCTCCCGCCTCGGCCATGTGGTAGCCGGAGATCGAGATGGTGTTCCACTTCGGGATCTCGGCCCGGCAGTACTTGAAGATGTCCGCGATCAGCCGCAGCGAGGGCTTCGGCGGGAAGATGTAGGTGCCGCGGGCGATGTACTCCTTGAGCACGTCGTTCTGGATCGTGCCGGTCAGCTGGTCGGCCGGGACGCCGTGCTCCTCGCCGACGAGCTGGTAGAGCAGGAGGAGCAGGGCGCCGGGGGCGTTGATCGTCATCGACGTGGAGACCTTGTCGAGCGGGATCCCGTCGAACAGGACGCGCATGTCCTCGATCGAGTCGATCGCGACGCCGACCTTGCCGACCTCGCCGGAGGCGATCGGCGCGTCGGAGTCGTGGCCCATCTGCGTCGGCAGGTCGAAGGCGACGGACAGGCCCATCGTGCCGTTCGCGATCAGCTGCTTGTAGCGCGCGTTGGACTCCGCGGCGGTGCCGAAACCCGCGTACTGCCGCATCGTCCACGGCCGGCCCGTGTACATCGACGGGTACACACCCCGCGTGAAGGGGTACGCGCCCGGCTCGCCGAGCTTCTCCGCGGGATCCCAGCCGGCCAGGGCGTCCGGTCCGTAGACCGGCTCGATGGGGAGTCCCGACTCCGACTCGCGCGCCATGTGCTGCCTCCCTCTAGACCGTGTTCCTCACAGGATGCTCGGTTCCTGGTCGGCGCGCGCAACCACACGCGCGCGGGGAGCATCCCTAGGGGTACACGACACGTCCCGGGGGGCAACGATGAAGCGGTCTTCTTCCGTCATACGCAGAGCAGTACTGGCCGCGGCCTCGGTCGCCCTCGCGACCGCCTGTACGGCCCAGGCGGCCGGCAGCGGCGGCGGCTCCGCGAGCCCGACGAAGACGCCCGCGACCACGGCCCCCGCGCCGACCTCCACCTCGCCGACCACCACGCCCTCCGACGACGGCAAGGCGCCCTCCCCGACCACCACGCCGAGCAGCGAGGCGTCGACCACGGGGGCACCGACCACCGAGGCGCCGAGCCCCGAGGTCATGATGCGTGACGGGGACGAGAGCGAGCAGGTCCGCGAGCTCCAGGCGCGGCTGCGCCAGCTCGACCACTTCGACCGGGCGCCCACCGGTTTCTACGGCACGATGACGGCCGGTTCGGTCAAGGCCTTCCAGAAGACGCAGGGTCTGCCGGAGAGGGGCTGGGTCGACGCGGCGACCTGGCGGAAGCTGCTCGGCGCGAGCCGGAAGCCGACCGCCGACGAGCTGAAGCCGTCGACCACCAACCAGCTGGACACCCCCGACGCCCGGTGCATGACCGGCCGGGTGCTGTGCATCAGCAAGGAGAGCCGGACCCTCGCCTGGATGATCGACGGCAAGGTCGTCTCGGCCATGGACGTCCGCTTCGGCTCGGAGAACACCCCGACCCGGGAGGGCACGTTCAGCGTGGGCTGGAAGGCCCGCGAGTGGACGTCGACGATCTACCACACGCCCATGCCGTACGCGATGTTCTTCAGCGGCGGCCAGGCGGTGCACTACTCGTCGGACTTCGCGGCCCGCGGCTACAACGGGGCCTCGCACGGCTGCGTCAACGTCCGGGACCGGGCCAAGCTCGCGGCCCTCTTCGACCAGGTGAAGGTCGGCGACAAGGTCGTCGTCCACTGGTGATCCGGGAGGGAAGAGGAGAGGGCGCGGGTGGGACCGGGGGAACGTGTCCCACCCGCGCCGGGTGCGCGGAGCCGTAGGTACGGGGGGAACCCCGGCTCACCGCGCGGCCGATGACCAGTCGGCTCACTCCATACTGCGCCGTCGGGCCGGGAAGTGTTACACCGGCAGCGGAACGCGTGTGGTGGCCGTCGATTCCGCCGTCGTTTCCGCTGCCGTTTCCGCTGCCGTCGAGCGGACGGTGTCACGGGCGTCCGGGACGGATTCCCTACCCCGCCCGCTCCCGCCGCCGCGCTCGTCGTCCCGACCGCCGCCGTCGTGGCCGCCGGGCCCGCCCTGGTTCCGGCCGTCCCCGTCGGGGTCGGAATCGGAGTCGCCCTTGGCGCCGTCCGTGGCGCCGTCCCCGCTCTTGCCGCCGTCGTCGGGCGTGCCCGTACCGCCGCCGCCGAGGATCCGGTCGCAGTAGCGGCGGAGGGTCTCGCCGCCGCGCAGGTTCTTGGTGAGCTGCCCCCGGCCGGTGGCGTCCAGCTTTCCCGCCCGGTACTCCCGGCAGGCCTTGACGGCGTTCTCCAGGGAGGTCGTACCGCCCGGGTTCACGCCCGTACCGCCGGAGCCCGAAGCGTCGACGCCCGGGTCCGTGGCCGGGCCCGCCGTGCTCCTGCCCGGCTTCGGGGTGCCCTGGTCCGGGGTGCCGGTGCCCTGCCCGTCGGGGCCCGGGGTGGGCGCCGTCGTGGTGCCGGTGCCGGCGGACGGGGAGACGCCGGGGGCGGGTTCGCCGCTGCCGCCCGGGGCGGTCGGGGGTGCCTCGGGGTCCGTGCGTATGCCGGGGTCCTTCGAGACGAGCGGGCCGGATGTCTCCCCCGCCGTGACGGAGCCGGCGGGCGCCGGACCGACCAGGGGCAGCACACCTGTTCCAGCGGCGACGGCGACCCCTCCCACGGTGACGGCGGCCACCGCGGCGGCGATTCCGTACCGCAGGGAGCGTCCCCAGCGGCGGGCCGGCGCGACGACGGGCGCGAGCCGCACCCGGCCCAGGTCGGCGTGCTCGGTGCGGCCGGTCGCGGCGGCGGTCACCGCTGCGGCGCCGACGGCGGCGCGCTCGGCGGCGGCCTTCCGGAAGGCGGCGAGCGCGGCGGCCTCGCCGGGCAGTTCGGTGCGCCCGGCCGGCACGACCGCCTGGGCGCGGGCCGCGTCGAGGGCTCCGGCGAGGCATTCGGCCTGGGCGCGGGCGTGGTCGCCGACGGCCTCGACCGGCTCGCCGCGGAGCAGTCGCTCCGCGGCCTCCTGATCGAGCCACTGGTACCGCTCGTCGGCCATCACATGTCCTTCTGCGTACGCGGACGTGATTGCGTCACACCGCGGGGGGTCGCGGCCCCCGGCGCGCGGCCGCGTTGCGGAGGCACACCGTCCAGTGGGACGACGGGTTCACCGGTGCCGTCCGGTCCGTCCGTCCCGGCGCCGGCACCGAGGAGCTCTGCGAGCTTCTTGAGGCCTCGGTGGGCGGCGGTGCGCACGGCACCGGGGCGTTTGCCCAGGGTGTCGGCGGCGCTCTTGGCGTCCAGGCCGACGACGACGCGCAGGACGACGGCCTCGGCCTGGTCCTGCGGGAGCTGGGCGATCAGCCGCATGGTGTCCCCGGTGGCCAGGGCCTCCAGGGCCTCGCCCACGGTGTCGGACGCGGCGGGCTTGTCGGTCAGTTCGGTCTCGTCGGCGCCGACGGCCGGCCGCCGGCCGCGCATCCGTATGTGGTCGAGGGCGCGGTTGCGGGCGATCCGGGCGGCCCAGCCCCGGAAACGGTCCGCGTCGCCGTCGAAGCGGTCGAGGTCGCGGGCTATCTGCAGCCAGGACTCGGAGGCGACGTCCTCGGCGTCGGTGTCGCCGACCAGTGTCCGTATGTAGCCGAGCAACCGTGGATGCACGGCGCGATACACAGTACGGAAGGCGTTCTCGTCCCCGTCCTGTGCAGCGAGCACCGCGGCCGTCAGCTCCGCGTCGTCCCCCAGCACTCCCCAAACCCTGTTCGTCGGTCGCGTCGGTCGCTTCATCGCGGCTGGTCACCACCGCCCACGCCGCCTCGCGCATGTGCACGCTACGTCGTCTTCCGGCGCCGCGTCCACGCGATCCGGGGTCTTTGTGCAACTTGCAACCTCTGGGTGACGACGTGTCCCTCGGGTGCCGGACGCGGGCGCGGTCGCGGTGTGACAGAAAACGCAGCCTCGGCGCTGAACGGAGTACGGAGCCGTGCTGCGGCTCCGTGGACGACGACCGGGGCCTCTCCTGTGGGGGGTGGCGGCCCCGGTCGTCTCCCATTTCCCCTCCCCTTTCTCGCGCTTCTCGCGCTTCTCGCGCTTCTCACCTGCCCTGGGCGCAGTCTGATCCCCCACTGTCAACGAACGGTTGACAGCGAAGGGGTGTCAACCTAGGGTTGCACTCATGACGAATCCAGTCGTTCCGACCGTTCCCGTCCGCCTCGACGAACTCATCGACGCGATCAAGAAGGTCCACCCCGACGCCCTGGAGCAGCTCTCCGGCGCGGTCATCGCGGCGGACCACCTCGGCGATGTCGCCGACCACCTCATCGGCCACTTCGTGGACCAGGCCCGGCGCTCCGGCGCCTCCTGGACCGACATCGGCCGCAGCATGGGCGTCACCCGCCAGGCGGCCCAGAAGCGTTTCGTCCCCAAGGAGCCGGACGCGGAGAAGATGGACGCGAACGCGGGGTTCAACCGCTTCACCACCCGGGCGAGGAACGTGGTCATGGCCTCCCAGAACGAGGCGACGGCCGTCGGCAACGCCGAGATCACCACCGCCCACCTGGCGCTCGGCCTGCTCGCGGAGCCCCAGGGGCTCGCGGCGTTCTGGATCATGTCCCAGGGCGTGACCCTGGACCAGGTCCGCGAGGCCGTCTCGGCGACGCTGCCGCCGGCCGTCGAGGAGCCGCCCGCGCTCGTCCCGTACGACGCGGCGGCGAAGAAGGTCCTGGAGCTGACGTTCCGCGAGGCCCTTCGCCTCGGGCACAACTACGTCGGCACCGAGCACATCCTGCTCGCCCTCCTGGAGCACGAGGACGGCCAGGGCGTCCTGAGCGGGCTCGGCCTGGACAAGGCGACGGCGGAGCGGGAGATCTCCGAGACGATCGCCTCGGTCGCGATCCAGGCCCCGGAGTCCCCTCAGGAGTCCTAGGTCGTGTCCGGAAAGTAGCGTCGCGGCCCAGGAGGGGCTTTCCGGGCACGGCCTGGAGGGATCAGGCGGTGCGGGCCCGGCGCGAGACGACCGCGCGCAGCACCCGGCCGCCCTCGACGGAGAGTTCACGGGCCCGGCGCAGACCGGTCGGGCCGTGGGCGACCGATTCGAGGACGGCCTGCTGACGGCGGAGTTCCCCGGTGAGCAGCGGGCCCGCGCCCTCCGCGCTCCCCGCCCGGCAGCGCTCGACGAGGCCGTCGGGCACCTCGGCGGCGTCGTACCGGCCGTGCAGGACGAGGGCGGTGACGGAGCATCCGCCGGCCCAGGCGCGGAGGGCGTCGACGGTCCAGGTCTCCGGAGCGGCGGCCAGCATCCCGCGTACGTCCCCGGCGTCCTCCGTACCGTCGGCGCCGAGTTCGACGCGGGCCTTGGCGACGGCCTCGCCCCAGGCCTGTCCGTCGCCGCGCGCGACCGCCGCCCACACGGGCCGCAGGACGTCGCCGCGGTCGGCGGCGAGCAGCGGGAGGCAGCGGTCGAGGCAGGCGAGGCCGGCCGCGGCCAGCCCCCGCTCGTCGGCCCCGTCGATCAGTTCCAGCAGGCTCCGGCCGTTCCTCGACGTCATGGACGCCTCCTCGCCACCCGATGCGGACGCAGTACTTCCACTACTGCGCCGAGGGGCGCTTTTTCGTCACTGCGCGGCCGGAATCATCCCAGTGGCCTTGGCGTGCTGCATAGAGGTCAGACGCCGGACGAAGAAGATGGCGAGGACGGCGGCGACGATGTCGAGGGCGTAGTCCCCGAGAGACCAGTAGGACGCCGTGACGTAGGCCTCCGGGGTCTCGGCACGCTTGTAGAGCTGCGAGGCGATCCGGTCCCCGATCACGGAGGCGACCCAGACCGTCCACCAGCCGTTCAGCAGTGTCAGCTCCCGGACCCCGTCGGCCGCGTACGGCTGCCAGCGGCTGGCCCGCCAGATGTCCGCGGCGATCCCGCGCGGAATCCAGAGATTGCCGATCGGGATGAACCAGCCGCCGATGGCCCAGCCGGGCTTCCGGCTCTGCAGGTCACCGGCCCACACCTCGGCGTTCTTCCGCAGCCGGTGGAACCAGACGATGAAGACGATCCCGGTCGCCACGAACAGCGTGTACGCCATGCTGTAGGCCACGTTCAGGTCGAGTGCCCCGAACACGGCCGGGTCGAAGTAGTCCGTGGTGACGTCGGCGAGAAGGAAGCGGAGCTCGATCGCGCCGAGCAGGACGTCGAAGACGATGTTGCCGGCGAGCAGGACCATGACGGCGTACGAGAGGCCGTTCGGGTTTCGGAGTACAAGCACGTGGTTCCCCCCAAGGAACGTGCGGCGGCCAGGCGGCCGCCGCCGGGGGAACCTACGTGATCCGGAGTGACCCCGTCCATGACGGGTGTCAGCGCACCCTCGCTGCCAAGGCCCGGAACTGATCCCAGGTCAGCGCCGGCTTCGTCGGGCTCCAGACCTTCTGGGCGAGTGCCGTCAGGGGCATCCGGATGCCCTCCGCCACCTGTGCCTGGGTCTGCGAGCGGGACAGGTCGCACCAGACCGCGAAGCGGGCGCCCAGGATCTGGGAGTCGTACCGCGCGGGGACGGGGGTCGTGCCGCGCAGGACGAGCGGCGTCCACTGTTCGTAGATGCGGCGGCCGGTGGGGTACGTGAACTGGTTCGGCTCGCCGAGGACGTAGTAGAGGTACTCGTCGTTGAGGTTCACGACCTTGCGGCCCTCGGCCAGGTACTCGGCCGGCGGCCTGGCCCCGATCTCCTTGCCGGTCCAGTACTCGACCTCGATGCCCTTGTCGGCGTGGACGACGCCGCCGCGGAAGAAGCCGTCGTTCCAGGCCTTCGCCGTCTTGCCGGTGCCGCGCACCACCGCCGCGCGGTCGTTCAGCCAGCCCTCCGCCAGGTCCTGGACGCGCGCCTGGGCCCCGTACTTCTGGCGGGCCGCCGTGGCCAGCTGCGGATAGGAGGCCTCGGGCGAGCGGACGGTCAGCGCCTGGTACTCGTCGGCGCCGACGTGGAACCAGCCCCCGGGGAAGAGGGCGGCGTACTCGCGCAGCAGCTCGTCGACGAGCCGCGCGGACGCCGGCTTGGAGATGTCGATCGCGCCCTGGCGCGGGACCCCCTGGACGTTGCGCAGCTGGAGGTCCGGGTACGCGCGCAGGACGGCGCCGAGGTGTCCCGGCGAGTCGATCTCGGGGACGACGGTGATGTGCAGGCTCCGCGCGAGGGCGAGGATCCGGCGGATCTCGGCCTTGGTGAGGTGCTGGGCCGAGACGATCTCGGGGTGGGTGTCCGAGGCGATCCGGAAGCCCTGGTCGTCGGAGAAGTGCAGACCGAACTGGTTGAGCTTGAGGTCGGCCATCTCCCGGAGCCGGGCCTCGATCCACTCCGCGGTGAAGAACTTGCGGGCGATGTCGAGGTTCAGTCCGCGCTGCGGCTTCGCGGGGGCGTCGGTGACGGTGCCCTCGGGCATCGCGCCCGAGCCCTTCACCGACTGCTTGAGGGTGCGGGTGCCGTAGAAGACGCCGGCCTCGTCGGGGCCGCTGATCCGGACCCGGTTGTCGCGGACGGTGAGGGTGTACGACTCGGGGGCGCCGCCCTTCGCCCCGAGGGCCAGCTCGACGTCCCCGGGTCCCGCGGCGACGGCGCCGCGGTACGGGATGCCCAGCTCCCCGGCGAGCAGCCTCCCCTCGTCGGCGAGGGCCGTGCTGTTCGCGGCGACGACGACCCCTCCGGTCGGCGCGGGCTTCCAGCCGGGGCCGCGGGCGGCCTCGTGGGCGCGGACGGCGGGGACGGTGCGGGGCGCGGTGGAGAGGGGGTAGGTACGGGTGGGCGTGGGCGTCGGGCTCGGCGGCGCGCTGGTGGGCGCGGCGCTCGTCGACGTACCGCCGGACGGTGTCCCGGGCGAGGGGGGACTGGGGGGTCCGCTCGGCGATCCGCCGGAGCAGGCCGCCACGGTGGCCAGTGCCACCGCGGTCGCCAGGAGTGCGGGGCCCTTGTGGGGCGCCCGTATGGAGTACCGCATCATTCGGAATCCTCCCGTACGGCGGACGGTCCGGCCAATCGGGGGAACGGACCCGCTCATCCGTCACTCATACAGTCCGTCACCCATGTGTCTGTCGCGCGTCACGCGTCACTCGTCACGGAACCGGATCTTCCGTCACTTGTTCCGAAACTCTCCCTTCCGGGTGAAATTCGCGCATCCGTCGGACACTTCCCTCGTCCCGTCGATAACGTTGAGTCACGTCCACCCCACCCGTCCCGGAGTACCGGAGCCCACGCTGACCAGCGACACCCACGTCCCCCGCCGGAAGCCGGGCTCCACGGGAACGTCCGCCACCGCCGTCATACCCGCTCAGAACAAGGGCCCGGCCACCCACGGCCCCGTGCGCGGGCTCACCGGCTTCAACGCCGCCGCGCCCGTCGAGGCCGAGGCGCTGCTCCTCTCCTGCTGCCACAGCCTCCGTTGGGCCGAACGGGTGGCGGCGCATCGCCCGTACCCCACCCTGGACGCCCTGCTCGCCGCCGCCGACGAGGCCGGGTACGACCTGTCCCGCGCCGATCTCGACGAGGCCCTGGCCGCCGAGTCCTCCGCGCTGCCGCACCCGGACGCCCCGCCGGCCGCCCGGACGGCGCTGCGGGCCGCCCACGCCGCGTACGAGAGCAGCTTCGGACACGCGTTCGTGATCAGCCTCGACGGAGTGCGTCCCGGGGAGCGCCTCGACCAGGTTTTGGCAGGCATCCGGTCACGTCTCGGCAACGAACCGGAGGAGGAACGAGTGATCGCCGCCGACGAACTGAGGCGGCTCGCCCGCGCCCGGCTGGCCTTCCGGCTCGCCGAAGGGCTCACAGCCCGACACTCCGGACCGTGAATCCGTCCGTAATGCGGCGATTCCGGTCTCCGCGATAGCCCGTCCGTGCCTGTTTGATCACACCGATGGACCCCGCGCGAGCGAACCGACAAGTCGTCGCTACGATGACCGGGGCCGGTGGACCGTACCCGGCCGGGTCAGACCGACAGAGAAGCCGGCCGACCCTGATCCCCGCTCCCGGAGGGTTTTTCCGTGCCGGCTGGAACGCTGTACCGCGGCCGGGAAGGAATGTGGAGCTGGGTGGCTCATCGAGTCACCGGCGTCCTCATCTTCTTCTTCCTGTTCGTACACGTGCTGGACACCGCTCTCGTCCGCGTCTCCCCCGAGGCGTACGACGAGGTCGTCGCGACCTACAAGACGCCGATCGTCGCTCTCCTCGAGTACGGCCTCGTCGCTGCCATCCTCTTCCACGCGCTGAACGGCCTCCGGGTCATCGCCGTGGACTTCTGGTCCAAGGGCCCGCGCTACCAGAAGCAGATGCTCTGGACCGTCGTGGGCATCTGGGTCGTGCTGATGGCCTTCTCGCTGTACCCGATCCTCGGGCACGCCGCACGTGAACTGTTCGGGAGCTGACGCCAGACATGTCTGCTGACACCACCTCCTCCACGATCGGCCCCGTCGAGGGCGGCGCCGTCTACGACGTGGACAACCCCGCGCCGTACATCGAGGCCCCCCGCAAGCGCACCGGCAAGACGCCGAAGGCGACCCGCGGCAACTTCGAGATGGCCGCGTGGCTCTTCATGCGCCTCTCGGGCATCGTCCTGGTCGTCCTGGTTCTCGGCCACCTGCTGATCCAGCTCTTCCTGGACGGCGGCGTCTCCAAGATCGGCTTCGCCTTCGTGGCCGGCCGCTGGGCGTCCCCGTTCTGGCAGGTCTGGGACCTGCTGATGCTCTGGCTCGCCATGCTGCACGGCGCCAACGGCCTCCGTACCGTCATCAACGACTACGCGGAGCGGGCCAACACGCGCCTGTGGCTCAAGGGCCTGCTGTACACCGCCACGGTGTTCACCATCCTTCTGGGCACGCTGGTGATCTTCACCTTCGACCCGAACATCCGCTAGGCACGGGGCTGAGGTAATCCACGTCATGAAGATCCACAAGTACGACACCGTCATCGTCGGCGCCGGTGGCGCCGGCATGCGCGCCGCCATCGAGTCGACGAAGCGCAGCCGCACCGCCGTGCTGACGAAGCTCTACCCCACCCGCTCCCACACGGGCGCCGCGCAGGGCGGCATGGCCGCCGCGCTCGCCAACGTGGAGGAGGACAACTGGGAGTGGCACACCTTCGACACGGTCAAGGGCGGTGACTACCTGGTCGACCAGGACGCCGCCGAGATCCTGGCGAAGGAGGCCATCGACGCCGTCCTCGACCTGGAGAAGATGGGCCTGCCGTTCAACCGCACCCCGAACGGCACCATCGACCAGCGCCGCTTCGGCGGTCACTCCCGCAACCACGGCGAGGCCCCGGTCCGCCGGTCCTGCTACGCCGCGGACCGCACCGGCCACATGATCCTCCAGACGCTGTACCAGAACTGCGTCAAGGAGGGCGTGGAGTTCTTCAACGAGTTCTACGTCCTGGACCAGCTGATCACCGAGATCGACGGCGTGAAGCACTCCGCGGGCGTCGTCGCCTACGAGCTGGCCACCGGCGAGATCCACATCTTCCAGGCCAAGGCCGTGATCTACGCGTCCGGCGGCACCGGCAAGTTCTTCAAGGTGACCTCCAACGCGCACACCCTGACCGGTGACGGCCAGGCCGCCTGCTACCGCCGCGGCCTGCCCCTGGAGGACATGGAGTTCTTCCAGTTCCACCCGACGGGCATCTGGCGCATGGGCATCCTTCTCACGGAGGGCGCCCGCGGTGAGGGCGGCATCCTCCGCAACAAGGACGGCGAGCGCTTCATGGAGAAGTACGCGCCGGTCATGAAGGACCTCGCGTCCCGTGACGTCGTCTCCCGCTCCATCTACACGGAGATCCGCGAGGGCCGCGGCTGCGGTCCCGAGGGCGACCACGTCTTCCTGGACCTGACGCACCTTCCGCCGGAGCAGCTCGACGCCAAGCTCCCGGACATCACCGAGTTCGCCCGTACGTACCTCGGCATCGAGCCGTACACGGACCCGATCCCGATCCAGCCCACCGCGCACTACGCCATGGGCGGCATCCCGACGAACGTCCAGGGTGAGGTCCTCTCGGACAACACCACGGTCGTCCCGGGCCTGTACGCGGCCGGCGAGGTCGCCTGCGTGTCGGTGCACGGCGCCAACCGCCTCGGCACCAACTCGCTGCTCGACATCAACGTCTTCGGCAAGCGCTCCGGCATCGCCGCCGCCGAGTACTCCGCCAAGCACGACTACGTCGAGCTGCCGGAGAACCCGGAGTCCCTCGTCGTCGCGCAGATCGAGAAGCTGCGCAACTCCACGGGCAACGAGCGGGTCGCCGACCTGCGCCGTGAGCTCCAGGAGACGATGGACGCCAACGTGATGGTGTTCCGTACGGAGCAGACCATCAAGACGGCCGTCGAGAAGATCGCCGAGCTGCGCGAGCGCTACGAGAACGTGTCCATCCAGGACAAGGGCAAGCGCTTCAACACGGACCTCCTGGAGGCCATCGAGCTGGGCAACCTGCTCGAACTGGCCGAGGTCATGGCCGTCTCGGCCCTGGCGCGCAAGGAGTCCCGCGGCGGTCACTACCGCGAGGACTACCCGAACCGCGACGACGTCAACTTCATGCGCCACACCATGGCGTACCGCGAGGTCGGCGAGGACGGCTCCGAGACCGTCCGTCTCGACTACAAGCCGGTCGTCCAGACCCGCTACCAGCCGATGGAGCGTAAGTACTGATGGCTACCCCCGTACTGGACAAGGTGGAGAAGGACTCCGCGGCCTCCCCGTACATCACGGTCACGATGCGGATCCGCCGCTTCAACCCCGAGGTGTCGGACGCGTCGGTCTGGGAGGACTTCCAGATCGAGATCGACCCGAAGGAGCGTGTGCTCGACGCCCTCCACAAGATCAAGTGGGACGTCGACGGCACGCTGACCTTCCGTCGCTCGTGCGCGCACGGCATCTGCGGCTCGGACGCGATGCGGATCAACGGCAAGAACAGGCTCGCCTGCAAGACGCTGATCAAGGACATCAACCCCGAGAAGCCGATCACGGTCGAGGCCATCAAGGGCCTGACGGTCCTCAAGGACCTCGTCGTGGACATGGAGCCGTTCTTCCAGGCGTACCGGGACGTCATGCCGTTCCTGGTCACCAAGGGCAACGAGCCGACGCGTGAGCGCCTGCAGAGCGCCGAGGACCGCGAGCGGTTCGACGACACCACCAAGTGCATCCTGTGCGCCGCGTGCACGTCGTCCTGCCCGGTCTTCTGGAACGACGGCCAGTACTTCGGTCCGGCCGCGATCGTCAACGCGCACCGCTTCATCTTCGACTCGCGTGACGAGGCGGGCGAGCAGCGCCTGGAGATCCTGAACGACAAGGACGGTGTGTGGCGCTGCCGCACGACGTTCAACTGCACCGACGCGTGCCCGCGTGGCATCGAGGTCACGAAGGCCATCCAGGAGGTGAAGCGCGCGCTGATCACGCGTCGCTTCTAGCCTTCCGGCCTTCCGGCAGACGGCGAAGGGCCCCGCTTCCCTCACGGGAGGCGGGGCCCTTCGCCGTGTGCGGCCCGGTCAGCCGCCCCAGTGGCGGACGTTCTCGCCGCTCTCCGCCTCGGCCATGACCCGGCGCAACAGGTCGTTGAGGAGGACGCGTTCCTCGGGGGCGAGGACGCCGAGGAGGCGCTCCTCCTCGTGGCCGAGGACGTCCATCGCGCCGAGCCAGGTCTCGCGGCCTGCGGCGGTGAGTTCGACGACGACCCTGCGCCGGTCGGTCGTCGACTGGGTACGGCGGACGAAGCCGCGCTTCTCCAGGGCGTCGAGGCGGCCGGAGACGGAGGCGGGGGCCAGGTCGAGGTCCTGGGCGAGTTCGGAGGGCGCGGCGCTGCCGCCGCGGCCGGCGATCTTGTGGAGCGTGTCGAACTCGTGGCGCTCCAGGTCGAAGTCGACGAGGGACTGCTCCCTGACCCGGCGGAGGTGGACGGAGAGCTTCTTCATCCGGGTGACGGCGCCTTCGACGACGGGGTCGAGGCCGGGCAGCACGGGCTGCCAGCGGGCGACGTGGTCGTCGGTCCAGTCGCGCGGTTCGCGTGGGGTACGCGGTTCCTCGGGAGGCGTCGCCATGAGCTGATCGTACGTCGGCGGGGGCCGGGGTTCCTCGGGAGGCGGCGGCCGGCCGGAGCGGCAGCGGATGTATTTCGTTGACGAATTATTCGTTACCGAAATAGTCTTCGTGGCATGCCCGCCGTACGCACCGTCACGCCCCCGGCCGTCCCCCACCCCCTCCGCACCCGCTCCTTCCGGCTGCTCTTCACCGGCCGCACCCTCTCCCTGCTCGGCGACGCCGCCATCCCCGCCGCCCTCGCCCTCGCCGTCCTCGACGCCACCGGCTCCACCTCGGCCCTCGCCCTCGTCCTCGGCTGCGCCATGATCCCCAGGCTGCTCCTGCTGCCGCTCGGCGGAGTCGTCGGCGACCGCTTCGACGCCCGTACGGTCGCGCTCACCACCGATCTCGTACGCTGCGCCACCCAGCTCCTCGTCGGCGTCCAACTGCTCGGCGGCGCCCCGAGCCTGGCCGTCCTCGCGGTCGCGGAAGCCCTCGGCGGCGCGGCCGGAGCCTTCGCCATGCCGACCGGCTCGCCGCTGGTCAAGGGCACCGTGGCGCCCGAGGCCCTGCACCGCGCCAACGCCGCCATGGGGATCGCCCGGAGCGCCACCCGGCTCGGCGGGCCGGCGCTCGCGGGCACCCTCGTCCTGACCGTGGGGCCGGGCTGGGCGTTCGTCCTCGACGCGGCCACCTTCGCGCTCAGCGCCCTCCTCCTCACGACCGTACGGGTGAATCGGGTGCCGATCCCCCGCCGCTCGCTCCGCGCCGACCTCAAGGAGGGCTGGCAGGAGGTCCGCTCCCGCGACTGGTACTGGACCAGCCTGATCGGGCACAGCGCCTGGAACGGCGCCGCCGCCGTCCTGATGACCCTCGGGCCCGCCGTCGCCGTGCAGCGGCTCGGCGGCGGCGGGACGTGGGTCGTCCTGCTCCAGGTCGGCGCCTTCGGCTTCCTCGGCGGCGCGCTGCTCGCCCACCGGGCCCGGCCCCGGCGCCCCGTCCTGACGGCGAACCTCGGACTCGCCACGTACGCCCTGCCGCTGGTCCTCCTCGCGGTCGCCGCACCCGCCCCCCTGACGATCGCCGCCTACGGCCTCGCGCAGGCGGGGCTCGGCTTCCTCTCCCCCGTGTGGGAGACCGCCGTCCAGCGGGCCGTGCCGGACCACGCGCTCGCCCGGGTCACCTCGTACGACTGGCTGCTCTCCCTGGCCGCCATGCCCCTGGGGTACGCCCTGGCCCCGCTCGCCGCCTCCGCCTGGGGGCCCGAGGTGCCACTGCTCGCGGCGGCGGTGCTGGTGGGCGGCTGCTGCCTCGGCACGGCCCTGGTGCCGGGAGTGAGGCGCTTCAGATAGGGCTCTGTCAGTGGGGCCCCCTACCGTCGTACGCATGGTGGGGATCACGGGCCCGGCAGCGGCCTTGACGAGGCGGTCGAGCGGGAGCGGGCCGGGGCGGCGGGCGCGCTGCGGGAGTTCCTCGACTCCCTGGACACGGCGGGGCGGCGGGAGGCCGCGCTCGCGCTCCACCGGCGCGTCTGCCGGCGGTCGGACGAGGAACTGGCGAGACCCGCGCTGGCCGTCCTGGCCCGGCAGGAGCTGGGCTGGTCGGTCGCCGAGTCCGATCTGCTGCTCGCCCGGCTGCTGGGGAGGGACGCGGAGGTCGCGCCGCACGAACTGGAGGAGTCGTTCCTCGCCCTGGTGCCGATCGCCGTGTCGGCGGCGGACCAGGCCGGGGACCTCGACCGGCCCGGCATCCGGGTGCTGCGCGCGATGGCCGCATCGCCGCGGGTGCCTTCGCGGGACCTGCTGGGACCCCTCCGGGTCCGGATGGACGTCCTGCTGGACCGGGAGGTCCCCGTCGTCCCCGGCCTGCTGCCCCGGCATCTCCTGGACGGGCGCGACGACTACGGCCCGGCGATGCGGGCCGCGCACGGGGATCTCCTCGCCGGCGCCGGGGTTGCGGAGTTCCTGGCGCACTGCGCCCTCCTTGACCGGCCCCGCGCCACGGGGCGGTGGCGGCAGGAGTCGGCCGCGCGGCTCGCGAAGGCCGGGGCCGGGGCGGAGGTGGTGCGGCGGCTGTTGGAGGGGATCGCCGCACAGCCCGCGCACCGGGTGAACGATCCGGATCCGTACGGGACGGGGACGCCGACCCTGGCCCACGCGGCCAACACCTCGCTCGTCCGGGGCCTGCTGTGGGCGGCACTGGACGTGGACGTGGACGTGGACGCCGACTGGGTGGTGCCGACGGTGGGGGCCGTGGCGCTCCACGCGGGCACGGGCGCCGGAGGCTCCGGCGCCTGCCGCAGTCAGCCCCTGGCCACGACGGCCGTCGCGGTGCTCGGCGCGTGTCGGGGCGCCCGGGGCGCGGAAGCCGTGCGGCGGCTCGGGCGGCTGGCGGGGGAGGTGCGGAACCGGACGGTGGCGAAGGGGATCGCCAGGGCGCTGGAGGACGTCGCCTTCCGGTCCGGGGCGGCGTCGGCGACGGCGGCGAGGACCAGGCCCCGCGAGCCCGGCATGATCCGAAAGACAGGCCCTGGCGGCCGGCGGCCGTTACCGAGCGGACGCGCCCGGGCTGAGCACCGACACCTCGGCGAGGAAGTCCGCGAGCAGGCGGGTGGTGTCCTCAGGGCGCTCGAGGGCGGGGAGGTGACCGGCCCAGTCGAGGTCGACGCGGCGGGCGGCGGGCAGGAGGCGGGCGAGGTCGTCGGCGACCGCCTGGAAGTCGCGGACGTCATGGGCGCCGGACACCACAAGGGCGGGGACGTCGATGCCGGCGATCTCCTCCGTCGTGACCCCCGGGTTGACGGGGTGGCACTCCTCGGGGGCGGCGAGCTGGACCTCGAAGGCGTGCCGCTGCATCTCCCGTACGAGGGCGCGGGCGTCCTCTCCGGCCTCGGGGCCGAGCCAGGTGTCGACGTTGAGCTCGACGGCGCCTTCGAGGTCGCCCGCCTCGATCATCGCGTCCTCGCGGGCACCCCAGGCCCGCAGTTCGTCGCTCGGCTGCATGACGGGGGTGCCGGAGGCGAGCAGGGCGAGGGCGGAGACGTGGCCGGAGTGGCGGGCGGCGAGCTCCAGGGCGACCCGGCCGCCGAAGGAGGAGCCGACGACGACGGCCCGCTCGATGCCGAGGTGGTCGAGGAGGTCGCGGACGTCGTCGGCGTGGGTGTGCGCGGCGTCCATGGGGCTTTCGCCGAAGCCGCGGAGGTCGCAGCGGACGACCCGGTGCCCCGCCTCTGCGAGTGCGTGGAACTGCGCGTCCCACATGCGGCGGTCACAGACCCCGGAGTGCAGCAGGAGAACGTTCGAGGTGCCGGTGCCGGCCGTGTCATGAGAGAGCGTCATTCGGCTGACCCTAGGCGGCAGGAGGAGATTTGGCCATCGCCTTTCCGAGCGTCACGCGACCGCGACTTGAACACGTTCAAAGAGAGGTCTACAGTCATGACTGCCAGCTTTTGAACGCGTTCAAGGGAGGGTGGGGCATGGACCTCACTGTCATCGCGTACATCGTCTACCTGCTGATCAGCGTGGCCCTGACCATCTGGGTCGCCCGCACGCTCAGCCGCAACGGAAGGATCTTCCTCGCGGACGTCCTGCACGGGAACGAGAAGCTCGCCGAAGCGGTCAACCACCTCCTGGTGGTCGGCTTCTACCTCGTCAACTTCGGCTTCGTCGCCCTCTACCTGAGCCAGGACGAAGCCGTCCTCGACGCCCGCGCCCTCTTCGAGGCGCTCTCCGTCAAGCTCGGGGTCGTCCTGCTCGTCCTCGGCGTGATGCACCTCGGGAACGTGTACGTCCTCAACAAGATCCGCCGCCGCGGCGTCATGGAGCGCGAACAGGTGCCGCCGGTCGGCCCGCAGGGCTGGACCACCACGCCCAAGGCGGGCCCCTGGGCCCCGCCCGCACCCCAGGGCTGACCCGCCGTGCCGGCCCCGACCGCGCCGACGACCCCCGTGGGACGTCTGACCGTGCTGTACGACGCCGACTGCCCGCTCTGCGTGCACCTCAGGCACTGGCTGCTGCGGCAGCGGCAGCTCGTCCCGCTCGACCTCGTACCGGCCGGGTCGCAGGAGGCCAGGCGCCGCTTCCCGGACCTCGACCACACCGCCACGCTGCGGGAGATCACCGTGGTCGGGGACCGGGGCCAGGTCTACCGGGAGACCGCCGCCTGGATCGTCTGCCTCTGGGCGCTCGCCGAACACCGGCCCAGGGCCCACTGGCTCGCCACCCCCGCCGGACAGCCCTTCGCCCGGATGACCGTGCTCGCGGCGGCGAAGTGGCGCGCGGCCCTCAAGGGTCCGGCCTGCGAGGACGGGCACTGCGAGGTGCCCGGCCCGCCCGGCTAGGCTCGGCCCCGTGAAGGAAGAGAAGGAAGAGAAGCAGGCCGACGAGAAGAAGGCCCCCAAGAGCGAGCAGACCCGCACGCTCATCCTCGAGACCGCGCTCCGGCTGTTCAAGGAGCGCGGTTACGACAAGACGACGATGCGGGCCATCGCCCAGGAGGCCGGGGTCTCCGTCGGCAACGCGTACTACTACTTCTCCTCCAAGGAGCACCTCGTCCAGGGCTTCTACGACCGGATCGCCGAGGAGCACCAGGCGGCCGTCGAGCCCATCCTGACCGGCGCCGACAAGGACCTCACGGCGCGGATCCGCGGCGTCTACCTCGGCTGGCTGGACATCGCGGAGCCGTACCACGAGTTCGCGGCGCAGTTCTTCAAGAACGCCGCCGACCCGGACAGTCCGCTCAGCCCCTTCTCACCCGAGTCGGAGGGCCCGCGCGAGGCGGCGATCGAGGTCCACCGGCGGGTCATCTCCGGCGCCTCGGTGAAGGTCGACCCGGAACTGGCCGAGGCGCTCCCGCAGTTGCTGTGGCTCCAGCAGATGGGCCTGGTGCTGTTCTGGGTGTACGACCGCTCGGAGGGCGCGGTCAACAGCCGCCGCCTGGTGGAGCGGCTCGCGCCGGTCACCGCCCGCGCGATCTCGCTCTCCCGCTTCCGGATCCTGCGCCCGCTCGTGAAGGAGACCCACGAGCTGCTCTCGGACTTCATGCCGACGGCAGCGGGAATGGCGGCCTCGGGCAAGCCCAAGAAGCGGGCCGACCCGAAGCCGCCGAAGGATTGACGACAGGTCCTAGAAGACTGATGAAGATCTTGTTGAGGGGCTGTCCGGCCGGAGGCCGGGCAGCCCCTCGTGGTCATGTGCCGGTGGGGGCGAGATGCCAGGT
>JOBE01000055.1 GCA_000717735.1 Streptomyces griseoluteus | reverse complement strand
CCCCGGTCTGAAGCAGAACGTGGCCGTGGAGGACCCCACCTCCAACCAGCTCGGCCTGGAGAAGTTCTACGGCTACACCGGCAAGAACACCGGCGCCGGTTCGACCGTCATGAACAACCTGGCGTCCGGCAACAGCGTCTGGCAGTACAACCACCACGCACGTCTTCCGCTGGGACTCCGTCAGCAGCACCTGGAAGGCCCCCGCGGGCGTCCACTACAAGCTGACGGCGAAGGCCGGCCTGGACTGCACGCCGCTGAAGGACCCGATCCCCGACGCCTGGACGCTGACCCGTCCCGACGGCACCCGGTTCGTGTTCGGCTGCGACGGCTACATGACGTCGATCATCGACAAGAACGGCAACACGCAGACCTACACGTACGAGGAACGCAAGTCCAACAACAAGCCCACCAAGTTCCTCAAGTACGTCACCGACCCAGTCGGCCGGCAGTCGCTGACCGTCGAGTACTACACGAAGGCCGACAGCTCCAACCCGAAGATCATCGACCACATCAAGTCGATGACCGACATCTCGCTGCGGAAGCTGACCTTCGAGTACTCCGACAAGGGCCTGCTCACCAAGCTGACCGACGGTGCCGGCTCCGCCCAGCCGAAGGTGTTCGCCTTCGAGTACGACGCCACCCAGGGCAACAAGAACGTCAAGCTCGTCAAGGCCACCGACCCGCGCGGCAACGCCACCTCGATGGCGTACTACGCGCCGCAGGCCGGCGACGACCCGAAGTACCACTGGTGGACGAAGACGATCACCGACCGTCTCCAGGGCGCCACGGGCTTCGCCTACTCCGTGAACGCCGCCAACCCCAAGTTCACCGGCACCAAGGTCACCGACGCGGAGTCGCGCAGCACCGACTACGTGACCGACGACTTCGGCCGCCCGGTCCAGAGCACCAACGCCAAGTCCCAGACGACCAAGATGAGCTGGGACGCGGACAACAACGTCACCTACCTGGAGGAGGCCAACGGCGCCAGGACCGCGTACTGCTACGACCCGAAGACCGGCTACCCGCTCTGGCAGCGTGACGCCGAGAACAACAAGGCCGGCGTGCCCGCGCAGAGCGAGTGCGCGCCGGGCGTCCATCCGGCAGACTCCGCCCGGTACACGTACCGGACGCGGGCCGACGGCTTCTCCGCGGACCTGATCGGCAAGACCTCTCCCGAGGGTCGCGGTTGGCAGTTCGGCTACGACACCTTCGGCAACCTGAAGACCGTGACGGACCCGAAGGGCGTCGCGACCACCGGCACCGCCGGTGACTACACCACGACGTACGAGTACGACGCCTACGGTCAGCTCACCAAGGCGATCGACGCCAACGGCAACCCGACCGTCAACAGCGGCTTCGGGCCCACCGGCTACCCCACGAAGATCACGGACGCTCTGGCCAACCCGGCGTGGTTCAGCTACGACGACCGCGGTCAGGTCACCGAGGTCACCGACGCCCTGGGCAAGAAGACCACCCAGTCCTACGACGTGTTCGGGCGTCCGCTGGGGCGGAGCGTCCCCAAGAAGCAGGACCAGGGCATCCTCATCACCACACCCGCCCCGGTCTACGACGCCAACGACAACATCGTCACGTCGACGGCGCCGAACGGAGCCGTCTCCACGGCCGTCTACGACGCGGTCGACCAGGTCGTCTCGGCCACGGCCCCGAAGGACAGCGCCACTTCGGGCGAGCGCCGGACGAGCTACGCGTACGACAAGGCCGGCAACCTCACGGCGACCGTCGAGCCGAAGGGAACGCTGACGACGGGCGACCCCGCCGACTACCGCACGACGCGCGCCTACGACGCGGTCAACCAGCTGACGTCCGTCGTCAACGCCGCCGGACACAAGCTGACCTACGAGTACGACAACGTCGGCAACCTCGTCACCGTCGTCGATCCGAAGAAGAACGCGACCGCCGACACCGCCGACTTCACCACCAGGACGGCGTACGACCTGAACCACCGGGTGACCGCGGTCACCGACGCCGCGGGCAAGACCACCAGGACCGGCTACGACAAGGACTCCCTGGTCGTCTCCTCGACGGACGCGGAGAACAACACCACGACCGTCGTCCACGACGAACGGGGGCAGAAGAAGGAGATCAGGGTCCCGTACGAGGGGACCGTCGTCAGGTCGACGAAGTTCGAGTACGACCAGGTCGGCAACACCACCAAGGTGATCAGCCCGCGCGGCACCGCCACCGCGGCCGTCGACGACTTCACCGCCGAGACCACCTACGACGCGCTGAACCGGGTGAAGCGGCAGATCCAGCCGTACGACCCGGCGGACGCCCGCTACAACAAGAAGGTCTGGACGGAGACGACGTACGACGAGGTCGGCCGGGTGAAGACCGTGTCGGCACCTCCGTCCGAGGGCCAGACGGTCCGCAACGACACCACATACTCGTACTTCGACAACGGCTGGGTCGAGACGTCCACCGACCCGTGGGCCATGGCCACCAGCTACGACTACGACGCGCTGGGCAAGCAGACCGCGCGCACCCTCACCTCGGCGGGCGGCTCGTCCAACCGGACGATGACCTGGTCGTACTTCCCCGACGGCAAGCTCAAGTCCCGGTCGGACGACGGCGTGCCCGTCGGAAGCGCGGTCGTGCTCGTCGACAACTCCGACACGCAGAACACCGCCGCGACCGGCACCTGGACGAAGGGCAGCATCGGCGGCCAGCACGGCTACGACCACCAGGTCCACGCCGCCGGCACCGGCACGGACGCCTTCACCTGGACGCTGAACATCCCGAAGGACGGCACGTACACCGCGTACGTGAAGTACCCGAAGGTCACCGGGGCGGCCACGACCGCGAAGTACACGGTCACCCACTCGGGCGGCGCCACGGACAAGGTGGTCAACCAGGCCACCGGTGACGGCACCTGGGTCCCGCTCGGCTCGTACTCCTTCACCCAGAGCGGTGCCGCGAAGCTCCAGCTCTTCCAGAACGGCGCCGGCGCGGTGGTCGCCGACGGCGTCAAGCTCGTCCGGAACACCGCCGGCGAGACCGACACCGAGAAGAACAGCTTCACGTACGGATACGACGTGAACGCCAACCTGACGTCGATCGACGACACCTCCTCGGGTGCCAGGATCGACGCGTACACGGTTGCCTACACGGGCCTCAACCAGGTCCAGAAGGTCACCGAGTCGGCGGGCGGAGTGGAGAAGAAGGCCACCTCCTTCACCTACGACCGCAACGGCCTGCCGGAGACGGTCACGCACCCCGACCAGTTCTCCGCGTACACCTACGACCTGCGCGACCTCGTCGCGTCCGTGTCGGTCGGCGCGTCCGCGACCGACGGCTCCCCGAAGGTCAGCTCGTACACGTACACCGCCCGCGGCCAGAAGCTGAAGGAGACCAAGGCCAACGGGAACACCGTCGACCACGGCTACCTCCTCGACGGATCGGTGAAGACCCGCACCGAGAAGAAGGCCAACGGAACGCTCGTCTCCCAGCACACCCTGAGCTACGACGCCAACGGCAACCCGGCACAGGACGTCGGCCGGAAGATGAGCGCGGACGCGGCGACCTCGTACATCGACGTCACCTCGGCCTACACCTACGACCCCGTCGACCGCATCGCGAAGGTCACCAAGACCGGCACGCACACGTCCACGGAGACGTACGTCCACGACGACAACGCCAACGTCGTCGCGCAGACGGTCAAGGGGGTGTCGTCCAGCTTCACCTACGACCGTGACCGCCTGCTGTCGGCGACGGTCTCCGGGGCGGTCGCGAGCTACAACTACGACGCCTTCGGTCGGCTCGAGACCGTCACCGGCGGCGGCAAGGTCGTGGAGCGCAACACCTACGACGGCTTCGACCACGTGGTCCAGACGTCCAGGCTCACCGGCGACGGCGGCCAGTCGGTCACGCAGTACGCCTTCGACCCGTTCGACCGCACGACCAGCAAGACCGGCGGCGGCAAGACCACCACGTTCAACTACCTCGGTCTGTCGGCCGAGGTCCTGAGCGAGGAGGTCGCGGGAGCGGTCACGGCCTCGTACCAGTACTCGCCGTGGGGCGAGCGGCTGTCCCAGCTCAAGAACCCGGGAACCACCCCGGAGCTGGGCGTGTACGGCTACAACGTGCGCGGCGACGTCGAGACCGTCACCACGACGGCGGGCGACACCTCGGCGACGTACGGGTACACCGCCTACGGCAAGGACGAGGCGGCCGAGTTCACCGGCCGTGACAAGGCCGACCCGGACGACCCGGCCAAGGACGCGTTCAACCCGTACCGCTACAACGCCAAGCGGTGGGACGTCTCCTCGGGCACGTACGACATGGGCTTCCGCGACTACAAGCCGGAGCTCAACCGCTTCACCACCCGGGACATGTACAACGGCGCGCTCGCCGACATGCGGCTCGGCGCCGACCCGCTGACCGGCAACCGCTACGCCTTCACCGGCGGCAACCCCGTCGGCCGGGTGGAGCTCGACGGCCACGAGCCGGACTGCATGGGGTACAACAGCTTCACCTGCCCCCGGATGAACCACGACGTCGAGACGCCGTCGGGTCCTGGCGAATGGGGCAACGGCTGGCAGCTCACCACGGACGACACCCCGTCCACGGAGAGCGACGAACCGGCCGCCGCCCCGGCCCCGAAGCCCAAGCCGATCCCGGTGTGGGAGAACTTCCTCGGTGGCATGGCCCACACGCTGCTGACCGGCTTCACCCAGGGCGGCAGCGACGGCGGCAGCACCGGAATCTGCGCCGGAATCGGCGGAGCGATGTACGTCGGCTACGCGGAGCAAGGCTGCTTCATGGTCGTCCAGACCAGTAACGGCGACTACGACATCGGCTTCACCGAAAGCCATGGACCGGCCGTCGGCAGCGGAGCCTCCGTGACCCTCGACGTCGTCTGGAGCAACGCCGACAGCTTCAACCAGATCGCCGGCTCGGGCGTCGGAGCCGACGCGGCGGTCGGCCCGCTGCTGGGCATCCACGGCTCGTACGGCCGGGCGGTCAACTCCGCGGACGAATGGTCCTTCCCGACGGACTTCAGCAATCCGTGGGTGGTCAACAGCGACGGCGATCCCGTCTACACCGTCGGCGTCGGTGCCACCTTGGTGACCGGCTACGACATCGGTGGAGGAACCAGCTTCACCACCGTCTACGGAGGTAGTGGATGGTGACATGATTCCAGCCGCCCGGGGTGCGGGTGCCGGCCTCACCGGCACCCGCACCCCGGGCGGCACCCCTCTGCACGATCCGAACGACGAATGGAGCAGCATGTCCTACGACGGGGCTTTCCTGTGGGGCCCGGCGAACTTCTCCGGACGGCCGCCCGCCCGGCTGGTGACGGAGGGCGCCGTCGTGGGCGTCGTGACGGCCGCTCTGGTCGCGGGTGCCGCGGTGGCGGGTGTCCTGACCGGTTTCGACACCGTCGGCACGGTGGTCGGAGTCGTCGTGGCCCTGGCCTCCGCCGGGTACCTCTTCGCGACGAACGCGGGACGCGTCCTCGTGGGCGCGGTCGCCCTCCTCGGCGGCGTCCTCGCCTGGTGGATACCGGGCCAGACCGCGCAGGCCATCCTGGCGGCGCGCGGCGAGAGCCGCACGGTGGTGGTGACCGAGGTCCACGTCCACCGCTACGAAGGACGGAACTACGTCAAGAACTCCTGTTCGGTACGGCTCCTCGACGGCACCCCGGTCCCGACCGAGGCCTGGCGCGGCTGCGGCGCCGACGCCCGTCCCGGCCGGCACCTCACGATGGTCTTCGACCCGGAGGACGCCGTGCCCCCGACCGACCGCGTCCTCCCCACCTCCGCCGCGGCGGCCCTCGCGGGCCCGGCGGCGGCGAGTCTGGCGCTCGCGGCACTGTGCTGCGTCGCGGTGATCCGGTCCCAGCCGTGAGGGGTGTGGCCATGAGAAGGGAAGTCGGCATGCTGCGAACCGGTACGAGCGGCAGGAGAGCACTGGCAGGGCTGTGCCTCGCGGCGGCGCTGCTGACGGGATGCGGGCCGGAGGAGACCGCTCGCACGGAAGGCGACGGGCCGTCCCCCCGCCCGTCCACGGCACCCGCCTCGGGGGAGCGGACGGCGCAGACGGCGTTCGACCTGCTCCGCGACACGGACGCGATGCGCCTCTCCATGACGATCCGGACACCCGACGGGCGATCCGCGATCTCCGTGCACGCCGACAGGGACGGCAACTGCACGGGCACCTTCGACCTGGGACCCATGCAGCGCGGTGAGATCATCAGGGTCGCCGGGGAGAACGCGTCGTACGTCCGCTACACGGACACCGCGTTCGCGGAGATGCGCGCGGCAGCCGCCCGGCGCGGCCCCGAAGCCGCGGCGCGCGCGGAGGAGCGCACGGCCCGGGCACGCGGCAAGTACCTGAAGATTCCCACGATCTCCGCCGCGCTCAAGGACCAGTGCGACCTGGACAAGGCACTGTCGACCGTTCCCCGCAACGGGGCGGGCGTCCAGCAGCGGCCGGTCGTCGAGCAGGACGGCGAGCGACTCATCCCGCTGCGGGGCCCCGAAGGGGACGAGGGCCTCACCATGTACGTGGCCGCCGAGGGGCCGCCCTACCTCCGGTCCATGGGAGGAGCGCTCCGCGGTTCGGAGATCAGCATCTCCTTCGATCGGTACGGCCGACCGGTAAAGGCGGCGGTGCCCCCGAGGGACGCCGTCGTCGACATGGGGCCGGGCGGCGAGGAACTGCTCGGCGCCTGAGATCCATATCCGGACACCACTCGCCCCCCGCACCGGTACGCCGCCAGGTCGTCCGAATCGCGACAACGTGTCGAGGCGTCGATACTTCACGAAACGGGCCTGGCCGGGGCCTCCGGGCAGAGGCGGCGACGGACTGCATGGAGTGGAAGAAGCGGCTGGAGCGCCTGCGTACCGGTGCCGAGCGACGCTTCCCCGTTCTCACCGAGCTCACGGCCCGGCTGCTGTCCTCGAACCTCCTCGACGCGGGGACCAGGCTCGCGGCGCAGGCCTTCCTGGCCTCCGTCCCTCTGCTCTTCGCCCTCGCGGCCTTCGCCCCGATCGGCGTGCGCGACCAGCTCCGGGAATCGCTGCGCGCCATGTTCGGCCTCAGCGGGGAGTCCGACCATGAACTGCAGCAGGTCCTCTACGGCTCGGCCGACGAGGCTCTGCGGGAGACGACCGGCATCGTCGGGGTCGTGGTGGCGCTGGTGTCGGCCACGAGCTTCAGCCGGGCCATGTCCCGGGTCTGCGAGCGGGCGTGGGGGCTCCCCAAGGCCAAGTCGACCATCGCGGCCTGGCGCTGGGTCGTGTGGCTCCTGGCGATGCTGGTGGTCCTCGTGCTGCAGGGCCCGATCCGGAACGGCTTCGGCGCCGGCCTCTTTGTCGGCACGGCGCTCTACTTCCTGCTGGGTACGGGGGTGTGGCTCTGGACCCAGCACCTTCTCCTGGCCAAACGCGTCCCCTGGCCCGCGCTGCTGCCGGGCGCGGTGCTCGCCGCCACCGCCACCAGCGTGCTCGGCCTGACCGCCCGGATCTACATGCCGACGGCGCTCAACAGGGCCCTGGAGGAGTACGGATCGCTCGGCCTCGTTCTCGTCGTGCTGTCCTGGCTGATCGCCGTGTGCGGCGCCATCACGTTCGCCGTGACCATCGGCGCGGTGCTCGCGGACGAGCCTCCGCTGAACAGATACGTGGGAAGGGTCGGACGCGCCGTGCCCCCCGACGGGAGCGACCGCGGGAACGGGGGCGTCGAGCGGAGCCCTACGACCTGACCGGCGGCGACGTCCCTCGAAAGGGTCACCCTGCTCGCGCACGCGGACGAATGCGGGTCGGCTGAGACACAGAGCGATCATTCCGAACGAGGAGGCCCCGGTGTCGGACGAAGGATCGGCCGCGCGGGACGGTGAGCGGGACGAGCTCCAGGAACTCCGCAGCCGGGTGGCGACACTCGAAGCGGAACGGACACGGCCGCCGAAGCACCGTATGAGGTCCCTCCTGGCCGCCGTACTGATCATCCTCGGCTGCGTGCTGGCGCCCCTCGGCGTCGTCTCCGCCTGGGCGGCGGACGAGGTGGGCGACACCGACCGATACGTGGCGACCGTGGCCCCGCTCGCCTCGGACCCCGACGTCCAGGACGCCGTCGCCAACCGGGTCACCGACGCGCTCATGACGCGCATCGACCTGTCGACCCTGCTGTCCGACGCGGCCCCGGAGGAACGGCCGCGTCTGGAGAAGGCGCTGGGGAAGCTGGGTGACTCCCTCGAAGGAGCGGTCCGCAGCTTCGTCCACGACAAGGCGCGGGCCATCGCCGGCTCGGACGCCTTCGAGACCATCTGGACGGAAGCCAACCGCAAGATCCACGCCTCCGTGAACAAGGCCCTCACCGGGAGCGGCGGCGGCGCGGTGCGCCTGGAGAACGACACGGTCACCCTCGATCTCGGCCCCGTCGTCGAGCTCGTGAAGCAGCGTCTCGTGGAGGAGGGGATGCAGGCCGCCGGACGGATCCCGGAGATCCACACCGACTTCACGCTCGTACGGTCCGACGACATCGGCAAGGTCAAGACCTACGTACGGCTCCTGCAGATCGTCGGCAACTGGCTGCCGGTCATCGCCGTCCTCCTGGTGACCGGCGGTGTCCTCCTCTCGCAGCGGCGACGCAGGGCCCTGGTCACGGGCGCCCTGGCGGTGGCCGTCACGACGGGGCTGCTCGGCATCGGGCTGCGGATCTTCCGGGCGATCTACCTCGACGCGCTGCCCGCCGGAGTCTCCCCGGAGGCCGCCGGAGCGGTCTACGACACCATGACCCATCTGCTCCAGACCATGGTCAGGATGGTCGTCGCCCTGGGAGTCGTCGTCGCCCTCGCGGCCTGGCTCACCGGGCCCGGCCGGCGCGCCGGTCTCGTCAGGGGCCTGTGGACCTCGGGCATCGGCGCCGTCCGCTCCACCGCCGACCGCGCCGGCCTGCGCACGGGGCCGGTGGGCCCGTTCGTCCGCCGGTACCGCACCTGGATCGTGTGGGCGCTGGTCGTGGTGGCGCTCGTCGTCTACCTCCTCTGGTCCTACCCGACCGGCTGGGTGGTCGTCGGCCTGGCGCTGGCGCTGCTCCTCGCGCTCGCGGTGGTGGAGTTCCTGGGCGCGGGAGCGACGGCGTCCGACGACGAGGTTCCTTCGGAGAGCGTGGCGCCCCCGGTGTAGGAGACTCCCCGGGGCCGCTCGGCTGCGGCCGGACTGGGCGGGCCGCGGCGGCAGCCCGCCGCCTCTGACGAGGCGTCGGTGGACGGACGGGACCGGGGACCCGGGACCGTGGGGTCCGGGTCCCCGGTCCTGTCCGAGGCCGTCAGGAGCTCAGTACGCGCGCCTTCTCGGCCGCGAACTCCTCGTCCGTCGGCAGCCCCTGCGCCTTGAGTTCGGCGAGCGCCGTGAGCTGCGCGACCCGGTCCGTGGCGGCCGCCGCCTGTGCCGGGGCCGGCGGGGCCGTCCGGGCGGCCGTGCGTGCGGCGGCCCGGTCGACGAGCGCCTGCGCCTGGGCCTGCGCCGCGAGCTGCTGCTGACGCTCGGCTGCGCCCCGTTGCATGCGGTTGGACACCGCACTGGCCGTACCGGTGATCACGGCCGTGCGCGCCATCGTGCCCAGCAGGCCGGGTCGACCCATCCGTCGGGGCAGCGGCATGATCGTCCCTCTCCGTCAGTTCTCGTCGAGGGCCGCGACGGCCCGCTCGACGTCTTCCCCGGGGATGCGCTCCAGGAGCACCAGGCGTCCCTCGGAGTCCGCGATCGCGTCGGCCAGACGGGCGGCCCAGGCGTTCTCCCAGGCGATGATGACCGCCGACGAGTTCGGCGGCAGACCGTCGGCGACGGCCTGCAGGTCCTCGTCGCTGAGCAGGTCGTTAAGGGAGTCTCGGCCACCCGCTCGAACTCCTCGGCGAGCTCCGCGTCGCCTCCTGCCGGCCCTCGCGGTTCGGCGCTTCGGCGAGCCGTGCGGCGATCGCCACGGCGGTGTCCGCGGCCCCGGCCCGTTCCGCCGCGCCGAGCGCCTCCCGCAGGACCCGGGAGGCGGCCTCGTACCGGGACATCCGGTGGAGCAGGACACCGTGGCCGAGGCCGACCCCGGCGGCCGGTAGGGAGTCGGCGGCGACCAGGAGGCCGGGCGCGTCCGGCCGGGCGTCGGGTCACCACTCGGTGATGAGCGGCGGCTCCGGTTCGTGCCGCCGCCACGCCTCCGTGAGGCGTACGAGGCGGGCGGGGGCGGCGATGGCGCGCACGGTCGCGATCCTGCCGTCGGCGATGTCGAACGCCACGGAACCGAGCACCTGGTCGCCGAGCACGAAGAGCAGGGCGGGGGCGTCGTTGACGACCGCGTAGTGGATGGCGGGCGCGCCGCCGGCCAGCCGCCGCTTCGCGGCTGTGGGCTTGAAGCCGGCCCGCAGAATGGCGGCGACACGCTGCGGAGTGTCGAACCGCACCAGCTTCTCGGCCAGGCCCGCGCCGTCGGAGATCGCGATCACGTCGTCGGTGAGCAGCGCCACCAGCCGCTCGGTGCGGCCCGAGGACGCGGCGGCGAGGAACTCCTCGACGATCCTGCGGGCGGACGCCGGATCGAGTTCCCCGCCGCCGCGGCGGCGCTCGGTGGTCACGTGACGGCGGGCCCGGTGGAGGTGCTGCTGGCTCGCGGACTCGGAGACGTCCAGGATCTCGGCGATCTCGGCGTGGCTGTAGGAGAACGCCTCGCGCAGGACGTAGACGGCCCGTTCCACGGGTGACAGGCGCTCCATGAGGGTCAGCACGGCCAGGGAGACGGATTCGCGCTGCTCGAACGTGCCGGCGGGGCCGAGCATCGGATCGCCGTCGAGGAGCGGTTCGGGCAGCCAGGCGCCGACGGCGCGCTCGCGGCGGACCTGTGCCGAGCGCAGCCGGTCGAGGCAGAGGTTGGTGACGACCTTGGTCAGCCACGCTTCGGGCACCCTGATCAGCTGCCGGTCGGCGGCCTGCCAGTGCAGGAACGCGTCCTGCACGGCGTCCTCGGCGTCGGTGGCCGAGCCGAGGAGACGGTAGGCCAGTGAGGCCAGCCGGTTCCGGCTGGCCTCGAACCGGCTGGTGTCGAAGCGGTCGTCGTCGGTCGTGCTGTCCATGCGGACCACCCTAGGACGTCAGGCAACCGCCCTCTCCGCAGGGGTCTTTGAGGCGGCTGCCAGGCGGTTCCTGCGCTTGGGCAGGCCGAAGGTGGGGTGCGACGTGGTCCACAGCGACAGCCCGAGGATGCCCGCCTTGATCCGCGCGGCCTTCCGGCCGCCCATGAACTTCGGCTTCGCCCGCGCTTCGTCGTCGACCATCTGCAGGATCCCGTCCCGCCGGCCGAGGCTGATGTGGTTGCCCACGTACTCCAGCTTGGTCTGCGGGATCTTCCGGCCGGTCAGGCGTCCCACGATCGCCGCCGTGGCCTGCCTGCCGGTGTAGCCGGCCGAGGCGCAGGACATCGGCAGCGGCCGGCCGTTGTCACCGACGGCGTGGGCGCTGTCCCCGGCGGCGTAGACGTTCGGGTGGGAGACCGACCGCATGGTGCCGTCGACGACGATCCGGCCGTTCTCGGTGACCGCGAGACCGGCGGCGGCGGCGAGGGGCGCCACCGCGAACCCGGCCGTCCACACGGTCGCGTCGGACGTCAGGACGGTGCCGTCGGCGCACCGCACTCGCGTCGCCTCGACGGTCTCGACGGCGGTGTGTTCGAGGACGGTGACGCCCAGCCGGTCGCAGGCCCGGCGCAGGTGGGCGCGGGCTCCGGGTGAGAGGGGGGCGCCCAGCTCTCCACGGGCGATCAGCGTGACCGACAGGCCGGGCCGGGATTCGGCGATCTCGGTGGCGGTCTCGATGCCGGTCAGCCCGTCGCCGACCACGAGCACGTTGCGGCCCTCGCCCGTCCCGCCCGGCCTGTCCGGGCTCTCCAGGCTGTCCAGTCGCTCGCGCAGGCGCAGCGCCGAGGGCCGGCCGGTGACGTCGAAGGCGTGCTCGGCCACACCGGGTACGCCGCTGCGGGCGACGTGGCTGCCGAGGGCGTAGACCAGCGTGTCGTAGCCGAGCTCGCCCTCTCCGTCGGCGCCGGTCACGGCGATGACCTGGCGGTCGGCGTCGACGGCGGTGACACGGCCCAGGCGGAGGCGTACCCCCGTGCCCGCGAAGACCTCGGTGAGTCGCGGGGCCTCGATCTCCTGGCCGGCCGCGAGCTGGTGCAGCCGCAGCCGCTGGACGAACTCGGGCTCGGCGTTGACCACGGTGATCTCGGTGTCCTCCGGGGACAGCCGGCGGGCGAGGGTGCCGGCGGCGTAGGCCCCGGCATAGCCGGCGCCGAGGACGACGATGCGGTGCTTCATGTGTCGCTCCTGTCGGTTCGCTTGGTCTCGGTGGTTGAGCGGAACAGCGCCCCGATTGCTGACAGGAAGAGGATGTGATGTGGGTCACAGGTCGACTCTTGCGCTCCGTCGCGTCCTGCGGCAGTCACGGCGCGACAGCACCCGGGACGGCTTAGGATGTCGGCCGCATATGCGGGCAGCTGTATCTACGGGGGAGAGCTTCGGTGTTCGGAATCATCAGGCCGTGCAGGCATCGCCTGGGCGAGGGCCTGCGTACCGAGTGGATGGCGCACCTGTGCGGGTTGTGCCTGGCGTTGCGCAGCGAGTACGGGCAGTTCGCGAGGGTCGCCACCAACTACGACGGCCTGATCGTCTCGGTCCTGACCGAAGCGCAGTCGGAGCGCAGCGGCGACTGGCGACGGGGCGCCGGGCCCTGCCCGCTGCGCGGGATGCGGTCGGCGGACGTGGCGCAGGGCGAGGGGGCACGGCTGGCGGCGACGGTGTCGCTGGTGCTGGCGGCGGCGAAGATCCGCGACCATGTGGCCGACGGTGACGGCCTGCTGGGGCGGCGCCCGGTGACCCTCGCGGCCCGCCGGATAGCCCACGGCTGGGACCGTGCGGGCGCTGTGGGCGGTGAACGGCTGGGCTTCGACACCGCGTTGCTGATCGACGCGGTCGAACGGCAGCCGGAGATCGAGCGGTCGACCGGTCCCGGCGGCTCGCTCCTGACGGTCACCGAGCCCACGGAGACGGCGACCGCCGCCGCCTTCGCGTACACCGCCGTGCTCGCCGGCCGCCCCGGCAACACCGAGCCGCTGACGGAGGCGGGCCGGCTGTTCGGCCGCCTCGCGCACCTGCTGGACGCGGTGGAGGACCTGGACGCGGACGAGGCGTCCGGCGCGTGGAACCCGGTCGCCGTGACCGGGGCGGACCGCGCCGAGGTGCGCCGGCTCTGCGACGACGCCGTGCACGGCATCCGACTGGCCCTGTCCGACGCCGAGTTCGTCGACGAGAGCCTGGTACGGGCGCTCCTGGGTGTCGAGCTGGAACGTGCCGTCGACCGGGTCTTCGACCCCCGGCACCCGCAGCACCGCCACCGTCCGCAGGCGCGGACCCTGCGCGTACTGCCCTGGCTGGGGCGTCGTGCGGCGACGGAGACGCCCGCGGACACCGGTACCGCCGCGAGCCCGGCCTGCGGCGTCGGGGCGCTCGGGGGCGTGGCCCCGGAGGGCGCGTCGCGGGCGTCGGACCGGCCGCAGGAGGGTCAGTGCCGACGGTGTGGCGAGTGGCGCCGCCTGTGCCGGGACTGCGGGTTGTGCTTCAACTGCTGCAATTGCGACGCCGACGAAGGGGAACCCCTGGAGTTCGGTGACGGAGGCTCCAGTGGCGGCTCCGGCGGCGGCTCGAACCAGGGCGGTTCCGGGCGTGACGGCTGGGGCGGCCAGGGCGGCGGCAACTCGGGCGGCAACTCCGGTGGTTCGTGGGGCGGTTCGGGTGGCGGCCAGGGGTCTGGCGGCTCCGGCGGTTCCAGTGGCTCCGGTGGTTCCGGCGGCGGTTCGGGTGACGGCTGCGGCGGCGGTGGCGGAGGCTGCTGCAACCCGTGCAAGTGCTGCTGTGACTGCTGCGACTGAATGACGGAGAGGCGGGTCGGGCCCGACCGCCGGGCCCGACCACCGCCCCGCGGCCGTCGCCGAGGCGGGATGCCGTTACCGACACGGGATCCCGTCACGGACGCGGAATGCCGTCACTGACGCGGGACGTAGATGCCGGCCGCGCGCAGGTTCGCCTCGATCAGGGCGTTCAGCCGGGCGATGGACGGCGCCTCTTCCTCCCGGTGGTGGTTGACAAGGCCGTACCGGGAGGCGGCGTCGGACCGGCTCGGGAACCCGTCGGGCTGCGTGAGCAGCGCGCGGTCCGCCAGCAGCTTCTCGGACAGCGCGGACGCCAGTTCCTCGATCCGCGGATCGTCCGGATCCCAGGAACCTGCCGCCCAGCCGCGCTTGGTCAGTTCGACGTGCTCGGGATCGTCGAGGAGATGTTCGAGCCGGGTCAGGAAGCTGTCGAAGATCTCCGGAACCAGCGCCCGGGCCAGTACCAGAGCCTCCCGCTGACCGGCTACGTAGTCGGGGGTGAAGCCGAGACCGGCGAGCCGCTCCAGGACCACGCAGGCCCGGTCGGGCAGCAGGACCCGGTCCCCGTGGGCCAGCCGGTGCAGCGTGTCGCGGCGCGCGACCAGGCCCTCGATCCGTTCGGTGAGCCGACGGTGGACGTCGTCGAGGGCGGCGGCGAACCGCTCGGGATCGGCGTCGAGCAGGTCGCCGATCTCGGCCAGCGGCACGCCCGCCCCGGCCAGGGTCCTGACCCGGATCAGCCGGAGCAGGTCGGCCGACCCGTAACGCCGGTAGCCGGATCCGTCGCGCTCCGGCTCGGCGAGCAGGCCGAGCCGGTGGTAGTGCCGCACCGTCTTGATCGTGACGTCGACGAACGCGGCCGCCTGACCGATCGTGAGTCCGCCTGCCACGGGATCACCACCCCTCCGGATCGGGGACGGTCAGGGCGCGGGCGGGCGGGTCGCCCGCCTTCGGGTACGGGTCTCGGGTGATCACGCGGCGAGGGTAGCGCCCCTCTTACGGCGCATCACCCCTTCTTCCGGAACAGGACTTGAGCTTGACCTTGGGTCAGGGTGCACGCTCCTCGTACGGCCGCACCGCGCCGCACACCCACTCTCACGAGACGAGGAACGACCATGACCGGGTCCCTCCACACCACCACGAACTCCGCTGCCGGACACGGGCGTCCGGAGCTGCGGAAGGCCCTCCAGGACATCGTCGACTCCGGAGTCAAGGGAGTGCAGCTGCGCGTGCACGACGAGCGGGGCCAGTGGGTCGGCAGCGCCGGGGTGAGCGAGCTGGGCGGCACCGTGGAGCCGCCGACCGACGGGCACTTCCGGATCGGCAGCAACACCAAGACCTTCACCGCGACCCTCGTGCTGCAACTGGTGGCCGAGGGGAGGATCGGCCTCGACACCCCGGCGGCCGATTACCTGCCCGAGTTCGCGCTCGACCGGCGGATCACCGTGCGGATGCTGCTGCAGCACACCAGCGGGGTGTTCAACCACACCGGCGAGTACTACGAGGACGGGACGATCGTGTCGGGGATCCCCTCCACGATCGCGGGCAAGGAGTGGGTGGACAAGCGGTTCCACACCTACCGGGACGAGGATCTGGTACGGCTCTCGCTGTCCAGGCCGGCGCGGTTCCAGCCGGGTTCCGGCTGGAGCTACTCCAACACCAACTACGTGCTCGCCAGGCTGCTGGTCGAGAAGGTCACCGGCCGCTCGTGCGCCGAGGAGACGCGGCGGCGGATCCTGGAGCCGCTCGGCCTGTCGGGCACCGTGGTGCCGGGCACCTCGACGGAGGTCCCCGAACCGCACGCCCGCGCCTACTACCGGTACGAGGACGCCGGCCGCGAGGAGACGGTCGACGTGACCTGCCACAACCCTTCCTGGATCTCCGCGGGCGGCGACATGATCTCCACCACCCAGGACCTCCACACGTTCATCTCCGCGCTCGCGTCCGGCAGGCTCCTGCCGGACCCGCTCCTCGCCGAGATGCGCACGCCGCACGCCGCGAGCGGCTTCGGCCTGGGGCTGCGCGTGCAGGAGATGGGCGACGGCGGCGGCACCGTCCTCTTCCACAACGGCGGCCACAGCGGCCACGCCGCGCTGATGTACAGCACGCCCGACGGCCGCAGGACCCTGACCGCCGCGCTCAACTACGTGGACGACGCCGCGCTGTCCCTGGCCGAGGCGTTCCGGAAGACGCAGGAGCGGCTCGTCGACGCGGTGTTCGGCGCCCGGTGATTCCGGATGCCCGCGGTCAGCCGTCAGCCGTCAGCCGTCAGCCCTCAGCCCTCAGCGGGCGGCGTCCGTCCGGCGCCCGCCGAGGAGTTCGGCGAGGCCTCCGCGCGTGGCGGCGATGACCACACGGTCCTCGGGCCGCAGCACGTAGCCGGGGTGGAGGTCCCAGAGCAGCTGCGGCCGCTCACCGTCCTGGTGCGCCGAGGCGAGGTCGGGCCGGCGCGCGGCGGGGGACGCCGTGTCGAGGGCGAGGACCCGCCACGCTCCCGGGCGGAACGCCTCGGAGACGGTGCCGGTGTGGTGGTCGAGGCCACGAGACGCGTCAGCGAGTGGGCGCTGCACGACCTCGGCCTGCACCGCCTGCGGTTGTGCCACTCGGTGGCCAACCCGGCGTCCTGCCGGGTGGCGGAGAAGGCCGGGTTCTCCCTCGAAGGCACGATGTGCAGCGCGCTGTTGCACGCGGACGGCTGGCACGACGAGCACCTGCACGCGCTCGTACGGTGCGACATCTGATGTCGGTCACCGGCCCGGCCGAGGGTGGGAGCGGTGGGGTACCGAGTTCAGGAGCAGGCGGGTGTACGGGTGTTCCGGGGTGTCCAGGACCCGGGACGCCGGGCCCGTCTCCACGACCTGGCCGGACTTGAGGACGAGGACCTCGTCGGCGATGTGCCGGACCACCGCCAGGTCGTGCGTGACGAACAGGTAGCCGATGCCCGACTCCCGGCGGATCGCGCCGAGGAGTTCGAGGATCTGCGCCTGGATCGACACGTCGAGCGCGGCGACGGCCTCGTCGAGGACGAGGACCCGGGGTTCCACGGCGAGGGCGCGGGCGATGGCCACCCGCTGCCGCTGGCCCCCCGAGAGACCGCGGGGGAGCGCGGAGGCCTCGCGCGCGCCGAGGCCGACCTGGTCCAGTAGTTCGGCGACCCTGGCCCGGCGGCCGGCGGGGCCGAGGCCGGTGTGGAGGCGCAGGACCTCGTCCAGGCATCCAGAGACGCTCACCCGGGGGTCGAGCGAGAGGTACGGATCCTGGAAGACCATCTGGATCTCCCGGGCCCTGGCCAGCCGTTCCGCCCGGCCCCGGGGCCGGGCGGAACGGTCCCGGCCGTCCAGGCGGACGGTCCCGCCGTCCGGGCGTTCCAGGCCGACGAGCATCCGGACCGTGGTGGTCTTGCCGCAGCCCGACTCCCCGACGATGGCCAGGGAGGCTCCGGGCGCCAGGGAGAAGGACACGCCGTCGACCGCCGTGTGGTCCCCGTACCGCTTCCGCAGACCCTCGACGACCAGGCCCGGGACGACCGGGTCCGCGACGGGGGTGCGCTCCTTCGCTGAGACGGTCACAGCGTGATCCCTTCGGCGGCGCGGTGGCAGGCGGCGAGTCCGTCGCCGTGCCGGGTCAGAACGGGCTTCTCCTCCGAGCAGCGCGGCACCGCGTGGGCGCAGCGCGCGGCGAAGGCGCACCCCGGCGGCGACTCGGCCAGGGAGACGGGACGCCCGGGGATGGGCCGGGGCGCGGGCGCGCCCGCCGCGATGCTCGGCGTACAGGCGAGCAAACCCGCCGTGTACGGGTGGCGCGGCCGGTCGAACAGCTCGTCGGTGCCGCGTGTCTCCACGATCCGGCCCGCGTACATCACGTACACCCGGTCGCAGACCGAGGCGGCGAGTTCGAGGTCGTGGGTGACGAAGAGCAGTCCCGTGCCGCGCTCCGCGCGCAGCCGGCCGAGGAGCGCGACGATCTCCGCCTGGGTCGTGACGTCCAGGGCGGTGGTCGGCTCGTCGGCGACGATCAGCGCGGGTTCGGCCGCCAGCGCGGCGGCGATGACGACGCGTTGGAGCATGCCGCCGGAGAACTCGTGCGGACGGCGGCGCAAAGCGCCTCGCGGGTCGCGGATGCCGACCGCGTCGAGGAGTTCCAGGGCCCGCGCGGTCGCCGTCGCGGCCGGGGTCCCGGACGCGCGCAGCCCCTCGGTGAGGAAGTCCCCGACGCGGCGCAGCGGGTTCACGGAGGCCCGGGGGTCCTGGTAGACCATCGCGACCTGCCGGGCCCGCAGCGCGGCCAGTTCCGTACGGTTCATGGCGAGCACGTCCCGTCCCCCGACCCGGACTCGGCCGCTGGTGCGCGCACCCGCCGGCAGCAGCCCGAGGACGCTGCGGCAGGCCACGGACTTCCCGGACCCGGACTCGCCGACCAGGCCGACGCTCTCCCCGGCCCGTACCCGCAGGCCGATCCCGTCGAGGATCGGCCGGCCCGCACGGTCCTCGGGGAGCCGGACGTCGAGCCCGTCGATGTCCAGTACGGGAGTGGTGTCCCTCTGTTCCTTCATGCCGTTCACCGCTCACGCTTCGCGATCCGGTCGGCGAGCCCCTCGCCGACGATGCCGAACGCCACCACGGCGAGCACGATGCACGCGGACGGCGCGAGGGCGGGCAGCATCGCCCCCTGCTGGACGGCCGACTGACCCTCGTTGATCATGGCGCCCCAGTCGGCCGTCGGCGGCTGCACACCGAAGCCGAGGTAGGAGAGAGCGGCCAGGTCCATCAGCGCGTACCCGAAGTTCATCGCGGACTGGGCGAGGACCGTCGGGGCGATGTTCGGCAGGAGGTGCCGCACGGAGACGGTCCAGCCGGACCAGCCCTGCACGCGGTACGCCTCGATGTACGGGCGGGCCTTCTCCTGGCGGGCGATGCCGCGGACCAGTCGGCCGACGTACGGGGTGTACGCCACCGCCATGGCGATCACCGGCGCGGTCATTCCCGAGCCGACGACGGTCACGAGCAGGATGGCCAGGAGCAGACCGGGGATCGCGAAGACCATGTCCATCGAGCGGGACAGGACCGTGTCCGCCCAGCCGCCCCGCCAGGCCGCCACGACGCCGATCAGGGTGCCGAGGAGGGTGGAGACGGTGACGACGAGCAGCGGTCCGAGAAGTCCGGTGCGGGCGCCGTGGAGCAGTCGGGACAGGACGTCCCGCCCGGACTGGTCGGTGCCGAGGAGATGGTCGGCGCCGGTCCCGACGAGGCTCGACGCGAGGTCGAGGGCCTCCGGGTCGTACGGGGCGAGTACGGGGGCGAGGAGGGCGACCAGGACGAGGGCGACGAGCACCGCGACCGAGACGGTGAACATCGGGCCCTGGCCGAGGACCCGCAGCCGGCGCAGGCCGGGCCTGCGGTACGGGGCCGGGGACGTGGTGGTGGTCATGAGGAGCCTTCCCCGTGGAGCGAGAGACGGGGGTCGATGAGAGGGGCGAGGAGGTCGACGGCGAGGTTGACGAGGACGAACGCGGCCACGCTGAGCAGGGTGATCGCCTGCACGACGGCGAAGTCCTGGGCGGTGACGGACGCCACGAGCAGGGAGCCGAGACCGGGCACGTCGAAGGCGGTCTCGACGATCGACGTGCTGATGAGGAGCCCGGCGAGCATGGTGCCGCCGACGGTGACGACAGGTCCCAGGGCGTTGCGCAGCACGTGCCGGCGGACCACGGTCCGCTCCGCGACGCCGCGGGCGCGTGCCACCTCGACGTGCTCCCGGCCCAGTTCGTCGAGCATCGCCGAGCGGGTGACCCGGGCGAGGAGTCCCGCGAAGGTCAGCGCGAGGGCGAACGCCGGCAGGGTCAGGTGGTACAGCTGCTGGGAGAGGCCGGCCGGGGTGCCGCCGGGGCCGGGGAACCAGCCGAGCTGCACCGAGAAGAGCGAGACGAGCGCGATGGCCGTCACGAAGGAGGGGGTGGCCGTGGCGACACCGGTGCCGATGAGCACCGTACGGTCCACCGGACCGGGGCGGAGCGCGGCGAGGATCCCGGACCCCACGCCGATGAGGGCGACGAGCAGGGCCGCGTAGGCGACGAGCAGGGCCGTGCCGGGCAGCCGGGAGGCGATGAGGCCGGCCACGTCCTGGTGGAACTGGGCGGAGGAGCCGAAGTCGCCCCGGAGGACGCCGCCGAGCCACTTCGCGTACTGGACGGCCAGCGGGTCGTCCAGGTGGTGCTGGGTGCGCAGGGCCGCCACGGCCTCGGGCGTCGCGGGGCGGCCGTGGAGCAGGAAGGTCACCGGGTCGCCGGGGGCCAGGTGGAGGGCGCCGAAGACCACGACCGAGGTCACGAACAGCACCGCCACGAGCCCGAGGAGCCGGCCGGCGAGGTAGCGGGTCATTACTGCGCGGCCCCGATCGTCGCGGCCCACGGGTAGTACAGCTGGGCGATGCCGGTGGGGGCACCGGTGATGCGCTTGCCGAGGAAGACCGAGTAGGGCGCCTCGTAGACGGGGAGGATCGGCAGCTCGCGCATCGCGATCTTCTGAAGCTCCGCGGTCCTGTCGGCGCGCCTGGCCGGGTCGGGCTCCGCGTTGGCGCGGTCGAAGGCGACGTCGAACTCGGCGTCCGACCACTTGCCGTAGTTGCCGAAGTCCCCGGTGCGCAGGTACTGGTAGAACTCCAGGGGATCGGGCGTGTTGTCGTAGCCCTGGGTGATGACCAGGTCGAGCCCGGCGCGCGCGTCCGGGTCGACGAAGATGTTGCTGTACGCCTCGGGGGCGACGGACTTCAGCCGGACGTCGAGGCCGATCCGGCGGCCGGCGTCCTGGACGGCGTTGGCGACGACGCTGATCTCGGGCGAGAGCGTGCTGGTCGCCAGGGTGAGGGTGCGGCCGGAGACCCCGGCCTCCCGGACGAGCTTCTTCGCGGCCTCGACGTCGTAGGCGGGCTCGGGCAGCGTGTCGAAGAGCGCGGCGGTCTTCTCCGGGGCCAGCGCCCAGGCACCGCGTGCGGCGGGCGCCTTGGCGGGGACGCCGACCCCACCGGCCGCGGCCTTGATGATGTTCTTGCGGTCGAGGGCCATGGAGAGGGCCTGGCGGACCTTGAGATTGCCGAGCGGGCCGCGGAACTCGAGCACGGCGATGTTCGACGCGGACGTGTTCGGGCCGAAGATGAGCGAGCCCTTGCCGCTGGAGCGCAGCTTGTCGAACGAGTTCGGCGGGATCATGTAGCCGCCGTCGGCGGTGCCCGAGAGGAAGGCGCTGGTGCGGGCCGCCGGGTCCTCGATGAAGGTGAACTTCACGGACCGGGACTTGGGGGAGAGCTTCTTGTCCCAGTAGGCGCCGTGCTTCTTGAGCGTGATGCCCGCGCCCTGGTCCCAGGAATCGAGGGCGAAGGGGCCGGTGCAGTTCACGCCGCCCTTGGGGGTGCCGTAGTCCTTGCCGGCCCTGGCCAGGTAGGCGGCGCTCTCCACGGTGCCGGGGGAGGCGGCCATCAGCTCGTGCAGGAGGACGTCCTCCTTGCCGAGGCGGATGGTCACCTCCAGCGGTCCGCTCTTCTCGATCGTGTCGACGTTCTTGAAGACCGAGCCCCACGGCGAGCCGGTCTCCGGGTCCATGTGGCGCTTGAGGGAGGCCACGACGTCGTCGGCGGTCATGGTCGTGCCGTCGTGGAACTTCACGCCGGAGCGCAGGGTGTAGATCAGCGTGCGCGGATCGGGCTGCTTGTACGAGACGGCCAGTCCGGGCTCGATCTTCATGTCGGGCGTGACCCGGAAGAGCTGCTCGCAGACGTTCGCGAGCACGGTGTTCGGCGGGTAGTCGTACGCGAGGGCGTAGTCGAGCGTGTACGGCTCGGCGTACAGGGACCAGGTGAACGAGTCCAGGGTGCCCTTCGCGGGCGGAGAGGTCGGGGTGACCTCGTAGCCCGGCCCGCCGCCTGGGGCGGCCGTGGGCTTCGTGGCGCCGGAGCAGGCGGCCGTGCCGGCGGCGAGGGCGGCGGTACAGGTGAGGAGCGCGATGGTTCTCGACATGCGCATGCAGACCCACCCCTTTACGGGTGTAGTGACGGGCGCTGGGGGGATGGAGCGAGTATTGATGCGGGAACGTTCCCGCACAAGGTCCTGCGGGAACGGTTTTGCAAAGGTCAGGAGGATGGCAACATCGGTTCATGACCTCTGGATCACGGCACGGCGGGCAGCACTCGGCACCCACCCCGCGCGTCCGACTCGTCGACGTCGCCCGCGAGGCGGGCCTGTCCAAGACGACCGTCTCGGCGGCTCTCAACGACACCGGAAGGCTCTCTCCCGCCGTACGGGAGAAGGCCCGCGAGACCGCGCGCAGAATGGGCTACCGCCCCAATGTCACCGCGCGTCAACTGCGCGCGGGCCGAGCCAAGTTGATCGGGTACGTGGTCGGGGAGGCGGCCGACGCCCCCTCGGTCTTCCTGGAATCTCCGTACTTCGCCCGGCTGACCGGGGCCACGGCGGCGACCGCGCTGCGACGCGGCTACGCCCTGGTCCTGCTGCCCTCCGGATCCCTGCAGAGCGAGTGGGCCGACCTGCCGCTCGACGCCGTGGTCGTCACCGACCCCGGTGCCGACGACCGGATCGTCGACGACGTGCTCGCCGCGGGGATCCCGGTGTTCAGCGACCGCTCCGTGGAGGGGCGGCAGGGGGCGCACTGGGTGGACGTCGACATCGACTCCGCCGTGCGCTCCGTCCTGGACCACTTCCGGGACCAGGGCGCCCGGAGGCCCGTCCTCGTCGTACCCGACAGCACCACCCGCTTCCATGCCGAGGTCTTCGCCGCCCACCGCGGGTGGTGCGCGGAGCACGGCCTGCAGGAGCGGGTCGTACGGGTCGGGGAACCCGGCAACGGACCGGTGGTCCGCGCCGTCGAGACCGCCCTGGCGGGAGGCCCGGAGGCCGACGGGGAGACGGTGGCCGACGGTGGTCCGGCGGCCGGCGCCGACCGGCCCGACGCGCTCCTCGTCGTCGCCGAGGCGAGCCCGCCCCTCGTCCTGGAGGCGGCGCGCCGTCACGGCTACGACGTACCCGGCGACCTGCTCCTCGTCTGTGTGAGCGAGGATGCCACGGCCGAGCACACCGAGCCGCCCGTGACCACCCTGACCCTGCGGCCCGAGGCCATCGCGGAGGCCGGCATCGACCACCTGGTGAAGGTCCTGGAGCACGGCAGTCGCGAGCCGTCCGGGACCCTCGTCCCGACCCGCCTCGACGTACGGGCGTCCTCGGTGCGGAAGCACGACTAGGGTCTTTCGTTTGGATCAGGCCGGGCTCGGGCCTCTCGTTCGGCCCGGCGCCGTCAGCTCGCGTGCACGAGCTTGCCGCCGACGTAGGTCCGCTCCACCCGGGCCCGGCCGATCTCCTCCGGCGGACCCGTCAGGATGTCGCGGTCCAGGACCACGAGGTCGGCGAGGTTCCCGGGGCGCAGGCTGCCCGCGTCGTCGTGACCGTTCACATGGGCGGTCCCGGCGGTGTAGGCGGCCAGCGCGGTCGGGAGGTCGAGCCGCTGCTCGGGATAGAAGACCGGCGCGCCGGCGGAATCCGGGTCCCGGCGGTTCACGGCCACGTGGATGCCCGCGATCGGGTCGGGGCTGCTGACGGGCCAGTCGCTGCCGGCCGCGAGCGTGGCCCCGGCGCGGACCAGATCGCCGAAGGGGTACTGCCAGGCGGAGCGCTCCGTACCGAGGAACGGGATCGTCAGCTCGTCCATCTGCGGCTCGTGGGCCGCCCACAGGGGCTGGATGTTGGCGATGGCGCCGAGGGCGGCGAAGCGGGCCAGATCCTCCGGGTGCACGACCTGGAGGTGGGCGAGGTGGTGGCGGTTGCCGCGACGGCCGTTGACGCCGACCGCGGCCTCGATCGCGTCGAGCGCCTCCCGCACGGCCCGGTCGCCCAGGGCGTGGAAGTGGACCTGGAAGTCCAGGGCGTCGAGCTCGGTCACGTACCCGCGCAGCGCCCGGGGGTCGACGAAGCTCAGACCGGAGTTGGCGGTGGCGCAGCCGCAGCCGTCCAGGTACGGGGTGGTCATCGCGGCGGTGAAGTTCTCCGCGACGCCGTCCTGCATGATCTTCACGGAGGTCGCGCGGAACCGGCCGGCGTTCAGCTTCGCGCGCCGCGCGACCAGCTCCGGGATCTGCTCGGAGCCGCGCTCCCGGTCCCACCAGAGGGCCCCGGTCACCCGGGCGGTGAGCGTGCCGTCGACCGCGGCCGTCAGATAGGCGTCGGAGGGATCGGGCTGCCCGTGGAACTCGCCGAGCATCGCGTCCTGCCAGCCGGTGACGCCGAGGGAGTGCAGCAGCGACTGGGCGCGGTGGAGCCCGGCGAGGCGGTCCGCGTCCGAACTCGGCGGCACCAGGTGGCCGACGAGGGCGGAGGCGCCCTCCTGGAGCATGCCGCTGGGGGTGCCGTCCGTCTCCCGCTCGATGCGGCCGTCGGCGGGATCGGGGGTGTCGGCGGTGATCCCCGCGAGTTCGAGCGCCCGCGTGTTGGCCCAGGCGCCGTGGTGGTCACGGTTCACCAGCAGGACCGGCCGGTCCGGCACGATCGAGTCGAGCAGCTGCCGGGTCGGCAGACCGCCCTCGAAGCTCTCCATCGACCAGCCGCCGCCGGAGATCCACTCACGGTCCGGGTTCGCGTCCGCGTAGGCGCGGACCAGACGGAGGTACTCGTCGACGCTGACGGTCCCCGACAGGTCGCACTGGGCCAGCTCCGTCCCGGCGAAGACCGCGTGGACGTGGGCGTCCTGGAAACCGGGGACCAGCAGCTTCCCCGTCAGGTCGACGACCTCGGTGTCCGGGCCGATGAGCTCGCGGACCTCGTCGTGGCCGACGGCGGCGATCCGGTCGCCGACGACGGCGAGCGAGCTCGCCCGGGTACGTGCCGGGTCCACCGTGAAGACGGGACCGCGGGTGAAGACCAGATCGGCCTTGGCCATGCGCATGCTCCAGAACGTGAGGCGGCGGGGTGGTTGGGCGCTATGGAAGCGGCAAGGCCGTTTACACGTCAATGGTGTTGACGTAAGGTCCCGGCCATGTCCGAGCGCGTGGTACCCGAAGGCAGCCGACAGCGCCGCCGCCCCACCAAGCAGGGCGCCGTGCTCTCGGAGCAGCTGATCGTCGACACGGCGCTCCGTCTGGTCGCCCAGCACGGCGCCGACGCCCTGTCCGTACGGAGGCTCGGCGCCGCGCTCGGCGCGGACCCGAGCGCGCTCTACCGCTACTTCCGCAACACCGACGCCCTCCTCCTCGCGATCGCGGACGAGCTGATCGGCAAGGCGCAGGACGGCTGGACGGCGACGGGCGACTGGCGCACCGACCTCCGCTCGATGGGGCTGCGGATCCACGCCTGCTACCTCTCCCATCCGCAGGCCGCGGTCCTCGGGGCGTACCGCACCACCGGGCGCCTCCACGAGACCCGGGCCGTCGAACGGATCCTCGGCATCCTCCGTACCGCCGGCTTCCCCGACGCGCTCGCCGTGCGGATCTACCACGCCTTCGTCGACCAGGCCCTCGCCTTCGCCGCCCAGGACGCCGCCGCGCTCTCCCTGCCGCCCGCCGCCCGGGAGAAGGAGGCGGCGGTCTGGTACGCGGTGTACGGCAAGCTGCCCGCCGACACCCATCCGCACATCGCCGCCACCTTCCCCCTGCTCGCCGCAGACATGCGTGACAGCGGCTATCCCTTCGCCCTCGAACTGATGCTCAGCGCGGCGGAGGCGCTCCGTACGAGGACGGGCGAGGGTTCCTAGGCAGCCGCGGCCGGGCGGTGGGCGTGCACGTACAGGTGCTGCTCGGGTTCGGCTCCCGGCCCGTGCGGCCGGTACAGGGCGGTGGAGTGGTGGACCACTTCCAGTCCCGCGTCTTCGAGGACGTGCAGCTGGGCCTCGGTCGCCAGGCTGCTCACCCTGACCTCGTGCCCCATCCACACGATGCCGAGGAGCCGGATGTCGCCCGGCACGGTGGCCATGACGAACGAACCGCCGGGTGCGACCCACGAGGCCATCCGCGCCAGCGAGCCGGCGACGTCGGGCTGGTCCATCACGAGCAGCGGGAAGAAGGCGCACACCGCGTCGTACCCGCCGGCGGGGGGCCGGTAGGTCCGTACGTCGGCCTGTTCGAAGGCGGCGCCGGGCACCCGCTCCCCGGCCAGCCGGACCATCTCGCCCGACACGTCGATCCCCGTGACCCCGAAGCCGGCCCGCGTCAGCACCTCGGCCGTCGGGCGTCCCGTACCGCTGCCCACGTCCAGGACGCGCGCACCGGGGGCGAGGCGCCCCTTGAGCCAGTCGAGGGCGGCGAGCTGGCCGGGGATGTCCGCGAACACCTCCTCGTAGCGCGCGCCGACCTCGTCGAAGACCGCCGCGGCGGACTCTCCTCCGGGCTGTGGGTTGTCGCTCACTGTGCACCCTCCTCGTCCGGGTGAAGCACGGCCACCGACCCGCGGTCGGGGCCGTCGGCCCTCAGCATGCCAAGAGCCGGGCCCTGCACGGGAGTCGCGGCGCGGTGAGAACTCGCCGGGGGTCACGCCTCCCGGGCGGGGTCCCGGTGCAGGGGCGCGAGCTCCAGGGGTACGAGGTCCGGGCGCTTGGCGGTGCGGTCGTCGCCCGAGGAGTGGCCGCGCAGGCGGCGGGCGATCCAGGGCCGGAGGAAGTCGGCGGCCCAGCGCAGTTCGGCGGCGCCGGCTCGCAGGCCGACGGGCCGCGGCGGCGTGGGGGTGGCCAGGGGGCGGGTCCAGGCGTCGTCGCTGCCGGGCAGCGCGAGGGCCTGGGCGACGGCGGCGGCGATGCGCTCGTGGCCGAGGGGGCCGACGTGCAGGCGGTCCGCGCTCCACAGGCGGGCATCGGTGACGACGGCGTGGTGGCCGGTCTCGGCGACGGCGACGCCGTGCCGGTGCGCGGCCTCGCGGATGCGCTGGTTGAGGGCGGTGACGCGGTGCCTGACCGGCCGGGCCAGCGGGGTGATGCGGGCGACGTCCGGGAAGGTGAGGGTGGCGACGCGCGTGCCCTGTGCGGTGAGCGCGGCGAACATCGCCTCCAGGTGGCCGGCGACATCGTCGGCGTCGAAGCGGGGCCGCAGCAGGTCGTTGACCCCGGCCACCACCGTCGCCAGGTCCGGCCGCAGGGCGAGCGCGGGGCCGAGCTGCCCGGTGTGGACCTGCCCGGCCAGGCGGCCCCGGACGGCGAGGTTGGCGTACCGCAGGCCGGGGTTGTGGCGGGCCAGGTGTTCCGCGAGGCGGTCGGCCCAGCCGCGGAGCCCCGTCACGTCGTCGCCGTCGCCGACGCCTTCGGTCTGACTGTCGCCGAGGGCCACGTACCGCGAGAAGGGAACCTGTGCGCCGGGCATGGCATGGCCTCTGTTTCGGTGGATGCCGTGGACGGGGACGACGACTGCGGCACGACCATAGCCCCCCACACACTTATTCAACTAATTGTGCATGGTGGTGTGGGTGTCCAGGGCGGAAGACCTAGGTCTGTCGTGGGAGGCCTCCTGGTCCATGGGCCCGATGCGGCGCCGTGGGCCCCGGGCTAGCGTGCGAGCGTGCTGCAGAAGACCCCCACCGTGCCCACCGTCACCGACCTCGCCATCCCCTCGGGCGAGGGGGTGAGCCACGACGATTTCCGGGCGGCGATGTCCCGCCTCGCGGCGGGCGTGGTCCTGGTGACGGCGCACAACCCCACCGACGGCCCGGACGGCGAGGACGTCGGCATGACGGCCACCTCCTTCCTCTCCGTCTCCCTCGACCCACCGCTCGTCCTGGTCAGCCTCCGCACCGGCTCCCGCATGGACGGCCTGCTCACCGAACTCCCGGTCTGGGGGATCTCGGTCCTCGCCGAGAGCCAGTGGCACGTCGCGGGCCGCTTCGCGACGAAGGGCCGCGTCTCCGACCGGCTCCTCTTCGCCGACCTCCCGTACACGCGCGGCGAGGAGAGCGGGGCCCCGCTGATGGGCGGGGCGCTCGCGACCCTGGAGTGCCGCACCGAGAACCGTGTCGTGGCCGGCGACCACACGCTCGTGATCGGCCGGGTCCTGACGGCGGGACTGCCCTCGGAGGACGGCCGCTCACTCACCTACTTCCGGGGACAGTACCGCCGCCTGGCGTAGCGTCGGCCCGCCCGCGACGCGCCGGACCGGCACACGGCTCAGGCGCCGGGCCCTAGCGGAGGACCCAGCGCGGCCCCGGGGTGAACTCCCCGTCCGCACGCGGATGGAGAACCCGCTTGACCGGGTGTCAGCCCCGCAGGTCAGAATGGCCGCGGCGGTCTCCGAGGCCGCGTATCCGAGAACCCTGGAGGACCCACCATGCGCGTCACCGCCTTCGACCACCTGGTGCTGAACGTCACCGACGTCGACAGGGCGCTCGCCTTCTACACGGGTCCCCTCGGCCTGGCGCCCGAGCGCGTCGAGGAGTGGCGGGCCGGCAAGGTCCCCTTCCCGTCGGTGCGCATCGACGAGAGCACCGTCATCGACCTGTTCTCCCGCCCGCGCGGCGAGTCGAACGTCGACCACATCTGCCTCGTCGTCGACCCCTTGGACTGGCAGGAGGTCATCGCCTCCGGGACGTTCGACGTCGTCGAGGGTCCCGTACCGCGCTGGGGCGCCCGGGGTTCGGCGCAGTCGGTGTACGTCAAGGACCCCGACGGCAACACCGTCGAGCTGCGCTGGTACCCGCAGGACGCCGAGGCCTGAGGGGTGACGCGTGCGTACGCCGTCATCGCGGGGTGAGGCGGAGCGGGCCGAGGGGCCGGCCGTCCGGATCGGCGCTCTCGTTCCGCTGACCCGGCCCGGCTGGGTCGAGGCGGGCCGGCACCTGCTCGCCGGGCTCGAACTGGCCGTTCGCGAGGTCAACGACTCCGGCGGGATCGCCGGAAGCCCCCTTGAGCTGGTGGTACGGGACACCGCGGCCGATCCGGAGAAGGCCGCGGCGGCCGTGGACGACCTGGCCCGCCTCGGCGTCGCCGCCGTGGCGGGGGAGTACCACAGCGTCGTCGCCCGTGCCGCCGCCGCCAGGGCCGACGCCCTCGGCCTGCCGTACCTCTGCTCGTCGGCGGTCCTCGACGCGCTCACCGAACAGCCGACGGAACGGGTCGCGCGCATCGCGCCGGCGCAGTCCCACGGCTGGCGGATCTACGCGGACTTCCTCCTCGGCGCGGGTCACCGGCGCATCGCCGTGGCAGCCGATCCCAGCGTCTACTGGGCGTCCGGGACGCGCATCCTGCGGGACCACCTCGCCCCACGCGGCGGCACGGTCGTCGAACTCGACATGCGCGCGCTCACCCCCGCGGCCGTCTGCGACGCGCTCGTCGACCACCACGCGACGGCGCTCCTGCTTCTGGTCGGCCACCCGGAGCCCGCCGTACCGCTCGTCAAGGCCGTCCGCCACGACCGGCGACTCGCCGACGTCCTGATCGGTGCGCCGGCCGGGCAGCCGGAGTTCAACGAATGGGCGGCGGCACTGGGCGACGACGGCGCCGCGATCCCGTTCCTGCGCTACCGGCCCGAGCACCTCGGCCAACTCGGCACACGCGTCGGGACGGTCCTGCGCGAAAGGCTGGGCGAGGCGCCCTCGTTCGTCGCCTTCGAGGGGTACGACACGGTCGTCGTCCTCGCCGACGTGCTGCGCACTCAAGGGGCCGGCACCGCCGCGTCCTGGCCGGGCGTCGTGGTGGAAGGCACCCGCGGGCAGATCCGGTTCTCCCGCCCGCCCGGCATCAGCACCTGGCAGTGGGCGTGGGCGCCGGTCCACGTCGTCGACCGGGACCCCGCGGACCCCGCTCGCTTCCGGACCCTCCACGCCGGCTGAGCGGGCGGGCAGCGCTCCGTCACCGTGCCTCGCGCAGCCGGACGAGATAGACGGCGGTCGCCGCGACGGCACGGTCGGGGTCCTGCGAGAGCTCCACGAGGGCCTGCGACGCGGTGGTCCCCGGGATGTCCGCCAGGGCCTGGGTCAGCCGCACGCGTGCGGGTGCCTCCGTGGTGTCCTCGGCGAGGAGGCCGACGAGCCCGGCGGCGATCCGTTCCGCCGTCGCAGGGTCGCTCGCGAGCGAGGCCAGCGCGTCGGCCGCGTCGGTGTCGTTCCTACCCGCCACGATCATGTCGACGAGCGTCGGCAGCCCGTCGGCCGCTCCCCGCGCTCCGAGCGCGAGCGCCGCATGCCCGCGGACCACGACGTCGGGATGCGCGAGGGCCTCCCGCAGCCGGGTGGTGGCCTCCTCGCCGGGCATCTCGGCGAGGGACACGACGGCACGCTGCCGCACCGCCGCCACCGGGGAGCCGAGGCCCTCGGCGAGCAGGGCCGTGGCGTCCTCGCCCGATCGCGCGAGCGCCCACCGAAGGGCTCCGGCCACGTTCGTGTCCGTCTCGCTCAGTACCGCCTCGGCCAGGGCCTCCACCGGCACCGGAACCTCGTCGACCGAGGAGAGGGCCGCGCGCTGGCGCGCGTCGGCGCTCGTCGACCGCAGTGCGTGGAGGAACGAGACGACCTGCAGGACGTCCTCCCAGCCGGTGGGGTCCGCCGCGTCGATCCGGCGCAGCCGCGTGAGCAACTCCGTCTCGGCCGCGATGCGTTCGCGGGTCTGGCGGATGAGGTCGGCGACGAGCGCCGAGGGCGTGAACCCTGGGTCGTCGAGCGCGCGCCCGATCTCCCGCAGCGAGAGCCCCAGCGACCGCAGGCTCTCGATGTGGAAGATCCGCCGGATGTCCCCGCCGGAGTACTCCCGGTAGCCCGAGCCCGTACGGCCCGACGGCCGCACCAGGCCGAGCGATTCGTAATGCCTGAGCATGCGGGCACTGACCCCGGACCGTCGCGCCACCTCACCGATCAACACGCTTCATTTTCCCTCCTGTCCCGGCCCGCCGAGGGCCACGACGCGCTTCGCCTCCTCGATCGCGGACTCGAAGCCCATGTCGGGGTCCTGCAGCAGCTGTTCGGTGGCGAGCGCGTGCGTGCGCGCCCGCGGATCAGGGTCCGTCGTCGCGGCCCGCAGAGCGGGGACGACCACGTCGCCCAGGGCGACGAGCGCCCGGCTGAGACTCAGCCGCGTCTCCCGCTCACCGCGCCCGAGCTGGGTCGCGAGCACCGCGGCCAGAGCGGCCTCCTCGCCTTCCGGTACGAGCAGGACCGCGGCCCGCCAGGCGCTCCGCGCCACCTCGTCGTCGGCGTCGGACAACAGCGCCCCGGTGATCGCCGGCCACGCGGCGCGGTCCCCGATCTTGGACAGCGTGTGCAGCGCCTGGCTCCGTGCCTGCGGACGCTCCGAGCGGACCTCGCGGAGCAGCTCGGGGAGCGTCAGGGACACCGGGTGCCGGGTGAGCGCCCAGGTCAGCATGTCGCGGACGAAGAACTCGGGCTCGACCGCGCTGCGCTCGACGAGCTTGTCGACGAAGCACGGGTCCGGCGTCGTACCGACCGCCAGAGCCGCCCGCAGCCGCACGGACGCACTACCGTCCTCCAGGGCCTGGAGCGCTCGTGCCACATCCGTGTCCTGTGTCCTCATGGTCATCGGGACCACCTCCTCGGCGAGCAGTGAAGGCCTTGTCACCGTGTCAAGGTCAAGCGGGCCCACCGCGCGGCGGCACATTCCCGACCGCTCCCCTTACGCGGGAAAGGGTTTCCCCCTAGCCTCACCCCTGCTCGCAAGTTACCTGTCGGTCAACGAAACGATGATGGGCGTACGGGCCCGGAGGTCGCCATGAGTTCCGCACTGCACCTGCTCGAAAGCCGCCCGGCGTCCATGGCGCACCTCTTCCTCTCCCGGGTCGAGGCCACCCCGGACCGGGAGGCGTACCGCTATCCCGTGGCGGCCGACGACGGCGCCCCCGGCGCCGAGGTGTGGCGGTCGCTCACGTGGTCCGGGACCGGCGAGCGCGTGAAGTCGATCGCGGCCGGTCTGCTCGCCCTCGGGCTGCGCCCCGAGGAACGGGTGGCCATCTCCTCCTCGACCCGGGTGGAGTGGATCCTCGCCGATCTGGGCGTGATGTGCGCGGGAGCCGCCGCCACCGCCGTCTATCCGAGCACCGACGCCGACGAGACGGCGTACATCCTCGCCGACTCCGGCAGCCGGGCGGTCTTCGTCGAGGACACGGTCCAGCTGGCCAAGGTCGTCGCCCACACGGACCGGCTGCCCGGCCTCGACCACGCGATCCTCTTCGACGCCGACGGGGACGTGCCCCGGGTGGACGGGCTCGACGTGCTGACGCTGGCCGAGCTGGAGCGGCGCGGCACGGCGTACCTGCGGGAGCGTCCGGACGCGGTCGACACGGCCGTCCGGGCCATCGGGCCCGAGCAGCTCGCCACCCTCATCTACACCTCCGGCACGACCGGCCGCCCCAAGGGCGTGCGCCTGGTGCACGACTGCTGGTCCTACCAGGGCGTCGCACAGGAGGTGAGCGGACTGCTGCGCCCCGACGACGTGCAGTTCCTGTGGCTGCCGCTGTCCCACGTCTTCGGCAACGCCCTGATCGCCGGCCAGGTGAGGACCGGTCACGTGATCGCCGTGGACGGGCGCGTCGACCGCATCGTCGTCAACCTGCCCGCCGTCCGGCCCACCGTCATGGCCTCCGCGCCGCGGATCTTCGAGAAGGTCTACAACGGCATCGCGGGCAGGGCGAGGGCCGAGGGCGGCCTCAAGTACAAGATCTTCCTGTGGGCGGCGAAGGTCGCCCGTGACCACGCGCGGACCGGCCAGGAACGCAGGGCGGCGACCGGGAGGAGCACCGTGCCCCCGTGGCTCGCCGTGCGGCACGCCGTCGCCGACAGGCTGGTCTACGGCAAAATCCGGGCGGCCTTCGGAGGGCGACTGCGCGGGAGCGCCTCGGGCAGCGCCGCCCTCGCCCCCGAGATCGGCTACTTCTTCGCCGGCGCGGGCGTGCCCGTTCTGGAGGGCTACGGCCTGACCGAGACCAGCGGAGGCTGCACGGTCAATCGTGCCGACGACTACCGGGTGGGTACCGTCGGCGTCCCGCTGCCGGGCACCGAGGTGCGGGTGGCCGAGGACGGCGAGCTGCTCCTGAGGGGTCCCGGTGTCATGCGCGGCTACCACGACCTCCCGGAGCAGACCGCCGAGGTGCTGGACGGCGACGGCTGGTTCCACACCGGCGACATCGGCGAGGTGGACGGGGACGGCTTCGTCCGGATCACCGACCGCAAGAAGGACCTGTTCAAGACGTCGGGCGGCAAGTACATCGCACCCACGGAGATCGAGAGCCGTTTCAAGGCCGTCTGCCCGTACACCAGCAACATCGTCGTCATCGGCAACGGCCGCAACTACTGCACCGCCCTGATCACGGTCGACGAGAGCGTCATCATGCCCTGGGCGGAGTCCCAGGGCCTCGGGGGCCGCAGCTACGCCGAGGTCGCCTCCTCGCCGCAGGCGCACGCGCTGATCGACGGCTTCGTGGAGCGCGTCAACGGTGACCTGCAGCGCTGGCAGACCATCAAGAAGTTCGCGGTCCTGCCGCGTGACCTCGACGTCGAACACGGCGAACTCACCCCGAGCCTCAAGGTCAAGCGGCCCGCGGTGGAGCGCGAGTACGCCGGGATCATCGAAGCCATGTACGAGGGTTCCCGCGAAGCGTGAGGCCGAATGTCTCGACGGAGGGGCCATCGATCAGGGAAACTGTTCACAACAGGCCTACATCCAGGTCACGTTGAGCAACTTCTGCATCATTACGGGGGAGAACATGGGAAGATCCATCCATCGCGGCCTGGCGCGCACCGCAGGCGCGGTCGCGGCGTCGCTCCTGATCATCGGCGGCACGGCCGGCACCACGTTCGCCGCCGAGACCGACCGCACTGTCTCCGCCGCCGACACCTGGTACCCGTCGGTCGAGGTCAACTCCAACTTCGCGGTGGTCGCGACCACGCACCCCGACACGGTGGGCTGTAACGGCTACAACGTGACCGGGTCGGGCACCTCCACCGGCAGGCCGATAGCCAGCGGCACCTGGACGCAGACAGAGGTGGCGTGCCTGGCGACCATCCCCGGCAAGTGGGACATCAAGGGGACGGCATCCATCACGGAAGCCGACGGTGACAAGCTCACCATCAGCTACCAGCTCACCGCACCCGTCACGTCGGACACCATGGTGTACCCGACCGGCACGTTCAAGATCACCGGCGGCGCCGGCAACTACGCCTTCGCGACCGGCAGCGGCAAGATGAACGCCCGGGTCAACCTGCTCGACCACGACCACGTCAGCAGCTCGCTCCTCGGCGAGATCCAGTACCTGGGCTGATCCGGCCATCAGGCCCCGCCGGCCACCCGCACCCCGGCCGTCATCGGTACCCTGACCCACCGGCACCACCCTGACCCACCCTCAGAGTCGGCCCCGCCTTCGGGGCCGGCTTCGTCCTTCTGCCTGCGCACCTCAAGGGGCCGCACCATGAAGAGCACGATGCAGGACCGTCAGCTGCTCGTCCGCGACATCCTCGCGCACGGGCAACGCGTCTACGGGGACAGCCGGGTGGTGCGCTGCGCCGACGGCCCGACCCCGCGATCCGCACAGACCTTCGCCGACGTCGCCCGCCAGGCCGAGCAACTCGCCGCGGCGCTGACCCGGCTCGGCGTACAGCCCGGAGAACGCGTCGCCACCCTGGCCTGGAACACCCCCGAACACCTGGTGGCCTATCTCGCCGTCCCCAGCATGGGCGCGGTGCTCCACACCCTCAACCTGCGCCTCCACCACGACCAGCTGGGGTACATCGTCGAGCACGCCGAGGACGCCGTCCTCCTGGTCGACGCGACCCTCCTCGACATGCTCACACCCCTGCGGAACCGGCTGGGCGGCGTACGCCACGTGGTCGTCATCGGCGACACGCCGAAGACGGACCTGCCCGCCCACATCGCCGTGCACCGCTGGGACGAGATCCTGGCGGCCGAGCGGCCCGGCTTCGTCTGGCCCGACCTGGACGAGCGGGACGCGGCGGCGCTCTTCTACACCACCGGCACCACGGGCGACCCCAAGGGCGTGGCCTACAGCCACCGTTCGATCTCCCTGCACACCCTCGGCGTCTCCTCCGGCGCCGGCTTCGCCATGCACGAGGGGGACCGCGTCCTGCCGATCGTGCCGATGTTCCACGCCAACGCCTGGGGCTGGCCGTACGCCGCCTGGCTGGCGGGCTCCGACCTGATCATGAACGGGCGGCTGCTGCACACCCCGGACCTGGCCCGCATCATCAACGAGGAGCGCCCCACCGCCGTGGCGGCGATCTGCACGATCTGGAACAGCCTGGTGCACCACGGCGCCCGGCACCCCCTGGACCTCGGCGGCGTACGGCTCGCGGGCTGCGGCGGCGCGACCCCGCCGCGCGCCCTGCTCCAGGAGCTCAAGGACCGCTACGGGGTCCGCCTCAAGCAGGGCTGGGGACTGACCGAGACCAGCCCCCTGGCCACCTTCGCGGTCCCCCCGCACGGCACCCCGGACGAGGACGAGGTCGACTGGCTGGCCAAGAGCGGCCGGGTGATGCCCTTCGTGGAGGTGCGGCTGATCGCGGAGGACGGCAGCGAACAGCCCTGGGACGGAGTCTCGGTGGGCGAACTGGAACTGCGCGGGCCGTGGGTCACCGGGTCGTACTACAACACCGAGGACCAGCCCGAGAAGTTCCACGACGGCTGGCTGCGCACCGGCGACCTGGGAGTCATCGAACGGGGCGGCTGGGTCGTGGTCAGCGACCGCCTCAAGGACGGCATCAAGAGCGGCGGCGAGTGGATCTCCACCATCGAGCTGGAGAACGCGATCATCGAGCACCCCGCCGTCCTCGAGGCGGTCGTCGTCGGCGTACCCGACCCCCGCTGGGAGGAACGCCCGCTGGCGTGCGTGTCGTTGGTGCCGGGCACGGAGGTCGGCGGGGACGAGCTACGGGAGTTCCTGACCGGGCGGGTGGCACGCTGGTGGATCCCGGAGCGATGGTCGTTCGTGGACGCGGTGCCCAAGACCAGCGTCGGCAAGTACGACAAGCGCTCGGTGCGGCAGCTGTACGCGGACGGGGCGCTGGACGTCCGGGAACCGAGCGATCCGGGCGGGGCGACGCCCCGGCGCTGAACGGCGGGGCGACGCCCCGGATCGCCCGGAGCGCCGCCTCCCGTACGTTTCAGGCCGCCGAACGGCGTGCCGCCTCCGCGAGCAGCTCCCGCTGCCCGTCGGGGTCGAGGCCCAGTTCCCGTACCAGCCGGAGCGTCAGCACCAGACGGGCCTGGATCGTCGTCTCGGGATCCGGGTGCTCACCGCCGGGCGCCGTGCCCTCGTCCAGACCGTCGGTGATCAGGCGGGCGAGGAACGCCGGGTCGAAGTCCTCCGCGCCGGCCTCCAGCGAGCCGAGGAAGTCGGCGACGTAGCCGTCGACCTCCTCCGGCGTCGCGCCGTCCGGGAAGCGGCGGCGGGCCGCGAGCCCGAAGGCGATGCCCACCGCCCGCCCGTAGCGCGGGTCGGCGGGGTCGAGGGCCGCGGACTTCTGCGCGAACCCGATGAAGTCGAACGCCAACAGCGCGCCCAGGACGTCGAGTTCGACGGAGTCGGACGGGGTGGAGATCTCGGTGGTCATGCCGGCTCGCCTTCTGCCGCGGGGGAAGCGGTCGTGGTTCCGTGGGCGGCGGTGGTGATCGCCGTCGCGACGTGCTCGGCGTCCCGGCCGACGAAGCCGATCAGCGCGGAGCCGCGGGTACGCATCCGGTACAGGCCCAGGTAGTAGCTGCCCGGCACCGCCCCGATGCCCTCCGTCTGCCGAGGCTCCCCGGCCTCGTCGAGCATCTCCGGGTCGAGCCAGCTCCAGTCGGTGCGGAAACCGGTCGCCCAGATCACCGTGGACGGCTTGACGCGCTCGCCGCCGGCGACCAGCAGTTCGGCGCCCTCCGCCCCGGTGACCCGGCCCACCGTCCGTATCCTGCCCTCCGCGACGAGCTCGGGCACCCGGTCGCCGACGACGGGGTCGGGTGCCTGCATGTTCACCGGCAGGCTCATCACCCCGAGGACGCTCATCCACCAGAACATGTCCCGGCCGACGACGGTCTGCGGCAGCGGCGGTGACACCGCCTCGCTGCAACTCAGCACCACGTCATGGGTCCTGGCCAGTTCCCCGGCGATCTGGCGGCCCGAGTTGCCGTCGCCGACGACCACCACCGTGCCCGGCGCCACCTGGGCGGGGCCCCGGTACTCGCTGGTGTGCAGGGTGGGCACGTCCGGGCCGAGAGCGGCGGCGAGATCGGGGATCCGGGGCGTACCGAACGCCCCGGTCGCGATCACGACCCGGTCGGCCCGGCAGTCACCGTGCGGGGTCGACAGCAGATAGCCGTCACCGTCCCTGCGCAGCGAAAGGACCGGATGGTCGGTGAGCACCGGCAGGTCGAACCGCTCGGCGTAGTCGCGCAGGTACGCCACGACCTCGTCCTTGCCGGGGTAGTGCGCGCCGTGGCCGGGGAAGGGAAGGCCCGGCAGCCCGGAGAACTGCGCGGACGTGAACAGCGTCAGCGAGTCCCAGCGCCGCCGCCACGTCTCGCCGACCTCGCTCCCCGCGTCGAGCAGCACGCACGGTACGCCGGCCCGCCGCAGGTGGTACCCGACGGCGAGGCCGGACTGGCCCGCTCCGATGACGGCGACCGGCACGGTGGCCGGCAGCCCGCTCGTCGGCCGCCGTTTCGGGTCGGTCTGATCAGTTCGCATACAGAGTGTCCTCACTTCGCTTCTCGGGGCCGGCCGGGCCGCCCGCACGGGGCGGCCCGGCCGGTTCGGGTCAGTGGGCGTCGAGGGCCCGGCGCAGCTCACCGGCGAGGACGCGCAGCCGCTCGCCGCGCATCACCGTGTAGTGGTCGCCGGGTACGTCGACGAGGGTCGCGTCGCCGGGGAAGTACTCCATCCAGCGGGACGCGGTCTCGACCGTCGCGCCGCCGTCCGCGGCCCGCAGCGACACCACCCGCCCGGCGAAACTGCTCGGCGCGTAGCGCAGCAGGGCCCGGTAGTTGCTCTGGAACCGGCCGACGATACGGCTCAGGGTGCCGAGGTCGATGTCCTCGGACAACGCCCCCGCGGCACGCGCCTCGGCGTGCAGCACCTCCACCGGCGGACGCCCGTCGAACGCCTCCGGCGGCAGCTCCCAGTCCACCCCGGCGAGCCCCGCCAGATCCCTGGCGAACCAGGACAGCAGCACCTCGTCGGAGACGGGCGCCCCCTCGGCCGGACCGGGCTGCTCCATCAGGTCGATCACGGCGAGGAGCTCCACCTCGGCGCCCGCAGCGGTGAGCCGGGCCGCCATCTCCAGGGCGATCACCCCGCCCATCGACCAGCCGCCCAGCCGGTACGGGCCGTCGGGCAGCGCCTCCCGGACCGCCTCGGCGTAGTGGGCCGCCATGTCCTCGACGGTCCGCAGCTCCACGTCGGGCAGCTGGAGCGCGTAGAACGGCTGCTCCGCACCGAGGAGTTCGGCGAGCTCCGCGTAACAGAGCACGTCGCCGCCGACCGGGTGGACGAACACCAGCGGAGTCCGCGAACCGGTGGTGCGCACCGGGACGAGCGCCCCGCGGCCCTCCTCGCCGACGCCGGTGTCCCGGACCGCCTGGGCGAGGAGTTCGATGGTCGGCCGGGCGAAGAGGCTGGACAGCGGCAGGCTCCGGCCCAGACCGCGGGCGATCCTGGACATCAGCCGCACCGCGAGCAGCGAGTCGCCGCCGAGCTCGAAGAAGCTCGCGGTCACCCCGATCTCCGTCACGCCGAAGAACTCCGCCCAGATCTCCGCGAGCCGGCGCTCGACGTCGTCGCGGGGCGCGACGAAGCCGGCGCCCTCCACCGCGATCTCGTCGGGCGCGGGCAGCGCCGCCCGGTTGACCTTCCCGTTGTCGCTGAGCGGCAGCTCGTCGAGGACGAGGACGCGCTGCGGCACCAGATGCTGCGGGACGACCTGGCGCAGCGCCTCCGTGATCTGCCGCTCGGTGTCCTCGCGTCCCTCGTCGAGGACGACGTACGCGATCAGCCGCTTGGGCCCGTGCTGTTCGCCCGCCGCGACGACGGCCGCGCACCGGATCCCCTCGCACTGGGTGAGGGCGGCCTCCACCTCGCCCAGCTCGATGCGGTAGCCCTGGATCTTCACCTGCGAGTCCTGCCGGCCGAGGAACTCGATGGAGCCGTCCGGCAGGAAGCGCCCCAGGTCGCCGGTGCGGTAGAGCCGCTCGCCGGTGTCCGGGTGGTGCAGGAACGCGGCCCGGGTCTTGGCCTCGTCGTTGAGGTAGCCGCGGGCAAGACCGGCCCCGGCGATGTACAGGTCGCCCGGCACCCACACCGGGCAGGGCCGCAGCGCGCCGTCGAGCACGTAGAAGCGCTGGTTACGCATCGCCTTGCCGTAGGGGATGCTCACGCAGTCGTCCTCGACCTCCCCGATGGGGTGCAGGATCGACCAGATCGACGCCTCCGTGGCGCCGCCGAGGCTCCACAGCTCGGCCTCCGGGAGCAGCAGCCGGATCCGGCCGGGCAGCGTCACCGGGATCCAGTCGCCGCTCATCATGACGAGCCGCACCGGCAGCCCGGTGAGCCCGTTCGCGAGGGCGTGCTCGGTGAACATCTCCATCAGCGCGGGCACGCTGTTCCAGACGGTCACCCCGTGCTCGGCGACGAGCTCGGCCCAGCGGGCGGGCTCGCGGTGCGCGGCCGGCTCGGGCAGGACCAGGGCACCGCCCGCCGACAGCAGTCCGAACACGTCGTAGACCGACAGGTCGAAGTGCATCGCGGACAGGCCGAGGGCCCGGTCCGCCGAGGTGACGCCGTACCGCTCGTTGACGTCGGCCACCGTGTTCAGGGCCGCGCCGTGCTCGATCATCACGCCCTTGGGCGTCCCCGTGGAACCCGAGGTGAAGATCACGTACGCGAGGTCGGTGGCCTTGGCACCGGACGGGCCGAGCGGGCGTTCCTCACCCCGGTCGTCGGCGCGGACCACGGTCCTCAGCACGCCCTGCGGCCAGTCCGCCGTGTCGTCCACCCAGGGCTGGGTGACGACGCGACCGATCCCGGCGCTTTCGAGGAGCACGTGCAGCCGCTCGGCGGGGACCCCGGCGTCGATCGGGACGTACGCCGCCCCGGCCCGCAGGATGCCGAGGGCCGCGACGACCTGCTCCCAGCCCTTGTCCATGACGATCGCCACCAGGTCGCCGGGGCCCGCCCCCTGAGCCTGCAGCGCGTGCCCCACCAGGTTGGACCTGCGGTCGAGGTCCGCGTACGTCAGGGTCAGCGCCTGAGTGACGACCGCGGGCGCGTCGGGCGTGGCCGCGGCCTGGGCGAGCACCGCGTCGTGCAGCAGCCCCTCGGGCATGGGCCCCTCGGTGGCGTTGGCCACGGCCCGTACGTCCAGGTCGGCGGCCGGCGTGAGCGCGGGCCTGGGCCGCTGCCAGGCCGCGGGGTCGCGCGACAGGTCGTGCAGCACCCGCAGATAGGCGGCGAACATGGCGTCGACGCAGCCCGCGGGGAACAGCTCCTCGATCACGTCCCAGTTCAGGACGAGCGCACCGGCCTCCTCGACCGCCTGGTGGTCCAGCCACACCTGCGGGGTGCGGACCGAACTGCTCACCTGGCGGCCGTTCTCACCGATCCCGGCCAGGTACTGCACGACACCCCGCTGCTCGGTGCCCTGCCGGCCCGCGAAGTTCACCAGACTGGTGAAGACGACCGGCGCGGCCGCCCGCACCGAGGCGCCACGGGCCCGGTTCAGCTCCCTGAGCACCTGCACACCGCTGACCTGGCTGTGCTCCATGTCGCTCCACAGCCGGCTCTGGACCTCGGCGGCGCGGGCGGCGAACGCGTCACCGGCCGAGTCGCGGATCTCCAGCATCAGGGTGGTGGAGAAGTTGCCGATGACGTCGCCGACCTGCGGATGCAGCGGCAGCCGGTTGAAGTACAGCAGGTTCAGCGAGAAGTCGGGAGTCGCGCTCCACTCCGCGATCACCTGCGCGTACGCGGTGCACAGGGCCGCCGACGGGCTGACCCCGGCCGTCGCCGCATGCTCCTTGAACCGGGCCCAGTCCTCCACCGACAGGGTCGCGCCCCGGTGGTTGAACACCGGCCGCTCCAGACTCGACGGGTCCACCGCCAGCGGCAGCTGGGGCGCGGGCGGAAGGGTGTCGAGCCGGTCCCGCCAGTAGGCGAGCGCCCGGTCGTACTCCGGCCCCTCCTCCAGGGCGCGGGCCTGCCGCACGTAGTCCCGGTACCGCAGGTCCAGTGCGGGCAGCGTCTCGCCGCGGTAGTGCGCGGCCCACTCCTTGAACAGGATCGACGTGCTGAAACCGTCGATGATCAGGGCGTCGAAGCCCGCGTGCAGCCGTATCGTCCGGTCGTCGACACGGGTCACCCGCACGTCGAACAACGGCCAGCGGGCGGTGTCGAAGACCTGGTGCCGCATCTCCTCGTGGACGGCGGTGAGCGCGGCCTCGCGCTCGGCCGGATCCAGGCCGGAGACGTCGGTCTCGCGGATCACATAGGCGGGGACGTCGCGCTGGACGCGCTGCTCGCCCTCGGGGGTGAAGACCGCACGCAGCATGTCGTGACGGTCGATCATCGCCCGGAGGGACGCGCCGAGCCGGTCGATGTCCACGTTCTCCAGGTCGATCTCGACCTGGAAGTACGTGGAGGTGTTCCCGAGCTCGAAGGCGTCGCCGCGGCCCACGAGGTACGCCTGCTGGAGGTCGGTCAGACCGAACGGCTCATAGCGCTCGGCGTCGTCCCCCGACGCCACGGCGGACCCGCCGTCGGCCTGCGGGGTCTCCGCCTCCCCGGACCCGCCGCCGAGGGCGGCGAGCACGTCCCCTGCGATGTCGTCGGTGCTGCGGCCGCTGAGGAACGCCGTCATCGGCAGCAGGACCTCGAACTCGCGGTTCAGCGTCGTCCGGATCTTCATCGCGATCAGCGAGTCGAGACCGAGCGCCTGCAACGGCTGCCCGGCGTCGAGCCGGGCCGCCACGGTGCCGAGGGCCCGGGCGACGATACGGGTCACGAGGGTCCGCACCGCCTCGGGCGTCACATCGGGTGCGGCCTCGGGCGTGTCGGCCGGGGCCGGGGCCGGGGTCGCTGTCGGGGCCGACGGGGCGACAGCCAGGGGCCTCGGGGCCGCGGCCGAGGGTGCCGGTACGGCCGGGGGTGCCGCCGCCGGTCGGGTCAGGGCCGGGGCGAAGCGCACGCCGTCGGCCTCGGCGACCAGCCGGCCGTGCGCGCCGACGAGCCGGATACGTGCCCGGGTGCCGTCCTCGAACAGTTCGGCGTGACATCGGAGCCCGTCCTGGGGGCCGCCGCGGTGGTAGTGGACGAAGCGGTCGAGACCGACCGGCACGAGGGCCGGGCCGTCCGAGGGGAAGCAGGCCAGCGCGGTCTGGAACATCGCGTCGACGAGCCCGGGGTGCAGCAGGTAGGGCTCCGCCTCACCAGACGCGGCGGGCCGGATCTCGGCCGTGGCCTCGCCGCGGCCGAGCCTGATCCGCTCCACCCAGCGGGCCGCGGAACCCAGGTACATCGCGCGCTGCCACAGCAGTCGGTACAGCTCGTCGCCGGTCAGCTCGCGGCCCGATCCGACCGGAGCGAGCGTCACCGTGGGGGCGGCCGACGCACCCGACCGGGCCCGGCCCTGAGCGTGCAGCTGCCAACCGCCGGCCGCGTCCTGGGCGTAGTAGCGGAACAGGTCCTGGTCCACGATGAGCTGGGCGGCGCGCTCGCCGGCCGGCCCGTCGGCGGCACCGACCGGTTCGAGCACCAGATCCGCGGGCAGCTCCAGGTCCTCGACGGACACCGGACCGGGACCGGCCAGTTCGGAGACCGCCTCGATCAGCGACTCGACGAACACACCGGCGCTGACCACCGGCCGGCCCCCGACCACGAAGTCGCCGAGGCAGGGGTGAGCCATCGGGTCGAGCCGGGGCGCGAACTGCGCCTGCGCGAGCGGAGACGACGGCAGTCGTACGCCTAGCAGAGCGACCTGCTCGGCCGGTTGTTTCCTCACGCCCGAGCCGCTGCTCTGGGCGGCGGCGGGTTCGGGTGTGAGCCAGTAGTGCTGGCGTTGGAAGGGGTAGGCGGGGAGTTCGACGGTGTGGGTGCGGTAGGGGGTGAGGGTGGTGGGCCATTC
>JOBE01000054.1 GCA_000717735.1 Streptomyces griseoluteus | reverse complement strand
CGGCAAGAACCTCGTCGACATCATCCTCTCCAACAACGGCTACAACGTCGTCAACATCGGCATCAAGCAGCCGGTCTCCGCGATCCTCGAAGCCGCCGAACAGCACCGGGCCGACGTCATCGGCATGTCCGGTCTCCTCGTGAAGTCCACCGTGATCATGAAGGAGAACCTGGAGGAGCTGAACCAGCGCGAGCTGGCCGCCAAGTACCCCGTGATCCTCGGCGGCGCGGCCCTCACCAGGGCGTACGTCGAACAGGACCTGTACGAGATCTACCAGGGCGAGGTCCGCTACGCCCGCGACGCCTTCGAGGGCCTGCGCCTCATGGACGCCCTCGTCTCCGTCAAGCGCGGCGTCCCCGGAGCCGTACTCCCCGAGCTCAAGCAGCGCCGGGTCGCGAAGCAGGACACCGCCGCCCTCCAGGTCGCCGAGCCGGAGCCCGGCGGGCGCTCCGACGTCGCCACCGACAATCCGGTGCCCACCCCGCCGTTCTGGGGCACCCGGGTCGTCAAGGGCATCCCGCTGAAGGACTACGCGTCCTGGCTCGACGAGGGCGCCCTCTTCAAGGGCCAGTGGGGCCTCAAGCAGAACCGGACCGGCGACGGACCCACGTACGAGGAACTCGTCGAGACCGAGGGCCGACCGCGGCTGCGCGGCTGGCTGGACAAGCTCCACACGGAGAACCTCCTGGAGGCGGCCGTCGTCCACGGCTACTTCCCCTGTGTCTCCAAGGGCGACGACCTGATCATCCTGGACGAGGCGGGCAACGAGCGGACCCGCTTCACCTTCCCGCGCCAGCGCCGCGGCCGCCGCCTCTGCCTCGCGGACTTCTTCCGGCCGGAGGAGTCCGGCGAGACCGACGTCGTCGGCCTCCAGGTCGTCACCGTCGGCTCGAAGATCGGCGAGGCCACGGCCAAGCTCTTCGAGTCCGACTCCTACCGCGACTACCTGGAGCTGCACGGCCTCTCCGTGCAGCTCGCCGAGGCCCTCGCCGAGTACTGGCACGCCCGGGTCCGCGCCGAGCTGGGCTTCGCGGGCGAGGACCCGGCCCACGTCCAGGACATGTTCGACCTCAAGTACCGCGGTGCGCGCTTCTCCCTCGGCTACGGCGCCTGCCCCGACCTGGAGGACCGCGCGAAGATCGCGGAGCTGCTTGGCCCGGAGCGCATCGGTGTGCACCTGTCGGAGGAGTTCCAGCTCCACCCCGAGCAGTCCACCGACGCCATCGTGATCCATCACCCCGAGGCGAAGTACTTCAACGCCAGGTGACCGTCCAGGGGTAAATCCCCGCGTCCGCGATGATCGGGACGTACACTTGTCGGTCCAGTGCAGGCCGGTCCTCCTCCCCGTACCGGGGAGGGGGGCCGGCCTTCTCGTCCCTCCATGGAGGTGTCCGGATGACCAGTACGGTCCCCGCGTCCCTGATCCGTACGAACGGAAGCTCCGCCCTGCAGGCGGTCTTCCTCGACATGGACGGGACCCTCGTCGACACGGAGGGCTTCTGGTGGGACGCGGAGGTGGAGGTCTTCGCCGACCTCGGGCACCGGCTGGACGAGGCCTGGCGGGACGTCGTCGTCGGCGGCCCGATGACCCGCAGCGCGGGCTACCTCATCGAGTCCACCGGCGCCGACATCACCCTCGCCGAACTGACCGTCCTGCTCAACGAGAAGTTCGAGCGGCGCATCGACCGGGGCGTGCCGCTGATGCCCGGAGCCGAGCGGCTCCTCGCCGAACTGGCCCGGCACTCCATCCCCACCGCCCTGGTCTCCGCCTCGCACCGGCGGATCATCGACCGCGTCCTCGACTCGCTCGGCCGTGACCGCTTCACCCTCACCGTCGCCGGGGACGAGGTCGCCCGGACCAAGCCGCACCCCGAGCCCTATCTGACGGCCGCCCGCGGGGTCGGGGCCGACCCGGCGCTGTGCGCCGTCGTCGAGGACACGGCGACCGGTGTGGCAGCCGCGGAGGCGGCCGGCTGCCGGGTCGTCGCGGTGCCCTCCGTCGCCCCGATCGCGGCCTCGCCCGGCCGGGTCGTCGTGCGTTCCCTCGAAGAGGTCGACGTGCCCTTTCTCCGCACATTGATCACCGGGATCTGAGGTTTCTCTGAGCTTTCCCCGTGGAATGCGCTTTCGCCGTACGGAAAGCACCGAGGCCATTCACCGAAAAGGCCTCTGCGTGACCTTGGTCACCCAGAGTGCCTGACGGTGGGTGGCCCTTCTTGCGTCCGCGCCCGAAACGTCGGGTTTCGGCGCCCCAAGTGTCCCGATTGGCTCTGCGCCGTCCGCATCATCCACCGCATGACTATCGAGCCCCCCGCATCCATGATCACTGTGCGATTACCCCCACGGGCACCCGTGGTCAGGCAATAGGGGCGCCGCCCACTAATCTTTCGCGAGTACTTCGCCGCATAACCGCGTGCACCGGCGCACACCCAAGTCGCCGTGAACAGCCGCGAACACAGGACCGATCGCAACACCCGGCCCGATCGCTCCCGCCCCGACCGGGCGGCCGGCGGCGGAGTTCCACTGACCGCTGTATCCCAGTGCCGGATGAGGAGATCGTCCCTGATGAACCGCAAGACCCTGGTGCTCCCGGCCGCGGCCGGACTGCTCGTCCCCCTGCTCGCCGCCTGCGGCGGAACCGAGGAGGACGGAGCGATCGTCGTCGGCACCACGGACCAGTTCATCGCCACCGCGGACGCCCCCGCCCCGTTCGACCCCGCTTTCGCGTACGACACCGGCGCCTGGAACATCCTGCGGCAGACCGTCCAGACCCTGATGCACGTGCCCCACGGCGGCGGCGAGCCCGTCCCCGAGGCCGCCCAGAGCTGCGGATTCTCCGACAAGGCCAGCGAGAGCTACCGCTGCAAGCTCCGCTCCGGCCTCACCTTCGCCGACGGCACCCCGATCACCGCCGAGGACGTCAAGTACTCCGTCGACCGGGTCCTGAAGATCAAGTCGGACAACGGCACGGCCGCCCTCCTCTCGAACGTCGACACCGTCGAGACCAAGGGCACCGACGAGGTGATCTTCCACCTGAAGACCCCCGACGCCACCTTCCCGTACAAGCTCTCCACCCCGGTCGCCGGCATCCTCAGCAAGGACAAGTACGCCGCCGACAAGCTCCGCGACGGCTTCGACGTCGACGGCTCCGGCCCGTACACCATGAAGGTCGAGCGCGAGGGCGAGAAGGCCACCCGCTTTGTCTTCACCAAGAACCCGGCCTACAAGGGCGACATCACCCTGCGCAACGACAAGGTCGTGCTGCGCCCCTATGCCGACGCGAGCACCATGGGCCAGGCCCTGGAGAGCGACGACATCGACATGATGGCCCGCTCCCTGTCGCAGCAGCAGGTCAGGAACCTCACCGAGAAGCCCAAGGAGGGCATCGAGATGATCGAGGTCCCGGGCCTGGAGATCCGCTACCTCGGCTTCAACACCAAGGCCCCGGCCGTCAAGGAGAAGGCCGTCCGCCAGGCCATGGCCGCCGTCGTCGACCGCGGCGCCCTCGTCAACACGGTCTACGGCCCCACCGCCGAGCCCCTGTACTCGCTGATCCCCTCCAGCATCACCGGCCACGCCACCCCGTTCTTCGACGAGTACGGCGAGCCCGACCGCGCCCGGGCCGCCAAGCTCCTCGAGGACGCGGGCGTCGACACCCCGGTCAAGGTGACCCTGAACTACACCACCGACCACTACGGCGCCGAGACCGCCCAGGAGTTCGAGGCGCTCAAGAAGCAGCTCGACGCCACCGAACTCTTCGACACCACCGTCCAGGGCGCCGAGTGGTCCACCTTCCGCACCGCCCAGAAGCGCGGCGACTACGCCGTCTACGGCCTCGGCTGGTTCCCGGACTACCCGGACCCGGACAACTACATCGCGCCGTTCCTGGACAGCGACAACTTCCTCAACACCCCGTACGTGAACAAGGTCGTCCGCGACCAGCTCATCCCGCGCTCGCGCCGCCAGGCCGACCGCACCGCCGCGGGCCCCGTCTTCAACCAGATCCAGAAGATCGTCGCCGAGGACGTGCCCGTCCTGCCGCTGTGGCAGGGCAAGCAGTACGTCGCCGCGCGCAGCGAGCTCAACGGAGTCGAGAACGCCCTCAACACGTCCTCCGACCTCCTGCTCTGGGAACTGGGCCGCGGCACCGCATAACACCGCATGACCCCGTCGACAGGATCGGTTACACCGGCCGCGCACCGCGCGCGGCCGGCCTGACAAGAGATCACGAGGCACGTTCTGTGAAGACGCACAACAAGTGGCTGACGGCCCCCCTCGCCGCCGGCCTGGCCGCCGCCCTCCTCAGCGGCTGCGGCACCGAGCAGGGCGGAGCCGGAGGCTCCGGCAACGGCGTGCGCGTCGGCATGTCCGACGAGATCCTCGCCACCGACCCGGCGGCCGGCTACGACCCCGGCTCCTGGCTGCTGTTCAACAACGTCTTCCAGTCCCTGCTCGCCTTCCCCAAGGGCGGCTCCGAGCCCGAGCCCGAGGCCGCCGACAAGTGCGGCTTCTCCGCGGGCAGCACCGTGTACACCTGCACCCTGCGCGACGGCCTCACCTTCTCCAACGGCAACAAGCTCACCTCGGAGGACGTCAAGTACTCCTTCGACCGGGCCCTCAGGATCGCCGATCCGGCCGGCCCCGCGCCGCTGCTCTCCACCATCGAGAAGATCGAGACCCCGGACGAGCGGACCGTCGTCTTCCGCCTCAAGGTCCCGGACGCCACCTTCCCCAGCAAGATCGCCTCCGGCGCCGGCTCCATCGTCGACCACCGCGAGTACCCGGCCGACGCGCTCCGCACCGACGGCAAGGCCACCGGCTCGGGCCCGTACAAGCTGGACTCCCTCAGCGACTCCGAGGCCACCTTCTCCGCCAACTCCGGCTACCGGGGCACCGCACGCCTCAAGAACGACGCCGTCACCCTCAAGCTCTACCGCGGTGACCGCTCCGCCCTCTCCACGGCCCTCACCGACGGACAGATAGACGTCGCCTACCGAGGCCTCTCCGCCGACGACATCTCCGCCCTCGAGAACTCCGCCACGACCGGCGACCGGGGCATCGAGGTCACCCAGGGCAGCAGCGCCGAGGTCCAGCACCTCGTCTTCAACATGAAGGACCCGGTCGTCGGCAAGCTCGCCGTACGCAAGGCCATCGCCCACCTCGTCGACCGCGAGGCCCTGGTCGAAGGCGTCTACAAGTCGACGGCCACGCCGCTCTACTCGATCGTCCCGGCCGGCATCGCCGGACACAACACCGCCTTCTTCGACACCTACGGCACCCCCGACAAGGCGAAGGCGAAGAAGGTCCTGCGCGCGGCCGGCATCACCGACAAGGTGAAGCTCACCCTCTGGTCCACCCCCAGCCGCTACGGCCCCGCCACCGACCAGGAGTTCAAGGCCATCGCCGGCCAGCTCAACGCGAGCGGCCTCTTCGACGCCGACGTCAAGTCCGTCGCGTACGACCAGTACGAGAAGGACATCGAGGCCGGCAAGTACGGCGTCTACGTCAAGGGCTGGGTCCCCGACTACCCCGACGCCGACAACTTCACCGCCCCCTTCTTCGGCGAGGGCAACGTCGTCGGCAACCACTACGACAACGCCACCATCACCGGCAGCCTCCTCCCGAAGACCGCCGCCGTCGCCGACCGCGCCGCCACCGCCGACGAGTACGGGAAGCTCCAGGACCTCGTCGCCGAGGAGCTCCCCCTGCTGCCGCTCTGGCAGGGCAAGCAGTACGCCGTCGCCCGTGACGACGTCACCGGCCTCGAATGGACCCTCGACGCCTCGACCGTCTTCCGCTTCTGGGAGATCCGCAAGGGCTGACCGCCCACGACGGCACTCGACACGGCACGAGACACGGCAGAGGGGCCCGGCGCGCACCGCGCACCGGGCCCCTCGTGTCATCGCCGGTCCACCGGCGGACCGGCTACTGACCGGCGCCCGGCCGCACCAGACCGCTCTCGTACGCGTACACCGCGGCCTGCACCCGGTCCCGCAGCCCCAGCTTCGTCAGCACATGACCCACGTGCGTCTTCACCGTCGTCTCGCTGACGAACAGGTCCGCCGCGATCTCCGCGTTCGACAGGCCCCGCGCCACCAGCTTCAGGACCTCCACCTCACGGTCCGTCAGGCTGTTCAGCGCGTCCGGCATCCGCTCCTCGCCCGTCGGCAGATGCGCCGAGTACTTGTCGAGCAGCCGGCGCGTGATCGAGGGGGCCAGCATCGCCTCACCGGCCGCCACCACCCGGATCGCCTGCACCAGTTCGTTCGCCGGGGCGTCCTTCAGGAGGAAACCGCTCGCCCCCGCCCGCAGCGCCTCCACCACGTACTCGTCGAGGTCGAAGGTCGTCAGGACCAGCACCTTCGCCGGACCGTCCCGGCCGGGACCCGTGATCTGCCGGGTCGCCTCCACCCCGTCCATCCGCGGCATCCGGATGTCCATCAGCACCACGTCCGGCTGCAGCGCCCGCACCTGGTCCTGCGCCTGGAGACCGTCCCCGGCCTCACCCACCACCGCGATGTCCCCCTCCGCCTCCAGAATCATGCGGAAGCCGGTGCGCAACAGCGGCTGATCGTCGACCAAGAGGACGCGGATCGTCACAAGGGCTCCTTCACGGGACCTGGGCTCACGAGGTACGCCGGCACTACGGTGCCGACGGGGCCTGGTCCATTCTGCCCTGCCCCGATTCGCCCGACTCCGGCGGGCGCGCGGCAACGATCTTCAGCGGATAGACCGGGGGAGTGCCACCGAACTCGGGGCACACCGCCTGATGGTCACACCAGCCGCACAGCTTCGTCGGACGCGGCCGCCAGTCACCCGACTCCGTCGCCAGCCGGATCGCCTCCCACAGCGCCAGCAGCTTCCGCTCCACCCGCAGCAGGTCCGCCTCCACCGGGTCGTACGTCAGCACCTCCCCGCTGCCGAGATAGACCAGCTGCAACCGCCGCGGGATCACCTGCCGCAGCCGCCACACCACCAGCGCGTAGAACGTCATCTGGAACAGCGCGCCGTCGCGGTACTCCGGCCGCGGCGCCTTGCCCGTCTTGTAGTCGACGATCCGCACGTCACCCGAAGGCGTCACGTCGATCCGGTCGATCACCCCGCGCAGCCGCAGCCCCGAATCCAGCTCCGTCTCCACGAACAGCTCACGCTCGGCCGGCTCAAGACGCGTCGGGTCCTCCAGCGTGAACCACCGCTCGACCAGCCGCTCCGCCTCACCCAGCCAGCCCGCGAGCCGCTCACCCTCCGGATCCTCCGCGAACAGCTCGCCCAGCTCCGGCTTCGACTCCAGGAGGCGGTCCCACTGCCCCGGAACCATCGCCCGCGCCCGCGGAGCCGTCCGCTCCACCGCCGGATCGTCGAAGAGCCGCTCGAGCACCGCGTGCACCAACGTGCCCCGCGTCGCCGCCGCACTCGGCTTCTCCGGCAGCCGGTCGATCACCCGGAACCGGTACAGCAGCGGACACTGCATGAAATCGCTCGCCCGCGACGGCGACAACGACATGGGCGCCCGGGGCTCCGCCGGCACCTGCTCGCTCGTACTCATGACGAAGACCCTACGACCCGCCACCGACAACGGGCGGAATACCATCGACCCGGGACCCCGTCGCACTGCATGATCGAGATGTGACGCAACCGACGTGGGTCACGCCCCGCGACGAGAGGAACCCGTGAACCAGGACGAGCCCAAGCCGCAGCGGTCCGATGAGCCCGGCGGCGGGATCCTCATGGGCCGCCCCTTCGGTGTGCCCGTCTACGTCGCCCCCAGCTGGTTCCTCGTCGCCGCCCTCATCACCTGGGTCTTCGGCGACCAGATCGAACGCGTCCTGCCCGAACTCGGCGCCGCCCGCTACCTCGTCTCCCTCTTCTTCGCCGTCGCCTTCTACGCCTCCGTGCTCGTCCACGAACTGGCCCACACCATCGCCGCGCTCCGCTTCAAACTCCCGGTGCGCCGCATCCAGCTCCAGTTCTTCGGCGGCGTCTCCGAGATCGAGAAGGAGACCGAGACCCCCGGCCGCGAGTTCGTCCTCGCCTTCGTCGGCCCCCTCCTCTCCCTCGTCCTCGCCGGCGTGTTCTATCTCTCCCTGTACGCCGTCGAGCCCGGCACCGTCCCCGGCGTGCTCCTCGCCGGCCTGATGATCTCCAACCTCATCGTCGCGATCTTCAACCTGCTCCCCGGCCTCCCGCTCGACGGCGGCCGCATGCTCCGCGCCGTCGTCTGGAAGATCACCGGCAAGCCCATGAGCGGCACCATCGCCGCCGCCTGGGTCGGCCGCTTCCTCGCCGTCCTCGTCCTCGTCGGCCTGCCCCTGCTCACCCGCACCGGCCTGCTCGGCAACTCCACCGACGACATCAGCGGCCTCGACACCGTCACCGACGCCCTGCTCGCCGCGATCCTCGCCGCCATCATCTGGACCGGCGCCGGCAACAGCCTCCGCATGGCCCGGCTGCGCGAGCACCTCCCCGAGCTCCGCGCCCGCAGCCTCACCCGCCGCGCGATCCCCGTCGAACCCACCACCCCGCTCTCCGAGGCCCTCCGCCGGGCCAACGAGGCCGGCGCCCGCGCGCTCGTCGTCGTCGACGGCAGCGGCGGCCCCACCGGCATCGTCCGCGAGGCCGCCATCGCCGCCGTACCCCAGCACCGCCGGCCCTGGGTCGCCGTCAGCACCCTCGCCCAGGACCTCACCGACGGCATGCGCGTCCCCGCCGAACTCACGGGACAGCCCCTCCTCGACCACCTCCGCGCCAGCCCGGCCACCGAGTACCTGGTCGTCGAGGAGACAGGCGAGATCTACGGCGTCCTCGCCACCACCGACGTGGAACGCGCCTTCGTCAAGGCCATGGCGCGACCCTCCACGTAATCGCGGTACACGGCTTCCGAGCCGAAGGGCAAGCCGCGTCGGTGCCGAAAGGGAGTGGGGGTACCTCCCCGCCGAAGGCAGGGGGAGCGCGGAGGCCGTGAGGAACGAGCGGCCGAGCACGGTCGACCGTCGGCGCCGACTGGAGCGGGCCGGAGGCGAGGAAGCCCTTGATAGGGTGTTCGCATGTCCGAACCGACCGGTGCCGCCCGCCGACGCGGGCCCTTCAAGGTCGGGGACCAGGTTCAGCTGACCGACCCCAAGGGCCGTCACTACACGTTCACGCTCGAAGAGGGAAAGAACTTCCACACCCACAAGGGTTCTTTCCCGCACGACGAACTGATCGGCGCCCCCGAGGGCAGCGTTGTCCGCACCACCGGAAACGTCGCCTACCTCGCGCTGCGCCCCCTGCTCCCCGACTACGTCCTGTCCATGCCCCGCGGCGCCGCCGTGGTCTACCCCAAGGACGCGGGGCAGATCCTGGCCTTCGCCGACATCTTCCCCGGCGCACGCGTCGTGGAAGCCGGAGTGGGCTCGGGATCGCTCAGCAGCTTCCTCCTGCGCGCCATCGGAGACAGCGGCATGCTGCACTCCTACGAGCGCCGCGAGGACTTCGCCGAGATCGCCAAGGGCAACGTCGAGCGCTACTTCGGAGGCCCCCACCCCGCGTGGCAGCTCACCGTCGGCGACCTCCAGGACAACCTGTCCGACACCGACGTCGACCGCGTCATCCTGGACATGCTCGCTCCCTGGGAGTGTCTGGAGGCCGTCTCCAAGGCGCTCGTCCCGGGCGGCATCCTCTGCTGCTACGTGGCCACCACCACCCAGCTCGCGCGCACCGTGGAGTCCATCCGCGAGTTCGGCTGCTACGCCGAGCCGCAGCCCTGGGAATCCATGATCCGCAACTGGCACGTCGAGGGCCTCGCCGTCCGTCCCGATCACCGCATGATCGGCCACACCGGCTTCCTCGTCACCGCCCGTCGCCTCGCGGACGGCGTCGAGCCGCCGATGCGCCGCCGCCGCCCCGCCAAGGGCGCGTACGGCGAGGACTACGAAGGCCCCAACAAGGGCTGACGTCCCGACACCCACGGCGCGCCGCCGTCGAGTTCCCCGCCCACGGCAGGGAACTCGGCGGCGGCGCCCTCACGTTCCGGGGGCCACCACCCCGGCCGACCCCGGCTGTTCCGTCTCCCTGTGACGTGTGGCACGATGCCCGAAAACCACCGTGCCACCCACAGGAGACGTCTCGCGTGCAGCCCTCCGCCGCCCCGGAACTCGCGGAACTCGCACACACCCGCGCCCGGCCGGCCCACTGGCTGGCCACCGCCACCGCGACCGCCGCGGTCGTCGCCCTCGCGGCCCTCCTCCAGCCCGGCCCCGCCGGAGCGAGCGCGGCCCCCGCCACCGCCCCGCGTCCCGCACCCGCCCCCGAGGCCGCCGGAGCCGACTACCCCGTGGACTGCGCGGGAGGCCCCAGCACGGTCGCGAAGCGGGTCTCCGGAGATCTGGACGGGGACGGAAACCCCGAGACCGTTGCGGTCGTGCACTGCGAAGCCGGCTCCGGGACACCGCCGAGCGGCGTCTACGTCCTCACCCGCGGCAAGGGGACGGGAGCACCCGCGCGCGTGGTGGCCACTCTCGTCGAACCCGGCGAGCACAAGAACGTCACCGCGCTCGCCGTACGCGACGGGGCGGTCCTCGCGACCCTGCTCGGCTACTCGTCCCTCGACGTGCCCCGCTGCTGCCCGGACGGGAAGGAGCAGGTCAGCTGGCGCTGGCGGGACGGTGCCTTCGTACGCGCCGGGCAGGCCGACGCGTACGGCGCCTGACCCCTACTCCGCGTCGGGGCCGTACACCTCGACCCGGTCCGCGACCCGGCGGACATGGATGCAGTCGCCCGGGCACTCCTTCGCGGAGTCCACGACGTCCTGGAGCAGGGTCAGCGGCACCGGCGTCGTCGCGCCGGCGTCCTGGAGCAGCTCGTCGTCGGTGCTCTTCACATAAGCGAGCCCGTCGATGTCCAGCTCGAAGACCTCGGGGGCGTACTGCACGCAGATCCCGTCCCCGGTGCACAGGTCCTGGTCGATCCAGACCTCCAGCGCGTCTTCGGCGCCCGTGGAAGGGGCCTCGTGCTGCACGGTCATATTCTCGCCGCTCCTGCTTCTCGTTCTGCTTCTCGCCGGTAAGTCGGGCCCCCTCCGAAGGGTGTTGGCCCATGACGACGATACAACCGCCCGCTTTCAAGCGGTGAAGGGTGGGTATTCCCTCTGGCAAGAGGGGAAGCGCAAGGGTGAAGATCGGACACACCCCGGAGTCTTTTTGATCTAGGGGTTTCAATCATCACCCACGCAGGTAGGGTCAGGAAGCGTCCAGCTCCCCCTGGAGGAGGTGAGGACCGTGGCAGCCCACGACGACGACATCAACCGCGGCATCCGGCCCGGGCGAGGGTCTGAGGACCCCGCCGGACAGGTTGCCTATCTCGAGCAGGAAATCGCCGTCCTGCGCCGCAAGCTCGCCGACTCTCCGCGACACACGAGGATTCTCGAAGAGCGGATCGTCGAGCTGCAGACCAACCTGGCCGGCGTGTCCGCGCAGAACGAACGACTCGCGAACACGCTCCGTGAGGCCCGCGACCAGATCGTGGCCCTCAAGGAAGAGGTCGACCGGCTCGCACAGCCGCCGGCCGGCTTCGGTGTCTTCCTGCAGGCGAACGAGGACGGCACGTGCGACATCTTCACCGGGGGCCGCAAGCTCCGGGTGAACGTCAGCCCGAGCATCGAGCTCGACGAGCTCAAGCGCGGCCAGGAAGTCATGCTCAACGAAGCGCTCAACGTGGTCGAGGCCATGGAGTACGAGCGGGCCGGGGACATCGTCACCCTCAAGGAGATCCTCGAGGACGGCGAACGCGCCCTGGTGGTCGGGCACACCGACGAGGAGCGGGTGGTGAGGCTCGCCGAGCCTCTGATGGACGTCACCATCCGCGCCGGCGACGCCCTGCTGCTCGACTCCAGGTCCGGCTACGTGTACGAGGTGGTCCCGAAGAGCGAGGTCGAGGAGCTCGTCCTCGAAGAGGTGCCGGACGTCGACTACGACAAGATCGGCGGTCTGGGCGGCCAGATCGAGATGATCCGCGATGCGGTCGAGCTCCCCTACCTCTACCCGGACCTCTTCAAGGAGCACGAACTGCGGCCGCCCAAGGGCATCCTGCTCTACGGGCCGCCCGGCTGCGGCAAGACGCTGATCGCGAAGGCCGTGGCCAACTCCCTGGCCAAGAAGGTCGCCGAGGTCACCGGCCAGCCCGCGGGGAAGTCCTACTTCCTCAACATCAAGGGTCCCGAGCTCCTTAACAAGTACGTCGGCGAGACCGAGCGGCACATCCGCCTCGTCTTCCAGCGTGCCCGCGAGAAGGCGAGTGAGGGCACCCCCGTCATCGTCTTCTTCGACGAGATGGAATCCCTCTTCCGCACCCGCGGCTCCGGTGTCAGCTCGGACGTGGAGAACACCATCGTCCCGCAGCTGCTCGCCGAGATCGACGGTGTGGAGGGCCTGGAGAACGTCATCGTCATCGGCGCCTCCAACCGCGAGGACATGATCGACCCCGCGATCCTGCGCCCCGGCCGGCTCGACGTCAAGATCAAGATCGAGCGTCCGGACGCGGAGGCCGCGAAGGACATCTTCGCGAAGTACCTCACGGCCACCCTGCCGCTGCACACCGACGACATCTCGGAGCACAGCGGTTCCAAGGCCGCCGCCGCCCACGGAATGATCCAGTCCGTCGTCGAGCAGATGTACGCCGAATCCGAGGAGAACCGCTTCCTCGAAGTCACGTACGCCAACGGCGACAAGGAAGTCCTCTACTTCAAGGACTTCAACTCCGGCGCGATGATCCAGAACATCGTCGACCGGGCCAAGAAGATGGCCATCAAGGCCTTCCTCGACCACAACCAGAAGGGCATCCGCGTCTCCCACCTCCTCCAGGCCTGCGTGGACGAGTTCAAGGAGAACGAGGACCTGCCCAACACCACCAACCCCGACGACTGGGCCCGTATCTCCGGAAAGAAGGGCGAGAGGATCGTGTTCATCCGCACGCTCGTCACCGGAAAGCAGGGCGCGGACACCGGACGGTCCATCGACACGGTGGCCAATACCGGGCAGTACCTGTAAAACGCCCACCGGCTGCGGATGCCCGGAAACCGGGTATCCGCAGCCGACGCATTCCATCCAGCATTTCCCCCGGCATCACAGGGAAATACGCAACAGATCTCCCCACCAGCGCGGAGCCGCTCTAGGCTCATCGGTACCGCCGAGTCGCGCACAGTGAGCGCCGCCGGGCAAGGAGGGCCGCATGACCGTACGGCGAGTAATGGGCATCGAGACGGAGTACGGGATCTCCGTCCCGGGACATCCGAACGCCAATGCCATGCTCACCTCGTCCCAGATCGTCAACGCCTACGCGGCGGCGATGCACCGGGCGCGCCGCGCCCGCTGGGACTTCGAGGAGGAGAACCCGCTGCGGGACGCCCGCGGCTTCGACCTCGCCCGCGAGGCCGCCGACTCCAGCCAGCTCACCGACGAGGACATCGGCCTCGCCAACGTCATCCTCACCAACGGCGCCCGCCTCTACGTGGACCACGCCCACCCCGAGTACAGCTCGCCCGAGGTCACCAACCCGCGCGACGCCGTCCTCTGGGACAAGGCCGGCGAGCGGATCATGGCGGAGGCAGCCGAGCGGGCCGCCCAGCTCCCCGGGGCGCAGCCCATCCACCTCTACAAGAACAACACCGACAACAAGGGCGCCTCCTACGGCACGCACGAGAACTACCTGATGAAGCGGGAGACCCCCTTCTCGGACATCGTGCGCCACCTCACCCCCTTCTTCGTCTCCCGCCAGGTCGTGACCGGCGCGGGCCGGGTCGGCATCGGTCAGGACGGACGCGCGGACGGCTTCCAGATCAGTCAGCGCGCCGACTACTTCGAGGTCGAGGTGGGTCTGGAGACCACCCTCAAGCGGCCCATCATCAACACCAGGGACGAGCCGCACGCCGACGCCGAGCGGTACCGCCGGCTGCACGTGATCATCGGCGACGCGAACCTCTCGGAGATCTCGACCTATCTCAAGCTCGGCACCACCGCGCTGGTCCTGTCGATGATCGAGGACGGGTTCATCACCGTCGACCTGGCCGTCGACCAGCCCGTGCGCACCCTCCACCAGGTCTCCCACGACCCGACGCTCCAGTACCTCGTCACGCTCCGCAGCGGTCGGACACTCACGGCCGTGCAGCTTCAGATGGAGTACTTCGAGCTGGCCAGGAAGTACGTGGAGGAGCGGTACGGCTCGGACGCGGACGAGCAGACCAAGGACGTCCTGATCCGCTGGGAGGACACCCTCAACCGGCTCGAGAACGACCCCATGAGCCTGGCCGGCGAACTCGACTGGATCGCCAAGCGGGAGCTCATGGAGGGCTACCGGCGGCGGGACAACCTGGACTGGGACGCGCCACGGCTGCATCTCGTGGACCTCCAGTACGCGGACGTGCGCCCCGAGAAGGGCCTGTACAACCGCCTGGCGGCCCGCGGGCGCATGAAGCGGCTCCTGGACGAGGCCGAGGTGGAGCGGGCCGAGACGGCGCCTCCCGAGGACACCAGGGCCTATTTCCGGGGCCGCTGCCTGGAGCAGTACGCCGACGACGTCGCCGCGGCCTCCTGGGACTCGGTGATCTTCGACCTGCCGGGCCGGGACTCGCTCCAGCGCGTCCCGACCCTGGAGCCGCTGCGGGGCACCAAGGAGCACGTCAAGGCGCTCCTGGACCGCTGCCGCACGGCCGAGGAGCTGGTGCGCGTGCTCTCCGGCGGCTGATAGGGGGCCCGGCACGGGCCTGAAATGCCCCGGCACTGGGAATCATGGAAACAGTGCCCGGGCGTTGTGGAAACTGCGGGGCCGAAATCAGACCCGACCGATAGGGTCTGATCTTGTACGGACTCAACCGAGCGGGCCGATTTCGAGCGGGGTGAGGGATATGGCGACCAAGGACACCGGCGGCGGACAGCAGAAGGCGACGCGTTCCACGGAGGAGGTCGAGGAGACCACCACGGAGGCGAGCTCCGACCTCCAGGAACGCCAGGAGAAGCTGAGCGAGGACGTGGACTCCGTTCTGGACGAGATCGACGACGTACTCGAGGAGAACGCCGAGGACTTCGTGCGGTCCTTCGTCCAGAAGGGCGGCGAGTAGCCGCCTCGCGCACCTGACGTCCTCCGTCCCCGGAGCCCGGAACAAAGCCGTGGCTCCGGGGACGGATGACAAGCGGTGGCACGGGTAAGGTCCGTGCACAGCATCCAAGATCGGCCGGCGCTTCCCACGGCTGGCCGACTCTCCCACCGGAAGGAATCGCGTGGAAGCCAACCCTCGTAGCACCGGGCGTCTGCCGGCGGCCTTCCTGACGCCGGGCTCGTCCTCGTTCCTCGACTTCCTGGCGGCGCACTCGCCGGAGATGCTTCCCGGCGGACGGAAGCTGCCGGAGGGGGTCGTCGAGGCCCCGCACGGCACCACCATCGTGGCGGCCACCTTCCCCGGCGGGGTCGTCCTCGCCGGTGACCGGCGGGCCACCATGGGCAACATGATCGCGCAGCGGGACATCGAGAAGGTCTTCCCGGCCGACGAGTTCTCCGCCGTCGGCATCGCCGGCACCGCCGGTCTCGCCGTGGAGATGGTCAAGCTGTTCCAGCTGGAGCTGGAGCACTTCGAGAAGGTGGAGGGCGCGACGCTCTCCCTCGAAGGCAAGGCGAACCGTCTCTCCACCATGATCCGCGGCAACCTCGGCATGGCCATGCAGGGGCTCGCCGTCGTACCGCTCTTCGCGGGCTGGGACGAGGGCAAGGAGAAGGGCCGGATCTTCTCCTACGACGTGACCGGCGGCCGCTCCGAGGAGCACGGCTTCGCCGCCACCGGCTCCGGCTCGATCTTCGCGCGCGGGTCGATGAAGAAGCTCTACCGTGCCGACCTCACCGAGCAGCAGGCCACGACCCTGGTCGTGCAGGCGCTGTACGACGCGGCGGACGACGACTCGGCGACCGGCGGCCCGGACATGGCCCGCCGCATCTTCCCGATCGTCACCGTCATCACCGAGGAGGGTTTCCGCAGGCTCAGCGAGGACGAGTCCTCCGGCCTTGCCCGGTCGGTCACCGAGCGGCGCCTCGAGCAGCCCGACGGGCCGCGCGCCGCCCTGCTCTGACCACTCGTCGCTCTGTAGAAGCCCAGAAGAAAGGGACGGACCGCCGGTGTCCACTCCGTTCTACGTCTCACCCCAGCAGGCCATGGCCGACCGGGCGGAGTACGCCCGCAAGGGCATCGCCCGGGGACGAAGCCTTGTCGTCCTCCAGTACACCGACGGGATCGTCTTCGTCGGCGAGAACCCGTCGCGCGCACTGCACAAGTTCAGCGAGATCTACGACCGGATCGGCTTCGCCGCCGCCGGCAAGTACAACGAGTACGAGAACCTCCGCATCGGCGGCGTGCGCTACGCCGACCTGCGGGGCTACACCTACGACCGGGACGACGTCACCGCGCGCGGCCTGGCCAACGTCTACGCCCAGACGCTCGGCACGATCTTCTCCAGCGCGGGGGAGAAGCCGTACGAGGTGGAGCTGGTCGTCGCCGAGGTCGGCGCCGAGCCGGAGGGCGACCAGATCTACCGGCTGCCGCACGACGGCTCGATCGTGGACGAGCACGGCTCGGTCGCCGTCGGCGGAAACGCGGAGCAGATCAGCTCCTTCCTGGACCAGCGGCACCGGGACGGCATGTCGCTCGCCGAGGCCCTGAAGCTGGCCGTGCAGGCGCTGTCGCGGGACACCAACGGCACCGAGCGGGAGATCCCCGCGGAGCGCCTGGAGGTGGCGGTCCTGGACCGTACGCGACCGCAGAAGCGCAAGTTCAAGCGGATCGTCGGCCGGCAGCTGTCCCGCCTCATGCAGGCGGACAACGCGGCGGTGACGAAGACGGACGAGCCCTCGGACGAGGCTCCGGAGGAGTAGTCGGTCATGCCCGGAGGGGCCCCGGTCCGCGCGAGAGCGGACCGGGGCCCCTCCGGCCTTTCCCCCTCAGGGGGCCGCTGCGGGCCCCGAGGAGCCCCGGGGGACCAGGGCGACGGGAAGGGTCAGCGAGGGCGGCCGTTCGCCCGCGAGAACGGCGAGGAGCGCCTCCATGCCCCGTCGGCCGAACTCCTCGGCGGGCAGCCGCACGGTGGTGAGCTCCGGTTCGACCACGGTCGCCAGGGCCATGTCGTCGAAGCCGGTGACCGACAGGTCCTCGGGAACCCGCAGCCCGAGCCGGCGCGCGGCCTTGCAGACGCCGACCGCGAGGATGTCGTCGTCGCAGATCACCGCCGTGGGCCGGGGTCCTGTGGCGGCGAGGGCGAGTTCCGCGGCCTCCCTCGCGGCCGCGACGTTCAGCGGTGACCGCACGGTGCGCACGTCCGTGCCGCGCAGGGCGTGGGCGAGTGTCGCGGCCCGCACGTCGAAGGTCCAGGACGGCGCGGCGGACGCCAGGTGCAGGAAGCGGCGGTGGCCGAGACCGAGCAGGTGGTCGGTCACCCGGCGCATCCCGTCGGCGACGTCGAGGTTCACATGGGCGGCGGCGCCGGCGTCGGCCGGATCGCTGTCGAGCATGACGAGCGGGAGGTCGCTGCCCCGGAAGGCCTCCAGGGCGTCGGTCGCCATCGAGGAGGCGATCACTCCGTCCAGGGCGGCCTGCGCGGAGGCGAAGGGGTCGCGTGCGGGCCCCAGGCCGTCGGGGGAGGGGTAGAGGACGACGCCGAAGCCGTGCGCCGCGGCCGCCGCGGCGGCGCCCGTGTAGACGTGCGCGAAGAACTCGTTGGTGAGGGCCGGGACGACGAGGAGCGCGGTCCTGGTGCGACCGAGCCGGAGGTTGCGCGCGGCGAGGTTGGGCCGGTAGCCGAGACTCCGGGCGGCCTCCCGTACGGCCTCGGCCGTGCGTTCCGACACCCGGCCGCGCCATTTGTCGCCGAGGACCAGGGAGACGGTGGCCTGGGAGACCCCAGCGGCCCGCGCCACGTCCCGGCTGGTGGGGCGGGCGCCGCCGATCGGTTCCGGGGTGTGCACACAAGCCTCCGCGTCGGACGGTCCCTGGGCGCGGGGTGGACCCGCGTACAGCCGTCATGGTACGTATGACGTCGACGTTATACGTAAAACCTCGGTGGGATCCGAGGGAGGGGAGACCACATGGCCACCGAGGCACCGGCGCACGGCGGCTATCTCGACATACTCCGGGCACCGCACGCCGCCCGCCTGCTGGCCGGAACCCTCGTGGGGCGCCTGCCCAACGGCACCGGCCCCATCGCGCTCACCCTCTTCGTCCGGGACCAGGGCGGCAGCTACACCCTCGCCGGCGGCCTCATCGCCGCCTACGGCGTCGCCACCGCCGTCGGCCAGCCCCTCCTCGGCCGCGCCGTCGACCTCAAGGGCCAGCCCCGCGTCCAGCTCCCCGCCGCGGTCCTCTCCGCCCTCGGCATGGCCCTCCTCGCCCTCACCGGCATCGGGCACCTCGCCCTCGCCTACGTCGCCGTCGTCCTCGCCGGCCTCTTCACCCCGCCCCTGGAGGGCGGGCTGCGCGCCCTCTGGCCGAGCGTCCTGGGCCGCGAGGACCGGGTCCACCGGGCGTACGCGCTCGACGCCGTCGCGCAGGAGGTCATGTTCACCGTCGGCCCGCTGCTGCTGACCCTCCTCGTCTCCCTCTGGTCGCCCGCCGCCGCCCTCCTCGTCATCAACCTCCTCGGGGTCCTCGGCGCCCTCGCCGTCGTCCTCTCCGAGCCCTCCCGCGCCTGGCGCTCGGCGTCCCGGGAGGCGCACTGGCTGGGCGCCCTGCGCTCTCCGGGGCTGCTCGCCCTGCTCGGGTCCTTCTTCTTCGTCGGCCTCGCGCTCGGCTCCATCACCGTCGCCGCCGTCGCGTACGCCGACGACCGGGGCACCCCGTCCGTCTACGGCTGGCTGATGGCCGCCCTCGGTCTCGGCGCGCTCCTCGGCGGTGTCGTCTACGGCGCCCGGCAGTGGTCCGGAGCGCCCGAGCGGCGGTTGCGCGTCCTCGTCCTGCTCCTCGCCGTCTGCTACCTGCCGCTCGTGCTCACGCCCGGTCCCGTCGCCATGACCGGGCTCTCGGTCCTCGCCGGCGTGTTCCTGGCGCCCGCCCTCGCCTGCGCGTTCCTCGTGGTGGACAGGCACGCGCCGCGCGGCACGGTGACCGAGGCCTTCTCCTGGCTCGTCACCACCTTCGGCGTCGGTTCGGCCCTCGGCTCCGCCGCGGCGGGACCCGCCGTCGAACTCGCGGGGACGGCCACCGGGTTCGCCGTCGCCGGTGCGGGCGGCCTGGTCGCCTTCCTCGTCCTGCTGGCCACCGGCCGCGTCCTCGACGCGCCGACGGGCTCCGACACGCCTGCGGCCGACGCGCGACACGCCGTCGGTACGGGCGCCGCCACGGCCGTACACAGCGAAAAGAACACGCACTGATCGGAAAATGATCGAAACGGGAACGTCCAACCCGGTTTCAGCACCGGCCGTCAGGCGTAATGTTCAGACATGGACCGCCGCATTTTCGGGCTGGAGAACGAGTACGGCGTCACGTGCACGTTCAGGGGACAGCGCCGACTGTCTCCTGACGAAGTGGCGCGCTACCTCTTCCGCCGTGTCGTGTCATGGGGCCGCAGCAGCAATGTCTTCCTGCGGAACGGCGCCCGCCTGTACCTGGACGTGGGATCGCATCCGGAATACGCCACACCGGAATGCGACGACGTGACCGAACTGGTCACCCACGACAAGGCCGGTGAGCGCATTCTCGAAGGCCTTCTCGTCGACGCCGAACGCCGCCTGCACGAGGAGGGAATCGCGGGCGACGTCTACCTCTTCAAGAACAACACCGACTCGGCCGGAAACTCGTACGGGTGTCACGAGAACTATCTCGTCGCCCGGCACGGAGAGTTCTCCCGGCTCGCGGACATCCTCATCCCGTTCCTCGTCACCCGGCAGCTCATCTGCGGCGCGGGAAAGGTCCTCCAGACCCCCAGGGGCGCGGTGTTCTGCGTCTCCCAGCGTGCCGAGCACATCTGGGAGGGCGTCAGCTCCGCGACCACCCGCTCGCGGCCCATCATCAACACCCGGGACGAGCCGCACGCCGACGCCGAGCGCTACCGCAGGCTCCACGTCATCGTCGGCGACTCGAACATGTCCGAGACGACCATGCTGCTCAAAGTCGGCGCCACCGACCTGGTGCTCCGCATGATCGAGGCGGGCACGGTGATGCGCGACCTGACCCTGGAGAACCCCATCCGGGCCATCCGCGAGGTCAGCCACGACATCACCGGACAGCGCAAGGTGCGGCTCGCCAGCGGCCGGGAGGCGTCCGCGCTCGAGGTCCAGCGCGAGTACTACGAGAAGGCCGTCGACTTCGTCGACCGCCGGGGGATCCGGACCGGCACCGTCGCCCAGGTCCTGGAGCTGTGGGGCCGCACGCTCGACGCGATCGAGAACGAGCGGCTCGACCGGATCGAGACCGAGATCGACTGGGTCATGAAGCACCGGCTCATCGAGCGCTACCGGGCCAAGCACAACATGACCATGTCGAACCCGAGGGTCGCGCAGATAGACCTCGCGTACCACGACATCCACCGACGTCGCGGTCTCTACTACCTGCTGCAGAAGAACGGGCAGGCGGCCCGGATCTGCAACGACCTGAAGATCTTCGAGGGCAAGTCGGTGCCCCCGCAGACCACCAGGGCCCGGCTCCGCGGCGACTTCATCCGCCGCGCCCAGGAGCAGCGGCGGGACTTCACCGTCGACTGGGTCCACCTCAAGCTGAACGACCAGGCGCAGCGCACGGTGTTGTGCAAGGACCCGTTCCGCTCCGTCGACGATCGGGTCGAAAAGCTGATCGCCGGAATGTAAGCAGGTCATACCGGCCGTGGGCCCCGCACGTTTGGCGTGCGGGGCCCTCGACGTGACAGGAGGGTCCCCTAGAGTGTCGGCATTAACTACTGTGCCGTCTGAGATCTGAGGAACACGTGCGCCGACTTGCCGGCCTTCTCGTCGTCCCGCTGCTGCTGCTCTCGACAGCGGCGTGCGGCAGCGACGACAAGGGCTCCGATTCCGCCTCGACGACGAACGGACTGCCCGCCATCACCGCGGGCCAGAAGTTCGGGGAGAAGCCGACCCTCGCCAAGGGCGAGGGCGCCCCGCCCAAGGAACTCAAGGTCAACGTCATCAGCGAGGGCAAGGGCGCGGTGACCAAGAAGGGCGACGCGCTCCAGGTGAACTACCTGGGTCAGGCCTGGGACTCCACCACCCCCTTCGACAACAGCTTCGACCGCGGTCAGCCGTTCGACCTGACGCTGGGCGCCGGTCAGGTCATCAAGGGCTGGGACCAGGGACTCGAAGGCCAGAAGGTCGGCAGCCGCGTCGAGATCGGCATCCCGCCGGAGCTCGGTTACGGCGCGCAGGGCCAGGGCGACATCAAGCCCAACGCCACCCTCGTCTTCGTCGTGGACATCCTGAAGTCGGTCACGATCCCGAAGTCCGCCACCGGCACCCCGGTCGCCCAGGACAACAAGGACCTGCCGAAGGTCGGGACGAACACCGACGGCAAGGCGCCCACGCTGACCGTGCCGAAGACCGACCCGCCGGCCAAGCTCGTCTCGAACTACGTGCTCGAGTCCACGGGCGAGGCCGTGAAGGCCACCGACACCGTCGTCGTGAACTACGTCGCCGCCCTGTGGAAGGACGGCAAGGTCTTCGACTCGACGTACACCACCGGCAAGCCCGCGAACTTCCCGCTCGCGCAGCTCACGCTGAAGGGCCTCAAGGACGGTCTCGTCGGCAAGAAGATCGGCAGCCGCGTCCTCATCGTCGCCCCGCCGTCCGAGGCGTTCGGCAACGAGGAGAAGCAGGGTATTCCGAAGGGCTCCACGCTGGTGTTCGCCGTGGACATCCTCACGAAGATGTAAGACTGTCCCGATCACGCAGTTCATCAGCATGAGGAGCAGTTCAGTGAGCATCGAGAAGCCCGAGATCGACTTCCCGGGTGGCGAGCCGCCGAAGGACCTGGAGATCAAGGACATCTGGGAGGGCGACGGCGAGCTGGCCGAAGCCGGTGACTTCGTGAAGGTCCACTACGTGGGTGTGTCCTTCGACTCCGGCGAGGAGTTCGACGCCTCCTGGAACCGCGGCGCCCCGCTCGACTTCCACCTCGGCGCCGGCCAGGTCATCCAGGGCTGGGACCAGGGCGTCCAGGGCATGAAGGTCGGCGGCCGCCGCCAGCTGGTCATCCCCGCGCACCTCGCCTACGGCGACCGCGGCGCCGGCGGCAAGATCGCCCCGGGCGAGACGCTGATCTTCGTCTGCGACCTCGTGGCCGTGAAGAAGCGCTGACCGCGCACCCCGTGACCGGTTCCGGTCGCTCCGAGGGCCCCCGCCATCCGTGGCGGGGGCCCTCGGCTTTGGCCCCGACACCCCGGGGCGGTACGGTCGGACGTCCGAGAAGTCGATACGGCTGAAGAGGTGCAGGGCTTCGATGGCGATTGCCAAGTCCGAGCGGCTGATGAATCTCGCGCTGTGCCTGCTCGGGACCCGCCGACCGCTGAGCAAGCGTGAGCTCCGCGGCTCCATCGAGGCCTACCTCGAAGCGAGCGGCGACGAGGCCTTCAACCGCATGTTCGAGCGCGACAAGGACGACCTGCGCGAGCTCGGCCTCGTCATCGAGACCGTCGAGAACCTGGAGGGCGAGACAGGCTACCTCGCCCGCCGCGACTCCAACCGGCTGCCGCCCATCACCCTCGACGCCGAGGAGGCCGCCGCGCTCGGCCTCGCCGCGAAGGTCTGGCAGCAGGCCCGCCTCGCCGGGGCCGCCAGCGGGGCCCTCCAGAAGCTACGCGCCGCCGGCATGCCGGAGGCGGAGGGCTCGTACGACATCCAGCCCAGCGCCCTCGAACCGCGCATCCCGGTCCACGAGGCCGCCTTCGAGCCGCTCATGCTGGCCTGCCGCGACCGCCGGACCGTCGCCTTCGACTACCGCAAGGCCAACGCCGCCCGCCCCGAGACCCGCCAGGTCGAGCCCTGGACCCTCGAATGCTGGCGCGGCCACTGGTACCTGGCCGGCTGGGACCGCGAGCGGGGCGCCGAGCGCGTCTTCCGGCTCTCCCGGATCACCGGCAAGGTCCGCTCCCGGGCCGGCGCCTTCACCGCGCCGGTGCCCGACGTCGTCACCGTCCGCGAGACCGTGGAGAGCTGGGCGGGGGAGACCGCCACCCGCTCGGCCCGGATCCGGCTGCGCACCGGCTGCGGCTACCCGCTGCGGGCCCGCGCCCAGTCCGTGTGCGAGGGCACCGACGGCTGGGACGAGCTGGAGATCCCGTACGGCCACGGGCTCGACGCCTGGCTCGTCGAGTTCGGTCCCGATGTCGTCGTACTGGAACCGGCCGATCTGCGGGCCGACGTGGTGGACCGGCTGCGCGCCGTGGCCAAGGGCTGAGGGGGAGACGAACCGCATGGCTGCCAACGCGATCGACCAGACGAGGCGGATGCTCTCGCTCGTCACCTATCTCCGGGAGCGCCCCGGCGCCCACGTCGCCGATGTCGCGCGTGCCTTCGGGATCACCGAGGACGAGCTGATCTCGGACCTCGACGTGCTGCCCATGTGCGGGACCAGCTTCCGCGGCGGCGACCTCCTCGACATCGACACCGACGGCGACCGGATCTGGTGGCACAACCCGGACGACGTCGCCGAGCCGCTGCGGCTCGCCGCCGACGAGGCGACGGCCCTCCTGGTCGCCGCCCGAGCCGTCGCCACCCTGCCGGGGCTCCGGGAGAGCGACCGGGAGGCGCTGCTGCGCGCCACCGCCAAGCTGGAGGCCGCGGCCGGCGAGGCCGCCGGCGCCAGCTCCCGGCTCTCGGTGACCTTCGAGTCCGAGGGCGGGGTCTTCGCCGAGGTCGACCGGGCGATCTCGGAGCGCCGCCGCCTGTGGGTGCGGTACTACTCGCCGGCGCGCGACGAGCTCACCGAGCGCGAGGTCGACCCGATCCGGCTGTTCGCCGTCGGCCACACCTACATGGAGGCGTGGTGCCGGCTCTCCGAAGCGCGCCGCACCTTCCGGCTCGACCGCGTGGCCGAGATCCGCATCCTCGACGAGCAGGCGGCGCCGCCCGAGCTGGAGCTGCGCGACCTCTCCGAGGGGCTGGTCCAGCCCTCCGCCGACGACCCGGAGGTCGTGGTCGAGGTCGGCCCCGGCGGGCGCTGGGTCGCCGAGTACTACCCGCACGACCGGGCCGACGAGCTGCCCGACGGGGGACTGCGGATCAGCCTGCGGACGCCGGACCCGGCCTCGCTGCGACGGCTGGCGCTGCGGCTCGGCAGCGACGGACGGATCGTCGTGCCGCAGGAGCTCGCCGACAACGCCAGGGCGGCGGCCGCCGCCGCACTCGCCGCGTACGGCGGCGAGTGACGTTCTCGGCGCGGGGGACGCTGTGACGGACGTAGCCGCGGAGGCGGGAGTCGAGAGATGAGGGAAATGTCCTTGATGTACGGTTTTACGGCGCCTCTGGCTCCGGTCCTCTTCAAGGCCGCCTGCCCCGACTGCCGCTCCCGTTTCGAACTCTCCGCGAGCGCCCTGCGCCTCGCCATCGGAGCGAGCCGCCGCACCACCTTCTACTCCTTCACCTGCCCCGAGTGCGGCAGTTCCGTCCGCAAACCCGCGGGCGAGCGCATCGTCGAACTGCTCACCGGCGGCGGCGTACGGACCCTGCGCCTCCACACCACCGCCTGAGCGCCCACCGCCCGGCCTGCGGAGTCCCGGCCGGCGGGTCCCGGCCTGTGGAATCCCGGCCTGTGGAGTCCCGGCCTGTGGTGCCCGGCCGGCCCCGCCCCGTCCGGCTGTCCGCCGCCCAACGTCTAGGCTCAGGACATGTTCTGGCCCATGCTCGCCATCGCCCTCGGCTTCCTCGGCATCGCCGTCCTCGGCGTCCTCGCCGTCAAGGTCTTCCTGGAGGTCCAGCGCCTCGGTCGTCAAGTGGCCCGCACCACAGAGCGGATCACCCAGGCCGCCGAAGAGCTGGAGACGGCCGCCGTCGGTCTGGCCCGAACAGGCGAGACCCTGCGCTGAGTCCGTGCCGTACGCTGCGTGAAACGGCCCCTGGCCGCTCACGCGGGACGCAATCGGGAGTATGCACAGGCATTGCCCTGCGTTTACTCCTGCGGGTTACGATCGCAGACAGCGCGGTGGCCGGACGTCTGTCCGACCCGCCGGGCACGCACTCCATGTCGCCTCGGTGAAGAAGGTATACAGCTATGGGTAGGCTCGGCCCCACCGAGATCATTCTCATTCTCGTCGTCATCATCCTGCTGTTCGGCGCCAAGAAGCTTCCGGACATGGCGCGCTCGCTCGGCAAGTCGGCCCGCATCCTCAAGAGCGAGGCCAAGGCGATGAAGTCGGACGACCAGCAGACCGCCCCCGCCGACCCTCCGCAGGCCGGAACCGGCACGGGAGCCACCGCCCAGGACCAGCCCGCCCCGCGCACCATCCAGGCCGCTCCCGGAGACGTGACCAGCTCGCGTCCCGTGACCGAGCCCTCGGACACCACCAAGCGCTGACCCGGTCCGCCGCGGCCGCCGCACCGGGCGGCGGCCTGCCGCACGAGATGAGGACGTGGGTTGCCCAAGTCTGCCCGCAAGCAGGAGAAGGATCCCGAGGGTCGGATGCCCCTCGTGGAGCACCTGCGTGAACTCCGCAACCGACTGGCGAAAGGTCTCCTCGCCGTCGCCGCGGTGACGATCGTGGCCCTCGTGTACAGCGAGGAGCTGATGCAGTTCCTGACCCAATCGGTGCCCACCTGCGCACCGGGCGTCACCAGTGACGGCGGAAACTGCGCGATCGTCTCCTTCAACACGCTGATGGCTCCGTTCAGCACGACGATCCAGCTGTCCCTGACGGCCGGCCTCGTCGTCGCGAGCCCCGTCTGGCTCTACCAGCTGTGGGCCTTCGTCGCGCCCGGACTGCACAAGAGCGAGAAGAAGTACACGTACGCCTTCGTCGGTGCGGCCGTGCCGCTCTTCACCGCCGGCGCCTACCTCGCGTACCTCATCCTCCCCATCAGCGTGAAGGTGCTCATCAGCCTCACGCCCACCGGCTCCGCGAACATCCTCTCGCTCGGCGACGTCCTCGACTTCACCCTGCGCATGGTGCTCGTCTTCGGCCTCGCCTTCGAGCTGCCGCTCGTCCTGGTGATGCTCAACCTCACCGGGGTCCTCACCGGCCGCCGGATGGCCGGCTGGTGGCGCGGGGTGATCATGGGCGTCTTCGTCTTCGGCGCCATCATCACGCCGACGACCGACCCCGTCGGCATGGTCGCCCTCGCCGGACCCATCACCGTCCTGTACTTCGGGGCCGTCGGCTTCTCGCTCCTCAACGACCGGCGACGCAAGCGCAACAACCCCGACGCCGAACTCGACGACGACGAGGCCTCCGCGCTCGACCTCACCCCCGAGGCCGTCGGCTCCGTCGAGACGGTCGCCGCCTCCCGCGCCCTGCCCGAGCAGGCCACCGGAGAGACCGGCGGAACCGTCGCCCACCGGGTCAACGGTTACGACGACATCACCTGATCTTGTAGGGTCCCCCCAGACTCCGTCCGGGGGGACCCCCAATGACCAGCGACATCACCCTCTTCGTCAACCCCACCGCGGGCCGCGGTCGCGGCGCCCGCGCCGCCCGGCCCGCAGCCCGCGCCCTCAGGGACGCGGGCTTCGCCGTCCGCACGGTCCTCGGACACGACGCCGCCGACGCGCTGCGGCGCGCCCGCGAGGCCGTCGCCGCGGGCACCGGCGCCCTCGTCGCCGTCGGCGGCGACGGCATGATCTCCCTCGCGCTCCAGGCCGTCGCCGGCACCCCCACCCCCCTCGGGATCATCGCCGCCGGCACCGGCAACGACTTCGCCCGCACCCTCGGCCTGCCCGTCCGCGACCCCGGCGGCGCGGCCCGCGTCACCGCCGAGATCCTCGGCGCAGGCGGCGGCCGGGGCATCGACCTCGGGCGGATCGGCGGCGGCAGCACGGGTGCCATCACCGGCGCCACGGGGGCCGTCCCCGGCACCGCGGGTGCCATCACCGGCGCCGCGGGGGCCGTCGCCGGCGCCGCGGGGGCCGTCGCCGGCGCCACCACCCGCTGGTACGGCACCGTCCTCGCCTCCGGCTTCGACTCCCGCGTCAACGACCGGGGCAACCGCATGCGCGTCCCCGCCGGACGCTTCAAGTACGACCTCGCGATCCTCGCCGAGCTCGCCGGCTTCCGGCCCGTCCCCTACCGCCTCGCCTTCGACGACGGACGCGTCCTGGAGACCGACGCCACCCTCGTCGCCGTCGGCAACGGCAGCTCCTACGGCGGCGGCATGCGCATCTGCGCCGACGCCCGCACCGACGACGGACTCCTCGACGTCACCGTCGTCGGCGACTGCGACCGGCGCACCCTGCTCAAGGTCTTCCCCCGCGTCTACAAGGGCACCCACCTCAGCCACCCCAAGGTCACCACGTACCGGGTCCGCTCCCTCACCGTCGACGCCCCCGACACCACCGGCTACGCCGACGGCGAGCCCCTCGGCCCACTGCCCCTCACCGTGGAATGCGTCCCCGGAGCACTCCGCGTCCTCGCGCCCGAACCGGGCCCCGGCACATCCCCTCGATAAAGATCGCGTCACTGTCACAGGTGGCGGGTAGGCTCGAGAACAAGATGACAGAGGACCTCACACCAGCCGAGGCGTACGCGGCCGCCCTCGCCCGCAACGCCGAGCGGGCCACCGCGCTGGCCCCCTTCCGCGAGATGTACGACTTCGATCTGGACCCCTTCCAGATCGAGGCGTGCAAGGCCCTCGAAGCAGGCAAGGGGGTGCTCGTCGCCGCGCCCACGGGCTCCGGCAAGACCATCGTCGGCGAGTTCGCCGTCCACCTCGCCCTCACCCAGGGCCGCAAGTGCTTCTACACGACACCCATCAAGGCGCTGTCGAACCAGAAGTACGCCGACCTCGTGAAGCGGTACGGGCCCGACAAGGTCGGCCTGCTCACCGGCGACAACAGCGTCAACGGCGATGCGCCGATCGTGGTCATGACCACCGAAGTCCTCCGCAACATGCTGTACGCGGGATCCCAGGCCCTCTCCGGCCTCGGGTACGTGGTCATGGACGAGGTCCACTACCTCTCCGACCGCTTCCGCGGGGCCGTCTGGGAGGAAGTGATCATCCACCTCCCCGAGTCCGTCACCCTCGTCTCGCTCTCCGCGACCGTGTCCAATGCCGAGGAGTTCGGCGACTGGCTCGACACCGTCCGCGGCGACACCGAGGTCATCGTCTCCGAGAGCCGGCCCGTCCCCCTCTGGCAGCACGTCCTCGCCGGACGCCGGATGTACGACCTCTTCGAGGAGGAGACCGACCACGGCGGCCGCGGCGCCTCCCGGCGCGAGGTCAACCCGGACCTCCTCCGCCTGGCCCGCACCGAGAACACCCGCACGTACAACCCGCGGGACCGGCGGCGCGGCAAGATGATCCGCGAGGCGGACCGCGAGCGCGAGCGCCGCCAGCGCTCCCGCATCTGGACCCCCGGACGCCCCGAGGTCATCGAACGCCTCGACGCCGAAGGCCTCCTGCCCGCCATCACCTTCATCTTCAGCAGGGCCGCCTGCGAGGCCGCCGTACAGCAGTGCCTGTACGCCGGACTCCGGCTCAACAACGACGAGGGACGCCTGCGCGTCCGCGAGATCGTCGAGGCGCGCACCGCCTCCATCCCCACCGAGGACCTCCACGTCCTCGGCTACTACGAGTGGCTCGAAGCCCTGGAGCGGGGCATCGCCGCCCACCACGCCGGCATGCTCCCGACCTTCAAGGAGGTCGTCGAGGAGCTCTTCGTCCGAGGCCTCGTGAAGGCCGTCTTCGCCACCGAGACCCTCGCCCTCGGCATCAACATGCCCGCGCGCACCGTCATCCTGGAAAAGCTCGTCAAGTGGAACGGCGAGCAGCACGCCGACATCACCCCCGGCGAGTACACCCAGCTCACCGGCCGGGCCGGACGCCGTGGCATCGACGTCGAAGGCCACGCCGTCGTCCTCTGGCAGCGCGGCCTCGACCCGGAGCACCTCGCCGGACTCGCCGGCACGCGCACGTACCCCCTGCGCTCCAGCTTCAAGCCCTCGTACAACATGGCGGTCAACCTCGTCGACCAGTTCGGCAGGCACCGCTCCCGCGAGCTCCTCGAAACCTCCTTCGCCCAGTTCCAGGCCGACCGCTCGGTCGTCGGCATCTCCCGGCAGGTCCAGAAGAACGAGGAAGGGCTCGACGGCTACCGCGAGGGCATGACCTGCCACCTCGGTGACTTCGAGGAGTACGCGCGGCTCCGCCGCGACCTCAAGGACCGCGAGACGGAACTGGCCAAGCAGGGCGCCGCCCAGCGGCGCGCGCAGGCCGCCGGGTCCCTGGAGAAGCTCAAGCCGGGCGACGTCATCCACGTCCCGACGGGCAAGTTCGCCGGACTCGCCCTCGTCCTCGACCCGGGCATCCCGGCCGGCCGCACCAACGGCCACCGCGGCTTCGAGCACCACGACGGGCCGCGCCCCCTCGTCCTCACCGCGGAACGGCAGGTCAAGAGGCTCGCCTCCATCGACTTCCCCGTCCCCGTCGAGGCCCTGGAGCGCATGCGGATCCCCAAGTCCTTCAACCCGCGCTCCCCCCAGTCCCGCCGCGACCTCGCCTCCGCGCTGCGCAGCAAGGCCGGACACATCAACCCCGAGCGCCACCACAAGCAGCGCGCCGCCGCCGCCGACGACCGCGAGATCGCCCGGCTGCGCACCGAGCTCCGCGCCCATCCCTGCCACGGCTGCGACGAGCGCGAGGACCACGCCCGCTGGGCCGAGCGTTACCACCGCCTCCAGCGCGACACCCAGCAGCTGGAGCGGCGCATCGAGGGCCGCACCAACACCATCGCCCGCACCTTCGACCGGATCGTCGCGCTCCTCACCGAACTCGACTACCTCCGGGGCGGCGAGGTCACCGAGAACGGCAAGCGGCTCGCCCGGCTCTACGGCGAACTCGACCTGCTGGCCAGCGAATGCCTCCGGGACGGTGTCTGGGAAGGGCTCACCCCGGCCGAACTGGCCGCGTGCGTCTCCGCGTTGGTGTTCGAGGCGCGCCAGTCCGACGACGCCGTCGCGCCCAAGCTGCCCGCCGGCAACGCCAAGACGGCGCTCGGCGAGATGGTCAGGATCTGGGGGCGCCTCGACGCGCTCGAAGAGGAGTTCAAGATCAACCAGGCGGAGGGGGTCGGCCAGCGCGAGCCCGACCTCGGCTTCGCCTGGGCCGCCCACCAGTGGGCCTCCGACAAGAGCCTCGACGAGGTGCTGCGCGAGGCCGAGATGCCCGCCGGTGACTTCGTCCGCTGGTGCAAGCAGGTCATCGACGTCCTCGGCCAGATCGCCGCGGCGGCGCCCAAGGAGAACAGCACGGTCTCCAAGAACGCCCGCAAGGCGGTGGACGCACTGCTCAGGGGTGTCGTGGCCTACAGCTCGGTGGGCTGACGGCTTCCCCTCCTTCGGCAGCGAGTGCCCGTGGCCATCTGGCCACGGGCACTCGGCGTTCCCGGACATCCGGCGCCCGTCGCCGCCGAGGCCGTCGCTTGAAGGTGGTCACGTCACGCGCAGGCGGTCGCCCGAACGTAGTTGTCCACAGGCCGTCGTCCACAGGGGTGGCGTGGGCGGAGCCCTTCCGCTTGCATGGACTCACCAGCACGGCAGGCCAGTTGGGGAGGGGACTCGCATGACCACGCAAGCCGGACATCCGCACGCCGAGGCACGTGGCGAGACGGCGGCGCCGTCATCGGGCATCGCGGAAGGCCCCCGAGGAGTGCCCCTCCTCGGGAACCTGCCCGCGTTCGGCAAGGACCCCCTCGGCTTCTTCGAACAACTCCGGGACCGGGGCGACTTCGTCCGCTGGCGCTTCGGCCGCAAACCGTCCCTCTTCGTCGCCCACCCCGACACCGTCGGCGAACTCCTCACCGAGGTCGAGCGCACCTTCGACCAGCCCGACCTCGGCATCGCCTTCCGCACCCTCCTCGGCAACGGTGTCATCGTCTCCCGCGGGGCCGACTGGCGACGCAAGCGTTCCCTCGTGCAGCCCTCAGTGCGCCCCAAGCAGGTCCGCTCCTACGCGACGACCATGACCGAGTGCGCTGTCGCCCTCGCCGACCGGTGGGCCGACGGACAGCAGGTCGACATCAAGAAGGAGATGGCCGCCCTCACCCAGCTCATCGCCGTCCGCACCATCTTCGGCGTCGACACCGCAGCGGACGCCGAGGCCATCGGGCAGGCGATGGACATCGCGCAGAAGGAGATCGGCGCCGAGTTCAGCGGCATCGGAGCGGTGCTCCCCGACTGGGTGCCCACCCCCGGGCGCGCCCGCATCAAGCGCGCCACCGCCGTCATCGACGCGGAGGTTGCCCGTGTCGTCTCCCGCCACCGCGACGGCGACACCGAGCGCCCCGACCTCCTGAGCCGCCTCCTCGCCGCCCGCGACGAGACCGGCGCGCCCCTCTCCGACCAGGAGATCCGGGACGAGACCGTCACCCTCTACATCGGCGGCCACGAGACCACCAGTTCCACCCTCGTCTGGGCCTGGTACCTGCTCTCCCGCAACCCCCGGGTCCGCGACACCCTCACCGAGGAACTCGACCGGGTCCTCGCGGACCACGAACCCGGCTTCGACGACTACACCTCCCTCACCTACGCCCAGGCCGTCATCAAGGAGACCCTGCGTCTCTACCCGACGATCTGGCTGATCACCGGCCTGGCCAAGGAAGGCGCCACCCTGGGCGGCACGCCGGTCCCCGCCGGCACCCGCGTCTGGACCAGCCAGTGGGCTACGCACCGCGACCCCCGCTGGTACGGCGACGCGGAGGCGTTCCGCCCCGAGCGCTGGCTCACCACCGAGGACGGCGAACCCGCCGAGCAGATACCCGAATACGCCTGGTTCCCCTTCGGCGGCGGCCCCCGCGTCTGCCTCGGCACCCGCTTCGCCCTCGTCGAAGCCGTCCTGGTACTGGCCGTTCTCGCCCGCCGCAACCACCTGGACCTCACCACCGACGACATACGCCCTGTCCCGAGCCTCACCCTCCAGCCGGACCGCGAGGTCCTCGCCACGGTCCGCGCACGGAGCTGACGTCGCGACGTAGCGCCGCCGGATGCCCGAAGACTCCGAGTTCGGCCGACAGGGCGGTCCCGTCGGCGCGGCTGACAGCCCGAAAGCGGACGGCCTGACCCGGACGCCGGCTGTCCGCCAGGGTCGAGCCGTCCACCTCACCGAAGGGGTGATCCCGGCCGCGGGGCCCCGCTTCCGCCCTGCTCCGTCAGCGCATTCGCCAGGTCCCGCAGATCGCCGGCGCGCAGGATCCGGCCGTCTGACCCGGGGAGGGGAACGTGCAGGGTGGAGGTCCAGCGGGCGGGGAAGGCGTCGGGGCCGTACACCGCGCCCGCGAGCATGCCGGTCACGGCCGCCACCGTGTCGGTGTCGCCTCCCAGGTCCACCGCAGCGGCGAGGGCCTGCTCGAAGGAGCACGTGGTGCGCAGTGCCCAGACCGCCGAGCCCAGGCAGGGCCAGACCGCGCCGTTGAACTCGGTGGCCTCGCCCGGATCCCAGCCGCCGCCTCCGCACAGCTCACCGATGCCGTCCGGGAAGCGTTCGCGGAAGACGCCGGCAAGCCCGAACTCGAAGGGTGCGCCCAGCGCGTCGCCCACCGCGGAGCCGAGGACGGCGCCCACGGCACGGTCGGTGTTTCGCATGGGTGGAGATTAGTCCGCGTTCCGGGTCTTCCAGGATCGGGCCGCCAGGAAGATCGGGAGACCGATGGGGGAGAGGAGGATCGTCAGGAGCAGGAGAGGGGCCATCAGGAAGGGGGAGAGGGCGAGGCGGCGGGCCTCGCGGTACATCCACTGGCCGAGGAGCAGGTCCCAGGCGAGGATCTGTGCCCAGATCGCGCCGGCGCCGTTCGCGAGAGCCGCCAGCTCGCGGAAGGTGTCGATGTCGGGGCTGCTGACCGCCGTCCACAGTTCCGGGAAGACGGGGGCGGTCAGGACGGCCCAGACCGCGAGGAGCGGGAGGACGGTCAGCGGTGAGGCGGCGACGCGTTCGGTGCCCCGCCAGTTCGGCGCGACGATCATCAGGAGCCAGACGGGCGCCGCGAGGAGGAACGTCAGCTCGAAGAGGAACGTGGTCATGCCGGGACTTCCTCGGAGGGGGCAGGCGCAGGGGCAGGGGCGGGGGAGGGCGTGCGGAGGGGGAGTGCGGTGGCGGCGGCGCCGAGCAGGGCTATCGCTCCCGCTGCGGCGAGCGTCGCGCCGTCCGGTGAGAACAGGGCCTGGCCGCGCAGTGCCTGCCAGGTCAGCAGGGCGAAGGTCGCCGCGTACATTCCCGCGGCGGTGAGGGTGACCCGCAGGCGGAACCTCTCGTCGGCGAGCCGGGCGAAGCGCGGTGCGAGAGCGGTCAGGACGAGCAGGAGCAGCGGGAGCAGCTGGAGCGCGTGCATGCCGAAGAAGTGCGGCACGCGCAGGTCGCCGCCGGTGGTCGACCAGCCGGTCAGCGTCATCGAGGGGCCGCCGTCCGGCACGCCGACGCTGTGGGCGCCGATGATGGGGGAGTCGTCGACCGCCAGCTGATCCGGGGTCGGACCCACCATCAGGAACCCCACGGCGGAGCCCGCGAGGGCGATCAGCGAGGAGAGGCGGACGGCCCACGCGGTGGCGCGGTCGAGGATCCGGGCGCGCAGCAGGAGCACCGCGATGGCCAGGGAGGCGAACCACAGGACGGCGATGGTGGCTCCCATGGTCTGGAAGAGGGCCGCGTCGAAGGGGGTCTCCTGGTTGAAGTGGCTCTGGGTGCCGCGGATCACCTGGAGAGTGACGAGCACCATCTCGCCCGCGCCGGTGACGGCGACGACGGTTCCGGCCCACCAGCCGATCCGGTGGGCGCGGGAGAGCGGGGCGAGGAAGGAGAGCATCCAGGCGAGCGAGAGCGCGTAGGCGAAGAGCGAGACCGAGAACTTGAGCGGCTTGGTCCAGATCGGCACGCCCACCAGGATCCGGTCGTCGACGACCACTCCGACGGCGGAGACGAGCGCGAGGGCGACCATCGAGCCGGCGTACCAGACCAGTGGTCGGTGCAGCCGGGCGAGTGGCCGGAGCGTGGAGGTGCTGAGTGAGGGCCTGCTGAATGAGGACATACGAATCCCCCCGTGGGAAGTATGGATAGTGGTACTAGCCGCTATCTGATAGCGCCACTATCTATGATGGGGGTGTCGGTCGGCAAGGCCGTTGAAGGATCGGAGAGGTGAATACGTCGTGCGCATCGGAGAGTTGAGTCGCAGGACCGGGGTGTCCGTGCCGACGATCAAGTTCTATGTACGGGAAGGGCTGCTGCCGGCCGGTGAGCTGACGAGCCCGAACCAGGCCTCGTACGGCGAGACGCACGTCCAGCGCCTGCGCCTGATCCGGGCGCTCCTCGACGTGGGCGGCCTATCGGTCGCGGGGATCCGTGATGTGATCGTGGCGGTCGACGACCCCGAGCGGCCGGTGCACAAGGTGCTGGGCGTCGCGGCGAACCGGATCGTGCCGCGCTACGACCGCGACCCGGACGCCGGGATCGAGGAGGCGCGGAAGACCGTCGCGGAGCTGATCGCCGTGCGCGGCTGGCAGGCCTCTCCGGACAACCCGGCGGGGGAGGCGCTGGCGACGGCCCTCGCGGCGCTCGAAGACGTCGGCCACGGCGGGTTCGCCGAGGTCCTCGACGCCTACGCGGACGCGGCGGAGCGGGTGGCGCGGGCGGACCTGGAGTACGTGGCGCACCATGTGGCGCGCGAGGAGCTCGTGGAGAGTGTCGTCGTCGGCACGGTCCTCGGCGACGCGATCTTCGGTGCGATGCGGCGGCTGGCCCACGTGGACGCCTCGAACCACGTCTTCGGCCGCGCGACGTAACGCGGAGGGGTTGGGGGCCTCGGCTCCTGCCTCCCCCGCCACGTAACGCGGAGGGGGGGGTGAGGGCCTCGGCCCCCACCCCCCTCTCACATGCTCAGCGGCTCAGTTCTCCTGCTCGCGCTCCACCTGGTCGTTCCACTCCCGCTTGATCGCGCGCCACGCCTCGTCCGACTTCCCCTGGCGCCAGTAGCCCGAGATCGACAGGCGTTCGCGCGGCACCCCGCGGTCGAGCCGCAGGTGGCGGCGGAGGTCCTTCACGAAGCCCGCCTCGCCGTGGACGAAGGCGTGCACGTCGCCCGCAGGGAAGTCCAGGGCGCGTACGGCCTCGACGAGGGTCTCGCCCGTCGGGCGGTCGCCCCGGTGCAGCCAGGTGACGTCGACACCGGCGGCCGTCGCGAACTTCTGCTCCTCGCTCGCGTCGGGGATCTCCACGAACGCGTGCACCTTCGTTCCGGCGGGCAGCGCCTCGAGGGCCACCGCGATGGCCGGCAGCGCGCTCTCGTCGCCCGCGAGCAGGTGCCAGTCCGCCGCCGGGTCCGGCGTGTAACCGCCACCGGGGCCGAGGAAGCGCACGGTCTCGCCTTCCGTGGCGCGGGCGGCCCACGGGCCGGCGAGGCCCTCGTCGCCGTGGACCACGAAGTCGACGGTCAGCTCGCGGTGGACCGGGTCCCACGCCCGTACCGTGTACGTCCGCGTCGTCGGCCACTGGTCCCGGGGGAACTCCTCCCGGATCCGCTCCATGTCGAACGGCTCCGGGTAGGCGACCCCTTCCGGGGCGAACAGCAGCTTCACGTAGTGATCGGTGTACGCGCCGACCTCGAAGGCGTCGAGTCCGGGGCCGCCGAGGACGATCCGCACCATGTGCGGGGTGAGCCGCTCGGTGCGCACCACACGTGCTTCGGTGGCCTTCGGTGCCTTGCGGGCCGGCTGCTCTGCCACGAGGGGCTCTCCTGACTCGACGTACTTAGGTATGCCTAAGCTAGCATCCCCGGGTGCGGTCGACCCAATGGTTTCCCTGCTGTCAGCGCGCCAGGACGGGCAGCAGCCGCCCGACCGCGCCGCCCAGCCCCCAGCGCTTCACCAGCGCGTCCAGCGCCTCCGGGTCGCGGGGAGCCGTCGGCAGGGCCGCGTCGAACTCCGGCAGCGGTACGTCCCCGGCGACCCGCACCACCGTGGGCGCGACGTCCAGGTACGCCGCCGCCTCCACGATCCCGCGGCGCTTGGCAGGCGTCAGCTTCGACGTCCGGTCCTCCGCGGCCGCCCGTACGCCCGCCAGGTCCCCGTACTCCGTGATCAGCTGCGCCGCCGTCTTCTCGCCGATGCCCTTCACGCCGGGCAGCCCGTCGCTGGCGTCGCCGCGGAGCGCCGCGAAGTCCGCGTACTGGTCGGGGCGCACCCCGTACTTCCCGCGGATCAGTTCCGCGTCCACCAGATCGCAGTCGCCGACCCCCTTGCGCGGGTACAGCACGCCGACGCCTCGCGCGTCGTCCACCAGCTGGAACAGGTCACGGTCGCCCGTGACGATGTCCACCGGCCCCTCGGCGCGGCCCGCCAGCGTCCCGATCACGTCGTCGGCCTCGTACCCCGCCGCCCCCACGCGGGCGATGCCCAGTGCCGCGAGGACCTCCTCGATCACCGGCACCTGGGGGGACAGGGTGTCCGGGATCTCCTCCTCGTCCGGGCCGGTCTCCGTCTCGACGGCGACCCGGTGCGCCTTGTACGAGGGGATCAGGTCCACCCGCCACTGAGGCCGCCAGTCGTCGTCCCAGCAGGCCACCAGGTCGTCCGGGCGGTGGTCCTGCACGAGCCGGGTGATGAAGTCGAGCAGCCCGCGCACGGCGTTCACCGGGGAGCCGTCGGGCGCCCGGACGGAGTCCGGTACGCCGAAGTACGCGCGGAAGTACAGGCTGGCGGTGTCGAGGAGCATCAAGCGTCGAGTCACACCCCGATCATGCCGCACCCCACCGACAGCGCCCTCCGAGCGACAGGCGCCTTCACCTGCCGCCCCCTCGGGGGTGACCCCCGTCACCTTTCCGTTTGCACCCTGCGAACCCGGGCATGCGCGAGCCCGGAGCGGAACCCGGTACGGGATTCAACGAAAAGGAATCCCGTACGCGACGGGCCCGCGGGCCGATCCCGCCCGCTCCACGGCCCGGCCGCGCGGGGGTGGTGGGGCCGTTCTTCATTGCTACCCGTGAGGTATATGTGTCCAGGCTCCAGGCCGATCACCTGTACAAGGTGTTCGGCAGACGACCCGACGAAGCCGTCCGCAGGCTCGCCGACGGCGCCGACCGCGAGGAGCTGCGCGCCGAGGGGACGACAGCAGCCGTCGTGGACGCCGGCTTCACCGTCGAACCCGGTCAGATCTTCGTCGTGATGGGGCTCTCGGGTTCCGGCAAGTCCACCCTTCTGCGCATGCTCAACGGCCTGCTCGAGCCCACCGCCGGGCGGGTCCTCTTCGACGGCCGCGACCTGACCGCGCTCTCCCCCCGCGAGCTGCGCACCGTCCGCGCCACGAAGATCAGCATGGTCTTCCAGCACTTCGCGCTGTTCCCGCACCGGAACGTTCTGGAGAACGCCGCCTACGGCCTGGAGGTGCAGGGCGTCCCGCGCGCCGAGCGCGAGACCCGCGCCACCGAGGCCCTCGAACTGTGCGGCCTCGCCGGCTGGGAGAAGTCCTGGCCCGACGAGCTGTCCGGCGGCATGCAGCAGCGCGTCGGCCTCGCCCGCGCCCTCGCCACCGACGCCGACCTGCTCCTCATGGACGAGTCCTTCAGCGCGCTCGACCCGCTGATCCGCCGCGACATGCAGGACCAGCTCCTCGTCCTCCAGCAGCGGCTGAAGAAGACGATCGTCTTCATCACCCACGACCTCAACGAGGCCATGCGCCTCGGCGACCGGATCGCCGTCATGCGCGACGGCCGGATCGTGCAGCTCGGCACCGCGGAGGACATCCTCGTCAGGCCCGCCGACGACTACGTCGCCTCCTTCATCCAGGACGTCGACCGCTCCCGGGTGCTCACCGCCGCCGCCGTCATGACCGACGGCGCCGTCCCGGCCGACTGCCCCGCGGACTGCGGCTGCCAGGCCGTCGGACCCGACATGCTCGTCGCCGACCTGTGCGCCGTGGCCGCGCTGGCCCCGCACCCCGTGACCGTCGAGGACACCGACGGCTCCGTCCTCGGAGTCGTACCGCAGGAACGGCTTCTCGCCGCACTGGGCGGCCTCGCCGGCCGGGAGGTGACCGCCCATGCCTAAGCTTCCCCTCGGCGAGTGGGTCGACAGCTCCGTCGACTGGCTCCAGGCCCAGTTCTCCTGGCTCTTCGACGCCGTCAGCACCGGCGTCACCGGTCTCTACGACGGCATCGACGCCGTCCTCTCCGCGCCCCAGCCGCTGCTCTTCGCGGGCATCCTCGCCGTCGTCGCCTGGTGGCTGCGCGGTCTGGCCGCCGGTGTCCTCGCCTTCGCCGGATTCGCGCTCGTCGACTCCGTCCAGCTCTGGGACGAGGCCATGGCGACGCTGTCGCTCGTCCTCGTCGCCACCCTGGTGACCCTGGTGATCGCCGTGCCGCTCGGCATCTGGGCGGCCCGCTCGAAGACCGTCAGCGCCGTCCTGCGGCCGGTCCTCGACTTCATGCAGACCATGCCGGCGATGGTCTACCTCATCCCGGGCATCATCTTCTTCGGCGTCGGCGTGGTCCCCGGCATCATCGCCACCATCATCTTCGCGCTGCCTCCGGGCGTCCGCATGACCGAGCTGGGCATCCGGCAGGTCGACGGCGAACTCGTCGAGGCGGCCGAGGCCTTCGGTACCACCCCGCGGAACACGCTGCTCCGTGTGCAGCTCCCGCTCGCCCTGCCCACGATCATGGCCGGCGTCAACCAGGTCATCATGCTGGGCCTCTCCATGGTCGTCATCGCCGGCATGGTCGGCGGCGGCGGACTCGGCGGAGCCGTCTACCGCGCCATCGGCAACGTCGACATCGGCCTCGGCTTCGAGGCGGGCGTGTCCATCGTCGTCCTCGCCATGTACCTGGACCGGATGACCGGCGCCCTCGGCCGCCAGGTCTCCCCGCTGGGCCGCCGCGCCGCAGCCAAGGCCCGCGCGGCGCTGAGCGCCAAGCGGCCCGGGGCGAAGCTCTGGGCCCACCGCCCGCAGCCCGTCACCGCGCTCGTCGGCGTCGTCGTCCTCGCGCTCGTCGCCGGCGGCACGGGCTTCCTCGGCGGCTCCGGCGGCGCGACATCCACCGCCGCCTCGGGGAAGAACGGCGGCCACGGCAAGAAGATCAGCATCGGCTACATCCCCTGGGACGAGGGCATCGCCTCCACGTACCTCTGGAAGGAGCTGCTCGAGCGCCGGGGCTACGAGGTCGAGACCAAGCAGCTGGAGGCCGGCGCGCTCTACACGGGCCTGGCCGGCGGCCAGCTCGACTTCCAGACCGACGCCTGGCTCCCCGTCACCCACGCCCAGTACTGGGAGAAGTACAAGAACAAGCTGGAGGACCTCGGCTCCTGGTACGGCCCCACCTCCCTGGAGCTCTCCGTCCCCTCCTACGTGAAGGGCGTCGACTCCCTCGCCGACCTCAAGGGCAAGGCGGGCCAGTTCAAGGGCCGGATCGTCGGCATCGAGCCCAGCGCCGGAATGATGGGCATCCTCAAGGACAAGGTCCTCAAGGAGTACGGCCTCGAGGGCGAGTACGAGGTCGTCGACGGCTCCACGCCCGGCATGCTCGCCGAGCTGAAGCGCGCGTACGAGCGCAAGGAACCGGTCGTCGTCACCCTCTGGTCCCCGCACTGGGCCTACGCCGCCCACGACCTGAAGAAGCTCGACGACCCCAAGGAGTCCTGGGGCAAGGGCGACGGTGTCCACACGCTCGCCCGCAAGGGATTCGCCGAGGAGAACCCCGAGGTCGGAGCCTGGCTCAAGGACTTCGAGCTGACCGAGAAGCAGCTCACGGACCTGGAGGCCGTCATCCAGCAGACGGGCAAGGGCAAGGAGCAGCGGGCCGTCCGCGACTGGCTGGACCGCAATCCCGGCCTGGCGGAGAAGCTCGCTCCGCAGTAGCGCCGGTGCGGAGGAATCGACTCCTGTCCGAAAAGGGGTGGTCGCCGAACGTGTTCGGCGGCCACCCCTTTTCGTCACGACGCGAAACCCCACCCCAAAGCTGCGTAAGGTGCAGGTAACCGCCCGGTACGGGGGTACGCACGACGCACCAGGGAGGGAGCCGACATGGACGAGAAGGAAGCACCCCGCGTGGGCGCGGCCGTCAAGAGGCGACGCAGAGCGCTCCAGCTCACCCTGGCCGTCGTCTCGTCCCGCAGCAGCCTCTCCGTGCCCTTCCTCAGCCAGGTCGAGAACGACCGGGCCCGCCCGAGCCGCCGCTCCCTGGAGCTCCTCGCCGAGGCTCTGGAGACCACGGTCGGCGAACTCCTGGCCGCCGCAGAGGCCTCCCGTACCGTCGACGTCGTACGGTCGGACGAGCACTCCCCGGTCCTGCCGGCGGGCGTCCGGGCGCTCGTCAGGGGCCGGCACCAGCTGCACGCCCTGGAGTTCACCGGCGAGCAGGACGCGGGACGGGAGTTCCAGCACCGGAACGACGAGCTGCTGTACGTGGCCGACGGCGCCGCCGAGGTCGAGGCCGAGGGCCGCGCGTACCGGCTGGGCCGCGGTGACACCCTCTACCTCTCCGGCGGGGTACGCCACCGCTGGCGCGCCACCGAAGCGGGCACCCGCCTCCTCGTCGTCGCCGTCGCCGAGCACGTCGAGGCCGAGGTCGAATGAGGACGCGGACGCGATGAGGACCCCCACGCGATGAGGACTCCACCACGATGAGGGTCGTCTCCCTCGTGCCCTCGCTTACCGAGACCGTCGCCGTCACCGCGCCCGGCGTCCTCGTCGGCGCCACCGACTGGTGCACGCACCCCGCCGACCTCGACGTCGTACGCGTCGGCGGCACCAAGAACCCGGACGTCCCCGCGATCACGGCCCTCCGCCCCGACCTCGTCCTCGCCAACGAGGAGGAGAACCGGGCCCCCGACATCGCCGCGCTACGGGCCGCGGGACTCGACGTCCTCGTCACCGAGATCCGCACCCTCGACCAGGCCCTCCGGGAGCTGGAACGGGTCCTCGCCGCCTGCGGCGCACCCCGGCGGCCCCGCTGGCTCGACGAGGCCGAGGCGGCATGGGACGCGCTGACTCAGGCGGGGACGTGCACGGCGGTCGTGCCGATCTGGCGCCGCCCATGGATGGTCCTCGGCCGCGACACCTTCGCCGGCGACCTGCTCGCCCGCCTCGGGGTCCGCAACCTGTACGCGGACCACCCGGAGCGCTATCCGCGCCTCCCGCTCGACGAACTCAGGTCCGCCGCGCCCGACCTGGTCGTCCTGCCCGACGAGCCGTACCGCTTCACACTGGACGACGGCCCCGAGGCGTTCCCCGGGACCGCCGCCGCGCTCGTCGACGGGCGCCTGCTCACCTGGTACGGGCCGTCCCTGGCCGAGGCGCCGCGGGCACTGGCACGGGCCCTGCGAGCAGCGCACCGCTGAACAGGCCCCGCAGGGTGCGGGATCCGGCCACCAGCCAGGCCGCGACGAGGAACACGTACAGGCCGATCGCGAGCCACCGGAACGCGGCGAGGCCGGTGTGCCGGGCGAGCCCCTCGGCGCCGGTGACACAGGTCCCGACGGGGAAGGTGAACGCCCAGAAGGTCATCGCGAAGCCCATGCCCCGCCGGCGGGCCCGCAGCACCATCGCCCCGGCGAGGGCCAGCCACAGCAGCGCGAAGCCCATGACGGGCACGCCGTAGAGAACGGCGAGGGCGGCGAAGCCGTGCGCGTACGGGGCGGGCAGGACGCCCGGTGCCACGTCGGCGAACGTGTTCGCGGCGGTCGTCGACTGGCCGAGCGGGCCGAGGACGAGGAAGAGGGTGGGGGTGAGTGCGAGGGGCAGCGGGCCGCCGGTCACGAGACGCCCGAACACCAGGGGCAGCATGATCAGGGTCGCGAGCAGACTGACGCCGAACATCGCCCAGCAGGCGATCAGCAGCGTCTCCTGCGCCTGCCCGGCAGGCAGATGGGGCACCAGCAGCGGGCCGAGCGCGGCGGACACCATGGGCGCCACGACCGGCAGCAGCCACACCGGGGACGCGCTCTCGATCCGGTGGTGCACCACCATCAGGTACGGGACGGCCACCGCCGCCACCAGGCCGACGACCGTGCCGGCGGTGAACAGGACGGCGTCGAGCGCCACGGCCGCCGGGAGCCCGATCCAGTCCCGGCCCACGATCAACGCTCCGCCGCCGACGGCGAGCAGTGCCATGGAGAGACAGCCGTAGAACGGCGCCATGGCAGGGTCCATGAGATGGGCGCGGGCCTGGTCGCGGTGGTGCAGCCAGTGCGCCGCGCGGGCGGCGACCAGGACGATCAGCATCGCGAGCGACAGTACCCAGACCGCCGCGCAGAACGTGCGGAGGCCGGGGACGTCCAGCGGGAGGCCGGCGCCGGCGTTGGCCACGATGGCCGTACCCATGACGGAGGCGTACCAGTTCGGTCCGAGGTGACGGACGGAACGGTCCGGGGAGGCGGTCGGCCGGGCGCCGGGGGTGGTGGCGCGGAGGGCCGGAAGGAGAGGTGCGTGGCTTGCCATGCCTCCACCGTCGCCCGGTTCACCGGCCCCCACCAGGGATCTTGCGGCTATGACGTCATAAGCTGGGTTTATGAGCAGGGAAGCGCGGGGCGACGAGACGTACGGGGCCGAAGCCAGGGGCCAGCTCCACCACCGGGTCCCGGACCTCGGCGCGCTCGAGCTGCTCCTCGCCGTCGCCCGGTACGGGAGCCTCGGGGCCGCCGCCCGCGAGGTCGGCATCACCCAGCCGGCCGCCAGCAGCCGCATCCGCTCCATGGAGCGGCAGCTCGGCGTGGCCCTCGTCGACCGCTCGCCGCGCGGCTCACGGCTCACCGACGCGGGCGCCCTCGTCACCGACTGGGCGCGGCGGATCGTGGAGGCGGCCGAGGCCTTCGACGCGGGCGCGCAGGCCCTGCGCGGACGGCGGGACTCACGGCTGCGGGTGGCCGCGTCCATGACGATCGCCGAGTACCTGCTGCCGGGCTGGCTCATCGCCCTGCGCGCCGAGCGCCCCGACACGGCCGTGTCGCTCCAGGCGGGCAACTCGGCGGTGGTCGCGGAACGGCTCCTCGCCAACGAGGCGGACATCGGCTTCGTGGAGGGGCTCGCCGTGCCCGACGGCCTGGACGGGGTGGTCGTCGCCCACGACCGGCTCGCGATCGTCGCCGCGCCCTCGCACCCGTGGGCCCGGCGGCGCGGCCCGCTCGACCCGGCGGAGCTGGCCGCGACGCCGCTGGTCCTGCGGGAACGCGGCTCCGGTACCCGGCAGGTCCTGGACGCGGCGCTCTCCGGCCACGGCGGCCTCGCGCAGCCGCTGCTCGAACTCGCCTCGACGACGGCGGTGAAGGCGGCCGCCGTCAGCGGGGCCGGGCCGGCCGTCCTCAGCGAACTCGCCGTCGCGGAGGAGCTGGGCTCGCGCCGGCTGGTGGCCATCCCCGTGGAGGGGGTCCTCCTCCGCCGGGACCTCCGCGCGGTCTGGCCGACGGGCCACCGCCCCACGGGCCCGGCCCGAGACCTCCTCTCACTGACGCGAGGCTGAGGCTTGTCCGGCGGATCCCGGCCGGCTCCGCGGAGACCTGCCAGGCCCTGATGCCGGCCATGCCGTTTAGACCCCCACCCCGCCCCTTCCCGAAACCCTGCCGGGGGCTGGTGGCCTCGCCCTGCCGTTGTGGGCAATCGTCCCGCTGGACGGGACGGGTGGGCACAACGGACGGCGCCCTTGCGGTGCCTCCGCTCCCTGCGTCCTGTGCCCCCGGGGCCGTACCCGTGTGCAGGCCGGTGGCCGGTTTGTGCCCACCCGTTCCGCCGTGCGGAACGCCTGCCCGCAAACCGGTGGCGGGGGCGCATCACAATCCGGCGGCGCGCGGCGGGCGCGCGCCCATCGGCCCCTAGCCCCGGCC
>JOBE01000053.1 GCA_000717735.1 Streptomyces griseoluteus | reverse complement strand
CCCGAAGCCTCCGCGCCCGTCTCCGACCCCGACCCCGACCCCGACCCCGTCTCCGACTCCGGCCCCGCCCCGGCCCGCGTCTCGGCCTCCGCCGGCATCGGCAGCCGCCGGCGCCGCCGGTGCTTCAGCAGCGCCCACGGCGCCCGCGCGCCCGTCACCTCCGTGCCCGCCTCCCGCGCCGCCTCGGCCGCCGCCTTCGCGACCGGCAGCATGTTCTCCCGGCGGGCCGGTTCCAGACGGTCGGTCTCCGGCCACACGCCGAGCGCCGCGCACAGCGTCGGGAGGACGGCCATCGCCGCCGTCGCGTACCCCTCGGCCGAGGGGTGGAAGTTGTCCACCCCGAACATCTCGCGCGGGTTCGCCGCGAACTCGGGGCCGAGCAGATCGCCGAGCGACACCGTCCGCCCGCCCTGCTCCACCACCACGATCGTCTGCGCCGCCGCGAGCTGCCGGGAGGCCCGCCGGGCCAGCCAGCGCAGCGGCTGGTACACCGGCTCGATCGTCCCCAGGTCCGGACAGGTCCCGACCACCACCTCGGCGCCCGCCGTCCGCAGCCGCCGTACCGCCGACGCCAGGAGCCGTACCGACTCGGTCGGCGGCATCCGGTGCGTCACGTCGTTCGCCCCGATCATGATCACGCACACGTCGGGCGGCCCCAGGGGCTGGGTCAGCAGCAGCGACACCTGGCGCTCCAGGTCGTCCGAGCGCGCCCCGGACAGCGCCACGTTCCGCAGCACCACCGGTCGCTCGGCGACCGCGGCGAGCCCCGAGGCGAGCAGCGCGCCCGGCGTCTGACCCGAGCGGCGCACGCCCTGACCCGCCGCCGTGGAATCACCCAGAAGGGCCAGTCGCAGCGGGTCGTCCGCACCGAACGCCCGGCCGTACAGACCGTCGGCGCCGGGCGGCAGCGGCGCCGCCCCGCCGCCCACCGTCCGCTTCGCGAGCTGCATCTCAGCCAGCAGGACGCCCACGGACGCCACACCGAGCAGCCCGATGCTCCCGCCGCCGTACGCCGCACCCGCCGCGATCCGCCGCGCCACCCTCGCCCTCGACATGGGGCCGTCACCTCCTTCAAGCCGTTCGGGGTCTAACTGCCCCGTAACCCGCTCCGACTACGCATACGCTGACCACACCATTACGGAGACCCCGGAGATTACGGTGCAATTCCACGACTCGATGATCAGCCTCGTCGGCAACACCCCGCTGGTGAAGCTCAACAACGTCACAGCGGGCATTCAGGCGACCGTCCTGGCCAAGGTCGAGTACTTCAACCCCGGAGGCTCGGTCAAGGACCGGATCGCCGTGCGGATGATCGAGGCGGCCGAGCAGAGCGGTGAGCTGAAGCCCGGCGGAACCATCGTCGAGCCCACGTCCGGCAACACCGGCGTCGGCCTGGCGATCGTGGCCCAGCAGAAGGGCTACAAGTGCATCTTCGTCTGCCCCGACAAGGTGTCCCTCGACAAGATCAACGTGCTGCGGGCGTACGGCGCCGACGTCGTCGTCTGCCCGACCGCGGTCGACCCTGAGCACCCGGACTCGTACTACAACGTCTCGGACCGGCTCGTCCGTGAGACGCCCGGTGCCTGGAAGCCCGACCAGTACTCCAACCCGAACAACCCGCGCTCCCACTACGAGACCACCGGTCCCGAGCTCTGGGAGCAGACGGACGGGAAGATCACCCACTTCGTCGCGGGCGTCGGCACCGGCGGCACCATCTCCGGCACCGGCAACTACCTCAAGGAGGCCAGCGGCGGCTCGGTGAAGGTCATCGGCGCCGACCCGGAGGGCTCGGTCTACTCCGGCGGTTCGGGCCGCCCGTACCTCGTCGAGGGCGTCGGCGAGGACTTCTGGCCCACCGCCTACGACCGGAACGTCACGGACCGGATCGTCGCCGTGTCCGACAAGGACTCGTTCCAGATGACCCGCCGCCTCGCCAAGGAGGAGGGCCTCCTCGTCGGCGGCTCCTGCGGCATGGCCGTCGTCGCCGCCCTGGAGGTCGCCAGGGAGCTGGGCCCCGACGACGTCGTCGTCGTCCTGCTGCCGGACTCCGGCCGCGGCTACATGTCCAAGATCTTCAGTGACGAGTGGATGGCCGGCCACGGCTTCCTGGAGGACACCTCCACCTCCACCGTCGCCGACGTCCTGCGGCACAAGGAGGGCGTCATGCCCTCGCTCGTCCACATGCACCCGGACGAGACCGTCGGCCAGGCCATCGAGGTGCTGCGCGAGTACGGCGTCTCCCAGATGCCCATCGTGAAGCCCGGCGCCGGCCACCCCGACGTGATGGCCGCCGAGGTCGTCGGCTCGGTCGTCGAGCGCGAGCTCCTCGACGCCCTCTTCACCAAGCGTGCCTCCCTGGAGGACCCGCTGGAGCGCCACATGAGCGCGCCGCTGCCGCAGGTCGGCTCCGGCGAGCCCGTGGCCGACCTGATGTCGGTCCTCGGCGAGTCCTCCGACGCGGCGATCGTCCTGGTCGAGGGCAAGCCGACCGGCGTCGTGAGCCGTCAGGACCTGCTGGCCTTCCTGGCCAACGGCGGTACGAAGTAGGCAAGACGCAGGTAAGGAGCAGGTGAGGCGCAGGTACGAAGCAGTTCGCACAACTGGTACGAGGGCGACACGTACGCGCAGCACCGGCTTAACACGCGTCCGGCACATTGGTGGTTGTCGGCGTCACGGACTAACGGAGCGGCTCCCGGGCCTCCTGCGACGCCACGGACGCGGAGACCGGCCCTGACCCGGGCCCGTGTCCCTCGCGGGGACCGCCGTCGTCCCGCCCCCCGGCAACGGGGGTGCGGCGGTCCCCGCGCAACTCCCGTAAGGCAACGGGCCCTTCGCTCACGCGAGGGGCCCGTCGTCATGCGCTCTAGGGCCTGTCTTTCGGATCATGCCGGGCTCGCGGTGTCCGGCACCGACCCCTGATCCGGCCTGATCCGAAAGACAGGCCCTAGCGGTACAGGTCGAAGACCACGCGGTTCGGCGCGGTGAGGTTGAACGTGGCCTGGCGCGACGAGGTGTCGAGGGTGAGGCCGAAGGTGAGGCGGCCCTCGTACTCGCCCAGGAACTCGACGCCCTTGAGGACGGGGAGGTTCAGCCGCCGGAGGTAGGGGCCCGGGTAGGTGAGGGCGCCGTTGTCGTCGTACATGTGCGCGCCGGACAGCGTGACGATCAGGTACGAGGTGCCGCGGATCTGCAGGGCCTGGTCCTGGCCGCTCCCTGAATCCTTCGGAGGATGCGGGTTCACGGCTGATGATCATGCTCTCGCCGCCGCGACGCCTTGGCGCCCGGTAGGCGATCATGTGACCCGGATCACTGGTGGAACACCTCGTGATCTACGCCCGATAGTAGTGACGTTGCGTCAATTCGCCGCCCTTGGCGCCTGCTAGCTTCTGGCACTCCGCTTGCAGGGATCGAAAGGGAATCTGATGAATATCAAGCGCCTCGTCGCATCCAGTGGCATAGCCCTGGCCCTCACCGGATCGATGCTCACCTTCGCGGCCCCGGCCAACGCCGTCATCGGCTGCGAGGACTTCCACGCCTGTCTGTACTACAACTCCGACTACAAGGGGGCCATGTACAAGCAGGAGTACGACGTCCCGGACTACTACAACCGGTACTTCTCCGCCAGCCTCGCGGGCAGCAACGGTGACGGTCTCGTGGTCAAGAACAACGCCGCTTCCGTGGACAACTGGGACAGGCTCAGCCGGATCCGGATCTACTACAACTCGAACTACAACGGCTCCTACGCCTACCAGACCATCGCGGCGAACGGAAAGGCGAACCTCAACAGCACGATGAAGAACAACAACGCCTCCGGGATGTTCATCGACTACGGCGGCAACAAGTAACTCCTCGACGCCGGAGGGGCATTCCGGCCGTCCGAATGCGGTGGAATCCGGCGGAGTGCCCCTCCCGCATGTCTTCGTCCCGGATCTCGGCCTTCAGCCCCGGATCTCAGCCTCCAAAGGAACCGACGCCCATGGGAACGTCCCTCTCCCGCACCTTTCCGGTCGCCCTCACGGCCTCGCTCGCCGCGGCCCTGCTCGCCGGCTGCGGCAGCCCTTCGGAGGGTGGGGCCGCGAAGGCCACGGACGTTCCCGCCGCCCCTGTCGGGACACCGAAGATCACCACGGCGGTGATCGAACCCGTCCCCGTGGAGGCCTATCTCCTCACCGAGGAGCAGTGGGCCACGCTCGGGAAGGCCGAGTCCGCGCTGCGGGTGCGCTGCATGGAGCGCTTCGGCTTCGCGTACGAGGAGCCGTTGCCGGTCGGGGAGTCCTCGGGCCAGACCATCTCCCAGTACCGCTACGGCAAGCTGGATCCCGCGAAGACCGCTGTCCACGGGTACAGGATGCCCCCGGCTCCCTCCTCCTCTTCCTCCGGAGAGGTGCGGAAGAAGCCCACCGCGACCGAGCGCATGGTTCTCAGCGGTACCGCCGACCTCACCGCGAAGAGCGGAAGGGGCGGCCAGGAGGTCAACGGCGAGACGGTGCCCGACGGGGGCTGCGTCGGCGAGGCGCAGCGGAAGCTGGGCGACTACGGGGACGCGCAGATCGCCAACGACGTGAACCTCGGCAGCTTCGGCAAGTCGCTCCAGGACGGGCGGGTGCTCGCGGTGTTCGCCAAGTGGTCGCGCTGCATGGCGGAGAGCGGTTACCACTACAAGACCCCGATGGGCGCCTCCGAGGACGAGAAGTGGCGCGGCGGGACGGCCTCCGCCGAGGAGAAGACCGTCGCCACCGCCGATGCCCACTGCAAGATCAGGAACAACGTCGCGGGGGTCTGGTACGCCGTCGACGTCGCCTATCAGAAGCAGGCCATCGAGGAGCGCGCCGAGGAACTCGACCAGGTGCGGAAGGCCATCGCCGGACAGCTGAAGGCCGCCGCCGACGTCCTGGGAGACTGACGCACCCGGTTGTGCATATCCTTATACATGTTCTTCTTGGGTGAATAGATGGGAGGGGCGGCATGAGCGACAGCCCGGCCGGTCGGCTGCAGGCGCTCTTCGAGGGGCACCGGCTGACCCCGACGCAGCGACGGATCGCGCACTGCATGGTGCGCCGCGCCGGTGACGTGCCGTTCCTGTCCAGCGTCGAGCTCGCCGAACTCGCCGGGGTCAGTCAGCCCTCCGTCACCCGCTTCGCCGTCGCCCTCGGCTTCGACGGGTACCCGGCGCTCCGCAAGCACCTGAGGGAGAGCATGCCGGCGGTCGCCGAGGAGACCTCGGGCCACAACGAGTACCAGCAGGCCGTACTCGCCGAGATCGAGAACCTCCAGCACCTCGCCGGACTGCTCGCCGACCCCGCGCCCGTCGAGCAGGCCGGCCGGCTGCTCGCCGGCTCCCGCCCGCTGCCCGTCCTCGGACTGCGGGCCGCCTCCTCGCAGGCGCGCGGCTTCGCCTACTTCGCCGCCAAGGTGCACCCCGACGTCCGGCTCCTCGACGAGGCCGGCTCGATGCTCACCGACCGCGTCGACGCGGCCGTACGGGCCGGGGCCACCGCGCTGCTCTGCTTCGCGCTGCCCCGGCACCCGCGGGAGGTCGTCGAGGCCCTGGAGTACGCGCGGGCGGCCGGGCTCACGGTCGTGACCGTCGCCGAGTCGGCGTTCGCGCCCGTCGCCGCCCACAGCGACCTGCTGATCCCGGCCGCCGTCGGCACCGGGCTCGCCTTCGACACGGCCTGCGCGCCGATGATGCTCGGCCGGGTCCTCCTGGAGGCCATGGCGGACGAACTCCCGGACGCGCAGGCGCGCCTGGAGGAGTTCGACGCGAAGGCGGCGGCGCGGGGCCTGTTCGTGGAGTAGGGCACGCGCGCGGGGACCGGGCTCGCGCGCGTGGGTCCGGCTCCCGCGGGCCCGTCAGACCTCCAGCTCGGCCTCGATCTTCTTCAGCTGGTGGCGGGCCATCGCCAGGTTCGCCCGGTCCTTGTGGAGGGCCAGGTAGAGGAAGAGGCCGTTCGTGCCGCGCCCCTTGAGCAGCCGGATCACGTGGTAGTGCTGGCCGAGGGTGATGAGGATGTCCTCGATCTCGTCGTTGAGCCCCAGCATCTCCATCGCGCGGACCTTGGCCCGGACCACGTCGGTGTTGGCCGCCGCGGCCACGTTCAGGTCCAGCTCCTTGCCGCCGCCGATCGTGCCGAGCGCCATTCCGCTGGTGTAGTCGACGAGGGCCGCGCCGATCGCGCCGTCGATGGAGGCCGCTTCCTTGAGGGAGGTCTCGGTGTTCGCCATGGTGTCGTACTTCTTCCTTCTCGGGTGTTCGGGACTCGGTGTCAGTTCAGGTCTCTGCGGTCGAGCGCGCCGTCGACGAGTTCGCCTATCCGGGCGCTGGACCTGCGGGCCTCCAGATGGAGCCGGCCCACGTTGATCCGGGGTTCGGCGAGCAGGGTCAGGACGGCCGCGCCGCCCGCCGCGTACGTCGCCACGTAGCCGTTCTCGCCGCGTACGAGCAGCTCGCGGAAGCGGCCCTGACCGGTGGAGTCGGTCAGCCGCTGTCCGACGCCGAGTGCCGCCGCGGTGAGCGCGGCCACGCTCGAAGCCTCGCCGTCCACCGTGTCGTGGGCCAGGACGAGTCCGTCGGCGCTCGCCGCGAGCGCCCCGGTGAGCTGGGGCAGTCTGGCCCGCAGCCGTCGGAGCTCGCCGAGGACCTCGGCTTCTGCCGTCATGAGCTGTTTCCTTTCGGCGCGCAGGCGCAGGGCACGCCTCATCACAGGTGTGCCTCCAGGGCGTCACGGAGCCGGCGCAGCAGGGCGATGTCGGGATCGGCCACCGGCAGGCCCGGTAAGGGCGGCGGCGGCGCGGGGTCGGGTGCGGGGTCGAGCGGTGTCGCGACGAGTCCGGCGGCGGCGAGCCGCCGTACGTCGAGGAGGGTGTGGAAGGCGGGCCGGCCCAGCAGCCGGGCCAGTTCCGCCGGGGTCCGCTCCCCGTCCGCGGCGGCGAGCAGGGCGCGCCGGCGGGCCCCCACGGTCTGGCCGGGAGCGGCGGGGCGCGGCACGACGGGGGCGGTGTCCACGGCGGCGTACGGCCAGACGGCGTCGAGGAGTTCACGGCGGCGCACCGTCTCGCGTTCGACGGCCTCGGCGGAGACGGGCCGCACCGTCCCGAACCAGTGCCCCACCCCGTACCGGAAGCGGGTCGGGCCGCTGGTGGGGGAGAGCGCGAAGAAGGCCGCGTCGAAGACGGCGCCGAGGTGGCAGATCTCCAGCTCGCCGTCGCGGAGCCGGCCGCTGTCGACGAGGAAGCGGCCGACGGCGCGGTGGGCGCCGGCCCGGTCGACGGCCTCGTCCCAGCCCTCGCGCGGCAGGCGTCCGCCGGTGGTGAGGAGGACGTCGACACCGGGGGCGGCGGGGCTCTCGGCGTGCACGATCCTGCCGTCGACGAGGTAGAGCGTGCCGTGGTCGCGGAGCAGGGCGCCGGTGGCCTTCTCGGCGGCGAGCCGGACGAGCATCGGGGAGACGGGGGTGGCGACGGCGCTCATCCCAGGACCAGTCTCTCGGCGAGGTCGCGGAGGCGGATCCGGGCGAGGGCGAGGTTCCCGGTGTCGCGGTCGAGCCAGAGGTGCAGGAAGACGCTGCTGTCGAAGGAGGTCTCGACGAAGCGGAGGACGTGGTAGCCGGTGCGGGTGGTGACGATCAGGTCCTCGACGTGCGGCCCGCCACCGGGGCCGTCGTCGGCGGCGGTGCCCGCGAGGCCGTCGTTCCCCGTACCCTCGCCCCTCGCTCCGAAGGTGTCGAACTCGGCGGCCGAGCGGGCGAGTTCGGCGGTCTCGGCGGCCGTCGTCTCGTGGCATCCGACCGGTGAGTCGCCTGCCGTCCCGAGGGCGAGTCCGCTGGTCCAGTCGACCAGGGAGGCTCCGCGAGCGCCCGGCAGGGCCATGGCCTCCAGAAGGCACTCGTCGATTCCGGGCACGCGGGTTCCCCTCCCGATGCGGCGTGCGTACGTGCGGCAGTGACGGTGACGTTACTGAACGCAGCGCTCCGGGGCAGGCGTTCTGGCATTTTCCATCGGAACATGCCATCGGGTAGGGATGCCTACCGGTCAGATGCGTGACTCCACGGTGTTCGCGATGTCGGACAGGTCCTTCGCGAGCGCCTTGGCGACGGCCTTCGCGCCGAAGCGGGCGAGCAGCCTGGTGACGAAGCCCGGGGTGCGGCCGTGGGCGGGCCGGGCGGAGAAGGTCATGCGCAGCGTCGAGCCCCCGGCGCCGTCGGACGTGAGGGTGAGTTCGGAGACGTAGTGCATGCCGTGCGAGTCGGCGACCGCGACGTACCGGTCGGGCGGCTCGCACTCCGTCACGGTCATCTCCTCGGTGGCCTCCTTGCCCAGCATCCGCCGCGTCTCGCGCCAGCGGGTGCCCAGCCCGAAGCCGCCCTCGGTGAGCACCTCCACCTTCTCGACGCCCGAGAGGACGCGGGGCATGTCCGGCAGGTCGGTGATCGCCTCCCAGACCCGTCCGGGGGAGGCGGCGACCCGGCGCTCGACGACGACGGAGGTGGTGTCCGTACCGGTTCCAGTCATGCCTTCATGGAAGCCGGGCCGCCGGGCCCGCGCTACCGGACGCCTCCGCTCCCGCCGCCACCGCTACCGCAGAAGCGCGTCCGCGTGCGCCCCGCCCGACTCGGCGACGATCTCGGCGATCGTCTGGGGCGTCCGTACCGTCGTGAAGGCGACCGCCCCGTCGTCGGCCACCGTGAAGCCGTGGATGCCGGGCCGGGGCAGGCTGTTGTACGCGTAGTGGTGGGCGAAGTAGTACGCGCCGGTGTCCGGGACGGCCACGACGTCGCCCGGGTGGAGCAGCGGCAGCTCCCGGCTGGTGGCGAGCAGGTCGCCGGCGAAGCAGGCGGGGCCCGCCACGTCCTGGACGGTGGTCTCCCCGGTGCGGGGGTGGCCCTCCGAGTCGTACGCGAGGACGCGCAGCGGCCAGGACTCGGGGGCGTAGACCGTACGGGTGGCCAGCTGCACGCCCGCGTGGGTGACGGCGATCGGGCGGCCGCCGGAGGTCTTGGTGTACTCCACACGGGCGAGGACCGTGCCGTGCTTGGCGAGCAGGGAGCGGCCGAATTCGGTCACCAGGCGGTAGCGGCCGTCGAAGAGTCCGGGGACGGTGTCGGCGAGCAGCCGGGCGTACTCCGCGAACGTCGGCGTCTCCTCGTCGGAGTCGAAGTTGACCGGCAGGCCGCCACCGATGTCGAGGGTGTCGATCTGCTGCCGGCCGGCCGTGCGGTTGATCTCCTCGGCGAGGGCGTAGGCCTCTTTGATCCCTTCCGCCATCAGGGCGAGCGGGACGCCCTGGGAGCCGGTGTGGGTGTGCAGCCGGGTCAGCCAGGGCCGGTCGAGGAAGGCCTGGACGACGGCCTTGCGGGCGCCTTCGTCGCGGAGCGTCACACCGAACTTGGAGGTGGCCGTCGCGGTCGAGAGGGCGCCGATGGAACCTGCTCCGACCTGCGGGTTCACCCGGAGGCCCAGGGGTGAGGCGGTGGGCGCGGAGGCGACGAGGGCGTCGATCCTGGCCAGTTCCTGGAGGTTGTCGGCGTTGACGGCGATGCCCAGCGCGAGGGCCTGGCGGAGCTCGGCGGGGGTCTTGGCGGGGGAGTCGAGCACGGTGTGGGAGGGCGGGACGCCGGCGGCGCGCGCGAGGGCCAGCTCGCCGGGGCTGGCGACCTCGACGCCGAGACCGGCGTCGTGGAGCAGGCGCAGGACGGGGACGAGCGGGGCGGCCTTGACGGCGAAGGCGTGCAGGACGGGGGCGTCGGTGACGGCGGCGAACGCGCTGGTCAGGGCGGCGGCGGAGGTGCGGATCCCGGCGGTGTCGAGGAGGGCGACGACCGGTTCGGAGGGGGAGAGGAGTCCTTGGTCGACGGAGGCTCGGACGGCGAGATCACGACGGTAGGAGGCCATGGGCCCATCCTCGTCCATGGCGTCACCGGGACGGGTGAGGGCGGCCCTGTTGACTACAACTATTCATCAGGTCAGGATGTGAATATCTGTACGACATCCAAGGAGGCACCGCCATGTCAGGACCCCGCCCCGTACGAGCGGCACGCGGTACGGAACTGAGCGCCCTGGGATGGCAGCAGGAAGCCGCCCTCCGGATGCTCCAGAACAACCTCGACCCCGAGGTCGCCGAGCACCCCGACAAGCTCGTCGTCTACGGCGGCACCGGCAAGGCCGCCCGCGACTGGCGCTCCTTCGACGCCATGGTCCGCACCCTGCGCACCCTCAAGCAGGACGAGACGATGCTCGTCCAGTCCGGCCGCCCCGTCGGCGTCATGCAGACCCACGAGTGGGCCCCGCGCGTCCTCCTGGCCAACTCCAACCTGGTCGGCGACTGGGCCAACTGGGAGGAGTTCCGGCGCCTGGAGCACCTCGGCCTCACCATGTACGGCCAGATGACCGCCGGGTCCTGGATCTACATCGGCACCCAGGGCATCCTCCAGGGCACGTACGAGACCTTCGCCGCCGTCGCCGCCAAGAAGTTCGACGGCACCCTCGCCGGGACCATCACCCTCACCGCCGGACTCGGCGGCATGGGCGGCGCCCAGCCGCTCGCCGTCACCATGAACGACGGCGTCGCGATCTGCGTCGACGTCGACCCGCGCGCCATCGAGCGCCGCATCGAGCACCGCTACCTGGACGTGAAGGCCGACAGCCTCGCCCACGCCCTCCAGCTGGCCGTCGAGGCCCGCGACGCCCGCCGCCCGCTCTCCATCGGTCTCCTCGGCAACGCCGCCGAACTGCTCCCGCAGATGCTCGCCGAGGGCGCCCCGATCGACATCGTCACCGACCAGACGAGCGCCCACGACCCGCTCTCGTACTGCCCGGTCGGCGTGGCCTTCGAGGACATGGCCTCCGCCGCCGCCAAGGACCCGGCGGGCTTCACCACCCGGGCCCGCGAGTCGATGGCCCGGCACGTCGAGGCCATGGTCGGCTTCATGGACGCGGGCGCCGAGGTCTTCGACTACGGCAACTCGATCCGCGGCGAGGCCCAGCTCGCGGGCTACGAGCGGGCGTTCGCCTTCCCCGGCTTCGTCCCGGCGTACATCCGCCCGCTGTTCTGCGAGGGCAAGGGCCCGTTCCGCTGGGCCGCCCTCTCCGGCGAGGCCTCGGACATCCACAAGACCGACAAGGCGATCCTCGATCTCTTCCCGGAGAACGAGTCCCTCCACCGCTGGATCAAGATGGCCGGCGAGCGCGTCCACTTCCAGGGCCTGCCCGCCCGCATCTGCTGGCTCGGCCAGGGCGAGCGCGACAAGGCCGGCGACATGTTCAACGACATGGTCGGCAACGGCACCCTCGCCGCACCCCTCGCGATCGGCCGCGACCACCTCGACTGCGGCTCCGTCGCCTCCCCGTACCGCGAGACCGAGGCCATGCTCGACGGCTCCGACGCCATCGCCGACTGGCCGCTGCTCAACGCCATGGTCAACGTCGCCTCCGGCGCGTCCTGGGTCTCCATCCACCACGGCGGCGGCGTCGGCATGGGCCGCTCCATCCACGCCGGCCAGGTCTCGGTGGCCGACGGCACCAAGCTCGCCGGCGAGAAGATCCGCCGCGTCCTGACGAACGACCCCGGCATGGGCGTCATCCGCCACGTCGACGCGGGCTACGACATCGCCGAGCGCGTCGCCGACGAGAAGGGCGTCCGCGTCCCGATGCGCGAGGGCTCCGAAGAGGGCTCCGAAGAGGGTTCCGCGTGAGCGACAGCTTCCACGCCATGTGGCGGTCGCTGCGGCCCATCGGCCGCAGCGCCGCCACCGGCGGCTACCGCCGCTACGCCTGGACCGAGGCCGACGCCGACTGCCGGCTCTGGTTCCGGATGCAGGCAGAGGCCCGCCGCCTGGACGTCGAGACCGACCGCAACGGCAACCAGTGGGCCTGGCTCGGCGACCCCACCGCGGGGAACGCCGTCGTCACCGGCTCCCACCTCGACTCCGTACCCGACGGCGGCGCCTTCGACGGCCCCCTCGGAGTCGTCTCCGCCTTCGCCGCGCTCGACGAACTGCGCGCCCGGGGCGTCCAGTTCAAGCGGCCCCTCGCCATCACCAACTTCGGCGACGAGGAAGGCGCCCGCTTCGGCCTCGCCTGCGTCGGCTCCCGCCTCACCGCGGGCCGGCTGACGAAGGAGCAGGCGTACGAGCTCCGCGACGCGTCCGGCACCAGCCTCCCGCAGGCCATGGAGGCGGCCGGGTACGACCCCTCGGGGATCGGCCCGGACCCGGAGCGGCTCGCCCGTATCGGAGCGTTCGTCGAACTCCACGTCGAGCAGGGCCGCGCCCTCGACCTGTCCGGCGACCCCGTCGGCATCGCCTCCTCCATCTGGCCGCACGGCCGCTGGCGGTACGACTTCGCCGGCGAGGCCAACCACGCCGGCACCACCCGGCTCGTCGACCGCCGCGACCCGATGCTCACCTACGCGGAGACCGTCCTCGCCGCCCGCCGCGAGGCCGAACTCGCGGGCGCCGTCGCCACCTTCGGCAAGATCGCGGTCGAGCCCAACGGCGTCAACGCCATCCCGTCGTTGGTCCGCGGCTGGCTCGACGCCCGCGCCGCCGACCAGGACTCCCTGGACAAGGTCGTCACGGGCGTCGAGGCGGAGGCCAGAGCCTACGCCGACCGCCACGGCATCGACCTCACGGTCGTCCAGGAGTCCTTCACCCCGGTCGTGGACTTCTCGCACACCCTGCGCGACGAACTGTCCCGGATCCTCGGCACCACGGGGAAGGTCCCGGTCCTCGGCACCGGCGCGGGACACGACGCGGGCATCCTGTCCGAATCGATCCCGACCGCCATGCTGTTCGTACGGAACCCCACCGGGGTCTCGCACTCCCCGGCCGAATTCGTGGCCGAGGACGACTGCGCGGCCGGTGTCATCGCACTCGCCGACGTACTGGAGGAGCTGGCGTGCCGCTGACGACGTACTGGCTGGAGCACGCCTGGCTCGACACCCATGTCGAGCCGGGCGTGGCCCTGACCGTGTCCATGAGCGGCTCCGCCGCGGGTCAGGACGGCAGGATCGCGGCCGTACGTACAGGGGTGGAGGCGCCCCCGCCCGGCGCCGTCGCCCTCCGCGGCCTCACGATCCCCGGCCTCGCCAACGCCCACTCGCACGCCTTCCACCGCGCCCTGCGCGGCACCGTCCAGGTCGGCAGCGGCACCTTCTGGACCTGGCGCGAAGTCATGTACGGCGTCGCCCAGCGCCTCACCCCCGACAGCTACTTCGCCCTCACCCGCGCCGTGTACGCGGAGATGGCGCTCGCGGGCATCACCTCCGTCGGCGAGTTCCACTACCTCCACCACGCGCCCGGCGGCGCCCCGTACTCCGACCCCAACGCCATGGGCGAGGCCCTGATCGCCGCCGCCGCCGACGCCGGCATCCGTATCACCCTCCTCGACACCGCCTACCTCTCCTCCGGCTTCGGCGCCGCACCCGAGCGGCACCAGCTCCGCTTCACCGACGGCACGGCGGACGCCTGGGCGGAGCGGGTCTCGGCCCTGAAGGACCGGGACGGCGTACGCGTCGGCGCGGCCATCCACTCCGTACGGGCGGTCCCGGCGGACCAGCTCGCCACCGTCGCCCGGTGGGCCCAGGACCGGCAGGCCCCCCTCCACGTCCACCTGTCGGAGCAGACCGCCGAGAACGACGCCTGCCAGGCCGCGCACGGCATGACCCCCACCCAGCTCCTCGCCGAGCACGGCGTCCTCGGCCCCCGGACGACGGGCGTCCACAACACCCACATGACGCGGACCGACGTGGGTCTCATCGGCTCGACGTCGACCGGCACCTGCATGTGCCCCACCACCGAACGCGACCTCGCGGACGGCATCGGCCCGGCCGTGGCCCTCCAGCGCGCCGGCTCCCCGCTCTCCCTCGGCAGCGACAGCCACGCCGTCATCGACCTCCTGGAGGAGGCGCGGGCCATGGAACTGAACGAGCGCCTGCGCACCCGCACCCGCGGTCACTGGACGGCGGCGGCCCTCCTCCGCGCGGCGACGGCGGACGGCCACGCGGCCCTCGGCTGGCAGGAGGCGGGAACCCTGGAGCAGGGCGCACTCGCCGACTTCACCACGATCGCTCTCGACTCGGTCAGGACAGCGGGACCGGCACCGCGTCTGGCAGCCGAGACGGCGGTATTCGCAGCGTCGGCCGCGGACGTCCGGCACACGATCGTGGGCGGCCGCCATGTCGTACGGGACGGGGTCCACGCCTCCGTGCCGGACGCGGGCCGGGCCCTCGCCGACTCGATCGCCGCCCTGCGCGACTGAAGGAGACACCCCTCATCATGAACACCGGCCCCGCGGCGACGAACAACCCGGCGGCGAGCTCCGCCCCCACGAGCGCGAACAGCGCCGTGGCGAAGACCGCCACCGCCATCGTCAACATCGCCAGCCTCGTCACGAACGATTCCTCCCTCGGTGATCACACTCCTCTTGGCCTGATCCAGGACGCGGCCGTCGTCATCGACGGCGACCGAGTCGTCTGGGTCGGTGAATCCAGCAAAGCACCGGCCACTGACAACCGGTTCGACGCGGGCGGCCGGGCCGTGATCCCCGGCTTCGTCGACTCCCACTCGCACCTCGTCTTCGCGGGCGACCGCACGGCCGAGTTCAACGCGCGGATGTCGGGCGAGGCGTACAAGGCGGGCGGCATCCGCACGACCGTCGCGGCCACCCGCGCCGCGAGCGACGAGGACCTGGAGCGCAACCTGACGCGCTACCTCGACGAGGCCCTCCGCCAGGGCACGACCACCTTCGAGACGAAGTCCGGCTACGGCCTGACCGTCGAGGACGAGGCCCGCGCCCTCCGCATCGCGGCCGCACACACCGACGAGGTGACCTACCTCGGCGCGCACATCGTCTCCCCGGACTACGCGGACGACCCGGCCGCCTACGTGGACCTGGTGACCGGCGAGATGCTGGACGCCTGCGCCCCGTACGCCCGCTGGATCGACGTCTTCTGCGAGAAGGGCGCCTTCGACGGCGACCAGGCCCGTGCGATCCTCGCCGCGGGCAAGGCGAAGGGCCTCCACCCCCGGGTGCACGCCAACCAGCTCACGTACGGCCCCGGCGTCCAGCTGGCGGTGGAACTGGACGCGGCCAGCGCGGACCACTGCACCCACCTGACGGACGAGGACGTGGACGCCCTGGCGAACTCGTCGACGGTCGCCACCCTCCTCCCGGGCGCGGAGTTCTCCACCCGCGCCCAGTGGCCGAACGCCCGCCGCCTCCTCGACGCGGGCGCGACGGTGGCCCTCTCCACGGACTGCAACCCGGGCTCCTCCTTCACGTCCTCCGTGCCGTTCTGCATCGCGCTCGCGGTACGGGACATGGGCATGACCCCGAACGAAGCGCTCTGGTCGGCCACGGCCGGCGGCGCCGCGGCCCTCCGCCGCACGGACGTGGGCCGCCTGACGCCCGGCGCCCGGGCGGACCTGACCGTCCTGGACGCCCCGTCCCACGTCCACCTGGCGTACCGGCCGGGGGTGCCGCTGGTGACGGAGGTCTGGCGGAAGGGCGTACGGGTCGTCTGAGCACCGGGCGGGCGCGGGGCGCGACGGTTGAGTAGGCGTACCCATGCGCGCCCCCACTGTCCCGCGCGCAGACTTCGGGCATGACCTCCTCGCTCGTAACGCCCTTGAAGAACAGCCGAGTCGGCGCAGCCGTGGCGGCGGCCCTCTGCGCCCTCGCCCTCACCTCCTGCGGCACGGAGGCGGTCGGAGGCGGGACCCCGGCGGGCGCGGGCGCCAGGTCCGGAGCCGCGCGGATCGCGGCCCCGGCGCCGGTCGCCACGCCGACGCCGACGCCGACCCCGACCGCACCGGTCGGCGACCCGGCGGACGACCCCCGCCTCACGCCGGAGCAGCAGGCGGCGGAGTTCAGGATGCTGGAGCTCGCCGTCGACCTCGCCGAGCCGTGCGTCGTGGACGGCCCGCCGCCCCTTCCGCCCGAGGTCGCCCCGGGGGAACCGGACGGCCCGCCGCCCGCGTATGGCGAGAAGCCCCCCGCCGGTCTCCCCTCCGAGCGTCCCTCCGGACCCCCGCTCGCGGAGGAGGAGCCGCCCTCCGAGAAGCCCTGGGACTTCGAGCGGGCCCGCCAGGAGACCGAACTGGGCGACGTCGAGAAGTGCGTGGCCCCTCTCCACGGCAAGCGCATCGCGAAGGCCCTGGACGGCAAGGCCGATCCGGACCCGGCCTCCGTCGAGAAGGTCCTCCACGGCCTCGGCTACGACATCGACTACCGCCTCCACGGCCCTCAGGAGGTGAACGGCAAGGTCGAGTTCACCCTCGACCTCCGGTTCATGGGCGGCGAACTGTGCCTCACCGGCCGCTACGACGGCACCCGGACCTCCTTCGACCCGTACGGCGCCTCCACGGAGGTCCGCTGCCCGGACGTGAAGCGCCGCGCCTGAGCGATGGGCCGGCCGCGAGGATATGCGGTGGCCGGGGGCGGGGCCTCGTGCGAGCGTGGGCGGCATGGGGAACTCACGGGCGCACGCCGTCTTCAGGACCACCGACGCCGAAGAGGCGTACGCACGGGCGCGGCAACTCGTCTGGCTCCTGGAGCACGTCGACGCCGACGTGTACGTGGACGCCGAGGTACGCACGGTCGAGGAGGCGCGACGGGTCGCGCGGCTGCTGCCGGGCGCGGCCGTCGACTGGGCGGAGGGCAGGCGCGACCCCGCGACCGGGGAGCACCTCTACTGCGCTCTCGACCCCGGGACGGCGGGGGACGACGAGATCCGCGCCGGACTGCCGCTGTACCTCTCCGCCGACGTGCCCGTCGCGACCGTCGGGCCGGAGATCGTCCGGGCCGTCGGCGAGGGCACCACCGACATCAGCTGGCACGGACGGTGGCCGGACGACCCGGAGACGGACAGTCACAGCTCCGCCCAGTACGACGGCGTCCAGCTCGTCCTGCACGGCGACCAGGCCCAGATCGACGCATGGACCCCGCACCACACCGTCTTCGTCCACGTCAGCAAGTGGGGCGACCGCGCCCGAGCCGAGAAGCTGGCCGCCGAGATCGGCGGCGAGGTGATCGGGGACGTCCAGATCGGCTGGTGATCCCTGACAGTCCCTGGTAGCCGGGGGCCGGCCGATCCGGAACACGGGTCGTCAGTGGAACTCGTGGACCACCTGGATCTCGCCGACGATGTGCGCGTTGAACTCGTCCAGGTCCTCCGCAGGCACCCACAGTTCGAGGATCGTCCGTCCGCCGGCCTGCTGGACGGGATACCTGCGCAGGAACTCCGTGTCGACCTCGAAGCGCGTCACGAAGCCGGCGCCGTCGTGCTTGACGTTCCAGTCGCGGGCGATCCGGATCGCGTACTCCTCGTCGAGGACCGGATAGAAGATCGGCTGCTCGGGCAGCCGCGGCGGCCAGGCCCGCAGGCCGAGCTCGCGGACCAGGTCCAGCTCGACCGGGCCGGTGGGCCGCCACAAGGTGGTCGTCGTGCGCGCGCTGGTCATCCGTCGTTCTCCCCTGGAGGTGCTGGAGGCCCGACGGTAGCCACCGTCACCCCGCGTAGGCCAGTGGGTTTCGTCCGTCTGTCGCCAACTCCTCCGAAATGCCCTAGCCTTGGGTGCCCGTGCTCCCGACGTGTCCCACCTTCACGGGTTGGTCACGGAAAGACCGAGTATCCCTGTCTCGGAGCGTTCCGGACCGGTACCGTCCTGTCCTGGCAGCACTCAGGGGGGAAGACCGGGGGGTCGGCTAGGTGAGCGCTTTTCGTGTGCGGATCGTGAGGCCGGGGGAGCTGAGCGGGCGCGAGATCGAGGCATGGCGGGAGCTGCGGGCCAAGGCCGGTGCTCCCGCGAACCCCTTCATGGAGCCGGAGTTCACGCAGGCCGTGGCCGCCGTACGGCCCCGTTCGAGGGTCGCCGTGTGGCTGGAGGGGGACGAGTCGGTCGGGTTCTTCCCCTTCGAGAAGGGGCCGTTGGGGCTCGGCAGGGCCATCGGGTTCGGCGTCTCCGACAGTCAGGGCGCCGCCCTGCGGCCCGGGCTGCGGCCGGGCGCGCGGGCCGTGCTCCGGGCCTGCGGGCTCGCGATGTGGGAGTTCGACAACCTGGAGGACGGCCAGCCCGTCTTCGAAGGTGCCGCCACCGAGTCCTTCGCCTCGCCCGTGATCGACGTCGGCGAGGGGTACGAGGCCTACGAGGCGCTGCTCCGCGTCCAGTCGCCCAAGTTCCTCAGAACCACGCTCGCCAAGGAGCGCAAGCTCGGCCGTCAGGCCGACGGGGAAGTGCGGTTCGTCTTCGACGAGCGCGACCCGGCGGCCCTGCGCACCCTCATGGCGTGGAAGTCCGCCCAGTACCGCAGGACCGGCCGCGGCGACCGTTTCGCCAAGGAGTGGATCACCACCCTCGTCCGGCGTCTCCACGAGCAGCGCACGCCCGGCTGCTCCGGCGTCCTGTCCGTGCTGTACGTGGGGGAGCGGCCGATCGCCGCCCACTTCGGGCTGCGGTCCGCGACCGTGCTGTCCTGCTGGTTCCCCTCGTACGATCCCGAGTTCGCGAAGTACTCGCCCGGCCTCGTCCTGCATCTGCGGATGGCCGAGGCGGCGGCGGCCGCCGGGATCGGGATGCTGGACCTGGGGCGCGGCGACGCCGAGTACAAGGACGCGCTGAAGACGGGCGAGCTGACGGTCTCCGAGGGGGCCGTCTTCGTGCCGGGCGCGCGGGCCGCCCTGCACTGGCTGCGGCGCGAGCCCGCCCGGCGCGCCCACAGTTTCGTCCGCAGCCGTCCCGCCCTCGCGGCACGGGCGCGTACCGCGCTCAACGGGATCGCCCGGCTGCGGGGGAACTGCTAGCCGCGGCGGCTCCCCGCCCGGGTCCGGGCCCTTCGCCCCGCCGCGTACCGCCCTCCGCGCCCGCCCGCCCCCGTACCCGAACGCCCTCCGTACCTCCCTGACCTCCCTGGGGGATCCCCGTTGAGCAGTCGACCGCCCCGCGTCCGCGCCCTCTCCGTCGCCGAGCTCGATCTCGACGCGCCCGACGGGACCGTCCTGTCGCTCCGGCCCGCGCCCGGCGGCCCGGCCCTCGTGGACGGTGACGTGTACGCGCTCGTACGGCTCCGGGGCCGGCCCGTCGCCACCGTCGTCGGGACCGTCGCGGCGGGCGAGGATCCGGCCCCGGTGCTCGGCGCCCTCGCCCGCGAGCGGCTCGCGTCGTCCGGGCCGCGCGGCGACGCCGAGCGGCTCGCCGCCGCCCGGACCGGGAGCTCCGGAAGGCTCGCCCCTCCCCGTACGTCCGTCGTCGTCGCCACCCGTGAGCGCCCCGAGCAGCTCGCCCGCGCCCTGGACTCGCTCCTCGTCCAGGACCACCCCGACTTCGAGGTCGTCGTCGTCGACAACGCGCCCTGGTCCACGGACACGTACGACCTCGTGACGGGGAAGTACACCGACCGTGTCCGGTACGTCCGCGAGGACACCCCGGGGCTCGCCGTCGCCCACAACGCGGGGCTCGCCGCCGCCGGCGGGACCGTCCTCGCCTTCACCGACGACGACGTGATCGCCGACCCGCACTGGCTGACCGCGCTCACGGAGCCGTTCGCCGCCGACCCGGGACTCGGCTGTGTCACCGGACTGATCCTGCCCGCCCGGCTCGGCACTCCCGCGCAGGTCCTCCTCGAATCGCACGGCGGCTTCGCCAAGGGCTTCGCGCCCCGCCTGTACGACCCGGCGGAGCCGCCCGCCGACGAACCGCTCTTCCCGTTCACCGCGGGCAGCTTCGGCTCCGGCGCCAACATGGCCTTCCGGGCGGACGCCCTCCGCCAGGTCGGCGGCTTCGACCCGGCGACCGGCACCGGGACGGCGGCGAAGGGCGGCGACGACCTGTACGCCTTCGTCGCCGTCCTCTCCGCCGGCTTCCGGCTCCGCTACACCGCGGAGGCGCTCGTCTGGCACCACCACCGCGACACCTGGCAGGACCTGCGGAACCAGGCGTACGGCTACGGCGCCGGCCTGACCGCCTACCTCACCGCGACCCTGGTCCGCAGCCCGCGCCTGCTGCCCGCGCTGCTCGCCCGGCTGCCGCGCGGCCTCGCGTACGCCCGCACGATGACCGCCCGGCGCGGGGAGACGGCCGGAGGGGCGGCCGGCGCCGGAGTCCCCGGCGACCACGGCACCCACCACCACCCCTGGCCCCGAAGCCTCTCCCGACTGGAGCGACGCGGCATGCTCTACGGCCCGATCGGATACGCGAAAGCCCGGCTGAGGCAGGCGGGTGCCCGATGACCCCAGCCCCCCTCCCCGGCCGGATCCCCGTCCTCCTCTACCACGCCGTGATGGACGACCCTCCGGACTGGATCGCCGAATTCACCGTCAGCCGCGCGGAGTTCGCCTCGCAGCTCGACGCGATCGTCGCCAGCGGCCGCACCCCGGTCACCGTCGGCACCCTGGCCGCGTACCTCGCCTCCGGGGCCCCGCTGCCGGACCGGCCCGCCGTCATCACCTTCGACGACGGCTTCGCCGACCTGGTCGGGCCGACGGCCGAGGCGCTCGCGGCCCGGGGCCTGCCGGCCACCGCCTACCTCACCACCGGGGCCATCACCCGGGGCCGGCCCTGCCTCCTGCCCCCCGCGCCGATGATGACCCTCGCCCAGGTGCCGCGCCTGGAGGAGTACGGGATGGAGGTCGGTGCCCACACCGCCACCCACGCGCAGCTCGACACCCTGACCCCGGCCGCCCTCCGGCGCGAACTGCGCGAGTCCAAGGCGGTCCTGGAGGACGCCCTCGGTCACGAGGTGCGGCACCTCGCCTACCCGCACGGCTACAACAGCCCCGCCGTGCGCCGGGCCGCCGCGGCCGCCGGCTACACCTCGGCAGCCGCCGTCCGGCACGCCCTGAGTTCAGGGAACGACGAGATCTACCGCATCGCCCGGCTCATCGTGCGCCGCACCCACACCGCCGCCGACGTGGAGCGGTGGATGGAGGGCCGGGGCGCGAAGACCGCTCCGTACCGGGACTCACTGCCCACGGTGGGCTGGCGGATGTACCGCAGGGCCCGCACCCTGCTCAGGGGTCCCGAGTTCGCCGGCTGAGACGCACCACCTGTCAAGATCGTCAACTCGCGTACGGAAGACGGGAGTTGAATGTGCGTACATAACCGAAGTACGTTCCTTTGTCTCGCCAAGGGGACCGTGGGGGGAGAGTCGTCGTGCAGCACCAAGTGCCATCAACACCGGTGACCGGGAGCGACGGCGTGCCGTCGCAGCCCGTCGCGGAGGGCCGGGAGGCCGTGGAGCGGGAGGCCGAGCCGGGCCCGGCGGCCCCCCGCCGCCGGACCGGCCCCGCCGCCGCGCTCCGGACCCCGGACGCCCTCAACGCGGCCCTCCTCCTCGTCGCCGCGGTGCTCTGGCTCTGGGCGCTGCCCGGCATCGACTTCCGGAGCATCGAGGAGTTCGGCCTCCTCGACCGCTTCCCCCTCGCCTTCTACGCCGCCCTCGCCGTCCTGACCTGCGGCTTCGTCCTCACGCTGCGGCGCGCGGGCACCGCGCCCCTCTGGCCCGCCACCTACTGCGCGGCCATGCTCGTCGCCCTCAAGGCGCCGCCCGCGATCCTCTACGACACCGTCCGCTACGCCTGGGCGTCCAAGCACGACGCGATCATCAGCCGGCTGCTCACCGAAGGCACCGTCCACCCCGGACGGGAGCTCTCCGGCGGCATGTCCGCCTACGACCAGTGGCCCGGCTTCTTCTCCCTCGACGCGGCCCTCGTCCGCGCCTTCGGCGTCGACGCCGCCGCCTCGTTCATCAACTGGGCCCCCGTCGCGCTCGGTCTGCTCACCGTGCCCGTCCTCATCCTCGTCTACCGCACGTTCAGCGACGACTGGCGGCTCGTGTGGACCGGGGTGTGGATCTTCCAGCTGGCGAACTGGGTCGGCCAGGACTACCTGTCCCCGCAGGGCTTCTCGTACCTGCTCTACCTCACCGTCTTCGCCGTCGTCGTCCGGCACTTCGTCCTGCCCGGCTCGGCGGGCGCGCTCCGCGACCGCTCCGCGCTCGACCCGGCCGCCGCGTCCGTACCGCCGCCCACGACCACCCGGCAGCGCGCGGTCGCCGTCCTCTTCCTGGTCCCGGTGATCGCGACCATCAACGCCTCCCACCAGCTCACCCCCGTGATGCTGTGCGCGAGCCTCTTCGCCCTCTGCCTCACCCGCCGGTACCGCAACTTCGGGCTCCTCGTCACCGCCGGCCTGATCATGCTGGTCTGGAACCTCACCATGGGCCGGGAGCTCTTTCTCGACACCCTCGGCACCCTGCGCGAGAAGGCCGGAGACCTCCTCGGCAACTCCCGCCCCGGCTTCGCGGGCGACCCCACGGGCCCCGGCCCCGAGCTGGTCGGCAGTGCCAACGTCCTGATGGTCCTCGCCGTCGGCGGACTCGCCGCCGCGGCCGTACTGCTCCGCCGCAAGCTGGCCCGCAGTGCCCTGCCGCTGGTACTCGCCGCCGCCGCACCGCTCCCGATGTTCGCCGTGAACGACTACGGCGGAGAGATGATCTTCCGGGTCTACCTCTTCGGCCTGCCCGGCGCGGCCTTCTTCGCCGCCGCCGCGCTCGTCCCCGCCACCGGGGCCGCGAGCCGCGCCGCCAAAATCGCCCGCCGCACCACAGCCGTCGCCCTGCCCGTCACCCTCGTCGCCCTGCTCGCCGGCTTCCTGCCCTCGTACTACGGCAAGGAGGGCATGCACTACGCGCCGCCCGGCGAGACGGCCCTCACCCGCCGCGCCTTCGACCGGGCGCCCGAAGGGGCGCTCGTCCTCGCCGCGACCGGCGCCTTCGCCGACTCGTACTACCGCTACGACCACTACGAGCGCTGGTTCTTCACCGAGCAGGAGGTCGACGAGAACCTCCGCATGCTGAAGGACCCGGCCGGCTACCTCGCCGGCGGCATCCCGGCGGGCCGCCCCGCCTACGTGATCCTCACCCCGACCCAGGGCGAGGCCGTCATCGGCGAGGGCTACCTTCCCGAAGGCGGCTTCGACACCCTCCGCGAGGCCCTCAAGAGCTCCCCGCTCTTCGCGGTCGTGGAGGAGGGCCCGTACGGGCTCGTCCTCCGCTACCGGCCCACCACCGGCGGCTGAACCCGCCCCGCACCCACCCCGCAGACCGCCCGCACGAGGAGTAGGTACGCCATGGCCCACCCACGCCTGACCCCGCGCGTCCAGCGCAGAGCCGCCCTCGCGGCCTCCGGATGGATCGCCCTCGCCGCGACCGCGTTCCCCGGCGGCTCCCCGCTGCGCTGGATCCCCGTCCTCGTCTTCGTCGTCCTCGCCCCGGGCCTCGCCCTGCTGCTCCCGCAGCCGTTCGGACTGCGGCCCGGTGCCCGCCTGGAAGCCCTTGCGCTCGCCGCACCCGTCAGCCTCTCCGTGGCCACCCTCGCCGCGACCACCCTGTTCCTGACGAAGTCCTTCTCCCTGACGGTCTTCCTCGGCGTCCTCGCGCTCTTCGTGACCGTCGCCGCCCTGCTGCCCGGCGTGCCGCTGCCGGCCGCCACGCGCGGCGCCGTCGAGCGGGACGGCGCCAGGTCCGACAGCGCGCGGGGCTTCCCCCGGTTCCGTAAACGAAGGCCCGGTGGGGGGCGATGACCGGGCGGCACGGCAAGGGGGACCCCTGGACGCGGATCGCCGTGGCGCTCGCCGCCGTCGGTGCGCTGACCGCCGGTCTGGGGGTCTGGTCGACCCTCGCCGAGGACGACGACCGCTGCGCCCCCGACACCGCGCTCGTCGCACCGTGCGGAGCCTGGTGGGGCGCGTACATCCCGTACGACGAGGACAGCTCCCTCACCCGGCCCGTGTACGCCTTCGAGAAGAAGATCGGCCGCAAGCTCGACCTCGTGTACACCTACCACGACATGTCGGGGACCAAGGCCGACGGCGAGCTTCTCACCCCCGACGAGCGGGAGCTCGGCCGCGAACGGCTCCTCATGCTGGCCTGGGAGTCCACGGTGTGGACCGAGAAGCACCACGCCAACTGGACCGAGAGGCAGCTCGGCTGGAAGAACATCGCCTCGGGGACGTACGACACCTCCGTCATCGACCCGCAGGCCCTCCGCGTCAAGGAGTACGGCAAGCGGGTCTTCTTCTCGTTCGACCAGGAGGCCGACTTCCGCATCGAACAGGGCGCCGGGACCCCGCAGGAGTACGTCGCCGCCTACCGCCACGTCCGCGACCGCTTCGAGAAGCTCGGCGTCACCAACGTGGTGTGGGTGTGGACGGTCTCCGGCTACCTCGGCAACGCCGCCCTGATGAAACAGCTCTACCCCGGCGACGACTACGTCGACTGGATCGGCATGGACCAGTACAACTACTACCTCTGCCACAAGTCGCCGAACTGGCTGGACTTCGACAAAAGCCAGCGGCCCAGCTACGACTGGCTCCGGAAGAACATCTCCGCCGACAAGCCCGTCATGCTCTCCGAGTTCTCCACCGCCCCCGACCCGGAGCGGCCCGAACGGCAGCGTGACTGGTACACCGCCATCCCGAAGGTCGCACCGACGCTGCCGGAGGTGAAGGCGTACGTGCACTGGAACCGTGCCGTGCCCGGACCCGGCTGTGACCTGACCATCGACTCCGGGCCCGGCCTCGACGGCTACCGGATCGCGGGCCAGGACCCGTACTTCCGGCAGGAGGTGCCGCGGGGCTGAGCGGGCGCGTCAGCGGCGGCCCGCCGCGAGGCCCCGGAAGGCGCACACCGCCATCGTGGCACCGGCCAGGCCAAGGAACAGCGGGAGCGGGGCGGTGGCGAAGGCCTGCTGCCCCGCCCAGCCCGCCCAGACCAGGACCCACACCACCCCGGCCGTGACCCGGTCGCCCACGCCGAGCACCCGCAGCAGCACGGCCGCGAGCAGCAGGCACAGCGCCTGGAGGGCGATCGGGGCGACGGCCCGTTCCGCCCCGTCGCCCAGGAGCGCGGCCCCCGGCCCGCCCGCCTCCGCGGGCCGCAGACCGAGCAGCGGCGGCGCGGTGTGCAGGGCGAGGAAGGTGGCGAGCAGGACCGTTCCGGCGAACACCGGCCGGAAGACCCGCAGTCCGACGGCGGCGCCCTGGAGGGCGACGAGCAGCAGCCCGGCGGCCAGCGTGACGGGCGGGAGCGCGGTCAGCAGACCGGTGCCGGAGATCCGCTCCACGTCGAGCATCCCCGAGCGGGCGAGCGGCAGCCAGAAGAGCCCGGCGGCCAGGCCGAGGAGCAGCCACACGCCGACCGTCCACCCGCTGGGGGCGGGTGCCGCGTCCGGCGGCTCGGGCGCGGGCTTTCCCAGGAGACCCGTCGGCTCGCCGGTCCGCTGCCCGGGTACGTACACCGGGATCCCGAACGCCGGCGTCACCGACTCGTGCGCCCCGCGCAGATACGCGCTCTCCCGGGCCCAGTTGGTGCCGTAGGCGTCCTTCGCGCGCTCCTGGACCCGGGGCGCCCTGCCCTTGAGCGCGGCCCGCAGACCCGGCACGCACACGACCGCCATCACGGTCATTCCCCCGAGGACGGCGTACCCGGCCCCCGCGATGCCGAGCGGCCCGAGGAGGAACGCCGCGCTGCCGAGCACCAGGACGCACATCGCGCCCTGGAGGGCGGCGAGCATGCCCGTACGGCCCTGGACGCGCAGCACGCCGATGTACAGCTCGACGGCGACCCGGGGCAGCGCGGCGGCGGCGAGCAGCCGAAGGACCGTCGTGCCGTTCTCGGCGTACTCCGCCCCGAAGGGCGCCAGGAGCAGCGGGGCGAGGACGACGAGGAAGAGGACGACCGGGACGAGCAGCAGCACCATGCGGCGCAGCGCGCCCCTGACCCCCTCGGCGAGGGAGCCGGGGCTGTGCGAGGCGTGCGCGGTGAGCGAGGAGGCCATGTTGATGGCCATGAACTCCATCGTGCCGCCGACGGTGTACGCCGTGTAGAAGAAGGCGTTGTGGGCGGCGTCGAAGCGGACGGCGACCATCATCGGCAGCAGGCTGATCATCAGCAGGCTGAAGACGGAGCCCACCGAGTCCCCGGCGAGGAACCGGCCGATCTCGCGCAGGCTGGGCGGCTCGCGGTCCCGGTCGGCCTGCTCCTGCCGGGGGATGAGGCGCCGGAAGACGAGCCAGCCGACCGGCACCACGGAGAGCGCGATCGCCGCCGCCCAGGAGACGAAGACGCCGAGCACCGGCAGGCCGACGGCGAGGACGACGAGCAGGACGAGCTTGCCGAGCGAGAAGACGGCGTTGCCGACGGGGACCCAGATGGCCCGTCTCAGCCCGGTGAGGACGGCGTCCTGGAGGGTGAGCAGGGCCCAGCCGATGCTGGCGGCCGTGAAGAAGATGCCGGCGGAGAGAGTGCCGAGGGGGGCGTACGACGGTCCCCACCAGTCCAGGGTGAGCAGGAAGACCCCGCAGGCGACGCCCACGACCAGGGTGCTGACCAGGTACAGGCGCACCACGAGGGGACCGGTGGCGCGCCCGGCCCTGGGTACGTACCGGACGACCGCGCCGGTCAGCGTCGTCGCGGTGAGGGAGGCGAGCATCCGCTGCGCGGCGATGGCGGCGGAGCCCTGCCCCACGGCCTCCTCCGTGTAGTAGCGGGCGGCGACGAGCCAGAAGCCGAGCCCGAGGGCGGCGGAGACGCCGGTGGAGAGCATCAGCGCGTACGCGTTGCGGAACAGGGAGCCCTCGCCGTTCTCCGCGGGGTGTTCCGGTGCGGGGGCGCCCTTGGGCTCCTCGGCCGCCGGGTGGTCCGCACCCCGCAGCCGTACGGACTCGGTCACCGGGCCCCGCCGGGGGTCGGCGACAGGTGCGCGGGGCGGATCCCTGCGGTACGGAGCACGGCGAGGACCTCGTCGGCCCGGCGCGGGTCGACCGGCAGGGCGTGCCGGGCGAACCGGGCGGCCGGTTCCGGGGCGGGCGAGAGGTCGGTGAACGCCTCGCCCGCGTAGCTGTCGAGCGGCGGGTCGTAGAGGTAGCCGGTGGTGATCCGGCGCCGGGCGAGGGCGGCGATGGCCGCGTCCCGGTCGTCGACGAGCAGCGGCACCCGGAACAGCGGCTGGACACCGCCGTCCCCTGGCGTGCCGTACTCGCTCGCCAGGAGCCGCTCCGTGCCCGCGCGGTGGGCGGCGAGGACGTCGTCGAGCCGGGCCAGCCTGCGGGTGGTGCGTCGGAGCCGGCCGGGGCCGGGCCCGAGCCGGTAGTCGTGCATGTCGACCCTGACCCAGGAGTGGAAGGGTTCGAGCGCGGGCGCGGCCGGGAGGGCCCGGGCGAGCGCGTCGGCGCGCAGCGGCATCCGTATCTCGGTCCGTTCCTCCGTGCCGAGGAGCCGCAGGGTGGCGCGGGCGGCCCTGACCAGGCGCAGACCGCGCACGGCGGCCTCCGCGTACGGCCGTGCCAGGTAGGCGAGTTCGCCGGTCCTGCGGCGCGGGTGCAGCAACGCGTCGCGGGCGGCGGCGAGTTCCTCGCGCCGTGCCGGGTCGGCGAGGGCGAGGAAGCCGCCGGTCTTGGCGGCGGTGTGCTTCGAGAGGCTGAAGACGGAGGCCTCGCCGTACGTGCCGACCGGGCGGCCGCCGACGGTGGAGCCGATCGCGTGGGCCGCGTCCTCGATCAGCGGGATGCCGAGCCGGTCGCACCGGGCCCGCAGCTCCGGCGCCGGGTCGGGGTTCCCGTACAGATTGGTGGTGACGACGGCGGAGAGGCCCTGCCAGACGGATTCGGGCACGGCGGCCGGGTCGATCGAACCGTCCAGGGGATCGAGCGGCGCCTGCACCGGGCGGAGCCCGGCGGCGAGCACGACGAAGAAGATGACGTCGTCGTTGACCGGCGACATCAGCACCCGGCCACCGGGTTCACACCAGTGGCGCAGCGCGAGATAGAGCCCGAAGCGGCACGACGGCACGTAGAGGCACTCCCTGCCCCCGAGCCGGTCGCGCATCCGCCCTTCCAGTTCCGCGTACGCAGAAACCATGTGATTCCCCCCTGAATCCCCGGGCTCAATGTCGCCCAATCCGGATGGCGCGTCAACAAGGCCTGCCGACTGGCGCGTTCCGGTCACGCGGAAGGGCCCGTCCTGGTCCGAAGACCGTGAACGGGCCCTTTCCGCAGCCATCTTGGCGGCTCACGGGAGGTGGCGGAGGTCATTCCTCCAGAGTGAGGTGATTCCTCCGGACGGAGGTCACTCCTCCAGGGTGAGTCCGCGCCGCAGCCGGGCGAGGGTGCGGGCGAGCAGCCGTGACACGTGCATCTGCGAGATGCCGAGTTCCGTGCCGATCTCCGACTGGGTCATGCCGGAGACGAAGCGGAGGGAGAGGATCTGGCGCTCGCGGGCGGGCAGCGAGGCGATCATCGGCTTCAGGGAGGCGATGTACTCGATGCCGGTGAGGCCGTGGTCCTCGTAGCCGAGCCGGTCGGCGAGCGCGGCCTCGCCGCCGGAGCCGTCCTCCTCGTCGGGCTGCGCGTCGAGCGAGGCCGCGGTGTACGCGTTGCTGGCGGCCATGCCCTCGACGACCTCCTCGGGGGAGATGCCGAGCTCTTCGGCGAGTTCGGCGACGGTCGGGGCGCGGTCGAGGCGCTGGGCGAGCGCGTCACCGGCCCTGGCGAGGTCGAGCCGCAGTTCCTGGAGCCGGCGGGGGACGTGCACGGACCAGGAGGTGTCGCGGAAGAAGCGCTTGATCTCGCCGATGATCGTCGGCATCGCGAAGGTGGGGAACTCGACGCCGCGGGTGAGTTCGAAGCGGTCGATCGCCTTGATGAGGCCGATGGTGCCGACCTGGACGATGTCCTCCATCGGCTCGCTGCGGGTGCCGAAGCGGGCGGCGGCGAACCGGACCAGGGCCAGGTTGAGTTCCACCAGGGTGTTGCGGACGTACGCGTGGTCGTGGGTGCCCTCTTCGAGCTCGGCGAGCCGGGCGAAGAGCTGCTTCGACAGGGCACGCGCGTCGACCGGTCCGATCCGGTCGAGGGGCCGGTCGAGCGGGCGGTCGATCAGGTCGTCGAGGGGCGCGGCCGGGTGGCCGGGGGAGGGAGTGGTCGGATGGACGAGGGGGACTGCTGTCGACGGCGCGTCGGGGGTACGCGGGGCGTCGAGCCGGGGTGACATGGGTCTCCTCCTTGGTTCCTCTGCTGCGGTTTGCGGCGCCTCCGAAGCCGGTCGTGTCGGGTGTTCCCTTCTAGCCCTACCTGCTTCCCACACAAGGTCGCAAGTGTCGACAATCCGTTTTGTCCGGGTATGTGGTGGACCTTGTGTGCACGGAAGGGGGACCCGCTTGTAGGGTTCTAGGCACGTCAGTCGGCATCCGTGAGAGCGAGAAGAGGCACGGCCATGGACCGGGAACACATCGGCAGCGCACCGCCCGCGCGGCTGCGGGTCGAGGTCCGGACCGTGGGCGCGAGTGAACTCCTCGCGCCCGTGGGTGAGCTCGATCACCACACCGTCGACCTGCTGCGATTTCCCCTGGACGGCGCGCTCGACGCCGGCCGCTCGCACCTCGTCGTCGACTGCTCGGGCCTGGAGTTCTGCGACTCGAGCGGACTCAACGTCCTGCTCGGCGCCAGACTGAGGGCGGACGCCGCCGGTGGCGGGGTCCATCTGGTGGCGATGCGGCCCGCGGTGGCCCGGGTGTTCCACATCACGGGCGCGGAGGCCGTCTTCACCGTGCACGAGACACTCGCCACAGCCCTCCCCGGCTGAGCCCTCCGCCCCACCGGGTGTGCCCCACGCCACCCCCGCATCGCTCCGCGTCGCCGCACCGCCCGCACGTCCTGCCCCTCTGTACCGTCTCTGTCCCGTCGATCGGTGAGGTGAAGCGCTGATGGACCAAGCTTCCGACGTCCGTACGCTCGCCCTCGGCGAGACCAGCGGCACCGTGCCGCTCGCCCGCGACTTCACGCGGACCGCGCTCCAGGAGTGGGGCTGGCTGCCGGCCGCCGGCGCCGACCGCAGGGCCGCGGCCGAGGACGTCCTCCTCGTCGTCTCCGAGCTCGTCACCAACGCCTGCCTGCACGCCGAGGGCCCCGAGCGGCTCCGCGTCCTGCGCCTGCCCAAGGTGCTGCGTCTCGAAGTCACCGACCGGGGCGCCGGCCAGCCCGCACCCCGCAGCCCGCACCGCTCGGGGCGCCCCGGCGGTCACGGCATGTTCATCGTGCAGCGGCTCTGCCTCGACTGGGGCATCGAGCGCACCCCGGGAGCCCCCGGCAAGACGGTCTGGGCCGAACTCGCCGCGCCCGCCTGAGACTTTCACAAGTTCACCCGTTCCCCTGCCTTCCCTCCGTGAGGCCCCGGGCGTACCTTGACGGCCAATCTGAAAGACCGTCAGTTACGTTGGGGTGAGGGGTGCTCGGGGTGACCAAGGAGCCGAACCGGAGGAGGACGGCCGCCGCGCTCGCGGCGGCGGCCACGGTGGCGGGCGCGGCCGTGCTCGCCGGCGCACCGGCCGCCCAGGCGGCCGTCGTCGACGTCCACTACTCCTGCGAAACGAAGATCGGGGCCAAGAGCGCCGTCTCGCCCGTCGACATCAAGGCCGTCAAGAACGGCGGCGCCTACACGATCACCATGTCGTTCGAGAAGGGCGTCTCCGACAGCCCGATCGAACTCCCCAAGGGCGTCATGACCCCCCGCGCCGAACTCGTCCTCGGCGGCGACGCCGAGGGCACCGTCAAGGTCAAGGGAACGCCGAACGCGGCCGCCATCCCGCCCGACACCCCCATCAGGATCGGCACCCTCACGGGCACGTACACCCCCACCAAGAACGGCAAGGTCACCTTCACGGCCGGGAAGCTCACCGTCCACGCCCTCGGCATGGACGCGGCCGTCTGCCTCCCCAAGAACAACCCGAAGCCGTCCCTCGAACTCCAGGTCACCGGCCTCTCCGGCTCCGAGACCCCGCCGCCCGCGGGCGAAGAGGAGAAGGCACCGCCCACCGAGCTGCCCAGGACCGGGCCGCTCGACTCCGCCATGGCCCTCGGCACCCTCGGCGGCACCGTCCTGCTGACCGGCGCCGCCGGAGTCCTCTGGCTCACCCGGCGCACGGCACGCTGATGCGGACGGCGGCACGCTCCGGGCTCGTGGCCGCCGCCACCGCCCTCCTCGGCGCGGTCGCGGCGGCTCCCCCCGGCGCCCAGGCCTGGACGGCGGCGCCCGCCGCCGGACGGCCGTACGCCTATCTGGAGGGCCCCGCGGGCAGCGTCCTCCAGGACACCCTGTCGCTGACCAACCCGGGCGCCCGGCCGCTCACCGTACGGCTCAGCGGGCAGGGCGCGCCGGTGTCCTTCGCCGCCAGGACCGTGACCGTGCCGGCCAGGACCAGGGCGGACGTTCCCTTCGCCGTCACCGTCACCGCCGACACCCCGCCCGGTGAACACCGGGGTGCCGTACGGGCCTCGGCCGCGGGCCGCGAACTCCGCGTCGACCTGCGGCTGCGGGTCAGCGGCCCCCGGCTCGCCGCCCTCACCGTCGAGGACGTCCACGTCGACACCGCGACCGGCTCCCTCCGGTACACCCTGGTCAACCGCGGCACCACGGTCCTCGCCCCGCGCCTCGCCGTCCGCGCCGACGGCGTCCTCGGCACCGTCCTCGACCGGCCGGACCGCCCCCTGCCGCTCACCCTCCGCCCCGGCGAGCGGGCCACCCGCACCGAACCCTGGCCCGACCCGCCCGCCCTCGACTCGGTCACCGTCCGGCTCACCGCCACGGCCCCGGGCGCCGCTCCCGCCACCGCCCGCGCCGAGGCCTCCTTCGCGCCGGTCCCGGCGCCGGCTGGGGCGGCCGGCCTGCTCCTGGCGGCGGCGGTCGGCGGATACGCCGTACGGCGGCGCGGAAGGTCCCGTACCCGTATCCGTACCCAGGCAGCGTCGGCGGGAGCGACCCCATGACAGGCAGCCGAACCACGAGGTGGATGCGCACGGCCGCCGCACTCCTGACCGGCCTCGCCCTCGCCCTCCTCCCGACCGCCCCCGCGTCGGCGGCCCCCGGGCCCGTCGTCGAACTCTCCCGCGCGGAGGGCGGCAAGGGCGGCGAGATCACCGTCAGCGGCAGCGGCTGGAAGCCGGGCGCGCTGCTCATGCTCCTGGTCTGCGGCCAGGCGGCACCCGACAGGGGTGTCATCGGCGGCACCAACTCCTGCGCCAACACCGACGGCCGGGCCGCCACCGTCGACGCGCGCGGCGCGTTCAGCGCGAAGCTCCCGGTCGCCGAACCGCCCCGGCCCTGCCCCTGCGTCGTGCACGTGGCCGGAGTAACCGGCCAACAGGACGCCGTCGACCGGGAGTTCACCGTCGCCGGGCACCCCACCGCCCCGCTCCCCGAGGCCTCGGGCGACGGGCGGCTCGCCGTCCTGGCCGCCGTACGCCTCGACGGATCGAGCGGCCTCCTCACCTGGTTCGGGGCGCCCCCGAGCCGCGAGGTCGTCTTCACCGTCGGCAACCTCGGCTCCGCCCCCGTCAAGGACCCCGTCTTCCAGGTCGGCACCGGCCACGGCGTCTTCGCGCCGCAGTACGAGGAACGCCAGTGGCGCGGCACGGTCGCTCCCGGCAAGAAGGCCCTGGTCCGGCTCCCCGTCGAACTCGCCGCGGGCGCGCACGGCGACTACCAGGTCTCCGTGCGATACGCGGGCAAGGTCCTGGTCGAGCAGCCGTGGGGGGTCGGCAGGCCCTGGGGCGTGACGCTCTTCTGGCTGCTGCTCGCCGTCGTCGTCCCCACGGCCCTGTTCCGCGTCGGGATGGCCGTGGTGGACCGCGCCCGTCCGGCCGCGAGCCCTGCCGCGACCCGCCCCCCGCGGCGCCGGCGGACCCGTACCCGTACCCGTACCCCCGTTCCCGCGCGGCAGGAGGCGGGGGACGACGAACCGACCGCGGTCCTGCCGTGGTTCAGCCCTGACTCCGCACCGTCAGCCCCAGAGAGCAGCCCGACGACGAAGGGACAAGCGTGAGTACGCAACGGAGGATGAGCGCGGCCGGAGTCGCGCTGATGCTCGGCGGCGCGGGGATCCTGATTTCCGCCGGACCCGCACAGGCCGCCGAGGTCTCGTACAAGACGGAGTGCATCCCGCCGTCCATCTCCGGACTTCCGCCCGTGCAGGGCACGACGAAGGTGCTGATCACGGCACCGGCGGAGGCCAAGGTCGGCGACGAGGTCGAGATCGTCTGGAAGACGGTCCAGGCCGCGTCGAAGAACCCCGACGTGCTCGACCTCGGCGCGGACACGGTCAAGCCGACCGGCGTCCTCACCGTGGGCGGCGCGGCGACCGGCACCGTGGCGATGGAAGGGCCGCGGAAGAACCCGCCGATCCCCAAGAACAGCCCGATGGTGCTGCCCGAGATGAAGGGGAAGCTGAAGCTGGACAAGGCGGGCGAGATCACGCTGACGCCCGACAAGTACACGATCAACGTGTCCAAGCCGATATCGACGGACACGAAGTGCGCGCCGAAGGAAGCGGTCCCGGTCGGCGCGACGATCAAGGTGACGGCGGGCGGAGGCGGTACGACGACCTCGGGCGGTACGACGTCGGGCGGTACGACGTCGGGCGGTACGACGACCGGCGGTACGACGACCACGTCGGGCGGGTCCACGACCACCTCGGGCGGTACGACGACCACGTCGGGCGGGTCCACGACCACCTCGGGCGGAAGCTCGTCCTCCTCGGGCGGCAGCACCAGCGGCGGTACGACCTCGGGCGGCGGCACGACCACCTCCGGCGGCGGCTCCGGTGGCGGGCAGACCGACTTCCCCGGCAAGGAGGTCACCGTCGCCTTCGCCTGCCAGGCCCCCGGACCGCCGGACATCAACTCCAAGGTGACGATCAACGCCAAGAAGAACGGCGCCGTCTACGACCTCACCGTCAAGACGGCCAAGGGCGTCATGAACAGCCCCGCCGCCCTCCCCAAGGGGGCTCTCACCCCGTCCATGGCGGTGAAGCTCGGCGGATCCGACAGCGGCACGGTGAAGGTCACCGGCGCCCCCAACCCCACCGCGCTCGCGGCGGGCGCCCCGGTGAGCCTGGAGGACATGAAGGGCACGTACAAGCCGGGTGCGACCGGGAAGTCCACGCTCAGCCCCGGCGCGCTCACCATCTCGGTCACCCTCGGCGAGGCCAAGATGGAGATCCCGTGCCAGGTCAAGGGAGCGGTGAACGCCTCCCTCGAACTGGACACGAGCAAGCAGGCCGGCGGCGCCGGCGGCGGATCGGGCACCTCGGGTTCGGGATCCGGCGGCTCGGGCTCCGGCGGCACGGCCTCCGGCGGCTCCGACGGCGGCAACCTCGCGGAGACCGGCGCCGAGAGCGACGGGGCCTTGCGCGCCCTCGCCCTGGTCGCCGGCACGGTGATCCTGCTCGGCGGCGCGGTGTTCGCCTTCACCCCGTGGGCGCGGCTCAGGAGGTGAGGAAGAACGACGGAGGCCGCCGCACCGAACCCGGTGCGGCGGCCTCCGTAGGGGAGCAGGGGACTACGGGCGTCAGTGGACGTCGCCCATGAGGCCCTGGACCTTCTTGCGGTACATGTAGATCGCGAATCCGGCGGCGACGGCGAGCGTCGCCTGCATCGCGATGATCCCGGTGCCGTTGAGGTCGACGCCCGCGATGGAGAGCAGACCCGTGGTGCAGTCACCGGCGGTGACGGCGAGGAACCAGACGCCCATCATCTGGGAGGCGTACTTCTGCGGCGCCATCTTCGTGGTGACGGAGAGGCCGACGGGGGAGAGGCACAGCTCACCGATGGTCTGGATCATGTAGATCGTGACCAGCCACATCGGGGAGACCTTGGTGCCGTCGCCCGCCATGTTCATCGGGACGATGAAGACGAAGAAGGACGCGCCGACCAGGACGAGACCCATCGCGAACTTCACGATGGTGTTCGGCTCCTGGTTCTTGCGGGCCAGCCACAGCCACATCCAGGCGAAGACCGGGGCCAGCGCCATGACGTAGAGCGGGTTCAGCGACTGGTACCAGGTGGCGGGGAAGCCGAGGCCGAAGATGGTGTCGGCGGTCTTGTCGTCCGCGAACAGGGACAGCGTCGAGCCGCCCTGGTCGTAGATCATCCAGAAGATTGCGGCGGCGACGAAGAACCAGATGTAACCGGTCACGCGGGACTTCTCGCCGGCGCTCAGGTCCTTGTCGCGCTTGATGCGGGCCAGGACGGCGACCGGGATGATCAGACCGGCGAGGGTGATCGGGACCATCGCCCAGTTCAGGGTGTACATGCCGAGGGCGACGACGGCACCGTAGAACGCGGCGATCACGACGGTGACGACGGCGGCCTTGGTGATGACGGCCTTGCGCTCGTCGGCGGACAGCGGGTTCGGGACCTCGCTGCTCTTCGGGTTCAGCGTCTTGCCGAAGATCAGGAAGACGGCGAGGCCCAGGCCCATGCCGACGGCGGCGAGGGCGAAGCCCAGGTGCCAGTTGACCTTCTCGCCGACGGTGCCGATCACCAGGGGAGCGAGGAACGCGCCCAGGTTGATGCCGATGTAGAAGATCGTGAAGCCACCGTCACGGCGCGGGTCGTCCGCGTTCTTGTAGAGGTGGCCGACCATCGTCGAGATGTTGGCCTTCAGCAGACCGGAGCCGACCGCGACGAGCGCGAGACCGACGAAGAACATCGCCTGGCCCGGCATGGCCAGCGAGACGTGGCCGAGCATGATCACGGAGGCCGCGATCGTGACGGTCTTGCGGGCGCCCCAGACGCGGTCGCCGAACCAGCCGCCGGGCATGGCCATCAGGTAGACCATCGAGACGTAGACGGAGTAGATCGCCGTCGCCGTCGCCGCGGTCATCGCGAGACCGCCGCCCTGGCTGCCCGTGGCGGCGTCCACGCCGCCGGAGACCAGGTACAGAACGAGAAGGGCCCTCATGCCGTAGTAGGAGAAACGCTCCCACATCTCGGTCATGAAGAGAGTGGCCAGGCCGCGGGGGTGGCCGAGGAAGGTCTTCTCGTAGCCGAGGGGTTCGGCCGAGTCCTTCGTCAGGCTGGACGCCATGTCGATCCTTGCTCTGTCGGGACGCGCGCCTTGTGAGCGTGATGCGCCCGGTGGGGGAGGCCGGCACCGGCTGAGTCGTCGGACTCACCGGGATCCACGCCCCGGGAGATGCGCTGTCGCTTCCCGGAACCCGGCCCACAGGTCGTTCACCGTCTCCGAGGATCGGCGGAGCCGACCTCACGCAGAAAGAGGACCTTGGCACGCGAAGCGAGCCAAAGGTCCCCAATACCGCTACAGACGTCGAGCAACCATACGACACGACAGTGCCGGATATGGAAGGACTTGAGAGATGGATCACAGGCGGAAGTGCAACCACAGAAGCCTATTCGAAGGTCATGCACAGGATGTCCACAGGATCCCCAGGGGTCACATCGCCCCGGGCGCCCGGACCCAGGCCCGGCGGCCCGTCCCCCGCCGTCGCGCCCCGGCCCGGCACCCGTGCGGACTACCATCACCCCATGACCCGTGTACTGCTCGCCGAGGACGACGCATCCATCTCGGAACCGCTGGCCCGTGCCCTGCGGAGAGAGGGGTACGAGGTCGAGGTCCGCGAGGACGGCCCCACCGCCCTCGACGCCGGACTCCAGGGCGGAGTGGACCTGGTCGTGCTCGACCTGGGCCTGCCCGGCATGGACGGCCTCGAAGTCGCCCGGCGGCTGCGCGCCGAGGGGCACACGGTCCCGATCCTGGTCCTCACCGCACGGGCCGACGAGGTCGACACCGTCGTCGGACTCGACGCGGGCGCCGACGACTACGTCACCAAGCCCTTCCGGCTCGCCGAACTCCTCGCCCGCGTCCGGGCCCTGCTCCGGCGCGGCTCCAGCGAGCCCACCGTCGCCCCCGCGACCCACGGCGTCCGGATCGACGTCGAGTCGCACCGCGCCTGGATGGGCGAGGAGGAACTCCAGCTGACGGCCAAGGAGTTCGACCTGCTCCGGGTCCTGGTCCGGGACGCCGGCCGGGTCGTCACCCGCGACCAGCTGATGCGCGAGGTCTGGGACACCACCTGGTGGTCGTCCACCAAGACCCTCGACATGCACATCTCCTGGCTGCGCAAGAAGCTCGGCGACGACGCCGCGAACCCGCGCTACATCGCCACCGTGCGCGGAGTCGGTTTCCGCTTCGAGAAGAGCTGAGCCACCCCGCCCCCGGAGAGCACCATGCGCCGCCGTCTGATCAACTCCACGCTCGCCGTGGTGCTCGTCGTCATCTCGGTGTTCGGGGTCTCCCTCGTCATCGTCGAGACCCGCACCATCACCAGCACCGCCCAGGAGCGGGTGGACACCGAGGCGGTGCGGCTCGCCTCCATCGTCGACAGCCGGCTCATCGGCGGCGAGCCGGTCAACCCGGACATCCTCGCCGAGCAGAGCGGCGCCAAGCGGTTCGCCGAGATCCGGATCCCCGGCCGCCCGTCGATCGAGATCGGCACCCGACCCACCGGGGACGTCATCCGGGGCCTCGCCGAGGGCGAACGCGGCGAGACCGTGATCGTCGAGGAGTCCCGTTCCACCGTCACCGAGGAGGTCGGCCGCACCCTCCTGATCATCGGCGCGGTGGCCCTGCTCGCCGTCGTCGCCGCGATCCTCCTCGCCGTACGGCAGGCGAACAAGCTCACCTCCCCGCTCACCGACCTCGCGGAGACCGCCGAGCGCCTCGGCTCCGGCGACCCGCGCCCCCGGCACAAGCGGTACGGGGTGCCCGAGCTGGACCGGGTCGCGGACGTCCTCGACGCCTCCGCCGAACGCATCGCCCGCATGCTCACCGCCGAGCGCCGGCTCGCCGCCGACGCCTCGCACCAGCTCCGTACGCCGCTGACCGCCCTCTCCATGCGCCTGGAGGAGGTGGCGCTCGCCGACGACCTCGACACGGTCAAGGAGGAGGCGACGATCGCGCTCACCCAGGTCGAGCGGCTCACCGACGTCGTCCAGCGGCTCCTGACCAACTCCAGGGACCCGCGGACCGGCTCCGCCGTCGCCTTCGACCTGGACGAGGTCGTCAAGCAGCAGATCGAGGAGTGGCGGCCCGCCTACCGCAGCGCCGGCCGGGCCATCGTCCACTCGGGGAAGCAGGGGATGCGGGCCGTCGGCACCCCGGGCGCCGTCGCCCAGGTCCTCGCGGCCCTGATCGAGAACTCGCTCATGCACGGCGGCGGCACGGTCGCCCTGCGGACCCGGGTCATCGGCAACCAGTCGGTGATCGAGGTCACCGACGAGGGCCCGGGTGTCCCGGCCGACCTCGGCTCGCGGATCTTCGAGCGGGCCGTCAGCGGCCGCAGCTCCACCGGCATCGGCCTCGCGGTCGCCCGCGACCTGGCGGAGGCGGACGGCGGCCGTCTCGAGCTCCTGAAGGAGCAGCCGCCGGTCTTCGCGCTCTTCCTGAGCCGGGAGGTCAGGAGCGTCTCCGACGAGACGCGGGAGCGCCCCGTACGGTGAAGAGGGTCGGACTGAAAAGGCTGGTCAGACGCGGTCGGGCTGGCGCCGGACCGCCTGGCGCGGGGGCTGCTCCAAGAACGATTCGGCGGCCTGGACCGCCTCCTTCGCGGGCAGCGTGCGGAAGACCCAGGAGCGGTACGACCAGAAGCGGAACAGGGTCGCGACCCCGATCCCGAAGAACTTGAAGAAGTTGCTCGCGAGCGGGCCGTCCCAGCCGAAGCCGTACGTCGCCGCGTAGAGCACACCGTTCTCGATGACCATGCCGACGACGCTGAACAGCAGGAACAGCGACATCTCCTTGGTCCGCCCCGACTTGTCCCGGTCGCGGTACGTGAAGTAACGGAACCCCACGTAGTTGAAGACGATGGCGACGACGGTGGCGATCAGGCTGGCCCGCACCATCGGAATGTCCGTGGTGCCGCGGACCAGGTTGAAGACGCCGAGGTTGACCAGGACGCCGAGACCGCCGACCACCCCGAACTTGGCGACCTCACGGAAGAGCCCGTTGAGTCGCGTGCGCAGCGCGCCGGGTTCACTCATGGTGATGGCTCTGTCCCGTCCGTCCGGATGACGCCCGGATGACGTCAACCCAACCCATGCTAACCAGCGCTCCTGTCACCCGCCCGGGTACCTCGTAAACCACTGGAGAACCCGCTTCCCGCCCCGCCTTTCTTGTGCCAAACCACAGCCGGACGAGGCTTCCGGGATGGTGCGGATACCCTAAGAGGGTGACGTTCCCCGTAGTAGGCATGGTCGGCGGCGGGCAGCTCGCCCGTATGACGCACGAGGCGGGCATCCCCCTCGGCATCAAGTTCAAGCTCCTCAGCGACACCCCCCAGGACTCCGCGGCCCAGGTGGTCGGTGACGTCGTCATCGGCGACTACCGCGACCTGGACACGCTGCGTGACTTCGCGCGCGGATGCGACGTGATCACCTTCGATCACGAGCACGTCCCCACGGAGCACCTGCGGGCCCTCGAAGCCGACGGCATCCCCGTCCGCCCGGGCCCCGACGCGCTGGTGCACGCCCAGGACAAGGGGGTGATGCGCGCGAAGCTCGACGAGATCGGCGCGCCGAGCCCGCGGCACCGCATCGTGGCGGACCCCGAGGACGCGGTGGCCTTCGCGGCCGAGGCCGGGGGCTTCCCGATCATCCTGAAGACCGTGCGCGGCGGCTACGACGGCAAGGGCGTCTGGTTCGTCCGTACGCCCGAGGACGCCCGCGACCCGTTCCTCGCGGGGGTCCCGGTCCTCGCCGAGGAGAAGGTCGACTTCACCCGCGAGCTCGCCGCGAACATCGTCCGCTCCCCGCACGGCCAGGCCGTCGCCTACCCGGTCGTGGAGTCCCGCCAGGTCGACGGCGTCTGCGACACCGTCATCGCACCCGCGCCGGACCTCGACGGCGAGCTCGCCGGCCAGGCGCAGGAGCTGGCGCTTCGCATCGCCAAGGAGCTGGGGGTCGTCGGCCACCTCGCCGTCGAGCTGTTCGAGACCACCGACGGCCGCATCCTCGTCAACGAACTGGCGATGCGCCCGCACAACTCCGGCCACTGGACCCAGGACGGCGCGATCACCTCGCAGTTCGCCAACCACGTCCGGGCGGTCCTCGACCTGCCCCTCGGCGATCCGCGCCCGCGTGCCCCGTGGACCGTGATGTGCAATGTCCTGGGCGGTGACTACCCCGACATGTACGCGGCGTACCTGCATTGCATGGCGAGGGACCCGCAGCTCAAGATTCACATGTATGGCAAGGACGTGAAGCCCGGCCGCAAGGTGGGGCACGTCAACACCTACGGCGACGACCTGGACGACGTGCTGGAGCGCGCGCGTCACGCCGCCGGATATCTGCGAGGAACGATCACCGAGTGAGCAGCCACAGCACCTCCCCCGTCGTCGGCATCGCCATGGGATCCGACTCCGACTGGTCCGTCATGGAGGCCGCCGCGCAGGCCCTCGACGAGTTCGAGATCCCCTACGAGGTCAACGTCCTCTCCGCGCACCGGATGCCGCGCGAGATGATCGCGTACGGCGAGGAGGCCGCGGGCCGGGGCCTGAAGGCGATCATCGCGGGCGCGGGCGGCGCCGCCCACCTGCCCGGCATGCTCGCCTCCGTCACCCCGCTCCCCGTCATCGGCGTGCCGGTGCCGCTGAAGTACCTCGACGGCATGGACTCGCTGCTCTCCATCGTGCAGATGCCGGCCGGCGTCCCCGTCGCCACGGTCTCCGTCGCCGGCGCCCGCAACGCGGGCCTGCTCGCGGCCCGGATGCTCGCCGCGCACGACGCCGACCTCCTCGCCCGGATGAACGAGTTCCTCCAGGAGCTCAACGACCAGGCGACGGAGAAGGGCAAGCGGCTGCGGGCCAAGGTCGAGGGCGCCGACTCCTTCGGCTTCGGCAAGTGAGCGCAGCGGCGGACCGTCTGGCGGAGGCCCGCGAGCTGCTCGCGGGCCACCCCGTCGTCGACGGCCACAACGACCTGCCCTGGGCGCTCCGCGAGCACGTGCGGTACGACCTGGACCGCATGGACATCGGCGCGGACCAGACCGGCGCCCTCCACACCGACCTCGCGCGGCTGCGGGCCGGCGGCGTCGGCGCCCAGTTCTGGTCGGTGTACGTGCCGTGCCGGCTCGCCGGGGACGACGCGGTCAGCGCGACCCTGGAGCAGATCGACATCGTCGACCAGCTCCTGGAGCGGTACGCGGGCGAGCTGGCCCCCGCCCTGACGGCGGACGACATGGAGGCGGCCCGCGGGCAGGGCCGTATCGCCTCCCTCAAGGGTGCCGAGGGCGGCCACTCGATCAACAACTCCCTCGCCACCCTGCGCGCCCTGCACGCCCTCGGCGTGCGCTACATGACGCTCACCCACAACGACAACAACGACTGGGCGGACTCGGCGACCGACGAGCCCGGCGTCGGCGGGCTCTCGGCCTTCGGCCGGCAGGTCGTCCGCGAGATGAACCGCTCGGGCATGCTCGTCGACCTCTCGCACGTCGCCGCCACCACCATGCGGGACGCCCTCGACGCCACGGCGGCGCCGGTGATCTTCTCGCACTCCTCGGCCCTGGCGGTCTGCGACCACCCGAGGAACATCCCGGACGACGTCCTGGAGCGGCTGCCCGCCAACGGCGGCGTCGCGATGGCCACCTTCGTGCCCAAGTTCATCCTCCCCGCGGCCGTCGAGTGGACCGCGCGGGCGGACGAGAACCTCCGCGAGCACGGCTTCGACCACCTCGACACCACCGCCGAGGCGATGAAGCTGCACCGTGCCTTCGAGGAGGAGAACCCGCGCCCGATCGCCACCGCCGCCACGGTCGCCGACCACCTCGACCACATGCGCGAGGCCGCCGGCATCGACCACATCGGCATCGGCGGCGACTACGACGGAACGGCCTTCACCCCGGCCGGTCTCGACGACGTCGCCGGCTACCCGAACCTGATCGCGGAGCTGCTGCACCGCGGCTGGTCGCATCCGGACCTGGCCAAGCTGACCTGGTCCAACGCGGTCCGCGCCCTCCGCGACGCGGAGGCGGTATCCCGCGATCTGAAGAGCCGTACGGCACCGTCGAACGCGACCATCGACGCTGTCGACGCCCTCGACGCGCCGTAACGGGCCGGTCACCCGAACGGCTCAGTCCGCCGGGCCCCGGCAGGGGCCCGGTGGCACGGTGGACGGTACCGCCCCGCCGGTCTAGGCGGGGCGGTACTGCATCGCCGAGTTCGGAGTGACCCCATGGCGGAACTGCTAGACGACCATCCCAGCCTCTCCACCGTCCCTGCCGCCGCCGGCGAGCTCGACGTTCCGGAGCCACCCCCGCCGCTCGACGAGACGTCCCGGGCCCGCGCCGTCCTGGCCGCCCAGCCCGTCGTCGAGGGGCACACCGTCCTGCCCCCGTCCCTCGATCCGGAGGACCTTCCGCCGGTGCGGGCGAGGGAGGCCGGAGCCCAGTTCTGGTCCCTGCACGTCGAGGCCGACGAGGGCGTCATCGGGACCCTGCGGCGCATCGACGCCGTCCGCGCGCTCGTCGCCGCCTGCCCGGAGGACCTGCGTCTCGCGCACACCACGTCCGAGATGGCCCACGCCCGTAACTGCGGCCGTGTCGCGGCCCTCCTCGGACCGGTCGCCTGGACGGCGCTCGGCGGGTCCGCCGCGACCCTGAGGGCCTATCAGGCCCTGGGGGTACGGGCCGCCGGCCTCACCCGCTTCGACCGCTTCGCCCGCGACGCGGTACGGGAGATGAACCGCATCGGCCTGGCCGTGGACCTGTCCGGAGCCGACCAGGACACGGTCCGCCGCACCCTCGCGGTCACCCGCGCCCCGGTCCTGCTGACGCGGGCGGTCCCCGAGGAGTTCCCCGACGACGTCCTGGGCCTCCTCGGCGAGAACGGCGCCGTCTGCATGGTCACCGTGACGGACGACCCGGCCGCCGTCGCCGACGTCCTGGACCGGGTGCGCGCGGAGGCCGGCCCGCACTGCGTGGGCGTCTCGCACACGACGGCCCCGGCCGTCGGCTACGTACCGCTGTTCGCGGAGCTGCTGCGCCGGGGCTGGCCGGCCCAGGAGCTGGTGGGCCTCGCGCACGCGAACGTCACCCGGGCGCTGCGCGAGACGGAGTTCCTGTCCCGGACGAACCGCATCCGGCCGGCCGCGGCCTGACCGGCCGTACGAAGGAGGGAGGGGGCGCGAGCGCGCCCCCTCCCTCTCGTGTGTCCGCGTGTCAGGCGCGCGGGCGGCCCATCGCCCGGTAGGTCCAGCCGGCCGCCCGCCAGCGCTCCGAGTCGAGCGCGTTGCGGCCGTCCAGGATCACCGGCGACGACACGACCTCGGCGAGCTCCGCCGGGTCGAGCTCGCGGAACTCGCGCCACTCCGTCAGGTGCAGCACCACGTCCGCCCCGGCCACGGCCTCGCGCGCCGAGTCCGCGTACCCGAGGGTCGGGAAGACGCGCCGGGCGTTGTCCATGCCCTTCGGGTCGTAGACGGTGACCTGGCCGCCCTGGAGGTGTATCTGCCCGGCCACGTTCAGCGCGGGGGAGTCGCGGACGTCGTCCGAATCGGGCTTGAACGTGGCGCCGAGCACGGCCACCCGGCGGCCGAGGAAGGAGCTCCCGCCGAGGGTCTCCCGGGCCATCTCCACCATCTGGCCGCGCCGCCGCATGTTGATCGAGTCGATCTCGCGCAGGAAGGTCAGCGCCTGGTCGGCGCCCAGCTCGCCGGCGCGGGCCATGAAGGCCCTGATGTCCTTCGGGAGGCAGCCGCCGCCGAAGCCGATCCCGGCCCGCAGGAACTTGGGGCCGATCCGGTCGTCGTGGCCGAGTGCCTCGGCCAGCTTGGCGACGTCGCCGCCGGCGGCCTCGCACAGCTCGGCCATCGCGTTGATGAAGGAGATCTTCGTGGCGAGGAAGGAGTTCGCGGACGTCTTCACCAGCTCGGCGGTCGGGAAGTCGGTGACCACGAAGGGCGAGCCCTGGCCGACCGGTACGGCGTACACCTCGCGGAGCGTCTTCTCGGCCCGCTCGCCGCGTACGCCGACCACGATCCGGTCCGGCCTCAGGGTGTCCTGCACGGCGAAGCCCTCCCGCAGGAACTCCGGGTTCCAGGCGAGTTCGACGCCCTCCGGCAGCAGGCCCGCGAGCCGCTCGGCCGAGCCGACCGGGACGGTCGACTTGCCGACGACCAGGGATCCTTCGCGTACGACTCCGGCGAGGGAGGTGAAGGCGGCGTCGACGTAGCTCATGTCGCAGGCGTACTCGCCGTGCTTCTGCGGGGTGTTCACACAGACGAAGTGCACGTCGCCGAAGGCGCCGACCTCCTCCCAGGAGGTGGTGAACCGCAGCCGCCCGCTCGAACCCTCGATCCCGGCGACGTGCTTGGCGAGGAGCTCCTCCAGACCCGGTTCGTACATAGGGACGCGCCCGGACGACAGCAGCTCGATCTTCTCGGGGACGACGTCGAGGCCGAGGACCTCGAAACCCAGTTCCGCCATGGCCGCGGCGTGGGTGGCGCCGAGGTAGCCGGTACCGATCACAGTGATCTTGAGGGCCATGCGGGTCTCCAGTGAACGTCGGGCGGAATGCCTGCCCGAGCATAGTCGTGCCCTGGTACGGAGCCGGGTCACGCCCTACCCTTTGGGTTACTTAACGGTAGTTAGCAAGCGTGGGAGTGAGTGAGCGTGTCAGGTTCCGCTGATTTCGACCTGTATCGGCCTTCCGAGGAGCACGACATGCTCCGGGAGTCGGTGCGTGCTCTCGCGGAGGCGAAGATCGTGCCGTTCGCCGCCGCGGTGGAC